>NZ_JBOCUO010000006.1:0-2692 GCF_052542005.1 Terrihabitans aquatilis | reverse complement strand
TTTTTTCTTGATGTTGGACTGCGGGTTGAGGCTGCCGATGTTTCCGCTTTCGGTACCGGCGGCGGGGTCGATGACGGCGTTGATGAGGGTTGGCTTGCCCGAATCCATGGCCTCGCTCACGGCGCGGCTCAGCTCATCGGGGGTGGTGACGTGGACGCCCACGCCGCCGAACGCTTCCATCATCTTGTCGTAGCGCGAATCCGCCACGAACACGGTGGGCGCCACGTCTTCGCCGCCCGTCGGGTTGACGTCGGTGCCGCGGTAGATGCCGTTGTTGTTGAACACCACCACGCAGACCGGCAGGTTGTAGCGGCAGATCGTCTCCACCTCCATGCCGGAGAAGCCGAACGCCGAATCGCCCTCGACCGCCAGAACCGGCTTGCCGGTCTCGACGGCGGCGGCCACGGCAAAGCCCATGCCGATGCCCATCACGCCCCAGGTGCCGACGTCCAGGCGCTTGCGCGGCTGGTACATGTCGATCACGCCGCGCGCCAGGTCGAGCGTGTTGGCGCCCTCATTGACCAGGATCGCGTCCGGGCGGTCCTTGATGACCTGCTTCAGCACGCCCAGGGCCGAGTGGAAGTCCATCGGCGAGGAGTTCTTCAGCAGGCGCTGGGACATCTTGGCGATGTTGGCTTCCTTGCGGGCCTCGATCGCGCTCGTCCAGTCGGACGGCGGGGCCGGCCAATTGCCGCCCAGGCCCTTCAGCAGCGCCGACACGCACGAGCCGATATCGCCCACCACGGGGGCCGCGATCTCGACGTTCGAATCCATCTCGCGCGGTTCGATGTCGATCTGGATGAACTTCTTGGAACCGGGCTCGCCCCAGGTCTTGCCCTTGCCGTGCGACAGGAGCCAGTTCAGGCGGGCGCCAACCAGCACGACCACGTCGGCGTCCTTCAGCACCAGCGAGCGCGCCGCCACCGCCGATTGCGGATGGGTGTCGGGCAGAAGGCCCTTGGCCATGCTCATGGCGATGTAGGGAATGCCGCTGGTCTCGACGAAGGAGCGGATCTCCTCGTCGGCCTGGGCGTAGGCCGCGCCCTTGCCGAGCACGATCAGGGGCCGCTTGGCGCCCTTCAGGAGGTCGAGCGCGCGGGTGATGGCGGCGGGCGCCGGCAGCTGCGCCGGGGCCGGGTCGATCACCTTCACCAGCGAGTTGGCGCCCTTCTCGGCGTCCAGAACCTGGCTGAACAGCTTGGCCGGCAGATCGAGGTAGACGCCGCCCGGACGGCCCGAGACTGCGGCCCGGATGGCGCGCGCCACGCCGATGCCGATGTCCTCGGCGTGCAGCACGCGGAACGCCGCCTTGCACAGGGGCTTGGCGATGGCCAGCTGGTCCATCTCCTCGTAATCGCCCTGCTGCAGGTCGACGATCTCACGCTCCGACGAGCCCGAGATCAGGATCATCGGGAAGCAGTTCGTCGTGGCGTTGGCAAGCGCGGTCAGGCCGTTGAGGAAGCCCGGCGCCGACACCGTCAGGCAGATGCCGGGCGTCTTGGTCAGGAAGCCCGCGATCGCCGCCGCATTGCCCGCGTTCTGCTCGTGGCGGAACGAGATCACCCGCATGCCCTCGGCCTGCGCCAGACGGCCCAGATCGGTGATCGGAATGCCCGGAACGCCGTAGATCGTGTTGATGCCGTTCAGCTTGAGCGCATCGATGACGAGGTGGAAACCGTCCGTCAGATCGCGCTCGTCCTCGGCGCCCGTCGTTACCTGGTCCGCGTCCGCAGCCGTCTTCGTCAGATCGTCCGCAGCCGCCGCTTCCTTCGCCTTCTCAACAGTCGTCGCCATGGACGTCCTCCTTGATTGTTCGCTTGTCTGTCGCTCGTGTCCGCAAGGGACGGGTCTTGCGCCCGCTTCTATTCCGGAAACACGCCGTATCGCTCGACATGGGCCGCAAGGCCCAGTGTGTGCTCGCGCACCAGCCGCTCGGCCAGGTCCGCGTCCCGCCGCTCCAGCGCCTCGATGATCGCCTGGTGATCGCGCCGCGAGGTCTCCAGCCGGCGCTCCTGGCGGATCGACACCGCCCGGATCGCCCGCATGTGCAAAATAAGGTTCTCCGTCATCTCGACGATCAGCGCGCACCCGCCGAGCCGGATCAGAGCCCCGTGAAACGCCAGATTGGCCTGGGAATATTCATGGACATGCGCCCCGGCCGCCGCCTCGTCGGCCTCGAACGCGTCGAACAGCCGCCGCAGCCCCTGAAGGCTCGCCGCATCCGCCCGCGTGCACGCCAGACGCGCCGCCATGCTTTCCAAAGCCGCCCACACCGTGATCATGTCCAGGATCTCGGCCTTCGTCTTGCGCACCACGAAGATGCCTCGACGCGGAACCGAGCGGACAAAACCCTCCTGCTCCAGAAGCGTGATCGCCTCACGGATCGGCGTCCGGCTCACCCCGAGATCCTGCGACAGACGACGCTCGTCCAGCCGGATCTCCGTCGGGTGACCGTAAATGTCCATCTCCATGATCGCCTTCTTCAAGGCATCGTACGCCAGCACGCGAAGGCTGACGTTCACGCCCAAGGGCTCAACATGAAGCTTCGGCTGCACTAGCTCCTGCAACGGACATTCCCTGCCAAAACCCCGCGCCACAAAACCCCGAGCAAAATACCCATGAGCCAAAACGACGCGGTCATTAACAAAACCATGGTCTACTGTATGCCAGCACACCACGCAACGAGAGAATT
>NZ_JBOCUO010000005.1:2500-5418 GCF_052542005.1 Terrihabitans aquatilis | reverse complement strand
TTTTTGTATTTGGTTGCGGGAACAGGATTTGAACCTGTGACCTTCAGGTTATGAGCCTGACGAGCTACCGAGCTGCTCCATCCCGCGTCGATCTGGTTTGGATGGCCGAGTTCTGGTTCGGGATCCGTAGATTGGCATTGTTGAAGAGCGACTGTTCTTTGCAGGCCTGGCAGTGACCTACTCTCCCGTGCCTTAAGACAAAGTACCATTGGCGCAGAGGAGCTTAACGGCCGAGTTCGGGATGGGATCGGGTTTTTTCTCCTCGCCAAGCCACCAGGCCGGCAAAGAACAGTGAAGCAAGCGTGATCTTTTGTGATCGCTGACCGATGTCTTTCGCGGACATTGGTAATGAGAGCGATCAAGCCAATCGAGCAATTAGTACCGGTAAGCTTCATGCGTCACCGCACGTCCACACCCGGCCTATCAACGTGGTCGTCTTCCACGGCTCTCAAGGGAGACCTGGTTTTGAGGTGGGTTTCCCGCTTAGATGCTTTCAGCGGTTATCCCGTCCGTACATAGCTACCCTGCAATGCGGCTGGCGCCACAACAGGTCCACCAGAGGTACGTTCATCCCGGTCCTCTCGTACTAGGGACAAATCCTCTCAAGTTTCCTACACCCACGGCAGATAGGGACCGAACTGTCTCACGACGTTCTGAACCCAGCTCACGTACCACTTTAATCGGCGAACAGCCGAACCCTTGGGACCTACTTCAGCCCCAGGATGTGATGAGCCGACATCGAGGTGCCAAACGATTCCGTCGATATGGACTCTTGGGAATCATCAGCCTGTTATCCCCGGCGTACCTTTTATTCGTTGAGCGATGGCCCGTCCACGTGGAACCACCGGATCACTATGACCGACTTTCGTCTCTGCTCGACTTGTCAGTCTCGCAGTCAGGCAGGCTTATGCCATTGCACTCAACGACCGATTTCCGACCGGTCTGAGCCCACCATCGCGCGCCTCCGTTACTCTTTGGGAGGCGACCGCCCCAGTCAAACTGCCTACCATGCGCGGTCCTGGAGCCGGATAACGGCTCGCAGTTAGACGTTCGTATTTACAAGGGTGGTATTTCAAGGATGGCTCCACCAGAGCTGGCGCTCCGGCTTCAAAGCCTACCACCTATCCTACACATGCCAACACAAACGCCAGCGCAAAGCTACAGTAAAGGTGCACGGGGTCTTTCCGTCTGACCGCAGGAACCCCGCATCTTCACGGGGAATTCAATTTCACTGAGTCTACACTGGAGACAGCGGGGAAGTCGTTACGCCATTCGTGCAGGTCGGAACTTACCCGACAAGGAATTTCGCTACCTTAGGACCGTTATAGTTACGGCCGCCGTTTACCGGGGCTTCAATTCAGAGCTTGCACCCCTCCTTTTAACCTTCCGGCACCGGGCAGGCGTCAGACCCTATACGTCACCTTACGGTTTCGCAGAGCCCTGTGTTTTAGGTAAACAGTCGCCACCCCCTGGTCTGTGCCCCTCCTGCCTGGTTGCCCAAGCACGAGGCCTCCTTATCCCGAAGTTACGGAGGTAAATTGCCGAGTTCCTTCAGTGTAGTTCTCTCAAACGCCTTGGTATACTCTACCTGACCACCTGTGTCGGTTTCGGGTACGGTCTGATGTGGAGGCTATTTCCTGGAACCCCTTCGAAGCCTGTTCAATCCAATAAGAACAGACAACACACGGGATTCGTCACCTTCCACTGGCTGGGGAATATTCGCCCCATTCCCATCGACTACGCCTTTCGGCCTCGCCTTAGGGGCCGGCTAACCCTGCGCAGATTAGCTTTACGCAGGAACCCTTGGTCTTTCGGCGGGGGTGTCTTTCACACCCCTGATCGTTACTCATGTCAGCATTCGCACTTCCGATACCTCCAGGATGTCTCACGACTGTCCCTTCGCAGGCTTACGGAACGCTCCGCTACCGCTTACGTGTAAACACGTAAACCCAAAGCTTCGGCACATGGCTTGAGCCCCGTTACATTTTCGGCGCAAGAACCCTTGTTTAGACCAGTGAGCTGTTACGCTTTCTTTAAAGGATGGCTGCTTCTAAGCCAACCTCCTGGTTGTTTTGGGATTCTCACATCCTTTCACACTTAGCCATGATTTGGGGGCCTTAGCTGTTGGTCAGGGTTGTTTCCCTCTCCACGACGGACGTTAGCACCCGCCGTGTGTCTCCCGCACAAGTCATCCCGGTATTCGGAGTTTGGTTAGGTTTGGTACCTCGGTAAGAGGCCCTAGCCCATCCAGTGCTCTACCCCCGGGAGCATACATGCGAGGCGCTACCTAAATAGCTTTCGCGGAGAACCAGCTATTTCCAGGTTTGATTGGCCTTTCACCCCTAGCCACAAGTCATCCGAGTCTTTTTCAACAGACACCGGTTCGGCCCTTCAGTGCGTGTTACCGCACCTTCAGCCTGCTCATGGCTAGATCACCTGGGTTCGGGTCTAATCCGACGAACTGAACGCCCTGTTCAGACTCGCTTTCGCTTCGCCTACGCCTAGCGGCTTAAGCTTGCTCGTCAGACTAAGTCGCTGACCCATTATACAAAAGGTACGCAGTCACCCAGGACGAACCTTGGGCTCCTACTGTTTGTAGGCATCCGGTTTCAGGAACTATTTCACTCCCCTCGTCGGGGTGCTTTTCACCTTTCCCTCACGGTACTGGTTCGCTATCGGTCGCTAAGGAGTACTTAGGCTTGGAGGGTGGTCCCCCCATGTTCAGACAGGATTTCACGTGTCCCGCCTTACTCAAGTCTTCCACAATCATTGATCCGTACGGGGCTATCACCCACTGCGGCCCGCCTTTCCTGAACGGTTCCGGTTTAGATCATGGAAGCACTGGCCTGGTCCGCGTTCGCTCGCCACTACTAGCGGAGTCTCGGTTGATGTCCTTTCCTACGGGTACTTAGATGTTT
>NZ_JBOCUO010000004.1:0-75984 GCF_052542005.1 Terrihabitans aquatilis | reverse complement strand
TCCGCAAAATAAAAAAACACCACGAAAAACCCCGGTGCCCAAAAAGGCGCCGGGGCAACCTGCGTGTTGCCGTTCGGTCATCAGTCCGGCTATATGTGCGGGCCGTCGTGAGGCGGATTATTGAATAGACGAGGGTCAGCAAGGCCCCGGTCGTGAATAGTCAAATAGCGTTTGCCAGGCCGTGTGTGTGTTTGGCCTGAAAATCCATGTTTCATCAGTATAGGCCGATCCAGTATCGGCGCCACTTCCGAAGGCCTGCTCTTGAACAGGCCGTCTTGAGTGTTCACTTCTTTCGCAGCGGCATGCCGCGAGAGAACAAAGCAAAACAATCTAAGGGATGTATGCATTATGAGCGACAAGCCATTAAGCGGAATCAAGATCATCGATTTCACGCACGTCCAGGCTGGTCCGGCCTGCACGCAGCTCCTCGCTTGGTTCGGCGCCGACGTCATCAAGGTTGAGCGTCCCGGTGCTGGCGACGTGACCCGTTCGCAGCTGCGCCACATCCCCGACGCCGACGCGCTGTACTTCACGATGCTGAACAGCAACAAGAAGTCCCTGACGCTCGACACCAAGACCGCCCAGGGCAAGGAAGTCCTGACGAAGCTGATCCAGGAATCGGACGTGATGGTCGAGAATTTCGGCCCTGGCGCGCTTGATCGCATGGGCTTCAGCTGGGAGCATATCCAGGAGCTGAACCCGGCCATGATCCTGGCTTCGGTGAAGGGCTTCTCGGACGGCCATCATTACGAGGACCTGAAGGTCTACGAGAACGTGGCGCAGTGCGCTGGTGGTGCGGCTTCGACGACCGGCTTCTGGGACGGCCCGCCGACCGTGTCGGCCGCGGCGCTCGGTGACTCGAACACCGGCATGCATCTCGCGATCGGCATCCTGACCGCGCTGCACCACAAGAACAAGACCGGCAAGGGCCAGAAGGTGGCCGTGTCCATGCAGGACTCGGTTCTCAACCTCTGCCGCGTCAAGCTGCGTGACCAGCAGCGCCTCGACGCCATCGGCTATCTGGAAGAGTACCCCCAGTACCCGCACGGCGAGTTCTCGGACGTGGTTCCGCGCGGCGGCAATGCCGGCGGCGGCGGCCAGCCGGGCTGGGTGCTGAAGTGCAAGGGCTGGGAAACCGACCCGAACGCCTACATCTACTTCACCATCCAGGGCCATGCCTGGGCGCCGATCTGCCGCGCGCTGGGCAAGGAAGAGTGGATCGACGATCCGGCGTACAACACGGCCGAAGCCCGTCAGGACAAGATCTTCGACATCTTCGCGATCATCGAGGAATGGCTGTCGGACAAGACCAAGTTCGAAGCCGTTGATATCCTTCGCAAGTTCGACATCCCGTGTGCTCCGGTGCTGTCGATGAAGGAAATCGCGAACGATCCGTCGCTGCGCGCGTCCGGCACGGTGGTCGAGGTCGACCATCCGAAGCTCGGCAAGTATCTGACCGTCGGCAGCCCGATCAAGTTCTCGAACATGCAGGTTGAGGTCACGGCTTCGCCGCTGCTCGGACAGCACACCAACGAAGTGCTGGCCAGCCTGGGCTATAACCAGGAGCAGATCGACGAGCTGCATCAGGCCAAGGCTGTCTGATCGGACGATTAATCTTGCGGAAACGGCGCCCTTCGGGGCGCCGTTTTTGTTTGTCTGAAGGGCTGCGGATAGGTGCGCCTATCGGTGTGCCTGTGATGTGCCGATCTGCGCCGGTGTGTGCCGATGTGCGCGGATGATGGCTGTGCACGTAATGACGTCGGGCGATGTGGCAGCCTGTATGAGCGGCTTGCCCGGAGCGCCCGGACCCGGTTGGTCGCGTCGGGGCTAAGGCCCTCGATCAACGGCTTGGCCTGATGCGACGGAAAAAGGCGCGGCTTTGGGGCCGCGCCTTGTCATTTGGTCCGTTCAGCCGGGGCTGTCGAGGTTCAGAGCTCGACCGTGTTCGTCAGGGTACCGATGCCGTCGATGACGATCTCGATCGTGTTGACGGCCTCTTTCATGGTGCCGACGCCGACCGAGGTGCCGCAGGCGATGAGGTCGCCGGGGTTCAGGGTCATGTCGTGCGACAGCAGGCTGACGAGGCGGGCGGCCGGGAAGATCATGTCCGAGATCGGATAGTTCTGACGTTCCTGGCCGTTCAGCACGGTGCGGACGACCAGCGAAGCGGGATCCACATCGGTCTGGACAACAGGGCCGAACGGGCCGAAGCCGTCGAAGCCCTTGGCGCGCGCCCATTGCGGGAACGTCGGATCCTTCTGGATGAGGTCGGCGGCCGTGATGTCGTTGACCACGGTGTAGCCGAGGATGTGAGCGGCGGCGTCTTCCTCGGAGACGTTGGTGGTTTTCTTGCCGATGACGATGCCGAGCTCGCCCTCGTAGACGACGCGGCCGTCATAGGATTTCGGGCGCCTCACGACCGCGCCGGGATCGGTGACGGAGGATATGGCCTTGAGGAGGTAGAGGGGTTCGGCCGGCTCGGCGACGTCGAGCTTGGCGGCCAAAGCGTGGAAATTGTTCCACAAGGCGATGACCTTGGTGGGCTCGGTCGGGGCGAGCAACTCGACATCGCCCAGCGCGGCGGTCTCGCCGGTCGGAGTGGCGCCGTCGAACGGCGTGCCGTCATGGATGGCGACGCGTTCGCCCTCAAGCGTGCCGAAGCGTGTTTCGCCGTTGTGGCGGAAGCGAATCCATTGAGTCATCGAGCGTTTCCCGTCGTTTCTTGATTGTGGCGGCGCGCCTTTGCGGCGCGCCGTCCGATGTCAGAGTGCGCCGACCTGGAAGATGCGGAGCAGATTGGTCGAGCCGGACTGGGCGAACGGCATGCCGGCGGTGACGGCGATGAAATCGCCGTCGCTGGCCACGCCCGTGCCCTTGGCGGCGTCGGTCGCGAAGGCCACGATCTCGGACACCTTCTCCAGATCGCGCGTGACGATGGCGCTGACGCCCCACACGCAGGACATGCGCCGCGCGGTCGCGAGGCTCGGCGTCAGGCAGAAGATCGGCACCAGCGGCCGCTCGCGGGCGGCGCGCAGAGTGGTCGAGCCCGTCGTCGTGTAGGTGACGGCCGCTGCCAGCGGCAGGATGTCGGCGGTCTGGCGCAGAGCCGAGCAGATGGCGTCCGCGATGGTGGCGCTGGCCTTGTGCTGCGAGAAGCAGAGGATGCGCTTGTAGTCCGGATCCTTCTCCACCGAGCTGACGATGCGGCTCATCATGGCGACGGCCTCGACCGGGAATTTGCCCGAAGCGGATTCGGCCGACAGCATGACGGCGTCCGCGCCTTCGTAGACGGCAGTGGCGACGTCGGAGGCCTCGGCGCGGGTCGGCGTCGGGGTCTGGATCATGCTTTCCAGCATCTGCGTGGCGACGACGACCGGCTTGCCGTATTCGCGGCAGACCTTGATCATCCGGCGCTGGATCGGCGGGATCTCTTCCGGCTGCATCTCGACGCCGAGGTCGCCGCGGGCGACCATGATGGCGTCGGATTCCTGGACGATCTCCTCAAGGCGCTCGACCGCCGCAGGCTTCTCGAGCTTCGACATGATGAGGGCGCGGTCGCCGATGATCTCGCGCGCCTCGATGATGTCCTCGGGACGCTGGACGAAGGAAAGGGCAACCCAGTCCGCGCCCTGCTCGAGGCCGAAGTGCAGGTCGCGATGGTCCTTCTCGGTGAGGGCCGCGAGCGGCAGCACCGCGCCGACGACGCTGACGCCCTTGCGCTCCGACAGCACGCCGCCGGTGACGATGCGGGCAATGGCGTAATCGGCGCCATGCTCCTCGACTTCCATGCGAATCTTGCCGTCATCGAGCAGGAGCTGCACGCCCGGGCGGGCGGCGGCGAAGATTTCCGGATGGGGCAGGTAGGCGCGGGTGTTGTCGCCGGGCTCGTTCGTCAGGTCGAAGCGGAAACGATCGCCGTTGACGAGGTTGACCGGGCCGGACTTGAAGGTGCCGACGCGGAGCTTGGGGCCCTGCAGATCGAGCAGGATGCCGACGGGACGGCCCGTCTCCTTCTCCATCTGGCGGATGGCGGCGAAGCGCCTTGCATGGTCATCATGGGTGCCATGGCTCATGTTGAGCCGGAACATGTCGACACCGGCGTCGAACAGAGCGCGGAGCTGCTCCGGGCTCGAACTGGCGGGGCCAACGGTCGCGACGATCTTGGTGTTGCGGTCACGCATCGTTTTCGCGGGCTTCACAACCCGCCTCCCTGAAGAATGAGAATGGCTCGGAAATCGTTGACATTGGTCAAGGTCGGGCCGGTGTTCACGAGGGCATCCAGGCGCTCGAAGAAACCATAGCCGTCATTGTTGGCAAGATGGTCCTTGGCCTTGACCCCGAGCGTTTCGGCCCGGCTGAGGATGTCGTCCAGCGCGATGGCGCCGGCATTGTCCTCGCTGCCGTCGATGCCGTCGGTGTCGGCGGCGAGGGCGTGGACGTTCGGCAGGCCGCCGAGGGCGACCGTCAGCGCCAGCAGGAATTCGGCGTTGCGGCCGCCGCGACCCTTGCCACGCACGGTGACGGTGGTCTCGCCGCCCGAGAGCAGCACGCAGGGCGTCTGCGCCGGCTGCCCGTAGCGCACGACCTGATGGGTGATGCCCGCCATGACGCGGGCGACCTCGCGGGCCTCGCCCTCGATGGCGTCACCCAGGATGAGAGGGGTGATCCCGGCCTCGCGTGCGATGGCGGCCGCCGCTTCCAGCGACAGCTGGGGCGTGGCGATGAGCACGGTTTCGGTGCGCGACAGGCGCTCGTCACCCGGCTTGATGCTCTCGTCGGCAGCCTTTTCCAGATGGTCGATCGCGGCTTTCGGCTCGGCGATGCCGTATTTGCGGACGATGGCCAGGGCATCGGCGAAGGTGGTGCGGTCGGGCACGGTGGGCCCCGAGGCGATGACCGAGGGATCATCTCCCGGAACGTCCGAAATCAGCAGGGAGACGAGACGCGCGGGATAGGCCGCTGCGGCGAGACGCCCGCCCTTGATGGCCGACAGGTGCTTGCGCACGCAATTCATCTCGTCGATCGACGCGCCGGAGGCGAGCAGGGCCTTGTTGACGGCCTGCTTGTCCTGAAGGGTCAGCCCCTCGACCGGGAGCGCCAGCAGGGCCGAGCCGCCGCCCGAAATGAGCGCGATGACCAGATCATCTTCGGTGAGGCCGCCGACCATATCGAGAATGCGGCCGGCGGCATCCTGGCCAGCCTGATCGGGCACCGGATGGGAGGCTTCGACGATCTCGATGTGCTGGCAAAGCGCGGCATGGCCGTAGCGGGTGACGACGAGGCCTTCGAGGGGCCCGTCCCAATTTTCCTCGACCGCCTTGGCCATGGCCGCGGAGGCCTTGCCGGCGCCGACCACGATGGTGCGGCCCTTCGGCCGGGGCGGAAGATGCTCCGCGACGATCCGGGAGGGGAGTGCCGCCGACACGGCCGCGTCGAACATCGCACGCAGCAGGTCTTGCGGAGAGTGAGGAACAGATGCCGAAGGGGCGGTGCCCGGTTCCATATTTGCCTTCCGCCGAAAGAGGTGACTTGATGGATGAAGTGCGCCGGGATTTCAACACCTGGCATACCACGCGCCACAAAATTGCGGCGCAGGCGTGGACAAGTGTTTCCTGATCTCCCGCGCGGGACCGATTTGGCGGATTACAGGCTTCCACGCGGCTTGACCAGCGGTAGCGTTCAAAGATGCCCTAACCGAGGGAGGTGTCAGAATGTTGAAAACCGTCAATTCCGAAGCAGGCCGAGGGGAAAACCGGCCGGATATCGTGTTCGGGCTGGGCGAATGCTCGCTGGGGCAGCTGCTCGTCGCGCGCAGCGAAGCGGGCATTTGCGCCATCCTGCTGGGCGATGATTCCGAGGCGCTGGTGGCGGATGTGACGACGCGCCTTCCGGGTGCCGGCCCGGCGGCCGATCGCAGCATGGACGACGTGGTGCGGGAGGTGGCGGATTTCATCGATGCGCCAAGCGGGGCGTTCGGCGTGTCCGTCGATGCGCGGGGCACGCCGTTCCAGAAGAATGTGTGGCGGGCGCTGCTCGACATCCCGGCCGGGCAGACCGTGAGCTATGCGGAACTGGCGCGCCGGATCGGCCAGCCGGCCGCAGTGCGCGCCGTGGCGCGGGCCTGCGGGGCCAACCCGGTGGCCGTGGCCATTCCATGCCATCGCGTGGTGCGCTCGGACGGCGGAGCCTCGGGCTATCGCTGGGGCGTGGACCGCAAGCGCGCTCTGCTGGCGCGGGAGGCGCAGGCCGCCTCCTGAAGGCCGCGCGGGCTCAGGCGTCCGCGTCGTCGGCCATGGCCTCAAGATGGCGGTGCAGCATCAGCCGCACCTCCTCGAACACGCCCTCGCGCAGGCCGGCCTCGGCATCCACGATGGAGCCGATGCGCATCAGCTGCGGGATGATGACGGCCATGCGCTCGGCCTTTTCGGGCGGCAGCGGGGGGCGGGCACGGGCGAACAGGCCCATGATCTGCGTGCGCCGCCGCAGCCGGACGGTGCGGCGCCAGCCCGCCTCTCCCGGCAGGTCGAGCAGGGCGCCGTATTCCGGGTGCTCGCCGAGGAAGGTGGCGAGCTGCGCGAACAGGCGCTCGGCGATGCCGGCGGGCGACAGCTGCGCGGCCTCCTCTTCCAAAGCATCGAGGCGGGCGCCGAGCTCGTCCGCGAGCGCCGTCAGCGTGGCGTGGGCCAGCGCCTCCTTGGTGGGGAAGAACAGATAGAGCGAGCCGATGGAGCCGCCGGCACGGGCCGCGATCTCCGTCATGGTGGTGGCCTCGAAGCCCTTTTCCACGAACAATTCGGCCGCTGCCTTCATCAGCGCGGCAACGCGGGCGCGGCCGCGTTTTCTCTGCGGCTCGCGCGGGGCGGGGAGCGCGGGATCCATGCGGCCGGGCCTAGCGCTCGATGACCAGCTCGACCCGGTCCGCGGCGAAGCGCGACTGGGTGGCCTGGATGCGGGTGCCCTCCATGTCGACATTGACGCTGCTGACCACGAGCAGCGTGCGGCCGGCGGGAATGGCGAGAAGGCGGGCCTCCTCCGGATCGGCGGCCCGGGCGGCGATGCGCGTCGACAGGCGGCGGTAATCGGTGAGGCCGTATTTCGTGTAGGCCTTCGTCAGCGAACCCTTGCGGGCGAAGATCTCCTCCAGCCCCATGAAGCGCGGCAGGGGCAGCCAGGTGCGCGACAGGGACATGGGCACGCCGTCGGCGCGGTTGATGCTGTGCATCTCCAGAACCGGGGTGCCCTGCTCGATGCCGAGGGCGTCGGCCACCTGGGCGTCGGCCTGGACGTGCTCGGCGTGCAGAAGCTCGCCCCGCGCCTCCTTGCCGGCTTTCGCCATGACCTCGGAAAAGCGCGTCTTACGGCCGATGGGATAGGGCAGGGGGCGCGGCTCGACGAACGTGCCCTTGCCCTGCGTGGAGCGGACGAGCCCGCGCTGGGCGAGATGGACGAGCGCGCGGCGCACCGTGTGGCGATTGACGCCGAATTGGGCCGCCAGCTGCATTTCCGGCGGGGTGCGATCTCCCGGAGCGAGTTGGCCGGACACGATCTCTGCCTCGATGGCGTCGGCGATCTGGCGCCAGGCCGCGAGGCCGGAGCCGCGGACGAGAGGGTCGGAAAGGAGGTCTGCGCTGGTCATGAAACTTTCACTGGCAGGTGTCGGTTCAGTTGTCTATATCATTAGACATCATCATCTGGTGGCTGCAATGACCGGCGAGTGTACGAAAGCTGGAGATTCCCGGCAAACGGCAATGGCGCTTTATGCCCAGGCGACTCGCGCCGAACTCGAAGAGGCCGTGACGGCGCTGGGCGCCGGTGCGGATGTCGAGGAGATCCGACCGCCGGAATTCGGTCTCGTGATGGTGCGCGGGCGCATCGGCGGCACGGGCGCACCGTTCAATGTGGGCGAAGTGAGCGTGACGCGCGCGGCGGTGCGGCTGCCGAGCGGCGAGATCGGCGTGTCCTATCTGATGGGCCGCGACCGGGCGCGGGCGCGTGCGGCCGCCGTGCTGGATGCGCTGTGGCAGACGCCGAGGCGGGCCGAACTGGAGGCGGCGTTCGCGCCGATCCGCAGCCGCGTCGACGCCGAGAAGGCGCGGCGACGGCGGCAGGTAGCGGCCACGAAGGTGGATTTCTTCACCATGGCGCGCGGGGAGGATTGAGCATGGCGCACGCTTTTGCCGATCCCGTGTTCGAGGCGCAGGCGGTGTTCCGCGCGGTGATGGCGGCTCTGGCTGAGCCGGGGACGCTGCAGGAACTGCCGGCGGAGGTGTCTCCGCCCGAGCCGCTGGCCGCCGAACTGGCGGCGTTGGCCCTGACGCTCGCCGACCACGAGACGCCGATCTGGCTGGACGCGACCCTGGCCGCGTCCGACGAGGTGGTGCGGTATCTGAAGTTCTACACCGGCGCGCCGATCGTGGCTGAGCCGGCGCGGGCGATGTTCGCGCTGGTGCAGGATGCGGCGCGCTGCCCCGCGCTCGCGGCTTTCGCGCCGGGCAATGCGCTTTATCCCGACCGGTCGACCACGCTGCTGATCGCGGTGGACCGGCTGGGCGAGGATGGCGGGCTCGTGCTGCGCGGGCCGGGCATTGCGGGCAGCGCGAATCTGCGGGCCGGGCCGCTGCCGCCGGATTTCGAACGGCAATGGCGGGACAATCACGCGCTGTTTCCCTGCGGCGTCGATGTGGTGCTAGCGGGGCCGGGGCAGGTGGTGGGCCTGCCTCGCTCCGTCCAGATCGGGGAGGTCTGAGCGATGTATGTCGCGGTGAAGGGCGGTGAGGCCGCCATCCGGAACGCCCACCGATTGCTGGACCATGAGCGGCGCGGCGATGTAGCGGTGCCGGAGCTCGAACCGGCGCAGATCCGCGAGCAGCTGACGCTGCTGGTGGACCGTGTGATGACCGAGGGCTCGCTCTACGATCCCGACCTTGCGGCGCTCGCTCTGAAGCAGGCGCGCGGCGACCTGATCGAGGCTATTTTCTTGGTGCGGGCGTTCCGCACCACGCTGCCGCGTTTCGGCGCGTCGGAGCCGGTGGACACCGGCGCGATGCACGCGGTGCGGCGGGTTTCGGCGATCTTCAAGGACATGCCGGGCGGGCAGGTGCTGGGGCCGACCTTCGACTACACGCACCGGCTGATCGATTTCGCGCTTGAGGCGAACGGCGAGCCGCCGCGCGCGCCGGAGGCCGAAGCCTCTGGCGAAGCGATGCCGCATGTGATGCCCATATTGGGCGCGGAAGGCCTGATGGAGGCTGTGCCGGAACCCGAGGACGGTGCCGACGTGTCCGACCTGACGCGTGAGCCGCTGGACTTCCCGGCGAAGCGGGATCTGCGCCTGCAGGCACTGGCGCGCGGCGATGAGGGCTTCGTGCTGGCGCTCGGCTATTCGACCCAGCGCGGTTTCGGACGCACCCATCCCTTCACCGGCGAGGTGCGGGTGGGTGAGGTCGAGATCGACTTCGTGCCCGAGGAACTGGGCTTCGCGGTGCCGCTCGGCGACATGACCGTGACCGAATGCGAGATGGTGATGCAGTTCACCGGCAGTGCGGCGGTGCCGCCGCAATTCACGCGCGGCTACGGCCTCGCCTTCGGGCGCGGCGAGCGCAAGGCGATGGCCATGGCTCTGGTGGACCGCGCGCTCAGGGCGCGCGAGCTGGGCGAGGAGACCGGCGCGCCGGCGCAGGACGAAGAATTCGTGCTGGCGCATTGCGACAATCTGCAGGCGACCGGCTTCGTCGAACATCTGAAGCTGCCGCATTACGTCGACTTCCAGGCGGAACTCGACCTCGTACGGACCATGCGGGCCGAATATGAGGCACGCCGCGCGGCGGTGCCGGAGGCTGCGGAATGAGCACCGAACCGAACACCGGGGCGACCGGCTACAATTTCGCCTATCTGGACGAGCAGACGAAGCGGATGATCCGGCGCGCCATCCTGAAGGCGATCGCGGTGCCGGGCTATCAGGTGCCGTTCGCCAGCCGCGAAATGCCCATGCCCTATGGCTGGGGCACGGGCGGGGTGCAGGTGACGGCCTCGATCCTTGGGCCCGACGACGTGCTGAAGGTGATCGACCAGGGGTCGGACGACACGACCAATGCGGTGTCGATCCGCGCCTTCTTCGCCAAGACCGCCAGCGTGCGCACCACAACGAAAACGGCCGAGGCCAGCGTAATCCAAACCCGCCACCGCGTGCCGGAGCGCGCGCTGAAGGCCGGGCAAATTCTGGTCTATCAGGTGCCGATCCCCGAACCGCTGCGCTTCCTGGAGCCGCGCGAGACCGAGACGCGCAAGCTGCACGCGTTGACCGAATACGGCCTAATGCATGTGAAGCTCTACGAGGACATTTCGCGCCACGGCCACATTGCCACGACCTATGCCTACCCGGTGGAGGTGGCGGGCCGCTATGTGATGGACCCCTCGCCGATCCCGAAATTCGACAATCCGAAGATGGACATGAGCCCGGCGCTGCAATTGTTCGGCGCCGGCCGCGAGAAGCGGATCTATGCCGTGCCGCCGCACACGAGGGTGCGAAGCCTCGATTTCGAAGACCATCCGTTCCGGGTGCAGACCTTCAAGGAGCCGTGTGCGCTGTGCGGTGCGGAGGGCGTCTACCTCGACGAGGTGGTGCTGGACGATCGCGGCGGGCGGATGTTCGTGTGCTCGGACACCGATTTCTGCGAGGAGCGCCGAGAGGCCGGGCATGTGGGCGCGCTGGGCGTGAACCCGCTGGCCGCCCCGGCTGAGGAGGTGCGGCCATGAGCGGGGCTCTTCTCTCGGCGCGAGGGCTGACGAAACGCTTCGGCAATCGCACGGCCTGCGATGGCATCTCGCTCGACCTGCACGAGGGCGAGGTGCTGGCGGTGGTCGGCGAATCCGGCTCCGGCAAATCGACCTTGCTCGGCCTGCTCGCCAACGAGGTCGAAGCGGATGCGGGCGGGGTGCACTACCGGATGCGCGACGGCGAGATGCGCGATCTCGCGACTCTGAGCGAGGCGGAGCGGCGGCTTCTGGCGCGCACCGATTGGGGCTTCATCCGGCAGGACGCCAATCAGGGCCTGCGGATGCCGGTCTCGGCGGGAGGCAATGTGGGCGAGCGGCTGATGGCGGTGGGCGCGCGCCATTACGGCAACATTCGCGGCACGGCCGGTGACTGGCTGGAGCGCGTCGAGATCGACCCGCAGCGCATCGACGACAGCCCGCACACCTTCTCGGGCGGGATGCGGCAGCGGCTGCAGATCGCCCGCAACCTTGTGACCGAACCGCGCCTCGTCTTCATGGACGAGCCGACGTCGGGCCTCGACGTCTCGGTGCAGGCGCGGCTGCTCGATTTGATCCGCGGCCTCGTCGCCGATCTCGGCCTCGCGGTGATCATCGTGACGCACGATCTGGCGGTGGCGCGGCTGCTCTCCCACCGCATCATGGTGATGCGCGGGGGCCGCGTGATCGAGACCGGGCTGACCGACCAGGTGCTGGACGATCCGCACGCCGCCTACACCCAGCTTCTCGTCTCCTCCGTTCTGGCGGCCTGACACATGCGCCCTCTCATTGTTCTCGAACACGTCTCCAAGACCTTCACCCTGCACCTTCAGGGCGGAATGCGGCTCGATGCGGTTCGTGATGTCAGCTTTGACGCCCGGCCTGGCGAATGCGTGGTGCTGGGCGGCCCCTCCGGTGCGGGCAAGTCCTCACTGCTGAAGATTGCCTACGGCAATTATCGCTGCGACGTGGGCCGCGTTCTGGTGCGCGACGGCGAGGAGATGGTCGATTTGGCGAACGCCGAACCGCGCCGTGTGCTGGCGCTGCGGCGGAGCGTGATCGGTTATGTCAGCCAGTTCCTGCGGGTGATCCCCCGTGTGGGGACGCGGGAGGTGGTTGCGGCCGCCGGGCGCGAGGGCGGGCTGTCGCGAGAGGCGGCGAATGAACGCGCGGCCGAACTGCTGGCGGCGCTGAACGTGCCCGAACGGCTGTGGAGCCTGCCGCCGGCGACCTTTTCCGGTGGCGAGCAGCAGCGCGTCAACATCGCACGCGGCCTGATCGCCGAGCGGCCAATTCTGCTGCTGGACGAGCCGACCGCCTCTCTCGACGCCGAGAACCGGGCAGTGGTTGTGCGGCTGATCGAGGAGAAGAAACGGGCCGGCACCGCCATCATCGGCATCTTCCACGACGAGGAGGTGCGCGGGCACGTGGCCGACCGTGTCGTGGACGTGACACGCACGGGCGCTAGAGCCGCGGCCTGAAAGGATCCGCAACCGACATGCATGAGAATCTGAGACTGATCGAAAACGCGGAACTCGTTCTGGCCGACCGGGTGGTGCGCGGCTGGGTGGCCGTGGAGAACGGCGCCATTCTGGAGCACGGCGAGGGGCGCGCGCCCGAGCGCGGGCTCGATCTCGGCGGCGATTATCTGATCCCCGGTCTGGTGGAATTGCACACCGACCATCTGGAAAGCCATTACGTGCCGCGCCCCAAGGTGCGGTGGAACCCGCTGGGCGCGGTGCTGGCCTATGACGCGCAGATCGCGGCGTCCGGCATCACCACCGTGTTCGATTCGCTGCGCGCTGGCTCCGATCTCGACGGCGGCGGGCTGGGGGCGGATCTGATGGATCTGGGCGACGCGCTGGACGAGGCGCGGACGTCGGGCCTGTTCCGCGCCGAGCATCTGACGCATCTGCGCTGCGAGGTGCCTTCGCCCGATCTGATGGAATCGATCGAGGAGTTTTCGGCGTGCCATCGCATCAGCCTGATGTCGCTGATGGACCACACGCCGGGGCAGCGGCAGTTCCGCGATATCGACAAGTACCTGATCTATTACATGGGGAAGACCGGCAAATCCCTGCAGGAATTCACCCATCAGATGGACCGCCGCATCGCCGAGAACGGCGAGCATTCGGCGCGTAACCGGCCGCGCGTGATCGCGTTCGCCCGGCAGCACAACGTGCCGCTGGCGAGCCATGACGACACCACGCTCGACGAGGTGGCGAATTCGGTGGAGGAGGGCGTATCGCTGGCCGAGTTCCCGACCACGCTGGAAGCGGCCCTGGCGCTGCGCGAAAACGGCATCGCGGTGATGATGGGCGCGCCCAACATCATCCGCGGCGGCTCGCATTCCGGCAATCTGGCGGCACTCGATCTGGCCGAGCATGACGGGCTGGACATCCTGTCGTCGGACTACGTGCCGGCCAGCCTGCTGATGGCGGCGTTCGCGCTGCGGAACCTGGCGGGCACCGACCTTTCCGCCGCCGTGCGGAAGGTGACGCGGGCGCCGGCGCTGGCGAGTGGGCTGAACGACCGCGGCGAGATCGCACCCGGGCTGCGGGCCGACCTCGTCCAGGTGACGATGGCCTCCGACATCCCCGTGGTGCGCCGTGTGTGGCGCGAAGGGGAGCGGGTGGTGTGAGCGATCCCGACCGGAGCGCGGGCGGCTTCATCCTCGTGGTGGGGCCGAGCGGCGCAGGCAAGGACAGCCTGATCGATCTTGCGCGCGAGGCTCTGGCGGGAGACGGGCGCTTCGTCTTTCCGCGCCGCATCGTGACCCGCCCGAGTTCCGAGGCGGAGGATCACGACACGCTGGGCGAGGCCGACTTCGCGGCGGCCGAGGCACGCGGTGCGTTCGCGCTGTGCTGGCGCGCCCACGGCCTGGCCTATGCCGTGCCGGGCGAGGCGCGACGGGCGGCGGGGGATGGGCGGATCGTGGTCTGCAACGTCTCGCGCCGGGTGGTGGAGCGGGCGCGCGTCGATCTGCCGAACGTCCTCGTGGTGGAAATCACCGCGCCTGTGGAGGTGCTGGCGGAGCGGCTGGCCCGGCGGGGGCGGGCCGAAGACGGCGATCTCGCCGAGCGGCTGGCCCGTTCGCGTGCCGTCCCGGTCGAGGCGGATGCGCGTGTGGTCAACGACCGCACGCTGGCCGAGGCGAGCCGCGCGTTCCTCGACATTCTCGTGCAGCATGCGAAGCGGCTGCCCATTCCTTCCTGATCTTTCGTTTCATGACGAGGTGCTTTCCATGACGTCCCCCTCCCAACCCGCAGACGGAACCGTGTTGTCGGTTGCTCGCAGCGGCGATCATCATTTCAGCAAGGAGCTGGAAACCAGCATCACCCTGCTGAAGGGACTGGGAGTGGAGGGCGATGCGCATCTCGGCGTGACGGTGCAGCACCTCTCGCGTGTGGGGCGCGACCCGACGCAGCCCAATCTGCGGCAGGTGCACTTGATCCATTCCGAGCTGTTCGAGGAGCTGGCCGGGCGGGGGTTTGACGTGAGGCCAGGCGATCTGGGCGAGAACGTGCTGACGCGCGGTGTGGACCTGCTGGGCCTGCCGGAAGGCACACGGCTCCACATCGGCGCGAGCGCCGTGGTGGAGGTGACCGGCCTGCGCAATCCGTGCGTCCAGATCGATGATTTCCAAAAGGGGCTGATGCACGCGCTGCTCGACCACGACGCGGACGGCAATCTGGTTCGCAAGAGCGGCGTGATGAGCGTGGTGCTGGAGGGCGGCGACATCGCGGCGGGCGATGCGATCCGCGTGGAGCTGCCGCCCGAGCCGCACCGCAAGCTCGACAAGGTGTGAGGGCGCCGGCTTTTTGTTGGCCTGTTATCGTCTCATGATGCAAGACCCCCCCGTGGGGAGGCGAAACGGGTTGCCGCCCAAGCCATTCGTCCCGCCGTGCTATGAGTCGCGGCCGGCGACACAAGGAGCATCCACATGGTGACCGAGAGGACGGCCTGCCGATCCGGGAGCGTTCGGGAATGCGTGGCTGATGCGGTGCCGCGACGGTCGGGAACGGCGGGTCTCGTCGGCGGGCCGGTGGCGCTGCTGGCACTGGCGCTGCTGGGCGCTTGCGGCCCCACCGAGGCGACCGGCGAGGCGAAAGGTGCGGGCGCCAAGACATGCCAGAGGGAAGCCGCCGCGGCGCTTGTGGGGCAGGCTGCCGGCAGCGATGCCGATATTCTCCGGCAAACCGGCGCCGCCATCGTCCGGCGGATCGCACCGGGCGATATGGTCACGCAGGACTTCCGCACCGATCGGGTAACGGTGACGGTGGATCCGGCGGGCCGCGTGACCGCCGCCTCCTGCGGATAGAGACCGCCCTTCGGTGAACGCGGCGGCTCCAGAGCAGGTCCGGAGGCTTGTCGCTTGAGCGTCTCTCAAGCGTTCTGCCGGATGATCGTGCGGAGGTCTTCGATCTGCCCGGTCGTCAGCGCCCGCTTCGGCAGGACCTAATAGTTGAAGTTCGAGATCGCGAAGGTGAAGACGTTGCGGTTCTCACGAAGGAAGACATAGTCCGTCCACGCCAGCCGAGACTGCGTATTGGGATGCACGACCGCATAGGATTTCTCATCCCATGAGACGGTGACCGGCTCGCGCAGGAACTTTTCCTGCCGGAACCGCTTTCGAATGGCGAGCGGGGCCAGCAGCAGCGGCACACCGAAAATGGTGCCGAGTATGACGGCCGCGAAAACGAACGCGATGGGTGCCGCGTCGTGCAGGCGCTCGGGCCATGTGTGCCGGTCGTCATAGGCGATCACGAACGTGAGCGCCGTTGCGACAGCCCAAAGGATGACGAGCTTCGCAATGGTCTTCGTCTGCCGATAATTGCTGAACGTGTGCAGGCGCACCCCCTGATTGAGGTCGCGTGGGATAAGGGTGAAGGTGGCTTCGCGCGTCATGGATCCCGTCATCTGCCGCGTAAGTAGCGCTGTGGTGTTGAAATTTCTGCCTGTCGTGGACAGTCTCCGCCAGGAAAAAGGAGTGGCGACACGCAATGGCCGTTGAAGACGTCACGATTGTCCATCGTCATACCGGCGCGGTCCTTTTCGCCGGAACGGTAGAAAGCGAGTTTCCTCTTCCTCAGGGAGCCAAGCTCGCGGAAGCCTATCATCAGGCCATGTCCGCAGACGCCGATCTGACCGGCGCCGACCTCAAAGGCATCATCTTCTCGGGACATTCCAGCTATCTGCACGTGCCCGGCGCGGACCTGACCGGCGCTCTTTTCCATCACTGCGATCTCGCAGGAAGCGCTGAGGGCGCCACGCTCGTCGGCGCGACGTTCTTCCATTCCCACGTTCGCAAATGCGATCTCAGCCATGCCGATCTGTCGGGCACGGGATGGGAGCATGCCCATGTCGAGCGCAGTTTCTTCAACCATGCGGATTTTACGGGGGCCTGCCTGCGCCATGCGTCGTTCAAACGCGCCGAGTTCAGCCCCGAGATTTTCGCAGGCGATTTGAGGGACGCGGATTTCTCCGAGGCAAAATTCCAGCCGAAGAGCCTAACGGGCGACTTCGAAGGAATGCTCCTCGATAGGGCCTGCTTCGCGCCGTTCTTCAAGGCCGAGTACTGGATGCATCTCACGCACAACCGCGGCCACGTTCCCGCGCTTCTGTCGGCCCTGCGAGATGGCGCGGTCCAGTTCGAGTTCGCCGGTGCGCGTTCTGCAAGTTTCTGGCGGACGCTGTGTGCTGCCAGAAACGAACGGCTCACCCGGCCGCCGTCCTGTGCCGAGGACAGGCAGGCCTGCGAGACATTGTTCGGTTTCCTGCAACCATCCGATCGGCCCGACAGCCCCACTCCGGGAGGGTTGGTTCTTCGTATGCTCATCGAATGGACGGAAGACTATATCAACCTCATCGCCGAGCCTGCGAAGGAAAGGGGCGAGGGTCCGCACTGGTAAGGTTATACGATGCGCAAGGGCTGCATTGCTGCGTGGGCAGCAGCATCGCCATGCATCGAGCCAGCTTTTCTCGAGTCCTGATCCGATCTTTTATCGATCCCGGCACGGCGCGCCTCTGGGCGACCGCCGCTGTCTTTATATTGGACGTGAAGGAATACGAGATGACGACCGTCAACGACAGATTGGCATGGCGCTACGCGACAAAGCGATATGATGCGGGGAAGAAGGTTTCCGAGGAGGTTCTCGACCGCATCGTCGAAGCGGTGCGGCTCGCGCCGACCTCAAGCGGGCTTCAGCCGTTCGAGCTGATCGTCGTGACCAATGCCGATATCCGCGCCAGGATACGCGCGGCGGCCTGGGATCAGGCGCAGATCACCGATTGCTCGCATCTCCTGGTGTTCGCCGCATGGGACGACATCACGGCCGACCGCGTCAACATGATGTTCGATCTCACCAACCAAGTCAGAGGTTTTGAGAACGAAGGCTGGGAAGCCTATCGGCGGCGGTTGCTCGGCATTGTTTCCGAGCGCGGGACCGAGGCCAATTTCCAGGCGGCTGCACGGCAGGCCTATATCGGTCTTGGAGCGGCCCTGATCGCGGCCGCTTTCGAAGAGGTGGATTCGACGCCCATGGAAGGTTTCGAGCCGGCGAAGGTCGATGACATCCTCGATCTCGGAGCCCGGAACCTGCGCAGCGTGGTTCTGCTGCCGCTCGGCTACCGCGCCTTGGAAGGCGATTGGCTCGTCGATCTGAAGAAGGTCAGGCGCGAGCGCGACAATTTCGTCACCCGGATCGATTGAGCCGGCGTTCCCGCGACGTGGGTGGGCGATGTCGCCGAGGTGCGGTGCCGTGGCGACGGCACCCGCCTTTGCCACGCAACCATTGTGTAGATCTCTGTATCTCTTGAGGTTACCTGCTTCGCAGAGTAGTTATGAATCATTTCCAGATTCGCCTCGGCCGCCTGAAGGAGACCGGTGGAAATCACCCTCGATATTCATCGCTCTTCTATCCAGTCGACTGCCGGGCGGTTTCACCGCTCTTTTCAGTGCGTGTTGCTGGCGCGTTGACGGCAGCTTGCCGGAAGATGCGCTTACCTTCAAATTCGACGAGGAGGAGGGGCAATATTAGCCCTGATCCGGTCTCAATCTCTCTGGATTTTCTCGATGAAGAATAGAATCGCAGCCATGGGTGTGCTGCCATTTCTGCTGACGGCCTGCGGCGGCCCGGACGAGATCGTCTCGGATCTGCCGTCGCCCAACGGGGCCTATCATGTGGAGGTGCGCAAATGCCCGCAGAAGGGCGCGCCCCTCGAACGCACCGAGATCACGCAGGTCTCAGTGCTCGAAGCCGGCAAATCGGAACCGTGCCATTCGGCGGTGGATGCCCTGATGCAGTTCGATGGCTACGCCCATGACGGCCAGCTTGATCTGGAATGGACGTCGGACACGGAGCTGAGGGTCTGGCACCCGGCCTTCAACCCCGATTACGGCCCGAATCAGAAGACGGCTCGGCAGGATTCGCCGGTGAAGGTGAGCTTCGCCCCGAAGTCGTGAACCATGACCCGGTTCGGTGGCACGAAGGGCTGAGCGGCACCCCGCCTGGCTATCTCTCCAACGCGCAGAGGCCCGTGCAGTCCTGACTCGCGAAGGCGGCTTTGAGCGTCAGCGCCTTGTCACGCTCGGCCTCCGACAGGCTGGGAAGGGCCGCGTCGATCTGTGCCATCATCGCCGCGCGGTCCGCGAGCGAGATGGCCTTCGTCAGGGGGCCGGAACTGCCGTTGAGCGCGTCCAGCAGGAGAATGCGGTTCTCGGAGCGCAAGCCCGGCGAGCGCAGCATGAGGGTGAAGCCCGAGACCTGTTCCATGATGCCGAGGCGTACCCGGCGCAGACCTTCCCGACGCGACCCGTTCATCTGGGCAGGCGGCAGCGTGGCAACGAAATCGCTGGTCGCTTCCAGTTGGACCGCGAAGACCTTCGTCATGTAGGCCGCGGCGCGCGTGATCTCATCCTGATATTCAGCTGAGTTGGCGGCCGTATCGGGGGCAATATCGCTTTTCGGGCTGAACAGGAGATAGGTCTTGAAAACGGCACCGGCCTTTTCGGCGATTGTGAAGAGCGCCGGCATATCCGAAGCAAGATAAGGCGGCGAACCGAGGGTGGCCTCCACGTTCCAAAGCCTGGCGAGAACCTGCGCATGCGCCGGGTTCGACCAGCGCGGCAAATCCCCCTGCTCACGTGTCTGGCGCACGAGGGCGTCGAGAGCCTCAAAGGCCGACGCGGCTTCCTGCTGATGGGCGGATGAAATTTCGGCCCGGGCGGATGAGGGTGAGGCACCAAGCCAGACGGCCAGCAGCAGAAGAGCCAGATATTTCAAGAATTTCCCTCCTCGAACCATGACGCCGGGACGCCCTCATTTCGCGTCGGCAATGACCCGGGGTGCCGATGAATGCAAGGGCCTTTTCGCTGCCTGCATGATTGGCCGAATGCGGCGGTGATCGTTCGGTGCGCACAATTGGTGTGGGATTTGCGGGCCGCGAAGTGCTGCCACCTTGATCTCTCTCAAAGACCGGTTTCCAGCAGGTTCGTACCTTGCGTCGTGCCCGGAGCTTTTCGGCGCAACGGAGATACCGCTCATGAAGCCGCTCGAACTCGGACTGCTGTTCGTCGTGATGGCCGCGCCTGCGATGGCTGCCGGCAACCATGCGGGAGGGCATGGGGAGAAGCTGGCCGTGGGAGAGCCGGGGATGGTCTCGGAGGTTTCAAGAAACGTGCAGGTGGTGATGTCGGAAACCGATGACGGCCGGATGATCTTCACGCCGGACAATTTCCGTTTCGACGCGGGGGCATACCGCCCGCTTCACCATCAGGAACGACGGCCAGATCGACCATGAATTCGTGCTCGATGATGAGCTCAACATCCTGGCCCACAAGGCGGTCATGGAAGACAATCCCGACCTTGCGCACCACGATGCCAATGCCGTTCGCCTCTCGCCGGGTCAGGCCGGCGAGATCGTCTGGACGTTCGCCAATGAGGGTGCTTTCAAGATCGCGTGCCTCCTGCCGGGGCATTACGATGCCGGCATGCATGGCGATGTCCTCGTGTCCCGCAATTAGCGGGACTTTCGTCGACGCCGTCTTCCTGAGGATACAGCCCGGTGTTCTTCCAGAAAATTCGCCTGACCCGCCATGAGCAGCGCTGTGCCAGGGAGTTCGAGGGGGAAAGCCCGGCCCCGCCATGGGACCACCTTTATGAGGTCCTTCCCTTCGAGCTCATGGAGATGGCCGAGCGCGGGGAGCCCAAAGCCGCTTACGTCATGGGGGATCGGCTCGACCAGGGCATGGACGGGTTGGCGCCGAGCCTCGAAAAGGCGCTGATCTATTACCGCCTCGGCGAGCAGCAGGGCGACGCGGACGCGCTGAACAATCTCGGCTCAATGCATTTTCAGGGCGACGGCCTGCCGAAAGACCTCGACATCGCGCGCCGCTATTTCGAGCGGGCGGTCGAAGGTGGATGCGCCGCCGCGATGAACAATCTCGGGCGCATGTATCTCAAGGGGCAGGGCGGCCTGCCGGTCGATGTGGGCCGAGGGCTTGCTTTGCTGGAACGCGGTGCACGGCTGTACGACATCAACGCCGCTCTGAAGATGCAGAACATCTACCATGAAGGCCAACATGGTCAGCGCCGGGATGTGTTCCGGCGCATCTACTGGCTGTGGCACGCTATCTATAACGGCAGCGGCCGGGCGTGCGCCCTCATCGGCGATTATCTGCTGGAAGGCGAGCTCGTGCGGCATCAGGGACATCGTGCGCGCGCGCTCTACGAGCGGGGCATGATCCTCGGCGACAGCTATGCCATCCTTCAGCTCGGCATCGATTATCTGACCGCGACGGGCGGCCCGCAGGATCAGGAGAAGGCGCTGCACTTCCTGACCATGGCGGAGCAGCGGGGAGAAGCCTCCGCCGCCCGGTACATCGCCATGGTTCGCAGGAGCCAGGCGGAATAGGGGCCAAGGGCAGGCGCGGCCTTCGAAAGCCTGAAGAGCCGACAGCCTAGATGAAGCGGCGGCGGATGCCCTGGCTGAGGATGTCGAGCGCCGAGACCGCGATGATGACCATGATGAGGATCGCGCCGGCCTGCTCGTATTGGAACGAGCGCATCACCTCGTTGAACGTCATGCCGATGCCGCCGCCGCCCACGATGCCGATGACGGTGGCCGAGCGGACATTGGATTCGAAACGATAGAGCGTGAACGAGATCCACAGCGGCAGCACCTGCGGGATGACGCCGAAGACGATCTCCTGCAGCTTGGTGGCGCCGGTGCCGCGAATGCCCTCGACGGGACCGTGGTCGATGGCCTCGACCGCCTCGGAGAACAATTTGGCGATGATGCCGGTGGTGTGCAGGAAAAGGGCGAGCACGCCGGCAAACGGGCCGAGGCCGACCGCGGCGATGAAGATGAGGGCGAACACCAGTTCGTTGATGGCGCGCAGCGCGTCCATCACGCGGCGGACCGGAAAGGCGATCCAGGCCGGGGCGATGTTGTCGGCCGAGAGGAGCGCGAAGGGAACGCCCAGGATGACGGCGAGGAGGGTGCCCCACAGCGCGATGGCGACCGTCTCCAGCAGGCCCTTCATGTAGAAATCGAGATCGGTGAAATCCGGACGCAGGAAATCGCGGCCGAGATCGGCCATGTTGCCGGCGTCGCGCCAGAGCTGGACGGGATTCATCTCGGCGCTGTTCCACGCCCAGACGAGGACGGCGACCGCGATGCCGAGGCCGAGCGTGCGCAGCGCGATGGCGAGAGCGGAACGCGGTGCCGGCAAGGCTGGGTTCGGGGCATTCATGTGAGCCAGGGTCATCGTCTCGTGTCCGGAAACCGAAAAGGGAGGGGCCGCCCGGGCCCCTCCCGCGCCAGGGCGCTGGCTCACATGTTCGGCGCTTCGGCCATCAGCTTGTTGAGCTCTTCGAGCTGGCCGTCGATCTCGGCGATCTTGGCCTTCTTATCGTCGGCCGAGAGCTTCTCGTCGTTCTGCAGCTTGCTCTTCGACTTGAAGAGCTCGAGCTGGCGGATCGGGTAGAGCTGGGCGTTCGAGGAGGCCACGAACGGACCCCAGCCATCGGACGTGCCCTTCAGGATTTCACGCGTGCGCTTGACCTCTTCCGGGGTGCCGAGGCGGCCATAGCCAAGGAAGAAGGAGTGGATCTTCGCCTTCAGCTCCTGCGGGAGATCGGCGCGCCACACCAGCGGATCGGAGGGGATGAGCGGCGAACGCCACACTTCCTTGAGCTTGGCGCGCTCTTCCGGACGGACCTTTTCGAGGCGGTCCATGCTCTCGGTGTTGTTGGTGGCGAAGTCGACCTGCTTGTTGGCGGCGGCGAGCGCGTTGCTCTCATGATTGCCGGTGACGACGCGCTTGTAGCAGGCGTTCGGATCGACGTTGTTCAGGGCGAACACGTAATAGCTGGGAACGAGGTTGCCCGAGGTGGAGTTGACGTCGCCATTGCCGAAGTTGAAGCCCTTCGAGCAATCGAGCACGTCCTTCAGCTCGTTGAGGTCGTCGCGGTCCTTGTTGGTGAGGATCAGCGAATAATAGCCCTTGGTGCCGTCGGGCTTGGTGGTCTGGGCGAAGACTTCGCCGTTGGAGCGGTCGACGGCTTCCATGGCGGCCTTGTTGCCGTACCAGGCCAGATCGACCTTCTTGAAGCGCATGCCCTCGATCACGCCGGCATAATCCTGCGCGAAATAGGCCTTCACCGGGATGCCGACGGCCTTTTCCAGATCCTTCAGCATGGGCTCGAAGCTCTTGGAGAGCGCGGCCGAGGATTCGGTCGAGATGATGCCGAAATTGAGCTGCTTGATTTCCTGCGCGCCGGCGGCGCCAGTCATCATCAGGGCAGCAAGGCCGCCCAGCACGAACGTCTTCATGTCAATCTCCGTCGTTGTCTGTCAGGACGCGCGGGCGATCACTTCGGCCGTGCGTGTACGCTGGACATCGAGGTTGCCCCCCTCAAGGTCCTCCGTCGGGCCGATCTGGCCCGGCAGGATCAGTTCCTCGGCGCTGGCGCCGTAGAGCTCGGTCAGGAATTCGGGCGTGAGTTTCGCGGCGGGGCCGTCGAACACGACGCGGCCGGCGCGCATGGCGACCACCCGGTCGAAATAGGCGCGCGCGTAATCGACCTGATGCAGCGACACGAGAAGGGTGATGCCCTTCTTGCGATTGAGGCCGGCCAAGATGTCCATCACGCGCTTGGCGGATTTCGGGTCGAGCGAGGCGATGGGCTCGTCGGCGACGATGATGCCGGCCTGCTGGACGAGGGCGCGGGCGATGGCCACGCGCTGCTGCTGGCCGCCGGACAATTGCTCGGCGCGCTTGCGGCGGTGATCGGCGACGCCGACCTCGGCCAGCGCGGCATGGGCGTTCTCGCGATCCTCGCGGGAGAACAGGCCGAGCAGGCCCCGCAGCGCCGAATTGCGGCCGAGCGCGCCGACGAGGACGTTGGTCTCGACGGTGAGGCGGTTGACCAGATTGAACTTCTGGAAGATGAGCCCGATGTGGCGGCGCACGGCGCGGACGTTCGGGGCGAGCTTGCCGTTGGCCTGGACGAGCTGGCCCATGACATGGACGTCGCCCGGCTCGCGATCGGCCGTGAGCAGGCCCGAGGCGATGCGGATCAGGGTCGACTTGCCGGAGCCGGAAGCGCCGATCAGCGCGACCCTCTCGCCCGGTGCGATGCTGAGCGTGACGCCATCCACCGCGGTGACGGCCCCGTAGCTTTTCGAGATGTTTCGCAGGCTGATCGCGGCGGACATGGATCGGTTCCGTGATTTTCGGAAGCCCTAGTGTCGCCCGATGACGTGCGCATGACGCTTGGAGCCGATGCCGGAACGGGTAAGGTGGCGCCCGAGACGTGGGCAGCGCGTTGTGTACGGAGTGGGGCATTGAACGGCACGGTGGAACGGAGATGGGACTGGCTGGTGCTGCCGGGCCTGTTCATCGCGGCGTTTCTCGCGCTCGAATGGCTGAGCTTCATGCACGAGCACAAGGGCGTGCCCATCACGCCGTGGAACCCCGGCATCGGGCTGGCTTTCGCGGTGCTGCTGGCGCGCGGTCCGCGCTTCGGTTTCGTGGTGTTTCTGGGCGTGGTGGCGGCGGAATGCCTGGTGCTGCAGACGCGGCTGTCATGGCCGCTGATCTTCGGCATCGCCACCATCATCGCGGGCACTTACGCGGCGATGGCCGTGGTGGCGCGGCGCTTCGGGCCGCTCGACCTCGCCGCCTTGCAGGACCTCCTGGTCGTGCTGGGAGCGGGGCTTTTCGGCGCGGTGCTGGTGATGCTGCTGCTGCCGGCGTTCCTGTTGCTCGACGTGGAATTCGAATGGGCCGATGTGTGGATCGCGATCATGCCGCTTCTTCTGGGCGACATGATCGGCATCGCCGTGATGACGCCGCTGGTGCTGCGCCTGATGGGGCGGCAGGGGCCGCGGATTTCGACGGTTCTGCGCGAGCCTGAAGTGCTGCTTCATGCCGGATTTGTGATCACGGCCCTCGCCATCA
The DNA here is from genome assembly GCF_052542005.1 of Terrihabitans aquatilis. Taxonomy (NCBI): domain Bacteria; kingdom Pseudomonadati; phylum Pseudomonadota; class Alphaproteobacteria; order Hyphomicrobiales; genus Terrihabitans; species Terrihabitans aquatilis. The sequence continues at coordinate 51,764 of NZ_JBOCUO010000004.1, read as the reverse complement.
TCGCGACCATCGGCGTCGATCAGGGCGCGCGGTTCTTCTACATCCTGTTCGTGCCGGTGATCCTGTCGGGCGTGCGATTCGGCATCGACGGGGCGTGCCTGGCGCTGGCGCTGACGCAGTTCGCGCTGGTGGGTTTGTTGCGGGCGAATGGCTCGGACGCCGAGGCCTTCACCGAATTCCAGACCCTGATGTTCGTGCTGAGCACGACGGGGCTGATCGTGGGCTCGGTCGTCAGCGAGCGGCAGAACGCGACCGCGCGTGCCCGGGCGGCGGAGGGGCGGTTGCGGGAAATGGAGGCCGAAGCCGCGCAGGCCGATCGCTTTCACCTCGTCAGCGGCATGGCCTCGGCGCTGGCGCACGAGATCAACCAACCGATGACGGCGGTGCGGGCCCTGGTGCGCTCGGTGCAGCACATATTGCGCGCCGAGGAGCCCGATATCGCGCGCGCGCAATCTAATCTCGGCAATGTTGTGGCCCAGATCGACCATGCCGGCGGCGTGCTGCGGCGCATGCGCGACTTCCTGCGGCGCGGGCAGCCGCATCGCAGCAATGTGGAGATCCGCTCCATGCTGGAGGATGCGCTGAAGCTGGTGGAGGCCGAGGCGCGCGACCATCGCATCCGCATTACGCTCCGGATCGGGCCCGGCCTGCCCAATGTGCGCGCCGACCGGGTGCAATTGCAGCAGGTGGTTCTGAACCTCGTGCGCAACGCGATCGACGCCATTGCCGGCGACGAGCGGGAGCAGGGGCGCGTGGGGGTGGCAGCGACGTTCCACGAGAACCCGGCGCGCATCGAGATCGCAGTGTCGGACGACGGGCCGGGGGTGGGCGAGGATTTCGCCGAACGCGCGTTCGAGCCCCTGATGACGTCGAAGCAGAGCGGGCTGGGGCTGGGGCTTCCGATCTGCGTGTCCATCGTGGAATCGCATGGCGGACGGGTGTGGCTGCAGAAGGCCCAGCCGGGTGCGACGGAATTCCGCTTCTCCCTTCCCCTCAACCGAGGCTAAGCTTGGAACATGTCCAGTTCCACCATCTTCGTGATCGACGACCAGGAGGCCGTGCGCTCGGCCCTGGCTGAAATGCTCAGCGTGTTCGGCTTTCGCGTGGAAACCCACGAATCGGGGCCGGCCTTTCTCGAGGCCTATGATTCCGCCCGGCGCGGCTGCGTGGTGGCCGATGTGCGCATGCCGGAGATGGACGGCATCGAGCTGGTGCGCGAATGCACGCGGCGCGGCATCGGCCTGCCCATCATCCTGATGTCGGGCCATGCCGACGTGCCGATGGCCGTGGAAGGCATCAAGGCCGGCGCCGAGGACTTCATCGAAAAGCCCGTCGACGACGTGCAATTGGTGGCGTCCATCAATCGCGGCCTCGAACGGGCCATGGCGCGGCAGGACGCCGACCGCTCGCAGGAGAAACTGGCGACCCAGTTCGCCCGCCTGACGAAGCGGCAGGAGGAGATCTTCGATCTGGTGGCCGCCGGCTTCACCAGCCAGGCCATCGCCGCGAAGCTCGACATTTCGTCCCGCACCGTCGAGAGCTATCGCGCCGTCATCATGGAGAAGATGCAGGCCGAAAGCGTGGCCGTGCTGGTGCGGCAGGCCGTGCGGCTGGGGCGCATCGTCCCGTAGTTTTGCGGGTGTGTTTACACGAATACCCGAACGGGCACTTTCACCGTAGCTTCCCCATCAGCAGATGGTTGGGCGTGCTGTATCCCGTGGCCTGAAAGGCTCCGGAAACGGGCGCTCCGCCATCCGATCTGGGGAGGATAGCCCTTGGCACACCCGCCGGGCGGCCGCTGGCCGCTTTCTCTACGCTCGACGCCCGTGGGCGGCCCCGGTGGCGCCGGGTTGATGGTCGTGGGTGCGGTGATGGTGTTCGGCCTGATCCTGTCCGCAGTGCCGGCGCCTCTGGTGCTGCCGGTGTTCGCGGCCCTGGCTTTCCTGATCGGTTGCGGCGTGGCGCTGTTCGCCCTCTACAGGGGCGCTCGCCAGCAAAATGGCCGCGTCACCTGTTGGGATGTGGCCAGTACCTGTGTATTTGTCGGATTCGCGGCGGGTGTCCTCAGCGACCCCGGTGATGTGGTGCAGTACCTGTCCATGCCGTCCGCGCGGTAGGGACATCATCAGGACCAGGCCGGGCCCCGCTGGCAGCCTTCACGGGCTGTGATGTCGGACTGGAAATTCTCAAACAGAACGCTGGCACGCAGCCATCGGACGCGCCTCCGCGAGGGGCGCTGAGAACAACCAGGACGATCTACGCCCGGACGTTTGTTCGCTGGCTGCGTGCCCGCATTCCCTCTCAAGAAGACGGAGATGTGGGCTAATGGCTGAATTCTTTACCGGAGAGGCGATGGCCGCCCTCCTACAGGTCATCATGATCGACCTGGTTCTGGCGGGCGACAACGCGGTCGTGATCGGACTGGCCGCGGCGGGGCTTCCCAAGGAACAGCGCACCAAGGTCATCCTGGTGGGTATCGGCGCGGCGACGGTGCTGCGCATCATCTTCGCATTGCTGACGACGCAGCTTCTGGCGATCGTGGGGCTTCTCCTCGCCGGCGGCGTGCTGCTGCTGTGGGTGAGCTGGAAGATGTGGCGCGAGCTGCGCACGCCGCACGCCCACGAGCAGGAAGCCGCCGAGGTGGTGGATGACGCCACCTACGATGCCGACGGCAAGCCGGCGGCCGGGCGTGGGGCACCGACCAAGACGTTCAAGCAGGCCGCCATCCAGATCATCGTGGCGGATGTGTCGATGTCGCTCGACAACGTGCTGGCAGTGGCCGGCGCCGCGCGCGAACACCCCAACGTGCTGATCTTCGGCCTTATCCTGTCGATCGCGCTGATGGGCCTTGCGGCTTCCTTCATCGCCAATCTGCTGCAGCGTCATCGCTGGATCGCCTATGTCGGTCTCGCGGTCATTCTGTACGTGGCGCTCGACATGATCTGGCGCGGCTATCAGGAAGTGGCGCCGTATCTGTCCGGCGCGGCGGCGACCTGATCGGATTTACAGGTGCAATGAGCGGCGGCGCGCTTCCGAAAGGAGGCGCGCCGTTGGCGTTTTAGAGGGCGCTGCTACAAAACCGGAATCACGAGCGCTGAAAGTGCCTGATGGCCAAGGCGCTCGACCGGACCGGGAACGAAGACACGATGAAGATGGACCTGGAACGTTTCATTGAAAGGCGGGCCGCTGTGAGCGTGCCGAGGATGCGCCTGCCCATCGCGGTGATGGTCTGCACGCTGATGAGCATGACGGGGATCGCCTCGGCCTACACGACGGACGAACTGTTCTCGACGCGGACGGAGGAGGGGCCCGGCTATATTCGCCAGAGCTTCGACCTCGGCGCGCCGGAACTCGCCTTCACCGCCATCGTGGCCGATGGGGTGGATGTGCGGGTTTTGAAGCAGCCCGGAGACGACGGCCTCGTCGCCCGTATTTTCTCGCCGGAGACCGACAAGCCGCTCGCAATCGAGATCTATCGGATCGAGTTTCCGTCCTTCGCACAGGCGATCACGGCCGGGCATGGCTTCCTGGCCCAGCAGGGATTCGACCGCATCCTGCGGGACGAGGTGAAGAGCAACCACGCTTTTGCGCTTCTGTCGGCGGCCGAGGAGCGGGGCGAGGGCGCTTATGGGAAGATGGCGCGCGCGGCAGTGATCTCGCGCGGGAATGTCGTTCTGATCGCCGTCTCCATTTTCGATTATGCGGATTACCCGAGACACGAGCCGGTGCTGGCGCGCTTTTTCGGCGGTCTGCGCATGTCGGCGCGGGTCGATCTCGCGGCGCGGCTCAAGACGGTGAGCGTGATGGAGGGATCCGTTTTCCTGGTGCCGGGCGAATGGTCGGTCGAGAAAACGGGGAAGGCGGCGGAGGCGAACGCGGCAGACTACTCTCTGGAGCTGACGGACGATGAATACCCCAATATTTCGTGCCAGATCCGGCCAGGGACGATTGCGGAGGGGCGCGCGCTCGGCGTTCAGATGGCCAAGGAGTTCAGCGCCTCGATCACGGCCAGTCCGAAGGCCCGCCTCGACGCCGCGCCGGAACTGAAGACGTACAACGCGCCCTCCGGAGATATCGTCGGCTATTCCTTCGCGCAGGCCTGGACGGCGACGGAATATGCACTGCCGATGGTGGCGCAGTTCAACGTGCAGCTGAACTCTAACAGGACGCTGGGGATTTGCGGCGTGAACGCGTTCGACGGCCAGCGCACGGCCGGGCAAGATTCAGAAAGCGCCGACATCATCTACCGTAATTGGGTGGTGGGCCTGTCGGCGTTCGCGCTGGCGCGATTGTCGCTGCGGGACGGGGTGGATGCCGTCCGCGCCGATCTCGATGTCTCCGGGCTCGGGCATTGAGGCCTTGATCGGTTACAGGCCCAGCGCCCGGTCGATCTCGGAATCGGCGATGTCGCCGCGAGGGACGAGACGGGGCGGCTGAGGGCCCTCGACGAGCCAGAGCGGTTTCCCCTTGAGCCAGTCCAAGGTGTCGCAGGGCAAATTGTCGCCGGAGTCCAGCTGCACCGGTCCGGACCGGCAGGAGAAGGCGCGATGATCGGCATCCGACATCAGCAGATTGCCGAAGAACCCGATCGAGAACGCCGCGATCATCCAGCGTGCGGCCATGGGCATCCCGGCGCGGGCGGCCCATTTGAAGAGGATGCCGCCGAGGAGCGCGCAGAACAGAAGTGTCATCAGGTCCAGCAGGAGAAACGGGAACCCGAACACCACTGGCAGCAGGAGGAAGGCGGACACGCCGATGGCCGCGACGATGATGCGCTGATCCATGCCGCGGATGCGGCCCGGCAGGGTTCTCGGGTCGAGAACTTCCCAGGAATGGCCGGAAGTGAATTGATAGGCCAGAAGCAGTGAGAACAGCCCGAATCGCACATCGGGCCAGGTGGAGAACACCAGCCAGAGCGCCTGCGGATCGCGGACGAGCGCCGACAGATGCGGCAGCCGGACGAGGAAGGCGAACTGGGCTCCGACCAGCATGAGCCCTGCCGCCGTGACGAGGACGGCGAGATAGACCGGCCATGATCCGACCCGGCCCGATCGGCTCGTGCTGTGCTGGCGTTCGATGTCGGTCTGCATCGCCTATCCGGTCCGAAAATGAAAAAGGCGCCGAGACATGCCCCGGCGCCCTTCGCAGACCGGCGTTACTTCATGTTGGCTTCGAAGATCGTGTCGAACTCGCCCGTTGCCTTGGTCAGGTGGAGCCATTGGTCGACATAGGCCTTGAAGACGGTGTCGCCGCGCGGCAGGAGGAAGCCCATCTCGCCGTATTGCAGAGGCTGGTCCGGGTTTACGGCGCACAGGCCCTTGTGCAGCTTTTCCTGAAGCTTCACCTCGACGGATTCGGCGACCATCACGTCGGCGCGGCCTTCGAGGATTTCCTTGAAGATGACCCGGTTGTCGGGGAACAGCTGGATTTCGGCGTTGGCGAGATTGGCGCGGGCGAATTTCTCGTTTGTGCCGCCGGGATTGACCACGACGCGGGTGTTCGGCTGGTTGATGGCGTCGGCGGTCTGGTATTTCGCGACGTCGTCGCAGCGCACGATGGGCGCCTTGCCGTTGACGAGATACATGTCGCTGAAGAAGGCGTTGCGCTGGCGCGGCAGCGTGACGGAGATGCCGCTCATGGCGATGTCGCACTTGGCCTTGAAGTCGGCCATGAGGTCCGACCATTTCGTCTGGATGAAGACGGCTTCGGCGTCGAGCGTCTTGGCCAGCGAGCGGCCGAGATCGATGTCGATGCCGACGAAATCGTTGGCGCCGTCGGGACGATAGGAGAAGGGGCGGTAATCGCCCGTGGTGCAGATGTTGAGCGTCTTGCGCGCGGCGATGTCGTCGAGCCGCGAGGGGCTTTCCGCCGCGAAGGCGGGCGCCGAGGCGATTGCCGAGAGCGCGCACAAAGTGATTCCCATCGTCCGGAACATCGCCGTCATTTCCCTCGCCCTCTCGTGCCTATTCTTTGCGCGCGGCAGCGTAGTGAACCGATGGTTCGGGTCAATACGCGTTTGCACGCCAGCCTCATGGTTTGTCAGGGCGCAGTGGCGGCATCCAGCATGGTGAGGCGGACCTTGCCGATGCTGCGCTTTTCCAGCGACAGCACCTCGTAGCGCAGGCCCTCGGCCTCCAGCACCTCGCCCTCCTTCGGCAGATGGCCGAGCTGGGTGAGGATGTAGCCCGCCAGAGTGGAATAGCGGTTGGCGTCATCGACCAGATCGCGGTCGATGGTGCCGCTGAGCTGGCGGATGTCGATGAAGCCATCGATCAGCCACGAGCCGTCTTCCTGGCGCTCCACCGCCGCCGCCTCCTCGTTCATGTCCGGGAATTCGCCGGCGATGGCTTCGAGGACGTCGGTGGGGGTGGCGATGCCCTCCAGGGAGCCGTGCTCGTCGACCACCATGGCCATCTGCACGGGCGAACGGCGCAATTGCTCCATCAGCTTCAGCACATCGGTGCTTTCATGGACGACGACGGGCTGTCGGGCAACGCGCGCCCAGTCGATGGGCCTGCCGTCGAGCATGGCGTCGAACAATTCCCGGGTGACGGCGACGCCAACGAAATCATCGACATTGTCGCGCGCGAGGATGACCCGGCTGTGCGTAAGTTGCCGGATGGCGGCATTCAGCTGTTCCGGGCTGTCGTTGAGATCGAGCCATTCGAGCTCGTTGCTCGGCGACATGATGGAGCTGACGGGGCGCTCGCCGAGATCGAGGACGCCTCGGATCATCTCCTTTTCCTGGGGCTTGAACACATCGCTTTGGGCGATCTGCTCCGCGGTGGAATCCACGCCGTCGCCCGAAGGCTGCTCGCCGATCTGCCCGCCGAGCATCCGAAGCACGGCTTCGGACGTCCGCTCGCGCAGATCGCCGGTGGTGAAGCGCTTCTCGCGATTGTGCCGCCCGAACTGGTTGGCCGCCTCGATGAGGACCGAGAAGCCGATGGCGGCGTAGAGATAGCCCTTGGGAATGTGGAAGCCGAAGCCTTCCACCACCAGGCTGAAGCCGATCATCAGGAGGAAGCCGAGGCAGAGGATGACGACTGTGGGGTGCTTCGAGACGAAGGCCATCAGCGGCCTGGACGCCGCGATCATCACCGCCATTGCCACGCAGACCGCGGTGATCATGACCCACAGATTGTTGACCATGCCGACAGCCGTGATGACGCTGTCGAGCGAGAAGACGGCGTCGAGCACGACGATCTGGACGATGACCTGCCAGAAGACCGCGTGGACGACCTTGCCTTCCTTGGGCTTGTGCGCGCCCTCCAGCCGCTCGTGCAGCTCCATCGTGCCTTTGGCCAGAAGGAACACGCCGCCGAGGATCAGGATGAGATCGCGTCCCGAGAAGGAGAAGGTGGCGAGTGTGAACAACGGCTGCGTCAGCGTCACGATCCAGGAGATCGAGAACAGAAGCGCAATGCGCATCACCAGAGCGAGCGACAGGCCGATGATGCGCGCCCGGTTCCGCTGATGGGGCGGCAGCTTGTCGGCGAGAATGGCGATGAAGACGAGGTTGTCGATGCCGAGAACGACTTCGAGAACGATGAGGGTTACGAGGCCGATCCAGATATTCGGATCTGCGAGGAACTCCATGACTAAACCTTCTGTCGCTGGCAGGAGAACGCAAAAAGCCCCGGACCTGCGATCCGAGGAGGCATCTTTTTCAAGGAAGATGGAACGGGAAGCGGAGGCTGGCCGCGCAATGCGCAAGCCAGCCTCATTCGGTATCGACTACCGTCTGTACTATCGCCTTCGTCGGGCATGCGACGTGGAGGATCCCGTTGAAACAGGGCCGAGGAGATAACACAGTCGGGCCGGACGGAAAAGCGGGGGAGCCCGGGAGAGGGGCCTGCGAGGGCGGGGCTGGCGCTTGCGTTTCGCGTGGATTCAGTCGGCCGGAACGTTGGCGGGGATCTCGGATACCGGCTCCGATATGCCGGCCTCTGCCTCGGCCCAGGGGCTTTGCAGGCCGGCATTCGCGCCGAATGCCGGGCCGACGATGGTGATGACCATGTCGGCATGTTCCGGCAGGCCGCCGGGGCGCTTCCAGAAGAGGACGGTGAAGGTGGGTTTGTCGACCCTGTCGTCCGGGGGGCCGAAACGGGCGGTCAGTTCGTCGGCAAAAGCCCGGCTGGTGGCCGTGCGATCCTCGTCGCTGCCGCCCGAGGGATGTTCGCGGAAATTGGCCGTTGCCAGGCGCCGTCCTTCGGGCAGATCGAGGAAACGGAGGCTGATCTTCATCGGCCGATCCGGCGATGCGTAGCAGGACATCTCGCCCAGCTCATTCCGTGGATTTTCGGAAGAGGTGGGGCTGCACGGGATCGTACGATAATTGCCGGCCTTCAGCGCCGCCTCGACCTGCGAGGGGGACATCAGCGGCGCGATGCCCTCGATGGCTGCGCCGCTCCAGTCTGGAAGGGGGTGTTTCGATGTGGCGGGTTCGCCCTTGCAACCGGCGAGGGCGAGCGCGGCTATCAGGACATGGATCGACCAGACGATGGGTCGCCGTCTCATGCCCGCCGCCAAGGCGTTGATAAGGCTTGCCTTGTCGTCCATGCCTCGCTTCCATGCACCCGCCTGAATCGCGCTTGGCTGTTTTCGGGGAAAGCTCCAAGCGGGTCAAACACAGGCGGTTGATCAGAGGTTGACGCGAGGACGATGCGGCCGTCGGCGATATGGGAGGAAGCATGAGCTGGACCATCATTCCCTATGTGTCCGTCGGGCTGCTCACCTTCGGGATGACGCCGCAGGAGGTGGCACGGCATATCGGGCCGCCTGAGAGTGTCTCGAACGCGATGCCGGCCGGTGCGCCGCAGGAGCTTCAGGACAAATATGCCGACCACATCGTCGAATTCCGCATCGGCGGGGGCGGCGGCGAGATGAAGCCGAGCGTGCGGTATGAAGCGGGCAAAGCGGTATCGTTCGACCTGTTCGAGACGCTGCCGGGGGTGGAGATCAACGGCTACCGGCCCTTCGAACACCCGATGCCGGCGGCGTTGGCACGGCTGAAGCAGGAATCCGTGCATTACGTCGAGGACAAGGACGGCGTGATTTTTTTTCTGGATTTCGGGCTTTCGATCTCCAACGGCGACAATTGGGACGAAGTGCCGCCCATCAACGTTTTCGCGCGGGGCGATTTCGACGAGCTGATCGAGGAGAGCGTGAAGGCGGGCGAGGCGAACGTCGTCCGGAAATAGCGTTTCCTCCTGCAACGAAAGGCGCGGGCGAAAATGCGAGTCGTTCGTGACCTTGCCACAATCTTGGGCGAGTTAGCCGTTTCCTCCTCCCGAACTCTCCCCGCCAGGTCAAGGATATGAGCTTTTCCCGACCCCTGCTGCACATGCGGCTGACCGGCCTTCTGCTGGCCGCGAACCTGCTGCTGTTTTCGGCCCTGGCCGGACTGGCGCAGGTGGAGGAGAACCGCCTTCTCGACGGCGTGAAGACCTCGCTCGACCAGGCGGAGGCGGAACTTGCCAAGCCGATCGTCGATGATGCCGTTCTGCTGGATTTGTCGCGCAGGGTCGACCAGGCGCGCAGCAGCATCTCCGAGGTGCAGCAAGGGCTGACGCCGCGCCAGCAGGCCATCACCACCCGCATCGAGCAATTGGGCGAGAAGCCGGGCGAGGGCGCGGCGCCGGAGAGCGCGGAGATCGCACAGGAGCGCGAGACGCAGCTCGCCGCCCGCCAGCCCATCGACGAGACATTGAAACGCACGGGCCTGCTGCTCGTGCAATCCGACCAGATCGTCGAGCAGATCTCGGCCAAACGGCGAGATCTGTTCAACAGCCGCGTGCTGGGCCGCACCCGCTCGCTGCTGGCACCCAGCCTGTGGGCCGATGTGGTGGACGAGGTGCCCCGGCGCTGGACGGCGGCCTCCGGCTTCCTGACGCAATGGGGTAATCTCTTCACCTCGCGGCTGGATCTGCAGAGCGGGGCGGTGCTGGGCATCGCCATATTGCTGGCGATCGCGCTGATGTGGCCGATCCGGATCTGGTCACAGCGGCTGGGACGCCGCTATGTGTTCGAGCAGGTGGCCTCGGGCGGGCGATTGAAACGCGCCGCAGCCGCGCTGTGGGTGGTGCTCATCACCTCCGCCGCGCCGGTGGCGGCTGCGTTCGTGCTCTATCAGGGCCTGACCATTCCCGACCTCGTGCCCGACCGGGCCATCCCCTTCCTGCAACGACTGGTGGCGCTGACGGCATTCGTCTCGGTCATTGCCGGGCTGAACCAGGCGGTGCTGGCGCCCGGCCGGCCTTCCTGGCGCCTGGCCTATGTGTCGGACGAGGCGGCGCAGCGGATCGCGGCCTACCCGCTTTGGATCGCCTCGATCTATGCCCTGACGCGGGTGGTGCAGGGCTTCCTCGACATCATCGGTATCGGGCTTGCGCCGACGGTCGCGCTCGATGGCGTGACCGCCGTGCTGATCGCGCTGATTTTCGCGCTGGGTCTTCAGCCCGCCAAGGAAACCGCCGAGGAGACGGAGGGGCAGCCGTCTGCGCAGGCGGCGCAACAGGCGCAGCCGGATGGCGGCTGGATGAAGGGCGCCGCCCGCCTCATTGCGTGGATTGCCATCGCGGTGGTGATGATCTCGGTGGCGACGGGATACATCTCCTTCGGTTTCTTCCTTATCCAGCAGATGATCTGGATCAGCGTGCTGGGAGCGGCGCTCTACATCCTTCTGGCGCTGGTCGACGGACTTTGCGCGGCGGGTGCCCACAGTCCCGTCGGACGTTTCGCACGCGGGACGCTGGGCCTGCGCGACCAGAGGTTCGGCCAGATCTGCGCGGTGGTCTCGGGTTTCCTGCACCTCGTGCTGATCGTTCTGGCCGTGATGCTGGCCGCTGCGCCCTGGGGCATCCAGGGCGACGATGCCGTGAGCTGGTTCGACCGGGCGCTGGCGGGCTTCCAGCTCGGCGGACTGTCGGTCTCCCCGCTGACCATCCTCGGTGCGATCGCGTTCCTGACCGGCGGCATCTTGCTGACCCGGGCCGTGCAGCGCTGGCTGGACAAGACCTATCTGCCCCTGACCCGGATGGACGAGGGGCTGAAGAACTCGATCGGCACCGCGACCGGCTATGCCGGAACGATCATCGCGGTGGGCCTCGCAGTGTCCTCGCTGGGGTTCGGACTGGAGAAGTTCGCCATCGTGGCCGGTGCGCTTTCGGTCGGTATCGGTTTCGGCCTGCAGGCCATCGTGTCGAACTTCGTGTCGGGCCTGATCCTTCTGGCGGAACGGCCGATCAAGGTGGGCGACTGGGTGGGCATCGGCGGCGAAGAGGGCAATGTCCGGCGCATCAGCGTGCGCTCCACCGTGGTGGAGAAGTTCGACCGCTCGATGATGATCGTGCCGAATTCCGACCTCATCACCAAGCCCGTGCTGAACCGCACCCACCAGAACCCGCTGGGCCGCGTGAACCTCAAGCTCGGCACCTCGCATGCGGCGAGCGTGCAGGAGGTGCGGGATCTGCTGAAGGCGGCGGCGCAGGCGCACAAATCGGTGCTGGCGAACCCCGCGCCTGTGATCGAGATCGTGGGGACGACCGATGTCGGCGTGCAATGGCAGATGTTCTGCTACGTGCCTTCGCCGCGCCAGACGGCGACCACGCGCAGCGACCTCTATTTAGACATCCTTACGCAATTGCAGGCAAAAGGGATGAATATCACCGCTTCGCCCTGAGCCGAAAGTCATCGCAATCGTGTCCAGAATCCATTTTCCGGCTGTGCGCGCCGGGCTTCGTCTCGGCGCCATCGCGCTTGCCGGCCTGATGATCGCCGCCTGCTCGACCAAGGCCCCGTACCAGCCGCCGCAGGAGCCGAGCATGTATCGCAGCCTCGTGCCGGCCGGCGCGCAGGTGGACGGCGAGGCCACGGCCGAAATGGTCTCGGGCTTCCGCCGCAACAACGGCCTTGGGCCCGTGACGCTCGACCCAGCACTGACGCGCATCGCCGAGGAGCATTCGCGCGCCATGGCGCGGCGCGGGCAGGTGAGCCATGACGCCGGCGACGGCCCGCTCGACGCCCGCGCGCGCAAACAGGGCTATCGCTATGCCCGCATCGCCGAGAACGTGGCCGGCGGCTACCACACCCTGGCCGAGGCGTTTTCCGGATGGCGTGAATCCGCAGGGCATCGCAAGAACATGCTGATGCCGAGCGCGACCCGCATCGGCATCGCCGTGGCGCAGGCGCCGGGCCACAAATACAAGGTGTTCTGGACCATGGTGGTGGCCGAGCCCGACCAGGCGCCGAACCGGCCCGTGGTGTGGGGCGCGCCGGCCTCCGTAGGTGTCCTAACGGTTCGGTGACTGGCGCCCGCGCCGCGTGCAGGATAGAAACCACTACGGAATTCCCGGAGATCAGACGACGATCATGAAGGCCCGCTTCCTCAGCTTCGCTCTTGCCGCCCTGCTGGCCCTGACGGGCACGGCGGCAAACGCCAAGCCGGCTCTGGTGGTCGACGCCGACAGCGGGCGCGTGCTCTTCGCGCAGGAGGCCACGCAGGCCTGGTTTCCGGCCTCGCTGACCAAGCTGATGACCACCTATGTGGTGCTGAACGCGGTGAAGCAGGGCCGGGTGAGCCTCGACAGCCCGCTGCTCTACACCGAGCGGGCGCGGGAGGAACGGCCGAGCAAGATGGGCTTCCCCGTCGGCACGATCATCACGGTCGAGAATGCGCTGAAGCTCCTGATTGTCAAATCCGCCAACGATCTGGCCGTGACGCTCGCCGAGGGCGTGAGCGGCAATGTGGAGGATTTCGTCGCTGAGATGAACGCGACGGCGCAGAAGCTCGGCATGAACCAGAGCCGCTTTACCAATCCGAATGGCTGGTTCCACCCCGATCAGGTGACGACCGCGCGCGACATGGCGCTGCTGGCGCAGGCGATCTATCGGGACTTCCCGCAATCGGCGATGCTCTACGATGCGCGCGGCGTGCAGCTGGGCAAGACCTTGGTGCGCGGACACAATTCGCTGCTCGGACGGTTCGAAGGCGCCGACGGCATGAAAACGGGCTTCACCTGTCCCTCGGGCTTCAACCTCGTGGCTACCGCCAAACGCGGCCAGCGCCGCCTGATCGCCGTGGTGCTGGGCGAGGAAAACGCCAAGCAGCGCACGCAGCATGCCGCCGAACTGCTGGAAGCGGGCTTCGGATCGTGGACCTTCTGGCGGACCGGGCAGGAGCTGAAAAGCCTGAGGCCGGTCTCAGGCCCGGCGCCGAACCTGCGCGCCGATATCTGCGAGAAGAAAAAGGCGCCGGAGGCCGTGGGCGAAGTGGCCGACGAGGGACAGGCGAACCTGGTGGGCGCGGGGCAGAGCGCGCGCTCGGGCCTGACGATGAGCTACAATAACGGCACCGAGACGAAGCCGCTTCTGCTGGAAACGCCGACGCCCGGGCCGATCATGAACGCCTTTCTGGGCCCGAACCCGAACGGCCCGCCGGAATTCCTGGCGCTGGCGGCAAAGCTGGCGCCCGAGCCGCCTCCGTCCAATTCCGCGGGGCCGGCCGTGCCCATGCCGCGCCCGCGCCCGGCCAAGCTTTCCAGCAAGTGAGCGGGCGGGAGCGGTTCGCGCCGGTCTCGCTGACGCTGCTGACCGGCTTTCTCGGGGCCGGCAAGACGAGCCTGCTGAACCGGCTGGCCGGCCAGGGCGCGCTGCCCGACACGCTTGTGATCGTCAATGAAATCGGCGAGATCAGCCTCGACCATCTGCTCATGGAGCGGCTGGAGGGCGATGTGGTGGCGCTTTCCGGAGGGTGCCTGTGCTGCGCGGTGCGCAGCGACCTGATCGAGACATTCGAGGATCTGCTGCGCCGGCGCGACGAGGGCTCGTTGCCCGCGTTTCGCCGCGTGGTGCTGGAGACGACCGGGCTGGCCGACCCGGTGCCGGTGCTGCACGCGATGCAGGCGCATCCGCTGTTGCAGGTGCGGTTCGCGCTGGACGGTGTGATCGCCGTGGTGGATGCGCTGACCGGCGCGCGGGCCTTGTGCGAGCACGAGGAGGCGCGGCGGCAGGTCGCTTTGGCGGACCGCGTGGTGCTGACCAAGACGGATCTCGTGGCGGACGACGAGGCGCGGGCGGCCGAGGCCGAGCTGCGCCGGCGGCTGGCGGAACTCGCGCCCGGCGCGCCGGTGCTGGATGCCGCGCGTGGAGAGGCGGTGGCTGAGCGTCTGTTCGATGTGGCGCCCTGGACCATCGAGGGCCGGAGCGAGGCGGTGAAGGACTGGCTGCGGGCCGAGGCGGACGGGACTGCCGCCACGGCGCACACCGGCGATATCCGCACCACGACCCTTTGGAGCGACACCGCGCTGCCGCCCGAAGCGTTCGGCCTGTTCACCGATCTGCTGCGCTCGGAATTCGGCGCGAACATCCTGCGGCTGAAAGGACTGGTGCGCACGACACTCGACCCAGAACGACCTGTGCTGATCCACGGTGTGCAGCATGTGTTCCATCCGCCCCGACGGCTGGACGCCTGGCCCGATGCGGACCGGCGCACCCGGATCGTGGTGATCGGCCGCGATCTCCATGCCGAAGGCATTGCGCGGCTTTACGAGGCTTTCGGCAGCATGGCTGCGCCACGGCCGGATGTTCTCCTGGGCTGACGCGACGCAGCCGGAGGTTGCGGTTTCTTAAGGCGATGCCGGTATGGCTCGATCTCTCTGACGAGCGGACATTGCGTGACCGAATTTCAGACCGAGACCGGAGGGCTGCGCGCCCGCCTGCGCGCATGGACCCGCGACGGCGGCGACCTCGCAATGGCGCGGCGCATGGCCTCGACCACGTTCCTGCTGCGCGTGGTGAACGCGGCCCTGGCGCTGGTGCTCCAGGTGGCTTTGGCGCGATGGATGGGCGCGCATGAATACGGCATCTACGCCTATGCCTGGGTGTGGGTGCTGCTGGCCGGAGGGTTGAGCGGGCTCGGGCTTTCCGCCGCGTCGCAGCGGCTGGTGCCGGAATATCAGGCCGCTGGCGATGAGGGCGCGCGGCTGCGCGGCTTCCTGACGGGCGGCGGGGCGCTGGCGTTCGTGATCTCGGCGGCGTTCGCCACGCTCGGGGCCATCGCGGTGAGCGTTCCCGGCTGGGTGGCGGATGAGTTTCGCACGCCCTTGCTGATCGCCTGCCTGTGCACGCCGTTCTTCGTTCTGATGGATTTTCAGGAGGGGATCGCGCGCGCGTTCCACTGGGCGGGGCTGGCGTTCGTGCCGCCCTATTTCGTGCAGCCGCTGCTGATCCTGTGCGTGGCGTTCGCGCTGTTCGCGGCCGGACGCGGGCTGGATGCGGCGGGGCTGATGTGGATCAGCCTGGCGGCAATCCTGGTGGCGGGGATCGGCCAGTTCGTGGTGCTGCGGGGGCGACTGTCGGGCCGTGTGCCAAGCGGGCGGCGGGTGTTGGAGGTGCGGCGCTGGCTGCGCATGGCGCTGCCGCTCCTGCTGATGAACGGCTTCTATCTGCTGCTGACTTATGTGGATGTGCTGATCCTCGAGCGTTTTCATCCGCCCGGCGATGTGGCGCATTATTTCGCCGCGACGAAAATCATGGCGGTGATGTCGTTCATCGTGTTCGCCGTGCAGGCGGCGTGCGCGGCGCGGTTTGCCGGCTATCACGTGGCGGGCGAGCGGGAGAAGCTGGCCGCCTTTGCCCGGCAGGCACGGCGCTGGACATTCTGGCCCTCGCTCGCTGCGGCGCTGGGGCTGCTGGTTCTGGGCCAGCCCTTGCTGTGGCTGTTCGGGCCTGATTTCACGACCGTGTTCTATCTTCTGCCTATCATGGCGGCGGGCCTTCTGGCGCGTGCGGCGGCGGGGCCTGTGGAGCCCCTGCTGGCCATGGCGGGCGAGGAGCGGGCGACGGCTTGGACGGCGGGCGGGGCGCTGCTGCTCAATCTGGTGCTGAACCTCGCGCTCATTCCGCTCTGGGGGCTGGCGGGTGCGGCGCTGGCGACAAGCCTCGCGCTGGCGGCGCAGGCTGTGGCGATGACGGGGCTGGCGCACCGCCGGCTGGGCATCCGGCTGCTCTAGCGCGCGGGGCCGAACTCCGCATGATAGCGCGCGACCTTCTCCCGATAGCCCTCCGCGGTGCGGCGGCAGCGGGCGATCTCGGCTTCGGTCAATTGCCGGACCACCTTGCCAGGCGCACCCACGACCAATGAATGATCGGGCACGATGGTGCCCTGCGTGAGCAGCGCGTTGGCGCCGATGAGGCAGCCCTTGCCGATGACGCAGCCGTTGAGGATGGTCGCGCCCATGCCGACGAGGCTGCCTTCGCCGATGGTGCAGCCATGCACGATGGCGCGATGCCCGAGCGACGAATAGGGGTGCATGGTGAGCGGGAAACCGGGATCGACATGCAGCACGCAGCCATCCTGCACGTTGCAGGCCTCGCCGATGTCGATGAGCTCGCTGTCGCCGCGCAGGACGGCGCCGAACCAGATTGTCGCACCTTCGCCGAGGCGGACATTGCCCACCAGACGGGCGTCGGGCGCGATCCAATAAGTGCCCTCTGCGGGCAGTTGCGGGTGCAGGTTTCCGAGCGAGTGAACGGGCATGAGGCGCGTCTAGCAGATTGCCGAAAGGGCCGCACCTGCCCAGTTCATGCGGACAGTGGAGATTCGACATGGCAAACGATGCGCGGGAACCGGAGACGCTGTTCTTCGCCGATGACGGGACGATCCCCAACAATCCGTCCCTGGCGGTGCTCGTCTATCGTGGCGTGCTGACGCCGGGCGACGGAGCGGCCGCGTTCGAGGATTTATTCGCGCGCAATGGCTGGACGGGCAGCTGGCGAAACGGGCTCTACGATTTCCACCATTTCCATTCGACCGCCCATGAGGTGCTGGGCATCTCGCGCGGGCGGGTGACTGCGCGGATCGGCGGGCCAGACGGGCGTTCGCTGATGCTGGAGGCCGGAGATGTGGTGATGCTGCCGGCCGGGACGGGACATTTCAACGAAGGCGCCAGCGAGGATCTGGAGATCGTGGGCGCCTATGCCGATGGCCGTGACCCGGATCTGTGCCGGGGCGAGCCGAAGGATGCGGCGAAGGTTCGCGACAACATCGCGAAGCTGCGCGCACCGGAACGGGACCCGGTGCGCGGATAGGGATCAGGATTCGCGCGGGATGGCGCGGAAGGCCGTGTCGATGCGCAGCGACAGATTGTCGGTGGACGCCGGTGCGACCGAGGGCACCTCGACGTTCTTGGCGACGCTGGTGCGGGCTTCCGCCGGGCTGCTGCGGTAGACGATGCGGCCCTTGTCGTCGAGGAGGACGATCGAGGCGGATTGATCGCCAAGCACCTGCACCTGACGCACTTCGACCGGCTGGGCCAGCAGATTGCGAGCCACGCGAACCGGCTCCTGCGTGACCAGAAGATCGCCCTTCGCGGGCTTGTTGGAACGGATGGTCTCGGTGCCGGCCTCATAACCGCCATTGGCGACGGCCGGGCCGGGCGAAATGGCGAAGCTGGCGCCGACGCCGACGGCAATTCCGACGGCCAGACCGGCCAGGATGTCAGATGTACGGGCCATGATGGCCTCCCCCGAAAAATGTGCGCCGGCTCAACACGCCAGCTGAACTCTCGGGGAATGAACGCGTGAATCCGGAAAAAGCTCCACCGGAGCGCGAACTTTACGAATCTAGGGCGGTCCACTGGCGAAGAAAGGCCCTCACGGCGTCTGGCTCCACATCCGAGGACACGAAGCTCTGGCCGATGCCGCGGGCGAGGATGAAGGTGAGGCGGCCGGCCTTCACCTTCTTGTCCTGTGCCATCAGCTCGAACAGATGATCGGCATCGCCGATCTCGCCCGGAATGTCGGAGATGCGGGTGGGGAGGCCGACGGCGCGCAGATGCGCTTCGACGCGATCGGCCTCGGTTTCGGAGGCAAGGCCGAGGCTGGCGGAGAAACGGAACGCGGCGACGAGGCCGATGGCGACGCCTTCGCCGTGCACCAGACGCTCGCCGTCATAGCGCACGGCCGCTTCCAGCGCATGACCGAAGGTGTGGCCGAGATTGAGGAGCGCGCGCTCGCCCGTCTCCGTCTCGTCGCGGGCGACGATGCCGGCCTTGGCCGCGCAGGAGGTGGCGATGGCGTTCATGCGCGCCTGGCCGCCGAGGAAGACCTCGTTCCATTCCGCTTCGAGCCAGTCGAAGAAATCCGGATCGTCGATCAGGCCGTATTTGACGATCTCCGCATAGCCGGCGCGGAACTCGCGCTGGGGCAGCGTGTCGAGCACGCCGGTGTCGGCCAGGACGAGGCTGGGCTGGTGGAACGCGCCGATGAGGTTCTTGCCGGCGCGGGTGTTGATGCCCGTCTTGCCGCCGACCGAGGAATCGACCTGAGCGAGCAAGGTGGTGGGCACCTGGACCACGCGCACGCCGCGCCGCAGGATGGCCGCCGCGAAGCCCGCGAGATCGCCGATGACGCCGCCGCCGAGAGCCAAGACGAGATCGCCGCGCTCGATGCGCGCCTCCAGCAGCTGGGCGCAGACGTCTTCGAGATGCGGGAAGCTCTTGGTGCCTTCGCCCGGGGGCAGAACGATTTCCGAAAGATTGAGGCCGGCGGGCGCGATGGCGTCGCGTACCGCATCCATGTGAAGCGCGGCGACGTTGCGGTCCGTGACCACGGCGATGTTGCGCGCGCCGAGAGGTTTCAGCGCTTCGCCCAGGCCCGCGATGAGATGGGGGCCGATGTGTATCTGATAGGAGCGATCGCCGAGCGCGACGGGGACGCGGATCTGGCTTTCGTGGGCGAGCGTGTCGGTCATGTCTGCGGGTGTTCCTGAAGGTAGGCGTCCAGCGCCTGCAACGTCTCGACGGCCATGGATTCCTGCGGCACATCCCGCGACACGAGCGTGACATCGGCCTCGGCATAGGCCGGTTCGCGTTCGGCGAGGATATTCCGCAGCGTGGCGTCGGGATCGTCCGTCTTCAGGAGGGGCCGGTTGCCGCGCTTGCGGACGCGGCGCATCAGAAGGTCGGCATCGGCCTTGAGCCAGACCGAGATGCCGCAGCGACCGATATGGGCGCGCGTCATGGGGTTCATCCAGGCGCCGCCGCCGGTGGCGATGACGGTGCCGCCTTCCTCCAGAAGACGCGCGAGCACGCGGACCTCGCCGGCGCGGAAATATTCCTCGCCGTGACGGGCGAAGATGTCGGGGATGGTCATGCCCGCCGCCTTCTCGATCTCCGTGTCGGCATCGACGAAGGGCAGGTCGAGCAGTTTGCCGAGCCGGCGGCCGACCGAGGACTTGCCGGCGCCCATCATGCCGATGAGCACGACGGCGCGCGTGCCGAGGCCGGCGCGCACGCGGGCCGCACGGTCCGGAAAGGCGGCGTCGGGTGGAAGATGGGGAGCGGCGTTCGGCGTCATGGTCGTTACGTGCTTGGTTTCCACGAAAGGCGAGGCGGCGCAAGTGGCCCATGCATTGCTTTGCCGCCCGCGCCGTGGCGTAAGGTGAACGGGGCGCCGAATCCGGCGCGTTTTCCCGGGAGATCGTCCGCCATGCCCAGCACGTTCCGGCTGCTGCGCAATCTGCTCCTGATCGCGGCCTGCACGTTCGGCGTGATCTGGGCGCTGGCGACGTTCGTGGAGCCGAGCCCGCGCGAGATGATGGTGAACGTTCCGATCGAGCAGAGCGCCGAGCCATGAGCGCGGCGCGGCAGATCGAGCCGTTCCTGGAAATGCTGTCGGCGGAGCGGGGCGCGGCGCAGAACACGCTGGATGCCTATCGCCGCGATCTCGACGATTATTTCGACTTCCTGATCGGGCGCGGACGCGATGCGGGGGATTCGGATGCCGATGATATCCGCGCCTGGCTGAGCGATCTTTCGGCGCGGGGCTTGCGCACCTCGACCGCCGCGCGCCGGCTGTCGGCCGTGCGGCAATTTCACCGCTTCCTCTACACCGAAGGCCTGCGCGCCGACGATCCGGGCGCCTCGCTGGAGGGGCCGAAGCGCGGGCGCCCCTTGCCGAAGATCTTGTCGGTAGAGGAGGTCGACCGCCTGCTGGCCTGCGCGGCCGAGGGCGTGGACGACGAGACGCGGCCGCTGAAGGAACGCTTCCGTGCGGCGCGGATGAGCGCGCTGTTGGAGATCCTGTACGCGAGCGGCCTGCGCGTGTCCGAACTGGTGGATCTGCCGCGCAGCGCGGCGAAGCCCGGCACGCGGGTTCTGTCGGTGCGCGGCAAGGGCGGGCGCGAGAGGCTGGTGCCGCTGACCGGCGCGGCGCTCCGTACCAGTGCGCTCTATCTGGAACTGCTGGAGGCGGTGGGCGATGCGAAGGGCGGCCGTTATCTGTTTCCCTCGATCGGCGAAAGCGGGCATCTGACGCGGCAGGCCTTCGCCCGGGATCTGAAGGACGTGGCGACGAGGGCCGGAATCGATTCGCGGCGGGTGAGCCCGCATGTGCTGCGCCACGCCTTCGCCAGCCATATGCTGCAGAACGGGGCGGATCTGCGCGCGATCCAGCAATTGCTGGGCCATGCCGATGTGGCCACGACGCAGATCTACACCCATGTGCTGGACGAGCGCGTGGCCTCGATGGTGCGCGATCTTCACCCTCTGGCCGATCCCGATCCCGGCGCTAAGTCTTGACTTACCCGCCCCATCCCCTCAGGTTGCCGGCCGCCCGCCGGATGGCGTCCGCACCGGCGGACCGGGAGATGGCGGCCAACGCACGGATCCATGCGCAGCTATCTCGATTTCGAAAAACACATCGCTGAGCTCGAGGCCAAGGTCGACGAGCTCCAGGCCATCGGTGCGACCGGAGAGGCGGTCTCGCTCGACGACGAGATCGCGCGGCTGCGCGGCAAGGCCGACGACGCCATCGCCGATCTCTACGGCAAGCTGACGCCCTGGCAGAAAACCATGGTGGCGCGGCATCCGAGCCGGCCGCATTTCAACGACTACATCTCGGCCCTGTTCACCGAATTCGACGAGCTGGCGGGCGACCGCAAGTTCGGCGACGACGCGGCCATCATGGGCGGCTTCGCGCGCTTCGCCGGACAGCCGGTGCTGGTGATGGGCCATGAGCGCGGCACCGACACCGAGAGCCGGCTGAAGCACAATTTCGGCATGGCGCGGCCCGAAGGCTACCGCAAGGCCGTGCGGCTGATGGAACTGGCCAACCGCTTCGGCCTGCCCATCATCACGCTGGTGGACACGGCGGGCGCCTATCCCGGCATCGGCGCGGAGGAGCGCGGCCAGGCGGAAGCCATTGCGCGTTCCACCGAAGCCTGCCTCAAGCTCGACGTGCCGAACGTCTCCGTCATCATCGGCGAGGGTGGATCGGGCGGCGCGATCGCGCTGGCCACCGCCAACAACGTGCAGATGCTGGAGCATTCGGTCTACAGCGTGATCTCGCCGGAAGGCG
Organism: Terrihabitans aquatilis; assembly: GCF_052542005.1. Classification (NCBI taxonomy): domain Bacteria; kingdom Pseudomonadati; phylum Pseudomonadota; class Alphaproteobacteria; order Hyphomicrobiales; genus Terrihabitans; species Terrihabitans aquatilis. The sequence goes on along the minus strand of NZ_JBOCUO010000004.1, from coordinate 30,404 downwards.
CGGCCTCCATCCTGTGGCGCGACAGCGCACGGGCGACCGACGCCGCCACCAATCTCAAGATCACCGCGCAGGACCTGCTGAAGCTGGGCGTGGTGGACGGCATCATTCCGGAGCCGATGGGGGGCGCGCACCGCAACCCCGCACAGGCCGTCGAGGCCGTGGGCGAGGCGATTTCCGCCGCTTTCGAGGGATTGTCCGGGCTGGACGGCGCGGCGCTGCGTCAGCACCGGCGCGACAAGTTCCTGGCCATCGGTCGCGCACTCGCTGGTTGAGCCCAAGATTCCGGTTGCGGTAACGTCTTCGTAAGGCTAAGCGTCGTTAAGTCGGGGGGACGAAGGCTGCATTTGCGGCCGGTTGACCTATTCGAGAGTCCCATGACGAAGCGCCCTCTCAGCCTTCTGATCCTTGCCGGTTTCGCCGCGCTGAGCCTTGCCGGCTGCAAGACCGAAACCGCCGGCGGCGGCATTCCCGCCAAGGCGCTGCAGCCCATCGCGCCGAAGACCGTGGCCCTGATGGCCGAAAAGGGCATGCGGAAAGAGGATCCGATCCTCGTCCGCATCTACAAGGAAGATTCCCAGCTCGAAGTCTGGAAGAAGCGTCAGCAGGACGGCCGCTATGCGCTGCTGAAGACGTATGACATCTGCCGCTGGTCGGGCAATCTGGGGCCGAAGAAGGCGGAAGGCGACAAGCAGGCGCCCGAGGGCTTCTACACGGTGACGCCGGCGCAGATGAACCCGCGCTCGGCCTATTACCTGTCGTTCGACCTGGGCTTTCCGAATTCCTATGACCGCAGCCTCGGCCGCACCGGCAAGCACCTGATGGTGCATGGCGACTGCCTGTCCGCCGGCTGCTACGCCATGACCGATCCGCAGATCGCCGAGGTCTATGCGCTGGCGCGCGAGGCCTTCCGCGGCGGGCAGAAATCGTTCCAGGTGCAGGCCATGCCGTTCCGCATGACGGCGGAGAACATGGCGCGCCGCCGCAACGACCCGAACCTCGCGTTCTGGAAGAACCTGAAGCAGGGCTCGGACCATTTCGTCGCGACCCGGCAGGAGCCGAAAGTCGCGGTGTGCGGCCGGAAATATGTGTTCGACGCGCAGTCGCAGGCCGGAAGCTTCGATCCGAACGCGGCGTGCCCGCCCTATGAGATCGAGCCCTCGGTCGCCATGGCTGTGGCGCCGAAGATCAAGCGGGACGAGGAAAAGTTCGCGCAATTGGTGGCGGGCAACGTGCAGACGGCTTCGGCCTACGAGCCGCAGAACGGACGCATAAGGCGCGCGCTGAGCGATCCCCTGCCGCAGCGCACGCTGACCGCCTCGGCCGAGCCCGAGGAGATGCATGCGCCGGCTCCGAGCTCGTCGGCCCTGGCAATGGCGGACAACGAGGCCCCGCGGTCATCGGGCAACGGCATGCTGGGATGGATGCGCCGCGACACGCCGAAGGAACTTAACACGGCGAGCACGCCGGTCGCGACGGCCAGCGCCGCCACGATCTCTGCCCCGGCAAGCGAGCCTGTGGTGACGGCCGCCGCCGAGCCCGTTCAGCCCGCAATGGGGCAGCCGGTTGCCGCGTCGCTCGGCGGGGCGTCCGGACATTCGAAGCCGTTCTACAAGAAGATGCTGGGTCTCGGCTCGGATGAGGCGAAGGCCGCTCCGCCTGCGGCTCCCGTTCATGTCGCCGTCGCGGCTCCAGTCGAGGTTCCGGCCGCGCGTCCGGCTCCGGTGGCCGCACCGCGTCCGGCGCCCAAGCCTGTCGCCCGGACGGCGGCACCTGCACCCGTGGCGCCGCCGGCGCCTGTGGCCCAGGCGTCGGCGGCTCAGACCCCAGCGCCGGCCCCGGCACCGAAGACCGCCGCCAACGCGCCTGAGCTGCGTCCGCAGACGGGGCTGATCGCAGCGCCGATCCTCAGCACGGGAACGTTCCGCTAAGCTGATAAGCGGGGGGCCTGCCGCACGGGCGGCAGGATCCGCGCCTCTACGAAGACAAAAAAAAGGCCGCTCGCGCGGCCTTTTTTCATGGTCGGAAGTGCTGCCGGATCAGCCGAAACGGCCGTGGCAATGCTTGTATTTCTTGCCCGAGCCGCAGGGGCAGGGAGCGTTGCGGGAGACGTTGCCCCAGGTCGATGGATTGTTGGGATCGACCTCGGCATCGGCCAGAGTCGCTGCTTCCGCTGCAAAGGCCATCTCGTCCTCGCCGGTGAACGGGCTTTCGTGATGCGCTTCCATGGGCGGAAGATCGTCTTCGCCCGGTGCGAGCGGCGGCGACTGTGCGAGTTCGACCCGTGCGAGCTGGCCCGTGACCACATCGCGCAGGCGGCCGAGCATGGTCTGGAAGATGTCGAAGGCTTCCGTCTTGTACTCGTTCAGCGGATCGCGCTGGCCGTAGCCGCGCAGGCCGATGACCTGACGCAGATGGTCGAGCGTGGAGATGTGCTCGCGCCACAGGCCATCGAGCGTCTGCAGGACGACGGCCTTCTCGATCTGGCGCATCACGTCGGGCCCGAAGCGGGCGGCCTTGGCGGCCATGGCCTCGTCCGAGGCCTTCTTGATGCGCTCGCGGATTTCCTCGTCGGCGATGCCCTCTTCCTGCGCCCATTCCTGGACTGGAAGTTCGAGCGCGAGCTTCTCCTCGACGTCCTGCCGCAGACCCTCGGTGTCCCATTGCTCAGCATAGGCGTTTTCGGGGATGTGCGCCGTGACCACATCGTCGATCACGCCATGGCGCATGTCGCCGATGGTTTCCGACAGATCCTCCTCGTCGAGGAGCTCGCGGCGCTGCTCGAAGATCACCTTGCGCTGATCGTTGAGCACGTCGTCGTATTTCAGGAGGTTCTTGCGGATGTCGAAATTGCGGGCCTCGACCTTGCGCTGCGCACGTTCCACCGCCTTGTTGATCCAGGGGTGGATGATGGCCTCGCCTTCCTGGAGGCCGAGCTTCTGCAGCATGCCGTCCATGCGGTCGGAGCCGAAGATGCGCATCAGATCGTCCTGAAGCGACAGATAGAATTTCGAGCGTCCCGGATCGCCCTGACGGCCGGAACGGCCGCGCAGCTGGTTGTCGATGCGGCGGCTCTCATGACGCTCGGTGCCGACGACGCAGAGGCCGCCGGCGGCGAGCGCCACCTTCTTCTTCTCGGCGATGTCGGCCTTGATCTCGGCGATCTTCGCCTCGCGTTCCGGGCCTTCCGGCAGATCCGCGCATTCCTGCTCGACGCGCATTTCGAGGTTGCCGCCGAGCTGAATGTCGGTGCCGCGGCCGGCCATGTTGGTGGCGATGGTGACGGCGCCGGGGACGCCGGCCTGCGCGACGATAAAGGCTTCCTGCTCATGATAGCGGGCGTTCAGCACCTGGTGCGGAATGCCGGCGGTCTTGAGCTCTTCCGACAGCGTCTCGGACTTCTCGATGGAGGTGGTGCCGACCAGGATGGGCTGGCCGCGCTCGCGGCAATCGCGGATCAGCACCGCGATGGCACGGTATTTCTCCGGATTGGTGCGGTAGACCTCGTCGTCCTCGTCAATGCGCGACACCGGCAGATTGGTCGGCATCTCGACCACTTCGAGGCGGTAGATGTCGCCGAACTCCTCGGCCTCGGTCAGCGCCGTGCCGGTCATTCCGGACAGCTTGTCGTAGAGGCGGAAATAATTCTGGAAGGTGATCGAGGCCAGCGTCTGGTTCTCGGGCTGGATCTGCACCCGCTCCTTGGCCTCGAGCGCCTGATGCAGGCCTTCCGAATAGCGGCGGCCCGGCATCATGCGGCCGGTGAACTCGTCGATGATGACGACCTCGCCGTGACGGACGATATAATCCTTGTCGCGCTGGAACAGGCGGTGAGCGCGCAGGGCCTGGTTGACGTGGTGGACGACCGTGACGTTTTCGAGATCGTAGAGGCTTTCGCCGCGCAGGAGGCCGGCTTCGCGCAGCGGGCCCTCGATGAATTCGTTGCCGGCCTCGGTGAGGGAGACCGTGCGCTGCTTCTCGTCCAGCTCGTAATGCTCGGGCAGGAGCGAGGGCATGAAGGCATCGATCGTCATGTAGAGTTCGGAACGATCCTCCAGCGGGCCGGAGATGATGAGCGGGGTGCGCGCCTCGTCCACCAGGATCGAATCGACTTCGTCGACGATCGCATAGGCATGGCCGCGCTGGACCATCTGCGACACGTCGTACTTCATGTTGTCGCGGAGGTAATCGAAGCCGAGCTCGTTGTTCGTGGCGTAGGTGATGTCGCACGCATAGGCGGCGCGGCGTTCCTCGTCGTCGAGACCGTGGACGATGACGCCCGTGGACAGGCCAAGGAAATTGTAGACGCGGCCCATCCAGCCCGAATCGCGGGTGGCCAGATAATCGTTGACGGTGACGACGTGGACGCCGCGGCCGGGCAAAGCGTTGAGATAGGTGGCGAGCGTGGCCACGAGCGTCTTGCCTTCGCCGGTCTTCATCTCGGCGATCTTGCCCTCGTAGAGCACCATGCCGCCCATGAGCTGCACATCGAAATGGCGCTGGCCGAGCACGCGGCGCGCCGCCTCGCGCACCGTGGCGAAGGCGGGAACGAGCAGATCGTCGAGCTTGGTGCCTTCGGCCAGCTGCTGGCGGAACTGGAAGGTGCGGGCGCGCAGCTCCTCGTCCGAGAGCTTCAACAGCTCGGGTTCGAGCGCGTTGATCTCCGCCACGCGGGCGCGGTGATTCTTCAGACGGCGATCGTTGGACGAGCCGAACAGACGTGCTAAGGCGCCAAGCATCAAGGCCTCATGAGCGGGCGCACAGGGCGCGCGAATGAACCGGCCGTTGGGCGTCCCGACCAGCGTATCACCCGGAACGGGTGCCGTGCGGACGGGAGACGCAGCGTGGTTCCCCGGAATAACAGGAGCCGTTCCGACAGGAGCGGTCGGGGGGACAATTATGAACGGCCCCAAGGGTTGTCAATGCGCCCCATTTCGGCGCAGTGTCCGCCCGCTGGGTCAAGAGCCACGCGATGAGGGTATCGATCTCCATGAATCTGAATGTTTCCGGCTCGAAGTCCAACGGTTGCAGCCGCCTCGCGCTCGCGCTGGCCGCTGCCGCGATCCTGACGATGTCGCCTTTGGCCGCGCAGGCCCAGACCACGCCGCCGGCCGCAGCGCCCGCGGCCGAGGCACCCGCCGCCGCGCCGGCCGATCCGGACCATGTGGTGGCGCGCATCGACGGCCAGCCGCTGACCGAACGGGAAGTGAAGATTGCCCTCGACGAGCTCGGCCCGTCGCTGGCCGGAATGGTGGAAGAGCAGAAGCGCGAGCAGGTGATCGGCTTCCTGATCGACATCAAGCTGGCGGCCCGTGCCGCCGAGAAGGAAAAGCTGGCCGAGGGGCCGGAATTCCAGTCGCAGCTCGCCTTCCTGCGTGAGCGCGCGCTGATGCAGACCTTCCTCGACCAGAGCGGCAAGAAGGCCGTGACGACCGAGGCGGTGAAGCAGATCTACGACGAGACCGTCAAGGAACTGAAGCCCGAGCAGGAAGTGCGCGCCAGCCACATCCTCGTCGAGACCGAGGAAGAGGCCAAGGCCATCGAGGAGCGCCTGAAGAAGGGCGAGGATTTCGCGGCGATCGCGAAAGAGCTCTCGAAAGATCCCGGTTCTGGCCAGGAGGGCGGCGATCTCGGTTTCTTCACGCAGGACCAGATGGTGCCGGAATTCGCCGAGACCGCGTTCAAGCTGGAGCCGGGCAAGTTGTCCGCGCCGGTGAAGTCGCAGTTCGGCTGGCACATCATCAAGGTGGCTGAGAAGCGCGAGAAGCCGGTGCCCACGCTCGACCAGGTGAAGGACCAGATCGAGGCCTATGTGAGCCGCCGCGCCCAGCAGGAAGCGGTGCAGAAGCTGCGCGAGGGCGCAAAGATCGAACGCGTCGATCAGCCCAAGGCGCCGGCTCCCGGCGCAGCCGTGCCGTCTTCCGCCCAGTAAGGACAACGCGTATGGCGAAGGTGTCGCCGCTGGCTCCGGAGCATTTTCCGGAGTTGCCGATCGTGGGCGGCGTGCGGATCGCGACGGCGGAAGCCGGCATTCGCTATCGGGGCCGCACCGATGTGCTGCTGATGCTGTTCGACGAGGGCACGAGCGTCGCGGGGGTGTTCACACGCTCGCGCTGCCCGTCCGCCCCCGTCGACTGGTGCCGCGCGGTGCTGCCGGCCGGACAGGCACGGGCGCTGATCGTCAATTCGGGCAATGCCAATGCCTTCACCGGCAAGAAAGGCCGTGAGGCCACGGCCCTGACGGCCCGTTTGGCGGCGCCGGCCATCGGCTGCGGAGAGGACGAGATCTTCCTCGCGTCGACCGGCGTGATCGGTGAGCCGCTGGATGCCAGCCGGTTCGGCCCGGTGATGGATGGTCTGGTGGGCGACGCACGCGCCGAGGGCTGGGAAGACGCCGCCCGCGCCATCATGACGACCGACACGTTTCCGAAGGGCGCGCAGGCGCGTGTCGACCTCGACGGCGTGGTGGTGACCTTGTGCGGCATTGCTAAGGGTGCCGGCATGATCGCGCCCGACATGGCGACGATGCTGTCGTTCGTGGCGACCGACGCCGCGATCGCGCCGGCGGTGCTGCAGGATATTCTGAGCCGGTCGACCAAAACGAGCTTCAATTGCGTGACGGTGGACGGCGATACCTCCACCTCCGACACGCTGCTGGCCTTTGCCACCGGCAAAGCGGGTGGCGCACCGGTCGACAGCCTGGACGATCCACGGGTGGACGCGTTGCGCGCGGCCTTCGATGCGGTGCTGGAGGATCTGGCGCAGCAGGTTGCGCGCGACGGCGAAGGCGCGACGAAGTTCGTGACCGTGCGCGTGGAGGGCGCGGAGAGCGATGCCTCCGCTCATCGCATTGCGCTGTCCATCGCCAATTCGCCGCTGGTAAAGACGGCGGTGGCTGGCGAGGACGCCAATTGGGGCCGCGTGGTGATGGCCGTGGGCAAGGCCGGCGAGCCCGCCGACCGCGACCGGCTGGCGATTCATTTCGGACCGATCCGCGTGGCGGTCGAGGGCGAACGCGATCCGGCCTATGATGAGGCCGAGACCTCGGCCTACATGAAGAACCAGAACATCGATATTCGTGTCGAGATCGGTCTCGGCGACGGACGGTCGCGGGTGTGGACCTGTGATCTGACGGACGAATACATCGCGATCAACGCCGATTACCGCTCGTAAATCCTTACCGTCATCGGTGAAAATCGACGATGGGGCGGATGCAAGCCGTTAACGTCTCGATTCTACATTCGGGGGAAGCTTTGGCTGTCACGCTCGTGCTGGTTGCCGCCTGCGCCCTTGTGGACGCAGACGGCCGTGTTCTTCTGGCCCGGAGACCCGAGGGCAAGTCCATGGCGGGCTTGTGGGAATTTCCGGGCGGGAAAACGGAGGCCGGCGAGACGCCAGAGGAAACCTTGATCAGGGAGCTGTCCGAGGAATTAGGGATCAGCGTCAAACAGGACTGCCTCGCGCCCCTAACCTTTGCGAGCCATGCCTATGAGCGCTTTCACCTCCTGATGCCGCTTTATGTGTGCCGGCGCTGGGAGGGGATCGTACGACCGCTGGAAGGCCAGGAACTGGCCTGGGTAGCGCCGAAACGGCTGAGGGAATACCCGATGCCGCCCGCCGACGAACCGCTGATCCCCATGCTTCTCGACCTGCTTTAACCTCGGGCATGAAATGGATCGGCGCTTGGCGAAGAATGCAATGAGGGAGCTGGCGAAACGATCCTGGCGCGACAAGCGGGGTGCGACGGCCATCGAATATGCGCTGATCGCCGGTCTGATCGCAGTCGTGATGGTGCCCGCCCTCTGGCTGGTCCACGACGAGCTGAAGGACTTTCCCGCTTATGCGCGGATCGCGAGCGTTCTGGGCGGCAATTAATAGCCCGCGCCGATCATTCGTTCGGCTTTACCCCGGTTGAGACTTCCACGCTGCCGAGAGCCTCGGCGAGCCGCTGACGGGCCGAACCGGGACGCATCGGCTTCTGCTGGCTCTCATGCGGCGCCCAGCCCAGCATCCAGACGATCTCGACCGTGACGCGCAGCCGGCCGTCCGGATCGGCGAAGCGCTCGCGGTAGATCTCGTTGACGCGCAACAGGGTCTCGCGCCGCAGGGGTGTGCGTGCGCGCGCCAGCATGGGATTGGTGACGCCCAGCCCGCGCAGATCGCGGAACAGATCGTAGAGATCGCCGTAGCGCACCGTCAGCCGCTCCGAATCAACGACGGGCAGCGCAAAGCCCGCGCGTTGCAGGAGGCCACCGAGATCGCGCACGTCTCCGAAGGGAATGACGCGAGGAGAAACGCCGCCGGCGGTGTCGGCCTCCGCCTCGGTGAAGGCCTGGCGCAGCTCGGTCAGCGTGTCGCCGCCCGTCAGGGCGCCGAGGAACAGGCCGTCCGGCTTCAGCGCCCGGCGGATCTGGACGAGGGTGCCCGGCAGATCCTCTGCCCAGTGCAGGGATTGCGCGGACACCACGAGATCGAGGCTGCGGTCGCGGAAGGGCAGGGCATCGTGGCCGGCAATGATGTCGGCCGGGCCGGATGAGCCGGCGCGGATGACGTGGCCGACATTGGGCAGAAGGTTCAGGGCTTCGGCGATATCGGGGCCGGGCGTGTCGAAATCGACGGCGAGGGGGAAGTCGCGAAGGACCGCGCCCAGCCGCACCGCCATCTCATCGGCCAGACGCGGCAGGAGCACATCATCGGGGCCCGCGCGGAGGCGGCGCTTGAGCCGGAGGGCGTGATCGAAGAGGCGGGGCATCGTCATGGGTGGGATATGGCGGTTCGCCCGGATCGGGTCAAATGCACGTTTCCGTACGCCGGCGATGGATTATGCTGCCGGCATGGACGAGGCGGACATCAGTTCTGACGGGCGGGAGCGTCGCGCTGCGCACTGGATGCGGCGCGCGGCGCAGAGCGCTCTGGACGTGGTGTTGCCGCCTCTGTGCCTGGCCTGCTCCTCGCCCATCGGATCGCGCGGGGCCTTGTGCCCGCGCTGCTGGGGCGGGCTCGATCTGATCTCGCGGCCGTTCTGCGAGCGGTTGGGGACGCCGTTCGACGCCGATCTCGGCCTGAACCTGATCTCGCCGCGCGCCATCGCCGATCCGCCCGATTTCAGCCGGGCGCGCGGGGCCGTGCGGTTCGACGGCACCGGCCGGCTTCTGGTGCATCGTTTGAAATACGGCGACCGGATGGATCTGAGCGCGGCGATGGCCGGCTGGATGGCGCGGGCGGGGGCGGAAGTCCTGGCCGAGGCTGATTTTCTAGTGCCGGTGCCGTTGCATCGCACGCGGCTGTGGAAACGGCGATTCAACCAGGCGGCGGAATTGGCGAAGGGGGTGTCGCGCCTGTGGGGCGTGCCGGTCGATCACGACATCCTCGTGCGCCGGAAGCGGACGCGCAGCCAGGTGGGATTGAGCCGGGCGCAGCGGGCGCGCAACCTGTCCGGTGCGCTGGCGGTGCCGGAGGCGATGCGCGGGCGCGTGGCCGGACGCCGGGTCGTACTGATCGATGACGTGCTGACCACCGGTTCGACGCTGAATGCCGCGGCGCGGATTTTGCGGCGGGCCGGGGCGGCGGACGTGGATGCTCTCGTCTTCGCGCTTGTCGTGGACCCCGGCTGACCTCATATCGGTGTTCAACATTTTTGTGTCAGAGGGGCCCATGCCGGACGTCACGATCTACACCAAGCCGTATTGCCCCTATTGCGAAGGCGCACGCCAGCTTCTGAACAAGAAGGGTGTGACGTTCGAGGAAATCGACATCTCCAAGCATCCGGAACGTCGAGGCGAGATGATCCAGCGTGCGAACGGCGGCAGCACCGTGCCCCAGATCTTCGTGGGCGAGCGCCATCTCGGCGGCTGCGACGACATCTACGCGCTGGACGGGCGCGGCGAGCTGGATTCCATCCTGGCAGGCTGAACGATGAGCACGGGCAGGAGGTTCACGGCCGGCCTGGTGCAGATGCGCACCGGGCAGGACGTCACGGCCAATGTGGCGGCCGCGTCGGCGCTGATCCGCGAGGCGGCAAACCGCGGCGCGCATTACGTGCAGACGCCGGAGATGACACATCTCCTTGTGCGCGACCGCGCGCGGCTGCTGGCCGCCCTCCAGCCGGAAGAGGGCAACGAGGCGCTGGCGGCGTTTCGCGATCTCGCCCGCGAACTCGGCATCTGGCTGCACATCGGCTCGATGGCGGTGCGGCTGCCCGGCCACGAGCGTGTGGCCAATCGTGGTTTTCTCATCTCTCCGATGGGCGCGGTCGCGGCGCGCTACGACAAGATCCACATGTTCGACGTCGATCTCGCGAACGGGGAGAGCTGGCGCGAATCGCGCACCTACCAGCCCGGCGAGGAGGCGGTGGCGGCCGATCTGCCCTGGGGGCGGCTGGGCCTGAGCATCTGTTACGATCTGCGTTTCGGGGCGCTCTATCGGGGCCTTGCCGAGAACGGGGCCCATTTTCTGGCGGTGCCGGCGGCGTTTACCCGGCAGACCGGGGAGGCGCACTGGCACGTGCTGCTGCGGGCCCGGGCGATCGAGACCGGGAGCTTCGTTCTGGCCGCTGCGCAGGCGGGCGCGCATGAGGACGGACGCGAGACCTATGGCCATTCCCTGATCGTGGACCCGTGGGGCCGCGTGCTGGCCGAGGGCGATGCGGAGCCGGGCGTCGTGGTGGCGGAGATCGACCCGTCTCTGGTGGACGAGGCGCGTGGCCGCATCCCCGTGCTGGAGCATGGCCGCCGGTTTGCGATGAAGGCGCCGCCGGCGCTGCACGAGGTGGGATCGTGATCCATTATGCGTTGCGGTGCGTGAACGAGCACGGGTTCGATGGCTGGTTTCGTGGGTCCGAGGATTTCGAGAAGCAGGCGGCGAGCGGGTTCCTGAGCTGCCCGGTCTGTGGATCGAATGGGGTGTCGAAGGCGTTGATGGCCCCCTCCGTGCGGACTGCCGATGCGAGCGCCGATCCCGTGCCGATGAGTGCCGATGCCGCGCCGGTGCAGGAAATGGCGCTGCTGGGCGAGAAGGAGCAGCGGCTGCGGGCGGCCTTGCTCCATCTGCGGCAGGAGGTGACGAAGAACGCGCAGAATGTGGGGCCGCGCTTCGCCGAAATAGCCCGCCAGATGCACGAGGGCGAGATCGAGAAGGCCTCGATCTATGGACGAGCCTCGGCGGAGGAGGCGCGGGCTCTCGTCGAGGAAGGGATTGAATTCCACCCGCTGCCGGCGGTGGCCGACGAGGTCAATTAGGCTCCCAGCCGGGCTGCGGTTCGACGGCCGCCGTCTCGCTGCGCTCCTGCCAGGCATCTATGCCGGCGGGGAACCAGTAGACGGCTGTGTAGCCTGCCGCGACGAGGCGCTTGCCGACGTTCCAGCTGCCCCAGCAATTGGGGCGGCAGAAGCTGACGATGGGGTGCGACGTGTTGCCCTTGGTGAGTTCCGCGATGCGGGCGAGTAGGGCGTCGGCCTTTTCGGGGCTGAGATCGGCCCGGCCCGCGCCGGGAAACCAGACGGCTCCGGGGATCGAGCGATGGGTGGGCTTCCACAGCGTCTCGGTGGAGAGATTGTCGGGCTTGCGAGGGGCCGGGCCGGAATCGACGAGGAGCGGCTCCTCCGCCAGCAGCATTTCCAGATTCGGAAGGTCGAGGACCTTCGCACCCGCGAGCGTCGTCGGCGTCTCGCCGATCATCGGCCCGCTCCACAGGCCGTCCGGTTCCGGGACCGCCATGGCGGCCGGAACGGAGGCGGCGAACAGCGCGGCGGCCAGAAGGAGGACGCGCCGGGTGCTCAATTGGTGACCTGATCGGGCGTGAAGCTCTGCGTCCAGACGGTGCCGTCGGTGTCCGTGACTTTCGCGTGCAGGGGCTCGTTGCCGTCGGGCTTGTAGAGGAACGAGATGACCGGATTGGTGGAGAGCGAGATGTCGCTTTCCATGGCGAAGACCCGCTCGCCGCCGCGTGAAACCTCCACGGCATTGATGTAGCGGGCGGGGGTGTAGCCGCGTGTCTCCTGGTTCATCTGCATGCCGTTGAAGTTCGGGTGCCGGATCATCAGAATGGCTTCCGGCGCGCCGCCCATTTCGGCGCTGGCGGCGAAGCGCATGCGCATTTCGCCCATGCCGCGCATGGCCTCCGCATCGCTGGCGCCGGCGGGGGCCGAGCAGCCGCCCGAGGCCTTCACGAAGCTCATGGTCTGGGCGAGCTCGCCGTCCGGGCTTTTGGTGACGGCGTGGACGTTGGTGTAACCGTCGATGCGGACGCGGAGCCTCATCTGGCGGGGATCGCCCGCGGGGCCGAAGGAGATGCGGGCCGCGACCGGCGAGGGGTTGTCGTCGATGATGAGGGCCGTTTCCGTGATGCCCGCCGCCGCGCGGATCGTCATGGGCACGAGGGCGGCGTCCTCGGCGCGCTTCGGGGCCTCGAGCCGGATGGCGCTATCGTCGGTTTTCAGCGCGACGTCGCCGAAGACGGAGCGGCTGAGTTCCTGCCAGCGCTGCTGACGGTCGGCCTCGCTGCCATCGGCGGCCTGCGCGGGGCCAAGGGACGCGGCGGTGAGCGCGAACGCGAGGGCGAAACTGGTGTGCTGCATGGCAAACCCTCCCTGATCCGGCCTCTTGTTATTCCCACTCCAGTTCCTTGAAGGCCTGGGTGATGTTTCGGCCGTTATAATCTTCAAATAGTGTCCAGTTGCGTTTCTCCGAGTCTGCAATCGTGGCGATCGCGCGCTCGATCGACCGGCCCTGCCGGATCGCTGTCCTCGTCTCGTCGCGCAGCAATGTGAGATAGCGGCGCACATCGTGGAAGGCGTCGGGCCCCACGGTCACCGGGCCGTGGCCGGGAACGATTGTTTTCGCGCCGAGGGTTTCCAGACGGTCGAGTTCGCGCAGCCAGCCCGGCAGGCTGCCATCGAGCGAGGGTACGCGCCCGACGAACAGGAGATCGGCGGGAAAAAGAAGGCCCGCCGTGCGATCCATCATCGACAGGTCGCAATCGCTGTGGGCCTTGCCGTGGGCGTGGAATGTGAGCGTGCGGTCGCCGAGATCGAGCGTGCCGCCCTCCGGCCCGATCTCGCGTGTGGGCAGAACGAGCGGGCCGGGGTCCTCGCCGATCAGTTCGGACAGCTTTTCCCGGTAGAACGGGCCGCGCGTTTCGAGGGCGGGGCGGAAACCCGCATGGGCGATGACATCCGGTGCGTCCTCCACGAACGCGCCCGCGCCGAAGCAATGATCGGGGTGGACGTGGCTGAGCACTACGTGGCGGATGGGTTTTTCGGTGCGTTCGCGGATGCGGGCGCGCAGCCATCTGCCATCGGCGAGGCTGCCGCCGGGATCGGTGACGAGGACCGCATCACGCCCGATGATGAAGCCTGTGTTGGCGATGGCGTTTACATTGCCGGGACTGGCGTCCTCATCCACGCCGCGCCGGATGAAGATTCCGGGGGCGATTTCCTCGATGCGGGCGGATCGTGCGGCGAAGCCGGCGCGCGGCAGGCAGCACAGGCACAGGCCGGCGAGAAGCAGATCGCGACGGCTCGCGCTGTTTCCCCGTCCGAGGGCCATGGGTCTGCCTCCCCTCATGAGAGGTGACCGAGCAGATCAGGCCCGGGGCCGGTGCGCAACCCCCGCGTGCTGAACGGCTAGGGCTTCGCCGCGCTGAGCCAGTAATTGACCGAAATGTCGGTGGGGGCGAGGCGCCATTCATCGCGCAGAGGGTCGTAGACCATGCCGGTCTCATCGCCTGGGCGCAGGCCCGCCGCGCGGCAGTGCAGGCGCAGTTCGGAGGGGCGGACGAAGCGCTTCCAATCGTGCGTGCCTCGCGGCACCCAGCGCAGCACATATTCCGCGCCGACGATGGCCAATGCGTAGCTTTTCGCCGTGCGGTTGATGGTGGAGACGAGGACGAGGCCGCCGGGGCGGGCGAGGCGGGCGAGTGTCTTCACGAAGCCGGCGGGATCTGTGACGTGCTCGATGACCTCGGAGGCGATGACAACATCGAAGGTGTGGCCTTTCGCCACGAGATCCTCGGCGGGGCGGGCCTGATAATCGATGGCGAGCCCGGCGGCTTCGGCATGGGCGCGGGCGACGGCGATGCTTTCTTCGGCGGGCTCGACACCCGTGACGTTCGCGCCGAGGCGGGCCAGCGGTTCGCACAGGATGCCGCCGCCACAGCCGACATCGAGAGCGGTGAGGCCGGCGAGGCTCTTCAGCGATTTCGGATCGCGTTCGAAGCGAGCGCAGAGCCGGTCGCGGACATAGGCGATTCGCGAGGGTGTCAGCTTGTGAAGTGGGGCGTAGGGGCCCTTCGGGTTCCACCATTCGGCGGCGCTGGCCGCGAAGCGGGCCACCTCCTCGCCATCGACCGATTGCGCCACGAACCGCCTCATTCACAAAGGTTTCACACGCGCGCTGCTGGCGGATTGCCCCGGCCGGCACGCGCCGTTATGTATAGCCGCCTTTTCCGGGGCGGGGCCATGCCAAAGGGCCGCGCCGTCTTTCGAACCCTCCTTGCCAGATCGACCATGGCCCGCATCGTGATGAAATTCGGCGGCACGTCCGTCGCGAATATCGAGCGCATCCAGAATGTCGCGCGGCACGTCCAGCGCGAGGTGCAGGCCGGCCACGAAGTGGCGGTGGTGGTGTCGGCCATGTCGGGCGTGACCAACCAGCTTGTCGGCTGGTGCCGCGAGGCCTGCAACGATTTCGACCAGCGCGAATACGATTCGGTGGTGGCCTCGGGCGAACAGGTGACGTCGGGCCTGCTGGCGCTCGCACTGCAGAATCTCGGCATCTCCGCGCGCTCCTACCAGGGCTGGCAGATCCCGCTGCACACCGACGGGGCGCATGGCGCGGCGCGCATCACCGGCATGGACGGCGGCAACATCGTGGCCGGCATGAAGGCCGGGCAGGTGGCGGTGGTCGCCGGCTTCCAGGGACTGGGTCCGGAAAACCGCATCGCGACGCTCGGGCGCGGCGGCTCGGACACCAGCGCGGTGGCCATCGCGGCCGGCGTGGAGGCCGACCGCTGCGATATCTACACCGACGTCGACGGCGTCTACACCACCGATCCGCGCATCGTGCCGAAGGCGCGGCGGCTGGAGCGCGTGGCGTTCGAGGAAATGCTGGAAATGGCCTCGCTGGGGGCCAAGGTTCTGCAGGTGCGCTCAGTGGAGCTCGCCATGATACACAAGGTCCGGGTGTTCGTGCGCTCCAGTTTCGACGCGCCGGACGCCCCCCAGGTCGGACCGGGCGGCCTGCCCCCGGGAACGCTTATTTGCGACGAGGACGAGATCGTGGAACAGCAGGTCGTCACCGGCATCGCCTATTCGAAGGATGAGGCGCAGGTCACGCTGCGCGGCGTGCAGGACAAGCCCGGCGTGGCCGGCCGCCTGTTCGGCCCGCTGGCCGAAGCCAACATCAATGTCGACATGATCGTGCAGAACATCTCCGACGATGGCCGCACGACCGACCTGACCTTCACCGTGCCCGTGGCCGATTACGACCGCGCGATGAAGCTGCTGAAGGATCTCGAAGGCGATCTCGGCTACGAGAAGCTGGACGGTGCTCGCGAGGTCGTGAAGGTGTCGGTGGTGGGCATCGGCATGCGCAGCCATGCGGGCGTCGCGGCGCGGGCCTTCAACGCGCTGGCCGAGCGCGGCATCAACATCCGCGTCATCGCCACTTCCGAGATCAAGATCTCGGTCCTTATCGATGCCGCCTATACCGAGCTTGCCGTGCGGACTCTGCATTCGGTATACGGGTTGGATCAGGACTGATCCCCAAGGGCTCGCCCCGGGATCATCGTCACACACACCGATCCGAGGTGTCAGGCCCCGGCTCCGGAGACATTGCCATGCGAGGCGCTTATGGCGGCCCGCGCGTGCTCCTGCGTCGTCTTCGCGAGGTGATGGCGGAGCCCGTTTCCGCCCAGGAAAAACTTGACCGGATCGTGGTGCTCATCGCCGCCAACATGGTGGCCGAGGTGTGCTCGAGCTATGTGCTGCGCGTCGACGGGGAGCTGGAGCTCTACGCGACCGAGGGCCTGAACCCCGGCGCGGTCCACCAGACCACGATGGCGCGGGGCGAGGGCCTTGTCGGCCTCGTGGCGAGCCAGGCCGAGCCGCTCAACCTTTCGGACGCGCAGACGCATCCGTCCTTCGCCTACAAGCCGGAGACGGGCGAGGAAATCTACCATTCCTTCCTGGGCGTGCCGATCCTGCGCGCCGGCAACACGCTGGGCGTGCTCGTCGTCCAGAACAAGGCGCACCGCACCTATTCCGAGGAAGAGGTGGAGGCGCTGCAGACCACCGCCATGGTGCTGGCGGAGATGATCGCCTCGGGCGAGCTTTCGGCCATCGCCCGCCCCGGCGCGGAGCCGGCGGTGCAGCGGCCGATCCATTCGGCGGGCATTCCGCTGGCGGAGGGGGTGGGGCTTGGCCATGTGGTGCTGCACGAGCCGCGCACGCTGGCGACCGAGAACCTGATCGCGGAGGACGTCAACGTCGAGGTGGAGCGCCTCGACCAGGCGGTGGAGAAGCTGCGCCGCTCGCTGGACGAGCTGCTGAAACAGGACGACGTGGCGCCGCAGGGCGAGCACCGCGACGTGCTGGAAGCGTTCCGCATGTTCGCGCACGATCGCGGCTGGGTGCGGCGCATGCGCGAGGCGGTGCTGCAGGGCCTGACGGCCGAGGCGGCGGTGGAACGCGTGCAATCCGACACGCGCGCCCGGATGATGCGGGCGAGCGAGCCCTATCTGCGCGAGCGGCTGCACGATCTCGACGACCTCGCCAACCGGCTGCTGCGCGTGCTGACCGGGCGCGAGCACGGGCCGAGTGCCGACCAGATGCCGGAAAACGCCATTCTAGTGGCGCGCACCATGGCCCCGGCGGCGCTGCTCGACTACGACCGCACGCGGCTGCGCGGCCTCGTCATCGAGGAAGCCGGGCCGACCAGCCATGTGGTGATCGTGGCGCGTGCTTTGGGCCTTGCGACCGTGAGCCAGGTGCCGAACATCGTCTCGATGGTGGAGGCCGGCGACGGCATGATCGTCGACGGCGATACGGGCGACGTGCATGTGCGCCCGCCCGAGGACGTGCAGCGTTCCTATGCCGACAAGGTGAAGCTGCGGGCGCGGCGGCAGGCGCATTATCTCGCGCACCGCGACGAGCCGGCCGTGACGACCGACGGCGTGGAGGTGAAGCTTTCCCTCAATGCCGGCCTGATGATCGATCTGCCCGCGCTGGAGGAAACGCGCGCCGGCGGGATCGGGCTGTTCCGCACGGAATTGCAGTTCATGGTGTCGCCGACCCTGCCGCGGGCCAGCGAGCAGGAGGCCCTGTATCGCTCGGTGATCGAGCGCGTGGGTGACAAGCCCGTGGTGTTCCGCACGCTCGACATCGGCGGCGACAAGGTGCTGCCCTATCTGCGCACCGTGGACGAGGAGAACCCGGCGCTCGGCTGGCGGGCGATCCGCTTCAGCCTCGACCGGCCGGGTATTCTGCGCCAGCAGGTGCGGGCGCTGGCGCGGGCGGCGGCGGGGCGTGAGCTGCGCGTGATGTTCCCCATGGTGGCGGCCGTCCACGAATTCGACGAGGCACGGCTTGTCCTTGAGAAGGAGCTGACGCATCTGCGCAAATGGGGCCACGATCTGCCCGAACGCGTGATGCTGGGCGCGATGGTGGAGGTGCCTTCGCTGCTGTTCGAGCTCGACGAATTGCTGGAGCGGGTGGATTTCATCTCCATCGGCTCGAACGACCTCATCCAGTTCATGTTCGCGGCCGACCGGGGCAATTCGCGCGTGGCGGAACGGTTCGACCCGATCGGCCCGGCCATGCTGCGGGCCTTCAAGATGATCTCGGACAAGGCGCGGGCGGCGGGCAAGCCGGCCTCCGTGTGCGGCGAACTGGCCTCGCGGCCCCTGGGGACCCTCGCGTTTCTGGGGCTCGGCTTCCGTGGCCTGTCGGTGGCGGCGTCGTCCATCGGGCCGCTGAAGGCCATGATCCGCAACAATTCCATGGCCGAGATCGAGGGCATCGTCGGCCGCATCATGCACGGTGCGGACGAAGGCGCCCGCGACGAGCTGGAACGTCTCGCCCAGATTGCCGAACCCGATTGATGTTGCCGACCGACCGACTGGACGCCCTTGTGCGGCGTTTCGAAAGCATCGAATCCGAACTCTCCCACGGCAGCGCCGACGGGCCGAGCCTGATCCAGCTGTCGCGCGAGCGCTCGGAACTGGAGCCGGTGGTGGAGGCGGTGCGTGCGTGGCGCAACCTTCAGCAGGAAATGGCCGACCTCGAGGCCATGGCCGAGGATTCGGGCAGCGATTCCGACATGCGCGAGATGGCGCGCGGTGAGCTCGACGGACTGGGCGACCGGCTGGCCGAGATGGAGCAGCATCTGCGGCTGCAGCTTTTGCCGAAGGATGCCGCCGACGAGCGCGGCATCATCGTCGAAGTGCGCGCGGGCACGGGCGGCGACGAGGCGGCCCTGTTCGCGGGTGATCTGTTCCGCATGTACCAGCGCTTCGCCGAAACGCAGGGCTGGAAGGTGGAAGTACTGTCAGCCAGCGAAGGCACGGCCGGCGGCTACAAGGAAATCATCGCGGCCATCGAGGGGCGCGGCGTCTACGCCAGGCTGAAATTCGAATCGGGCGTGCACCGTGTGCAGCGCGTGCCCTCGACCGAGACGCAGGGGCGCATCCACACCTCGGCCGCGACGGTGGCTGTGTTGCCGGAGGCGGAAGAGGTGGATGTCGAGATCCGCGACGCCGATCTGCGGATCGACGTCTACCGGGCGCAGGGCGCCGGCGGCCAGCACGTCAACAAGACCGAATCGGCGGTGCGCATCACCCATATCCCGACGGGCATCGTGGTGGCGGTGCAGGACGAGCGCTCGCAGCACAAGAACAAGGCGCGGGCGATGGCCATGCTGCGGGCACGCATGTTCGACCAGCAGCGCGAGGCGCTGGATTCGGCACGCGCGGCCGACCGCAAGGGACAGGTCGGGTCGGGCGATCGCTCCGAGCGCATCCGCACCTACAATTTCCCGCAGGGGCGAGTGACCGATCACCGTATCGGCCTGACGCTCTACAATCTGCCGCAGGTGATCGAGGGCGGGGCGCTCGGCGATGTGCTGGACGCCCTGGTGGCCGAGCATCAGGCCCGGCTGCTGGCGGCGGAGGAAGCGGCGTGAAGACGCGCCGCGCGCTGCTGGCGGAGGCCGCCGAGCGGCTGCGCATGGCGCGCTGCGACAGCCCCGAGCTGGATGCGCGGGTGCTGATGAAGGAGGCGCTGCATCTTTCCGACGCCGAGCTGATCGCGGCTGCCAACGACCCCGCCTCGCCGGAGGGCGGGATCGCCTTCGAGGCGATGATCGCGCGGCGCGTGGCCGGAGAGCCGGTGGCGCGCATTGTCGGCCACCGCGAGTTCTGGGGCCTGCGGTTCGACCTGAGCGCCGAGACGCTCGTGCCGCGGCCCGACACCGAAACCCTGGTGGAAGCGGCGATTTCGGCCTGCCGGGGTGCGGCGCCGCGCAATGTGCTCGATTTCGGCACCGGCACGGGCTGTCTGCTGATCGTTCTGCTGCACGAATTCCCGGATGCCGAAGGCCTGGGCGTTGATATCTCGGCGCGCGCGCTGGCGACGGCGCAGCGCAATGCCGAGCGGCTGGGCGTTTCGGGGCGCGTGCGCTTCGTGCAATCCGATTGGGGGGCGGGGGTCGAGGGGGCTTTCGACCTCATCGTCAGCAATCCGCCCTATATCGCGCACGAGGAGATCGCGGGGCTGGATCGCGAAGTGCGGGTGTACGATCCGCCGGCAGCACTCGATGGCGGTGCGGATGGGCTCGATGCCTATCGGGCCGTGGCGCGCGATTCGGCGCGCCTGCTGGCCCGCGACGGCGTGCTGATCGTGGAGCTGGGCCAGGGGCAGGAGGCCGATGTCGCGGCCGCGATGAGGGACGCGGGACTGCGCGCGGACGGGCCCGCACGGCCGGACCTTGCGGGAATTCCACGCGCTCTTGTTGTACGGCGCGAAAATATCCTTGGAAATCACGCCGCGAACGACTAGGTTGCAACCAATCGAGAACCGACGCGCTATGCCGAACAGGATGGATTGACCCCTCGGCTTTGATACGGACCGGACATTGTCCTGGTCGCGGTTCTGAAAACATACGTCGCATCATCATGCATCGCACGGCCCGAGGGGCTCTGCAGGGGATGATCGGTTTACGGTTCGTGAGGGCCCCGCGAACCTGAATGTATTCCGGCGATCTGGCATGGTCGTCGCAGCTGCGTCTGGCGGCTGCGTATCATGGCTTCACCGGATTGTCGGGGCTTGGGCACAGCAAAGATCGAGAGCTATGAGGCAAGGTCAGCAGCAGCAGAAGCGCATGCGCGGGCGTAACAACAACAATAACAATAATCACAACCGCAAAGGACCCAATCCACTCAGCAGGAGCTATGAGTCGAACGGCCCGGATGTGAAGATCCGCGGGACCGCCGCGCACATCGCAGACAAATACGTTCAGCTTTCGCGCGATGCCCTGTCGTCCGGCGACCAGGTGGCGGCGGAAAGCTATCTCCAGCACGCCGAGCATTATTACCGCATCCTGGCGGCCGCCCAGCCGCAATTCCAGCAGCATCTGGGCTTCGTGCGCGCCGACGAAGAGCCGCGCGACGAGGAATATGACGAGGAGACCGGCGAGCCCGTTCCCCAGAACGCCGAGGCGGGCGCGCAGAACGGTCAGCAGCAGCCCTATGGCAATGGCGAAGGTGGGCAGCAGAATCGCGGTCCGAACGGCCGTGACGGCAACCGCGAATACGCGCCGCGTGAAAACCGCGAGTTCCGGGACGGCAATTTTCGGGGCGAAGGCCGCGAGCCGCGCGAAAACCGGGAGCCGCGCGAGGGCGGCTATCGTGGCGAAGGCCGCGACAATCGCGAGCCCCGTGAGAATCGGGAACCCCGCGAAGCGCGCGAGCCTCGCGAGGGACGTGGGCCGCGCCGTGAGCGCGAGCCGCGCGAATATCGCGAGCGGCCGCGCCGCGATGCGCAGCCGCAGAACGAAGGCGCGGAGGGCGATCTCGGATTGCCGGCCTTCATCACAGGCGGCGGTCAGCCGGCGCCGGCTCCCGAGCCGGTGAACACGGCGGAGCCCGTTCCGGTCGCGATCGAAACCGCGGAAATCGCGGCCGCGCCGGTTTCGGCGCCCGCCCCGGCTCCGGTCGATGAGGATGTCGCCGTTTCCGAGGCTCCGGTGCAGGCTGGTGACGAGGATGGCGATGGGCGGGCGAGCCCGCGCCGCCGACGCCGTTATGGCCGTTACGGCCGTGCCGGCGCCGGGGAGAATGGCGGCGAGGGGGATCTGGCCCCGAGCTCCGAACCGGCGGTCACTCCCGGCGAGTGACACGAAAGCTTATCGAAAAGCGCGGCACATGGATGCCGCGCTTTTTTGTATGTGCGGGAGGCAGGCGTGCGGGCTCTGAAGGCGGCGGTTCTGATCGTGTTGGCGCTGGCCGTGCCGCTGGGAGCCGTGGCGTTCGGCTATGAGGCGTTCGCCTATGCCGCGTCTTACGAGATCCGCCGTTCGAACCTGCCGCGCCACACCCACAACGCCATCAAGCATGCTTATGCCTCGGCGGAATTCTATGCGAGCCTGCGGCCTGTGCTGGGGCCGGAATGGGCCTCGGCGGCGGTGGTGCATCTCGGCGAGTTCAACGAGCGCATCGAGCGCCATGTGAAGCATGATCCCGATTGGTCGCGCGAGGCCTACAAGGACATGCGCAACAATCTGACCGGTATCGAGGCGGCGGAATGGCTGCACGGGCAGGCCGGCGGATGGACGTGGCCGACGACGCGGCTGCGGCTGATCGGCGAACTGGCGCGGCTGGACGTGCTGGTGCCACAGGACAGGGATGCGCGGCTGGCGGCGATCCCCGACGAGCGCGCCGGCGGGCCGCTGGCGATCCGGCTGATGCGTGCCGACCATGATGCGCTGAAGGCGCAGATCGACGCCCTGATCGCCGAACAGGCGGAGCCTTTGCGGCGGAGACTGGGCCTTTAATCGAAGCGGATCTCGTCGCCCGGGCGGATCGTGCCCGGCGCCGTTACTTCGACGTACATGCCGCAATCGAGATCGCCGCGTGTTTTGCGGATCGTGCCCATGATGTCGAGATCGCGCACCCCGCGATCCGGATCGACATGGGTGGCGAGGCAGCGCTGGATCTTTTTCACCGCCTTGAACCGGGCCTCGCCGATGCTGAAGCGGCGGCCGAGCCACAGTGCCTCGGCCCAGGGATCAAGCCCCGCGACATGGACATTGCCGCGAAACCGCAGGGGATCGACCGGCGCGCCGATACGGGCGGCGAGATCGTCCGCGCTGGCGAGGTTGATGAAGGAGACGACTTTTTTCGCCACGTCCGAAAAACTGTGGTTTTCGGCGGACAGGACGCGCAGAGGTCCGCGCCGTTCCTCGCCCATGAAGTCGGACAGGAACGTCTCGATGGCTGCGCGGCCATCCGCCGTGCGGAGATCGCCGGCGATCTCGCCGGTTTCGCTGCGGACGGTGAGCGTGCCGGAGCCATCGTCATAGGACGAGCGCAGGGCGGCGAGCTTCGGGTTCTTCATCCAGCAGAGGAATTTCAGCTTCGGCATCCAGGCGGGAGCCTCCGCATCGAAACCGGAAGGGCCGTTCTCGACGGCGAAGGCGCGGTCGGCCGGCAGGGTCCGGCCCGGAACGAGGGCGGCCTCGTCGAGCCGCTCCGGGGTCAGGCCTTTTACGGGGTAGCGGTGAAGGGAGGCGATGCTGATGCTGGGCATGGGCCTGTATCCCAAAATCGGGGATCCGGAGCAAATGACCCCTTTTGTTGCACAACAGCAACACTATCTTGAGGGCGTGGCGGCCGACAGGCGCCATGCACGAACCGCCGGAACCGGGGTTCTGCGACGAGGATGCGAAGGACGCCGGTCTCATGAAGACGGCGGGAAGGGTCGAAGATGAACGTTGAGAAATACACCGAGCGCGTGCGGGGCTTCCTGCAATCCGCCCAGAGCCTCGCTTTGCGCGAGGGCCATCAGCAATTTCTGCCCGAGCATGCGCTCAAGGTGCTGCTGGACGATCCGGAAGGGTTGGCCGCGGGCCTGATCGACCGTGCGGGTGGACGCTCGCGCGAGGCCTTGGCCGAGACCGAAGCCGCGCTGAAGAAGCTGCCGAAAGTGGAGGGCGGCTCGGGCCAGCTCTACATGGCGTCGTCCACGGCGCGTGTGTTCCAGGCCGCCGAGGATGCGGCGCAGAAGGCGGGCGATGCCTTCGTAACCGTCGAGCGTCTGCTGCTGGCGCTGGCCGTGGAAAAGGACACCGAGGCCGGGAAGGCTTTGGCGCGTGCCGGCGTGACACCGCAGAACCTGAACAATGTGGTCGAAGAGCTGCGCAAGGGCCGCACCGCCGATTCGGCGACGGCCGAGAACGTCTATGACGCCCTGAAGCGCTATGCCCGCGACCTGACCCAGGCGGCACGCGACGGCAAGGTGGACCCGGTGATCGGCCGTGACGAGGAAATCCGCCGCACGATCCAGGTTCTGGCCCGGCGCACCAAGAACAATCCCGTGCTTATCGGCGAACCGGGTGTGGGCAAGACCGCCATCGTGGAAGGGCTGGCGCAGCGCATCGTCAACGGCGACGTGCCCGAAAGCCTGCGCGACAAGAAATTGCTGGCGCTCGACCTTGGCGCGCTCATCGCCGGCGCGAAATATCGCGGCGAGTTCGAGGAGCGGCTGAAGGCCGTGCTGGGCGAGGTGACCTCGGCGGCCGGGCAGATCGTGCTCTTCATCGACGAGATGCACCAGCTGGTCGGTGCGGGAAAGACCGACGGCGCGATGGACGCCTCGAACCTGCTGAAGCCGGCTCTCGCGCGCGGCGAGCTGCATTGCGTGGGCGCGACCACGCTCGACGAATACCGCAAGCATGTGGAGAAGGACGCGGCACTGGCGCGGCGCTTCCAGCCCGTCTTCGTGCAGGAGCCGAATGTGGAGGACACGATCTCCATCTTGCGTGGGCTGAAGGAAAAGTACGAGCTGCACCACGGCGTGCGCATCGCCGACGGCGCGCTGGTGGCAGCGGCGACGCTCTCGAACCGCTACATCACCGACCGCTTCCTGCCGGACAAGGCGATCGACCTCGTGGACGAAGCCTCGTCGCGGCTGCGCATGCAGATCGATTCCAAGCCCGAGGCGCTGGACGAGCTCGACCGCCGCATCATGCAGCTGAAGATCGAGCGCGAGGCCTTGCGCAAGGAGACCGATGCCGCCTCGAAGGACCGCCTTGCGGCGCTTGAGACGGAGCTTGCCGGACTGGAGGAGGAATCCGCCGCGCTGACCACGAAATGGCAGGGTGAGAAGGACCGCCTCGGCCGTTCGCAGCAGATCAAAGCGGAACTCGATCAGGCGCGCATCGATCTCGAGCAGGCGCAACGGCGCGGCGATCTCGCGAAGGCGGGCGAGCTGGCCTATGGCGTGATCCCGAAGCTGGAGCGCGAGGTGGCCGGGCTCGACGATGACGGCGATGCCCGTTCGAGCGTGGAAGAGGTGGTGACGCCCGACCATATCGCGAGCGTGGTTTCGCGATGGACCGGCGTGCCGGTCGACCGCATGCTGGAAGGCGAGCGGGCCAAACTGCTGCGCATGGAGCAGGAGCTGGGCCGCCGCGTGATCGGCCAGGAGGAGGCGGTGAAATCCGTCTCGACCGCCGTGCGGCGTGCGCGCGCCGGTTTGCAGGATCCGAACCGGCCGATCGGCTCGTTCCTGTTCCTCGGGCCGACCGGTGTCGGCAAGACGGAGCTGACCAAGGCGCTGGCGAGCTTCCTGTTCGACGACGAGACGGCCATGGTGCGGCTCGATATGTCGGAGTTCATGGAGAAGCACTCCGTGGCCCGGCTGATCGGCGCGCCTCCCGGCTATGTCGGCTACGAGGAGGGCGGGTCGCTGACGGAAGCGGTGCGGCGGCGGCCCTATCAGGTCGTGCTGTTCGACGAGATCGAGAAGGCCCATCCGGACGTGTTCAACGTGCTGCTGCAGGTGCTGGACGACGGCCGGCTGACGGACGGGCAGGGGCGGACGGTCGATTTCCGCAACACGCTGATCGTCATGACCTCGAATCTGGGCTCGGAATATCTGGCGGCGCAGCCGGACGGCGAGGACGTGGAGGCGGTGCGCGAGCCGGTGATGACGGTGGTGCGGCAGGCGTTCCGTCCGGAATTCCTCAACCGCATCGACGACGTGCTGCTGTTCCACCGGCTGCAGCGCTCGCAGATGGCGGCGATCGTCGACATCCAGATTGCGCGGCTGCAAAGACTTCTGGACGACCGCAAGATCACACTCGAACTGGACGAAACGGCGCGCGAATGGCTGGCCGCCAAGGGCTACGACCCGGTGTATGGGGCGCGGCCATTGAAGCGGGTGATCCAGCGGAACGTGCAGGACGAACTGGCCGAGGGCATCCTGGCCGGCGAGGTGCAGGACGGCTCGAATGTGCGGATGATCGCAGCCGACGACCGGCTGGCCATCGACGACGGCACCGGCTTCGCGGCCGAGCGGCTGCGGACGGTTCACTGAACCGCCCGCGCCTCACGAACGGGGGGGGGGGTAGGACATGAGCGACACCGGCGGCGCGGAGCTGCATCTGGACGAGGCGGACATCACCCGCCTCGTCCACACCTTCTATGACCGGGTGCGACGGGACGAGCTGATCGGGCCCGTCTTCGCGGCCAAGGTAGAGGATTGGGACCACCACCTTGCGACGCTTTGCGATTTCTGGTCGTCCATCATGCTGAGGAGCCGCCGTTATCAGGGTCGGCCGATGCGCGCGCACCTGACTCTTCCCATCGAAGACCGGCATTTCGACCGCTGGCTGGCCTTGTTCGAACAGACGACGCGCGATCTGTTCGCGCCGCCGATCGCGGAGGCCTTTCTGCAGCGGGCGCGGCAGATTGCCGACAGCTTCGAATTCGGGCTGGCCACGCAGCGCGGCGAGATGCGCAGCCCGCGCCATTCGCCCCGGCCGGTGCGCGAGCCCTAGCCGAGAGGATCGGTTCACAAGCGGGTCCGCATCGGGTAGGTGGAAGGCAGAGCAATCTCCGGTCGCAGCCTACCCGGTAAAAACAAGGACACCCGTTCTGTGCGTATTTTCGTCATCTGCTCCGGCGGATTGGACTCGGTTTCGCTTGCCCACAGGGTCGCGGCCGAGAACCAGCTCGCCGGTCTCATTTCCTTCGATTACGGCCAGCGCCACAGGAAGGAACTCGATTTTGCCCGTGCCTGTGCCGAGCGGCTGGGGGTCGGGCATCACGTCATCGACATTCGCGGCGTCGGCGCGGCGTTGACCGGTTCGGCCCTGACCGACGCAATCGATGTGCCGGACGGCCATTATGCCGAAGACACGATGCGCATCACCGTGGTGCCGAACCGCAACGCCATCATGCTGGCGATCGCGTTCGGCGTGGCGGCGGCGCAGAACGGCGATGCGGTGGCGACAGCCGTGCACGGCGGCGATCATTTCATCTATCCCGATTGCCGCCCCGGCTTCATCCGGGCCTTTCAGGCCATGCAGGACGAGGCGCTCGACGGCTATGCGAAGGTGGCGTTGCACGCGCCTTACGTGAATGCGTCGAAGGCGGACATCGTGGCGGACGGCGCGCGCCACGGCACCCCGTTCGCGGCGACATGGTCGTGCTACAAGGGCGGCGAGCACCATTGCGGGCGCTGCGGTACCTGCGTGGAACGCCGCGAGGCTTTCGATCTCGCGGGCGTGCCTGATCCCACCGAATATGAAGACCCGGATTTCTGGCGCGATGCCGTCGCGCAGAGGGCCGGCTGATGTTCCGGATCACCAAGCAATTCCACTTTTCCGCCTCGCACCAGCTCTCGCGGCTGGCCGATGACCACCCGTGCGCACGGCTGCACGGCCACAATTACATCGTCGAGGTGGAGCTTGCGGCGGATGGGCTCGATGAGAACGGCTTCGTGCGAGACTATCACGAGCTCGCGGTGTTCAAGCGCTACGTCGACGATGTGCTCGATCACCGCCACCTGAACGAGGTGTTCGGCCACGATGCGGTGACGGCGGAATGGCTGGCCCGGCATTTCTTCGAATGGTGCCGGGCGCGGCTGCCCGAGACCTCGTGCGTCCGCGTCAGCGAAACGCCCAAGACCTGGGCCGAATACCGGCCATGAATGACGGCCGATCCGATGCGCGCATAAGAGTGGCGGAGATCTTCGGGCCGACCATCCAGGGCGAGGGGCCGCTGATCGGCCTGCCGACGGTCTTTGTGCGCACGGGTGGCTGCGATTATCGCTGCTCGTGGTGCGACAGCCTGCACGCCGTCGATGCCGAATACCGCCACGAGTGGACGCCGATGAGTACCGACGCGGTGTGGGACAAGGTGCGGGCTTTGTCGGTCGACACGCCGCTGATGGTGTCCTTGTCCGGCGGCAATCCGGCGATCCAGCCTTTGGGCGATCTGATGGCGCTGGGCAAGCCGCGCGGCTATCGGTTCGCGCTGGAAACCCAAGGCTCGCTGGCGCGCGACTGGTTTCGTGAACTCGACGTTCTGGTGCTGAGCCCGAAGCCGCCGTCGAGCGGCATGGAAACGGATTGGGCGGCGCTGGATGCGTGCATTGCGAGCGCGGGAGCCGGGCCGCAGATCGCGCTGAAGATCGTGGTGTTCGATGACGCCGATTATGCTTTCGCACGCCGGGTTTCGGCCCGTCATGGCGGGCTGGCGCTCTATCTCCAGCCCGGCAACCACACGCCGCCGCCCGCCGCCGCGAAAGACGCGCCGATCGACATCGAGGGCGTGATGGACCGCATGCGCTGGCTGATCGACAAGATCGCCGCCGATGCGTGGTTCACACCCCGCATCCTGCCCCAGCTGCACGTTCTGATCTGGGGCAACAGGCGCGGCGTGTAGCGGTCGATCCGCACTGAACGCTAGCCGCCTTCGGCCGCATCCGTGTTGAGCTGTGCCGCGCTCGTGGCCGAGTGACCCATCAGGCCGTCGATGCGGGCGCGCTCGCGGCGGAATTCGGCCAGCGCCGTGCCGTCGAGCTCCTGCCCGCGCGGCACCTTGATGCGCATGGGATTGACGAAGCGGCCGTTGACCAGAACCTCGTAATGGAGATGAGGCCCGGTCGACAGGCCGGTGGAGCCGACATAGCCGATGAGCTGGCCCTGCCGCACCCGCACGCCCGGCTTGATGCCCCGCGCGAAGCCGTTCATGTGGTTATAGGTGGTCTCGTAGCCGTTGCTGTGCTGGATCCGCACCTGATTGCCGTAGCCGCTCGTCCGCCCGGCCTTGTCCACGATGCCGTTGCCGGCCGCATAGATGGCGGTGCCGCGCGGGGCGGCCCAATCCACGCCCGTGTGCATCTTGGAGATGCCGATGATGGGATGGCGGCGCATGCCGAAGCCGGAACGCATGACGGCCTGGGCAACCGGCTTGCGCATGAGGAATTTGCGCGCCGAGCGGCCGTTCTCGTCGAAATAATCGGTGCCGCCATCTCCGGGCAGCTGGAAGCGGTAATAACGCCGCGTCTCGCCGCCGTCCTTCAGCAGGGCGAACAGGACTTCGGGCGTGCCGTCCACGGCGCCGTTCTCGTCGCTGGTGAACAGCACCTCGAACGAATCGGCGGTGCCGGCCCGCCGCTGGAAATCGGCGTCGTTGCCGAAAATCCGGATCATTTCCTTGACCACCGGCTCGGGAACCGATTTCGCGAGCGCCGTTGCGTAGAGGCTCTCGTAAAGGCTGAGCTT
The DNA here is from genome assembly GCF_052542005.1 of Terrihabitans aquatilis. NCBI lineage: Bacteria > Pseudomonadati > Pseudomonadota > Alphaproteobacteria > Hyphomicrobiales > Terrihabitans > Terrihabitans aquatilis. The sequence goes on along the minus strand of NZ_JBOCUO010000004.1, from coordinate 1,622 downwards.
GGTGGCGCCGCCGCCGCTCGGACGCTCGGCGATCTCGGGCTCGTCGCCTTCCTCGGCGATTTCCGGCGCCTCGGCCACCGAAACGTAGCCGCCGGTGTCGGACAGGGCGACGACGGACTGGCTGATCTCGGACCCGACGATGATGCGGACAGGCTGGGGCCCGGACGGGCTGGCACCCATCAGGATGCGCACGGTCTGCCCCTCGTCCAGCCCCGCGGTGCCATAGCCGGACTGGGCGCCGAACGCCTCGGCGATCTGCCGGGCATCGCCGGGCCGCGCGCCCTGCTGCAGAAGAATCTGCTCGAGCCGATCACCCTTGCGGACGACGATCACGCGTTCCTGGTCGTTCTCGCTGGCGGCGCTGGCCGGCTTCTTGGCGATGACGGTCATGTTGGGCAGGGCCATCACGGCCGCGGCCGATGCGGCCTGGGGTTCGCCGATCGAGGCCATGTGCTGAAGGTCGGTGCTGCGGACCGCTTCGATGGCTCCGGCATCCCGGACGGCCGCCACCACCTGCTCGAGCGGGATGGAGGGACCGGGAGCCGACGCCAGATCCATGCCCACGAGGCTGCGGACCACATAGGAAATGTCGCCGACCTCGCCCGGGCCCTGATCGGAGCCGCCGGAATCATCATCGCCGCCGCCGCCGGACAGAATCGCCGCCGGGTTGAAGGCGGGAATGTTCTGCGTGTCCACGCCGCTGGTGAGGAGGGAGGTGCTGATCCGTGTCACCGAACGGGTGCGGACCAGTTCGCGCTCGCCCTGCCGTGTGGTGGTGGAGACCCGCATGACCTGGCGGGTCTCGTCGACATCGCGCGCGGCCTCGATACGGTCGCTCTTGCGAGTGGCGTTGGAGCTGCGGGGATGCACCCCATAGGCATCCCATTGCACGAAGGCGCCGGGAGCTTCGGCCAGACGGTAGCTGCCGTCCATGGACGCGAAGATCGCCGCGCCGAGAAGCGCCGTGCCCAATGCGCCCGCAAGCGTGGTGCCGGCCAGCCAACGCAGATTGACCTGCCGGCTGCCGCCCGGCCCCCCGGAATCGCCGTCGATCAAAAGGGGCGGTTCGTGGCCGAGATCCAACGTCTGCGCGCGGGAAAGACCGTATCTGGGCGCGCGAGTCAGCAAAAACGGCGTCTCCTTCAAGGGATGCAGAACAGATAGCGGTCGGCCGGTACGGACGGCCAGACTAGCTAAAATTAATGTGGCCTCAATGGGGCTGCGCCGGAAAATGACCGCGTCGCCGCCATCTGTGGATGAGACATGGCTATGGGAGCCGGTCGGGCGAAGGTGATTTCCGGAAAATTCGACCGGCGGCGGAACCATGCCGCATCGGCCACGTTAACCCTTTCGATGCCGGCTTTTCACAGCCGGATGACAGCGCCTGTCAGAGCGCAAATCCGGAAATGTCGTCGCCACGTCATGTTTTTTGAAAAGCGTGTTGACACCGGAAGAAGGGCGGGGCTATAAACCGCTCACACCAGACGGGGCGGCGCTGAAGCGGCCCTCGACGGTGACTTTCACTGACAGGCTGCGAGGGCCAAAACTTCCGGGGAAACCTAGGAAGCAATTTCGGTCCTCTGGTCTATAAGTGTGAGGCAAGTTTCGGCAGCGATTGTTGC
>NZ_JBOCUO010000003.1:0-823909 GCF_052542005.1 Terrihabitans aquatilis | reverse complement strand
GACGTTTTCAAGACGCGATGGCGGGCCCGTTTGAGGTTGGCGCACCCGTGCGTTGACACCCCTGCCCTTACCGAGGAGTCTGACGAACGCCAATGGAGGAGCGTCATGAACGTCGCGGATCTTCTGTGTAGAAAAGGCCCTCGCATCCTCAGCGTAAAGATGGACGAACCCGTCGAAACGGCCGTCCGTCTCCTCAGCCGCGAAAACATCGGCGCGCTGGTCGTCAAGGACAGCGTCGGGAACGAAGCCGATACCGTCGTGGGCATGTTTTCGGAGCGCGACCTCCTGCATGCCATCGCCCTGCAGGGCCCGTCGATCCTCAAGAAACCGATCGGCGAATTGATGTCCCGGCGGGTCATCCACTGCACGCCGAAGGACAGTCTGGCCCATGTGTTGAACCTCATGGACCAGCATCATGTGCGCCATCTGCCGGTGCTCGAGGAGCATCAATTGATGGGCGTCATCTCGATCCGCGATTTCATCGCGCTTCGTCTGGAAGAATTGCAGTCTCATTCGGCCAGTCCCTGAAACGAAAAAGCCGGATGCGGGCCACCGCATCCGGCTCTCTATGTGTTGAGGCGGTCAGCCAACAGTTCCCGGTTCGGGTGCTTCCTCAGGCTTATTCCGGATCTTGTCGATCAGAGCCGACAGAAGCGGCCAGAAAAGCATGAGCAGAGCAAAGCTCACGAGACCGCCGACCAGCCAATTCGACCAGAACACGCTCACGTCGCCCTGCGACACCAGCATCGCCTGCCGGAACGCGCTCTCCGCCATGTCACCGAGAACCAGCGCCAGCACCAGCGGAGCCAGCGGATAGTTCAGCTTCTTGAACACATAGCCAAGCACGCCGAACACCAGCATCACCGCGATATCGCCGACGGCATTGTGCACCGTGTAGGCGCCCACCGCGCAGATCACGAGAATGACCGGAGCGATGATCGAGAACGGGATGCGCAGGATCGAGGCGAAGATCGGAACCGTTGTGAGGACGACCAGAAGGCCGGCCAGATTACCGAGATAGATGGAGGCGATGAGGCCCCACACGAAATCCGGCTGCTCCACGAACAGGAGCGGTCCCGGCTGAAGGCCCCAGATGAGAAGGCCGCCGAGCATCACGGCCGCCGTCGGCGAACCGGGAATGCCGAGCGTCAGCATCGGAAGCAGCGCCGACGTGCCGGCCGCATGGGCCGCGCATTCCGGTGCCACCACACCTTCCAGTTCACCCGTTCCGAAGAACCGGCCGCGCTTCGACATGCGCTTGGCAAGGCCATAGCTCATGAACGAGGCCGGGGTCGCGCCACCGGGCGTGATGCCCATCCAGCAGCCGACGACGCTGCCACGGATCGCCGTGACCCAATATTTCGGCAGCGTCTTCCAAGTTTGCCACACCACCGTGGGCGAGATCTTCGCCGACTTGCCGCGGAAAGCGAGGCCTTCCTCGATCGTCAGCAGGATTTCACCGACGCCGAACAGGCCGATAACCGCGATCAGGAAGTCGAAGCCGCGCAGCAATTCCATGGACCCGAAGGTCAGGCGCAACTGCCCGGTCACGGTATCGAGGCCCACAGCTGCCAGCGCGAAGCCGAGCATCATGGCGGACAAAACCTTGAATGGCGATTCCTTGCCCATGCCCACGAAGGAGCAGAACGTCAGAAGATACACCGCAAAGAATTCAGCCGGACCGAATTCCAACGCGAAATCGGCAATCACCGGCGCCAGGAAGGTCAGCAGAAGCACCGCCACCGTACCGCCGAAGAAGGACGAAGTGAAAGCGGCCGTCAACGCCTGACCCGCCTGCCCTTTCTGCGCCATCGGGTGGCCGTCAAAGGTGGTCGCAACCGACCAGGGTTCGCCCGGAATGTTGAACAGGACCGATGTGATGGCGCCGCCGAACAAGGCTCCCCAGTAGATGGAGGAGAGCATGATGATCGCCGACACGGGCGACATGGCGAAGGTCAAAGGCAGCAGAATGGCCACGCCGTTGGCCCCGCCGAGGCCCGGCAGAACGCCGATGAGAACGCCCAGGGTCACGCCCAGGAACATGTAGAAAATATTCCAGGGATCGGCGAGCACGCCGAACCCCCCAATCAATGACATAAATGCGTCCACGGTCCCCTCCCGCGGCAGGGCTCATTGGCTCCCGCCGTCAATTTTTCTTATTATCGCGAGGCCGCCGGCCAATATTCCGGCGGCCTGGGTTCGTCGGAGAACTCAGAAGCCCAACGCGGCTTCGATCGGTCCCTTCGGCAACGGCACCAGGAACCAGACCTCGAACATCATGAACAGGAAGGCCGGCACGCCGATCGCGACAGGCGCGATGATCATCGGGTTGTATTTGCCGATCCACGCCATGAAGAACGCGATGAAAATGGCCGAGGCCACGTAGATGCCGAGAAACGGGATCAGCGCGACATAGACAGCGGTGGGGATGAACACCCGCAGCACGGACGAGAGCTGGCTGCGTTCGACGAAGGTGTTCAGGTCGGGACTCTTGGAGATGATCGACATCACCATCGTGATCCCGCTGGAGATCAGCATGATCAGCCCGATATAGAATGGGAAATATCCGGCCTCGGGTCCGTCGGACGCCCATGCGGCGCCAACCCGCACGGAATCCCACATCACGACCGCGCCTACGAGGACAAAGAGGCCTGCGACCACCGCGTCCACGGCGCGGGTCGAGACTGTGTATTGGCCGGGATCGCCGGCCGATTCATGTGACATGTTTCCGCCCCTCAAAAGATCGTTTATCGACGCCGGCTCTTCGTGGGCCGGTTTCATCAGGTAAACCGCACCCCGATTTTGGGTCGGGGTGCGCAGACCGGATCAGCTCTTTGTGAAGCCGGCCTTGGTCATCAGATCCTGGTGGCGTTCAGAGGCTTCCGTGAGCCATTTCTTGAAGTCGTCGCCCGTCAGGAACGTGGTGTTGAACGCACCCTTGGACATGAAGTCCTTCCATTCGGGCGTTTCACGAACCTTGTTGAAGAGGTCGACGAAGTACTGCTTCTGCTCGTCGGTCACGCCCGGGGGCATGAAGATGCCGCGAAGCATCAGATAATCGACGTCCAGCCCCTGCGACTTGCAGGTCGGGATGTCTGCCCAGCCCTGCGTCTCCGTCACCTTTTCGGTGTAGGGCATGGTCTGGTCGTCGAAGACGCACAGGGGGCGCAGCTTTCCGGCGCGCCAGTGCGCCACGGCCTCGATCGGATTGTTCACGGAAGATGTGACATGGCCGCCGACGAGCTGTGCCGCCACGTCGCCACCGCCCTTATAGGGCACGTAGGTGATCTTGTGGCCGGTCACCTGCTCGATGGCTGCCGTGATGATCTGGTCTTCCTGCTTGGAGCCGGTACCAGCCATCTTGAACTCATTGTTCGCGCCGGCCTTGAGCGCGGAGAGATAGTCCGCGGCCGTCTTGTATGGGCTCTCGGCATTGACCCACAGCACGAATTCATCGAGCGCCAACATCGCAACCGGCGTGAGGTCTTCCCACTTGAACGGAATGCCCGTCGCGAGCGGCGTCGTGAAGAGGTTCGACAGGGTGATGATGATCTTGTGGGGGTTGCGGTTCGACCCCTTGGCATCGAGGAAGCCCTCGGCACCCGCGCCGCCGGACTTGTTGATGACCACCAGCGGCTGCGGCATCAGATTATGTTTCTGAATCACGCCCTGCAGCATGCGGGCCATCTGGTCCGCACCGCCGCCCGTTCCTGCCGGAACGATGAATTCGACGGTCTTTGTGGGCTCCCAGGCAGACGCCGAAAGAGGAGCCATGGCAAATCCAGCGACGCACGCAGCCGTCAGCCCACGCGCAAAAAGCCCGTTAAATGAAATCATTTTGTTTCTCTCCCAGACGTCTGCCGCTTTTTTTGTGCGTCGAGCGCGGAACGGCTTCGTCGATATCTGCCCGGATGCCGGGCGACGGGAGAAGTATACGGGATGCCAAACTTATGGCAACAGCGCGTTAGCCTTTAGTCGAAGGTAAAAACAAGGGCGGCATTGTCCGGTTCGCGCCGCCCCTTGCGCCGTGCCGAGGCCCCTAGCTTTTCACGTGAAGAACGATCTTGCCGATGTGCTGGCTGGACTCCATCAGCGCGTGCGCATCGGCGGCCTGATCCAGCGGAAATTCCTTGTAGATGACCGGGCTTACCGTCCGCGTCTCAAGCAGCGGCCAAACCTGATCACGCAGTTTTGCGGCGATGGCGGCCTTGTCTTCCACCGGGCGGGATCTCAGGGTCGAGCCCGTCAGAACGAGGCGCTTCATCATCACGGGGAAGAAGTTCAGGCTGACCTTGGGACTCTGCAGGAAGGCGATCGAAACGTGGCGGCCGTCCTGTGCCATAACGGACAGAGTACGGGCGATGTAATCGCCGCCGACCATGTCGAGCACCACATCGACACCGCGGCCCCCGGTCTCGGCCTTGATGACTTCGACGAAATCCTCTTCCTTGTAATTGATCGCCCGGTCTGCTCCCGCATGCTCGCATGCCGCACATTTTTCGGCGCTGCCCGCCGTGGTGAAGACGTTCGCGCCAAAGGCTTTGGCGAGCGGGATGGCCGTCATTCCGATGCCCGACGAACCCCCGTGGACGAGGAAGGTCTCGCCCTTCTTCAATGCGCCGCGGTCGAACACATTGCTCCAAACCGTAAAGAAGGTCTCGGGCAGGGCCGCGCCCTCGGCAAAGGAGAAGCCGCTGGGAAGCGGAAGCACCTGCGCTGCGGGCACCACGGCATATTCCGCGTAGCCTCCACCCGCGAGCAGCGCACACACCCGGTCGCCGACCTTGAAGTCGCTGGCGTCATCACCCGTGGCGGCCACGATCCCGGCCACCTCGAGCCCTGGGATATCGGTCGTGCCGGCCGGCGGCTCATACTTGCCGAGCCGCTGCAGCACGTCGGGACGGTTGATGCCCGCCGCATGCACTTCGATGAGTAGTTCACCGGCGCCCGGCGCGGGAACCGGCCGCTTCGTGGGCGTCAGCACTTCCGGGCCGCCGGGCGAAACGATCTCGATTGCTGTCATCGTGTTTGGCAGGGACATGCTCTGGCTCCGCTCGGTTGGTGTTGCTGTGCGCTAGCGCGAATCGCGATCCGGGGAAACCGATCACGCGAGAAAAACGCGTCAGATGGGCCCAGCACAGGCCCGTGGCCCTTCAAGAAATGAGAAATCGGTTGGCAAACATGATGTTTCGGTTGCGGCCCGCGATTTCGGGCTCTATACCCCGCCCCGCTGGTGTCGGAGTGTAGCGCAGCCTGGTAGCGCACCACGTTCGGGACGTGGGGGTCGCAGGTTCAAATCCTGCCACTCCGACCAGCCATTCCCGCCCATTCATCGCCTTGCTGTGCTAGCAATGCGCGATGGTGGAGAAACTCTCCTTCGATCGTTCGCATCCCGGCCCCTACGGCCAGGCCATAGTCCTGTCGCCGCTTGTGCGGCGCGTGGTGGCCAACAATCCCGGCCCGATGACGTTCACCGGCACCGTTACCCACATCGTGGGCCGCGGCCGCGTCGCGATCATCGACCCGGGGCCGGACGATGGGGATCACCTCACCGCGCTTCTTGCCGCCACGGCGGGGGAAACCATCAGCCACATCGTCGTCACCCACACCCACCGCGATCACATCGACGGCGTGGATGCACTGCGCCAGGCCACCGGCGCGATCATCGTCGGCTGCGCTGCGAAACGGGCCGGTGTCGATGAGGCCGCCTATGCCCCCGCACTCACCCTGGATCATGGCGATCTCGTCGAAGGCGATGGCTGGACGCTGGAAACCGTCGCCACGCCCGGCCACACCCCGGAGCATCTCGCCTTCGCCCTGCGCGGGGAAAATGCCCTCTTCTGCGGCGATCACGTGATGGCGTGGTCGACGAGCGTTGTCCTGCCGCCCGAAGGAAAAATGCGCGCCTACAAAGCGTCGCTGCGCCTCCTGCTGGAACGGGACGAGACGACCTATTACCCCGCCCATGGCGCCAGCATCGCCGACGCAAAGCCCTATGTCGCGGCTCTTCTCGGCCACAGGCACGATCGCGAACGGCAGATCGTGGGCGTACTCCGCACGGCGCCAGCCGGCGTCGACGACATCCGTGTCGCTCTTTATCCGAATCTGGCGCCCCCGCTCACCGAGGCGGCGCGGCTGTCCATCCTCGCCCACATCGAGGAATTGCGTGATGAGGGGCTCGTGGAGATCTTCCCGGAGGGAGCATCCCTCCGCTATCGGCTCACCTAGTTCAAGGCTGCGGCCAGATCCGTCACGAAGCGCCGGATAAGCCGTGCATTGCTGCCGAAATCTCGCTGCCCCCAGCGCAGCGCGCTACGAACATCGATTCGCGCTCCGCCAGTTGCCGGCCTTATCTCGATCGACACGTCCTGCGGCAAACGCAGCACCGGTGTCGTCGCCACCGCTTCGATTCGCCAAACCGCGCCATCCATATCCGTGCCCAGAACGCGCCAGCCACGCGTGCCGACCAGTTCCCGCGCCACGGAGAAGACCTCCTCGGGTGGAGTGGCGATCTGGAGCGGCGCGATGTCGGGATAGGCCTCCGTCTGGACGGCAGCGGATTGTACGGGATAATCGGCAGGGTTGTCCTGCGCCGTCCGTTCTCCGGCGCTTCGCAGGAAGGCCGGCGGGCTGGCAGGGTCGGTCGCAATATCAGAGATCGCCGGAAGCCGCCAAAACATCGTCGCGTAGCCGACCGGCGCTGCCAAAACGACCAGGCCTGCAAGCGCACCTATTATTGCCGCCCCTCCCCCTCGCACGCCTCGCCACCAGATGACTGCAAAGGCGGCAAGGGACAGCACGATGGCCAGCACGGCCAGAAGTCCGGCGGCTCCCAACGACGCGACGCTGGCGACCGGCTCCAGACGATCCGAACGCTGCGCGAACACCGCGACGATTGCGACCGCGACGGAAAAGCAGCCCAGACGGCGCGACCAAATCGCGGTTCTGGCATAAGGCTCATAATCGGAGGCGCGAAATCGATTATTCACCGGCCTCTCCGAAAGACCCGGCCGCGGCTCTTGCGACGGCGGTGCGCCAATGGTTCAACGCGATGCTCATTGTTGCGGAGGAAAGCACATGGATCGGCACGTCGTTCTTCCTGGAGGGGAAAAGGTTCCGGCTCTCGGCCAGGGCACGTGGTTCATGGGCGAGCGGTCCGACCGGCAGGCCGACGAAGTCGCCGCCATCCGTCTCGGCATAGAGCTTGGCATGACGCTTGTCGACACGGCCGAGATGTACGGAGATGGCGGGGCCGAACTCATGCTTGGCGAAGCATTGGACGGTCTTCGCGATGACGTCTTCCTGGTCAGCAAGGTTTATCCGCACAATGCCAGCTTTGCCGGTGTCCAGGCCGCCTGCGAGCGCAGCCTGAAGCGTATGAAGACGGACAGGATCGATCTATATCTCCTGCATTGGCGGGGCGGCGTTCCCCTTGAGGAGACCGTGCGCGCCTTTGAGGAGCTTCAGGAGGCCGGAAAAATCCGCCATTGGGGCGTCAGCAATTTCGACACCGACGATATGGAAGAATTGCTCGATGTCGTGGGCGGCGAAGCCTGCGCCGTCAATCAGGTGCTCTACAATCTGACCCGCCGAGGACCCGACTTCGATCTCCTGCCATTTCAGCAGAAGACCGAAATCCCGATCATGGCCTACAGCCCGATCGAGCAGGGCCGCCTTCCCGTGCAAGGCCCTCTCTCCGAGATCGGCGTGAAATATGGTGTAAGCCCTTTCCAGGTCGCACTCGCCTGGCTGCTTCGCAGGCCGGACGTCATCGCGATCCCGAAAGCATCATCGCTCGAGCATGTGCGGGCCAATCGCGCAGCCGCGAACCTGATCCTGGATGCGGACGATCTGGCGGCGTTGGACCGGGCGTTTCCGGCGCCGACGCGCAAGCGGCCCCTCGAAATGCTCTGAAAAAGTACACGTCCCTGCCCGCAAAGAGTGATTGATCATTATGGCTGAATCTCAGGGCGCGCCGGTGTGTGGCGGGTGCGCGGGGCAAGACGTTCCCGTTGCAGAGCAGCTCGCGGCCAAGCGCGAGACTGTCATTGCCGCGCTTCGCGCAGCCGGCATCGAAACCAAGGTCCAACCTTGCGTGGACGCCCACGGAGCCGGACGCCGACGGGCAACCGTGCACGCCCGCAGGAGTGACGACAGGGTGCTGCGCGTCGGCTTCGCCGAGGCGCGCTCCCACCGCATCGTTGATCTGGCCGACCATTCCTGCCCCATTCTGGTGCCCGCGCTGCAGAACGCAGCAGAGCCGGTGCGGGCACTGGCACGGCATCTCGGCGCGACCAAGGCTCCGATCGATGCGGTGCTGACGGTCACCGAGGCCGGGCTGGACGTCGATCTGCGCGGCGTGGGCAAAGTGCCCGACAAGCTCAGGCTGGGCCTGGGCGAACTGGCCGGGCGGTTCGATCTTGCCCGGCTCTCACTTCACGGCGATGTCGTGATTGAGTTGCGGCCGCCGATGGTGCGGTTCGGCAAAGCGGAAGTCGTCCTCCCGCCCGGCGGCTTCCTGCAAGCGACCTTGCTCGGAGAAGAGGCACTGGCTGGCCTTGTGCTTGAGGGCGTCGAAGGAGTGAAACGGGTGGCCGATCTGTTCAGCGGGTCAGGCACATTCGCGCTTCGCCTTGCCGAGAAGGCCGAAGTGCGCGCAGCGGAACAGGACCGCCCGGCGCTTGCAGCGCTCGACCGCGCCTGGCGGCGCACACCGGGCCTGAAGAAGATCGAGAGCGAGGCGCGCGATTTGTTCAGAAGGCCCATGATGGCTGCGGAATTGAAAAATTTCGATGCCGTGGTGTTCGACCCGCCCCGCGCGGGCGCTGAACATCAAGCCCATGAAATCGCAAAATCCGTGGTCAAGCGTGTCGTGGCGGTGTCGTGCAATGCCCAAAGTTTCGCGCGTGATGTGCGCATCCTGATCGACAGCGGCTTCAAGCTGGAGACCGTGACGCCGGTGGACCAGTTCCGGCATTCGAGCCATGTCGAGATTGTCGGGCTTCTGGCTCGCTGACACGCAGAATGGCGTCCGCGTTTGCGAGCCTTAATTCCTGGTGATCTGATGAAGCGCGCCGCCCGATGAGATCTTCGGTGGCGGCGCACCGGCTGTCACGGAATATGTCACGTTGTGCTCGATGCCATGAACATCGAGAGTGGATGCACCGGCAAAGGTCAGCTTGACCCGATTTTGCGCTCCCGCCACTTCGACGACTGCGCCGTCGGCCGAACGCACGACGGTTTCGACCTCGTTCTCGGTGGCATCGACGGATAGCTTGGCCGTTTCACCGCCGACGACCTTGTGCCGAAGACCGTTGACGGCCAGATCGACCGCCTTCTCGAAACGAAGCTTATGGGCGTTTCCCTCAACGAAGATGTGGCCGCATGCGCCCGTCAGGCGGATATCGTTCTCCGACCCATAGATCCCGACGTCGCCGCCGTTGCAGGCAATGTCACGGCTGATGCCAACGCCTTCGATCACCAATTCCTCAGCACGCGCACTTGTGCATGCAGCAGCGGCAATAAGGGCAATGGCCGCTGGGAAACGGTACACTCTGGTGATCACGAGAAACGTCCTTTGCTTGCAGTCCTATCAGAGCCATTGGGCCTTGCCGTCCTCGAACATGAGAGCGCGCCCCTGAATGATGTCCTGATTGGGCAGGTCGAAATTCGGCATGCCCGTCAGCAGGCCGAGCAGAACACGGGCCACGCCGCCATGCGTCACCGCGAGCGTCGGCTGCCGAAGCTCGCCCAGCCAGGTTCGCACGCGGGCTGACAGCATTTCATAACTTTCGCCCGAGGGAGGCACAAACGCCCATTTCCCGGCTTCGCGGGCAGCGGCGCCGGCGGGGTCGTGCACACGAACCTCGGGCCAGGTGAAGCCGGCCCAATTGCCGAACGTCAGCTCCATCAGACGGGAGTCCATGCGGTAGCCGGATGTCGGGAGGTCCATGGCGCGGCGCATGATCTCCATCGTCTCCCGCGTTCGGCCGAGAGGACTGGCGACGAAGTCGAAGCCAAGCACGTCCGGACGCTGCTTTTTCAGGAAACGTCCGACAGCCTCGGCCTGCGCACGGCCGCGACCATTGATGGGGATGTCCTTCTGCCCCTGCAAACGGCCCGCAGCGTTCCAATCCGTCTGGCCGTGACGGACGACGCAGATGGGAAAGCGGGCCATGGCAGCCTCAAACGACGCTGATGTCGGGGGCGTTCGGGTTCTTCATGCCGACGATGTGATAGCCGCTATCGACGTGATGGATCTCGCCCGTCACGCCACGTCCGAGATCGGACAGGAAATAGAGGGCCGCATCGCCAACTTCCTCGATCGTCGTGGTGCGGCGCAGGGGCGCGTTCAGCTCGTTCCATTTGAGGATGTAGCGGAAATCGCCGATGCCCGAAGCCGCCAGCGTCTTGATGGGGCCGGCCGAGATGGCATTGACGCGGATGTTCTTTTCACCGAGGTCGGCCGCGAGATAACGGACGCTGGCCTCCAGCGCTGCCTTGGCGACGCCCATAACATTGTAATGGGGCATCCACTTCTCGGCGCCGTAATAGGTAAGCGTCAGCAGCGATCCGCCCTTGTCCATCAGCTTCTCGGCGCGTTGTGCGATGGCCGTGAACGAATAGCAGGAGATGTCGAGCGTCTTGGTGAAATTGGCAGCCGTCGTATCGACGTAACGCCCGGTCAGCTCGTCCTTGTCCGAAAAGGCGATGGCGTGAACCACGAAGTCGAGGCGCCCCCAACGAGCCTCCACTTCCGCGAACACCGCGTCGATCGTTGCCGGGTCGGTAACGTCGCAATGACCCATCAGGGTCGCGCCGATTTCCTGCGCCAGCGGTTCCACGCGCTTCTTAAGCGCATCTCCCTGCCAGGTCAGGCCGATATCGGCACCCTGATCGGCACACGCCTTGGCGATGCCCCAAGCGATCGAGCGATTGTTCGCGAGGCCGAGAACCAAGCCTTTTTTGCCGGCCATCAGGCCCTGGACGTCACGCATAGCTCTTCCGGGAAATAGGGGGTCGGGTGGGTCGTATCGCATGGGTGCGAAGAGGCTTCAAGCACCTGTGATTAACCATTGCTGCGAGGGTCGTAGGGCGCCGTTTCGCGCATCTTTTCGGCGAAGGCCTCAAGTTCCGTATCCTGATGCCGTGGCAGCACGATCCGGAGCGACACCAGAAGATCGCCCGCCAGCCCGGTCTTGCCGGCAAGACCCTTCCCCTTCAGCCGCAATGTGCGGTTTCCCGAGAAATGACGCGGCACGTTCAGATCGACAGTACCATCCAGCGTCGGCACGCGGACCTTGCCGCCCAGCACAGCCTCATAAAGCGTAACCGGCACCTCGACGCGGACATTCTGCCCGTCCGCCCGAAACTGGGGATGCGGTTCCACGCGCACGCTCACCAGCGCATCGCCGGGCGCACCACCATAAACCGAAGCAAGCCCCTGACCTTTCAAGCGGACGGATTTTCCCTCGGGTAGCGCGGCCGGGATCGAAACTTCGAGTTCCTTGCCCGTCGGCAGCACCACCCGCGTTTTCGTCCCGCGTGCCCATTCGACGAAGGGAAGGGACACATCTATCGCCACATCCTCGCCGGCGGGCGCCTGCCCCCTCTGCGCTCGCCCCTGCCCCCGGCCACCGCCAAAGCTCGTGAAAAGGTCAGAGAAGAGATCTTCCGCCGAGAAGCCGCTTTGCCCACCCGAGCGATGGGAAAAATTCTCGAAGCCACCAGCACCACCCGACTGGAAGCCGCCGCTGCGAGAGCCATTCCCGAATCCCTGGAAGCGGGGCTTGCCATCGGCATCAATCTCGCCGCGATCGAACTGCGCCCTCTTCTCGTCGTCGGACAGCAATTCGTATGCGCTGCTGATCGAAGCGAACCGCTCCTGCGCTTTTGGATCGTTGGGGTTGCGGTCCGGATGATGCGTTTTAGCGAGGCGCCGAAACGCCTTCTTGATTTCGGCCGCGGGCGCCGATTTTGCGACGCCGAGAATGTCATATGGATCGCGCATGCGCGTCAGTTACCCCGAAAGCGTGAGTTCACAAACTCTTCTGCTGGGGATGTAACTAGCTGTTGCTGAAATGCAACATCTACAATGTGGCCCGGGTCGTGGGGGCGATGTCCCATTGGCCATCGGCATTCAGGCAGGCACGACCGTTGAGGCGCACCTCCTGACCGTTCTCCATGCGCGTGGCAACAAAGTCGCGGCAGGTCTTCCCTGCATCGGTCACGGCCGGGGCGACCGGCGCAAAATTGCCGCGCGTGCCGGTGTCCGGATTGGCCCAGGGAACCGGCGCCCCGGTCTGGTTGCTCGTCAGCGCAAGACCAAGCGCTCCCCGGGCGTATCCCCAATCCGCCTGTGCGACGGGAGAATTTCCTTGGGTTGCCGGCGCAAGCGGTGCGCGCTCGACCGCAGCGGAACGGCCGGTTCCGGGCAAACTGCCCGTGACGTCCGGCTTGCTGCTACTCTTGCTGTCGCCCATCAGCGCACCCATCGGCATGCTGCATCCACCCAAGGCGAGCCCAAACAATGTGAGGGCGATCAAGCGCTTCGAATCGGGACGCGGCAAACGTGATGGGCTATACATGCGTTCCGCACTCAAGATGCTTCGCAGGCGATCCGCGCACCATGCACGAACTCGATTCAATTGGACACCCTGAACCCTTAACAAAGGATGACTTCACCTTTGCTGAGGAACCGTTTCTCCTCTTCCAGCAATGGCTTTCGGAGGCGGAGGGATCAGAGGTCAATGACGCCAATGCGATGGCGCTGGCAACCGTAGGACCGGACTTTTTGCCGGATTGCCGCACGGTGCTACTCAAGGGCTTCGATGCGGGCGGATTTGTGTTCTACACGAATTCCGACAGCGCAAAAGGCGAGCAATTGGCGGCCAATCCGCAAGCAGCACTGCTGTTTCACTGGAAATCGCTTCGCAGGCAGGTCCGCGTCAGGGGCTCCATCGAAAAGGTGTCTCCGGAGGAGGCCGATGCCTATTTCGTCACCCGGCCGCGTCAGAGCCGCCTGGGCGCCTGGGCGTCGCAGCAATCGCGGCCTCTCGAGGACCGGGCGCTTTTCGAGGCGGCCTATGAGGATGTGAACACCCGCTACCCCGGCGAGGACATTCCCCGTCCGCAGCATTGGAACGGATACCGGCTTGATCCCTCCGCCATCGAATTCTGGCAGGACCGGCCGTTCCGTCTGCACGATCGCATCGTCTTTCGTCGCGCCGCGTCGGACCAGGCATGGGCCCGGTCCAGATTGTATCCCTGAGGGATTTCGATGAGCAATCGCCGCACTCTTCTTCTGACCGGCGCCTCGCGGGGCATCGGGCATGCCACCGTCAAGCGGTTTTCGGCGGCTGGTTGGCGAGTCATCACCTGCTCGCGGCATGCCTTTCCTGAGAATTGTCCCTGGGCGGCGGGGCCTGAGGATCATCTCCAGGTCGATCTGGCGGATATCGAGAGCACGCGTGCGGCCATCGTCGAGGTGCGCAAACGCCTTGAAGGCGGGATGCTGCACGCCCTCGTCAACAACGCCGCGATTTCTCCCAAGGGAGAGGGTGGATCGCGCCTCGGCACGCTGGAGACGAGCTTCGAAGACTGGACCCGCGTGTTCCAGGTGAACTTCTTCGCGCCGGTTCTGCTGGCCCGCGGATTGGTGGAGGAATTGAAGGCGGCGCAGGGCGCGATCGTCAATGTCAGCTCGATCGCCGGGTCCCGGGTGCACCCCTTCGCCGGCGCGGCCTATTCGACCTCAAAGGCAGCCCTCGCCTCCCTCACGCGGGAAATGGCGTCCGATTTCGGGCCGCTCGGCATCAGGGTGAATTCGATTGCTCCCGGCGAGATCGACACCGCCATCCTGTCGCCCGGAACGGAGAAGATCGTGGAGCAGATCCCGATGCGGCGGCTCGGCCGTCCGGAAGAAGTGGCCAGCGCCATCTATTTCCTGTGCGCCGAGCAATCCACCTACGTGAACGGGGCCGAGCTTCACATCAATGGCGGCCAGCACGTCTGACCGTCCGCCTCAAAGCCAGTGCTTCATGCGGAAGATGAGGTAGGGCACGACCGCCGAGGCTGCCATGGCCATCAGGGCCATGGGATAGCCAAAGCGGAAATGCAGCTCCGGCATCAGATCGAAGTTCATGCCGTAGATGGATGCGATCAATGTCGGCGGCATCAGGATGACCGAGACGATCGAGAACAGCTTCATGATGTCGTTCTGCTCGATGCTGACCATGCCCACCGTTGCGTCGAGCAGGAAGACGATCTTGTCGCCCAGATAGGACGTGTGGTCGCGCAGACCGGCTGCGTCGGTCATCATGACGCCGAGCTGCGAGCGCATGTCCTTGCCGAAGTTCATGCCCTCGAACTTGGCTGACAGGAATCCCACCATTCGGGAGATCGAGACGAGGCTTTCGCGGGTCATCGACAGCAGATCGCCCCTTCGGCCGATGTCGTGCAGCAGCGCCATGTAATCCTTCTTCTGGCGCGCGGGGGCGTGCTGGCGGGCGAAGATGCGGCGCGAGATCTCGTCCACCTCGGCGCCGACGCGCTCCAGGATGTCGGCGGTGCGGTCGATGACGGCTTCCAGCAGACCGACGAGCAAAGCCTCTCCCGTTTCAGGGCTGCGGGCCATCTTGCAGATGCGATTGCTGAACAGCTTCAGCACGCGTGGCTCGCCATGCCGAACGGTGACGAGGCGGCCGCGGGCAAGGACGAAGCCGACATTGACGAGACCGGGGCGGCCCTGCTGGGCGCCGGCCAGGATCGACGCCGTCATGTAGCGAACGCCGTCCTCGATGTAGAGGCGGCTCGACACCTCGATCTCGTTCATATCGGCTTCGGTGGGCACGGGCGCGCCGATGCAGGCTTCGACGGCCTTGTCCTCCTCCGGCGTCGGGCGCAGGAGGTCGAGCCAGATCGTTGTTTCGGGCAGCACGTCTCCGGGTGCCCAGATGGAGGGGATAAGGACCCCCGAGGTGACGGAATAAACCGTCAGCATCAGACGGGGTCGAGGGGCTCTGTGCCGGTCGGACGACCGGCCGCATCGGTTGTGATCTTTTCCACGCGGGCTTCGGCCGCCTTGAGCTGATTGTCGCAATGGCTCTTCAGCGCATTGCCCCGCTCGTAGAGCTCGATGGATTTCTCCAGCGGAACGTCACCGCGCTCAAGATCCGCGACAATGCGTTCAAGCTCGGCCAGGGCCTTCTCGAACGGCATCGCCGCGATGTCCGAATTCGCATCGGTCATGGATCAGCCCTTCATCAATTCCGTGACGTGGGCGGACACCGAACCGGCCAGGCCCTGCAAATCGTAGCCACCTTCCAGCACCGAAACCAGGCGGCCGCCGCACAGGCGTTCGGCGGAATCCATCAGCTTGCGCGTCACCCAGGCGAAATCGTCTTCGACCATGCGCAGGCTGGCGAGCGGATCGCGCTCATGCGCATCGAAGCCGGCCGAAACGATGATGAGCTCGGGCTTGAAATTGTCGAGCGCAGGCAGGATGCGGTTGGAGAAGGCGGCCTGAAGCGCCGAGCCGCCATCGCCCGGCGCGAGCGGCGTGTTGAAGATGTTTCCGGCGCCCGTCTCACGCTCCGCGCCGCTGCCGGGATAGAGCGGCATCTGGTGGGTGGAGGCGAACATCACGCTCGGATCGTCGTAGAAGATGTCCTGCGTGCCGTTGCCGTGATGGACGTCGAAATCGACGATGGCGACGCGACCCAGGCCGTGAACCTTCTGGGCGTGGCGGGCGGCAATGGCGACGTTGTTGAACAGGCAGAAGCCCATCGCCCGTTCCTTTTCGGCGTGGTGGCCGGGCGGGCGGGAGGCGACGAACGCGTTCTGAACATCACCATCGAGCACGCGGTCCACCGCCTGAAGGGAGCCGCCGACGCCGCGCAGCACAACCTCCCACGTCGAGGGCTCCATCATGGTGTCGCCGTCGAGATAGACGTAGCCCTCGTTCGGGCGGGCGCCTTCCAGCGCATCGACGTAGGCGTTGGTGTGAACGAGACGGGTGACGTCGACCGGTGCGACCTCGGCCTTCTCGCGCACGAGATCGCGGAACGCGTCCTGATCCAGCACCGCCTCGACGGCGCGATAGCGGTCCGGCCGCTCGGGATGGCCCGCCGATGTCTGATGATTCGCGAAGCTGGAATGATGGAGAAGCAGTGTCGTCACAGGGCAATGTCTCTCAGATGTCCGTTGCGCGGAGGAGACACTTTCCCGCCCCGGATGGCAACCGCAATAAAGGAATGGCACGGGCGGCTTAAGCCCACGCCCTGCGCCGAAAGCCCGCCATTGGCAGGGTGCTCGAGCCGGGCACTTGCCCTTTGGCTCCATCCTCGATCGAACCCCTGGAGGGGCGCGCGGGACGCCGGGAGATTGACCGCTCCCGCGGCGGTCTGGCTCAGTCTGTTTTTTGAGAGCCAAACCAGTTTTGCACTCACCGGGGAAAGCCTCTCTCGAGGCGTCCCGCGCGCGGTGTGTGAGGCTTGCTGTGCCGGACCTCCAGAGGATTAACTTGTTACCCTCTGCTGTAATCCCTCGACCGCCCTGGGGCGTTGGCACACCCCGTACGAACAGCCGCCAAGTGGATCGAGACGGACGTCCTCGCCGCCAAGAACCGGCACCTTGGGCCTCCGGACAGGGCTTGCGAATCCTTATCCGGCCACCGCACCCCCGGTCCGCATGGTCGACGCCTCTAGATGCGCCCTCCGCGACCGGAAGTGAGATTTGCTTAACAGATTATAGGAATAAAGTCAATATTATTCCTATCGTTAGAACACCACGAAGATCAGCGCGGCGATGGCGAAGCCCATCACGCTGATCAGGGTTTCCAGCACCGTCCACGTCTTCAGCGTGGTCTTCACGTCCATGTCGAAGAAGCGGCCCACCAGCCAGAAGCCGGAATCGTTGACATGGCTGGCGATGACCGAGCCCGCGGCCAGGGCAAGCACGATGGCCGCACGGTCCATTCCCTCATAGCCCGCCGCGGCAACCGCCGGCTGGACGAGCCCGGCAGCGGTGATGAGCGCGACCGTGGCGGAGCCCTGTGCGATGCGGAGCGCCGCCGCGATCACATAGGACGCGATGAAGATGTGCATGCCGAGATCGTTCAAGGCGCCCGCCAGCGCCGCGCCGATGCCGCTCTCGCGCAGCACGCCGCCGAACATGCCGCCGGCGCCCGTGATGAGCGTGATGGCGCAGATCGGGCCGAGCGCGCTGTCGACCAGCTTCTCGACCTCGAACAGACGCCGGCCGCGGCGAACGCCCAGCACATAGGACGAGACGAGCACCGCGACGAGAAGGGCGATCGGCGTCTGCCCGAGCCCGCGCGCCACCTGGAACCAGCGATCGCTGCGCTCGAACACGCCAGCGGCCGCAAGAAAATCCAGCCCCGTGTTCATGAAGATGATCACGAGCGGCAGGAGCAGCAGCAGAATGACGGTGGAGGATTTCGGCGGGTTCGGATCGCGTTCGCCCTGTGGGCCGCCGGTAAGGATATCCGGGACCTTGACCGGGATGCGGTCGCCGATCCACAGACCGAACAGGTAGCTCGTGACGTACCAGGTGGGCAGAGCGATGACCAAGCCGACCAGCGTGACGAGGCCGATATCCGATTGCAGAAGCTCGGTGGCGGCGACGGGACCCGGGTGCGGCGGCACGAAGACGTGCATGACGGAAAACGCGCCGGCGGCCGGAATGCCGTAGCGCAGCAGGCCGCCGCCCAGCCTTTTGGCCACCGAGAAGATGATGGGCAGCATCACCACGAGGCCGGCGTCGAAGAAGATGGGGAAGCCGAAGATGAGCGAGGCGACACCCAGCGCGAAGGGCGCCCGCTTCTCGCCGAAGAGCCGGATCAGATCATCCGCCAGAGCCTGAGCGCCGCCCGAGACCTCGACCAGCCGCCCCAGCATGGCGCCGAGACCCACCAGCAGCGCCACGGTGCCGAGCGTGGAACCGAAGCCGGAGATCAGCAGCGGCACCACCTTTTCCGGCGCGATGCCGGCGGCGAAGGCCGTGAGAAGGCTGACCAGGATGAGCGCCAGGAAGGCGTGCATCTTGAAGCGGATGATGAGGACGAGAAGGAAGACGATCGCGGCGGCCGCGATCAGGAGGAGAGGGCCGGCTCCGAGAGCAGGTGCTGCGGCGACTGGGTTCATCGGAAGCTTCCTGGCCTACGCGGCCCATGAATTTTTCTAGAGGGACAGATCTGGGTTCAACGTGCCGCGCTCTTCGGTGGCGCAGCCGTCTGGAGTTCGGACACGTCCGGACCGAGGCCGAGCGCCTGCAAGGCATTCGCCACGACGACATACGGCGGCACGCCGACATCGATCTTCACGCCATCCTCATCGTCGCCCAGCTCTTCGAGAGCGGAAAACTGGGAGGCGAGCAACGAAACCGGCATGTAATGGCCGACGCGCTTGGCCATGCGCGCCTCCACAAGCGCGGGAGACGCGATGAGCTCGACGAAGCGAACATGCGCATCCGCCTGGCGCAGCACATCGCGGTAACGGCGCTTCAGGGCCGAGCATGTGATGACGCTGCTCTGGCCGGCCCGTGCCTGCTCGCTGACCCAGTCACGGATCAGAACGAGCCAGGGTGCCCGGTCCTCGTCGTTGAGCGGGATGCCGGCCGACATCTTCTCGATGTTCGCCGGAGGGTGGAATTCATCGGCCTCGGCGCTGATCCAGCCCAGCCGTTCCGCCAGTATCTGAGCGATCGTGGTCTTGCCGACGCCGGACGGCCCCATAACCACCAGGCACAGGCTGCGATCCGCAGCCTCTGGACGCTCGGACATCGGGTTTCCTCCCGCCGGCTTGCCATGCCGGCCTTCTTCGTTCCTGCGCGGGCGCTGACGCCCGCCTGTTCAGACAACATCACCAAGCGCGCCCGCCCGCAAGAGGGGAATGGCGCCGTGCCAGGGCATTTCGCAGAGCGCCGCGCTGCTCTATGGAAACGGGCATGACCATGGACAATGCCCCTGCCCTCATCGAAAACGCCGCTGCCGCATTGCGCGCCGGACGGCTCGTGGCCTTCCCGACCGAAACCGTCTACGGCCTGGGCGCGGACGCCTCCAACGGCCGGGCGGTGGCGGCCATCTACGAGGCCAAGGGGCGGCCGAGCTTCAATCCTTTGATCGCGCATGTCGCGGAGGTGGAGCAGGCTTTCGCGCTTGGCACATTCGACGAGCGCGCACGTGCGCTGGCGGAGCGTTTCTGGCCGGGACCTTTGACGCTTGTAGTGCCTGCCGCCGCAGACGGGCCGGTGCATGAGCTGGCGCGCGCGGGACTGCCGAGCGTGGCCGTGCGGGTGCCGTCGCACCCTGTGGCGCGTGCGCTGCTGAACGCCTTCGGCGGGCCCGTGGTGGCCCCGTCCGCCAATCGCTCGGGCCATGTCAGCCCCACACGCGCCGAGCATGTGGCCGCCGACCTCGGAGAGCGCGTGGCCGCGATCCTCGATGGCGGGCCAACGGAGATCGGGCTCGAATCCACCGTGCTGCTCTGCCTGCCGAATGAACCCGTGCGGCTGCTGCGCCCGGGCGGGATTTCGCGTGCCGAAATCGAGGCGGTGCTGGGCGAGGCGCTGGGACAACGGCCCGACGACGTGCTGGCACCGGGCATGACGGCGCAACATTACGCACCCTCGGCCCGGGTGCGGCTGGCCGCGAGTGACGTGAACGAGGGCGAGGCGTGGCTGGGCTTCGGCCCAAATGCGCCGCTCGGCGGTCCTGGCATCGCCCACCTCAACCTCAGCCCGGCCGGCGATCTGACGGAGGCCGCGGCCAATTTGTTCGCCTATCTGCGCGAGCTGGATGCGCTAGGGCCGTCCACCATCGCGGTGGCGCCCATTCCGATGGACGGACTGGGCGAGGCGATCAACGACCGGCTGGGGCGCGCGGCGCTGCGCTGATGCCTTTACGGACGTGCGGCGAACTCTAAAGTTGTAAAGATGGACACGTCCCGCCTTCTCGACCGCCTTTCCTCAATTATCGGTTCCGAACACGTCCTGACCGACGCGGACCCGGCCCGATATCTCGACGATCGGCGCGGTCTCTATCACGGCCGGGCGCTGGCGGTGGTGCAGCCAGGTTCGACGGACGAAGTGTCCGCCCTCGTGCGGCTGGCGGCCGAGGAAGGCATCCCGATCGTCCCGCAGGGCGGCAACACCAGCCTCGTCGGTGGCGCGGTGCCGGATGAGAGCGGACGCGCCCTCCTCGTCTCGCTGGTGCGGATGGATGCGGTGCGCGCGCTCGATCCCGACGGCAACACGATGATCGTGGAAGCTGGCGCGACCCTGGCCCAGGTGCGGCGCGCGGCGGCAAGTGTGGGACGGCATTTCCCGCTGAGCCTTGCGCCGGAAGAACGCTGCACGATCGGCGGCAATCTGGGCACGAATGCCGGCGGGCTGGCGGTGCTGGCCTTCGGCTCGATGCGCGACCTGACGCTCGGCCTCGAAGTGGTGCTGCCCGACGGGCGCGTCTGGAACGGCCTGCGCACGCTGCGGAAGGACAACACCGGCTACGACCTCAAGAACCTGTTCATCGGCGCGGAGGGCACGCTGGGCATCATCACGGCGGCGGCGCTGAAGCTGTTTCCGCGTCTGACCGCGCAGGCCACGGCGTTCGCGGGCGTGGGTTCGGTGGAAGCCGCACTTGCCCTTTTCCAGCGGGCACGGGCCGCGGCCGGGCCGTCGCTGACGGCGGCCGAATTCCTGCCGCGCTTCGGACTGGAGCTGGCAGTGCGCCTCTCGGGCGCGCCCGACCCGCTGGACGAGCCCTACCCCTATTACGTGCTGCTGGAATTGTCGTCCTCGGTCGACCAGGGGGTGCGGGCGCTGCTGGACGCGGTGCTGGAGGACGCCAAGGCCGTCGGCGAGGTGCAGGAGGCGGTGCTCGCCTCCCGTCCTGCCGAACGGAAAGCTTTGTGGATCCTGCGCGAATCGATGTCGGACGCGCAGAAGCTGGCCGGGGCGTCGATCAAGCACGACGTGTCGGTGCCGGTGGCGGACGTGCCTGCCTTCATTGCCGAGGCGAATGTCGTCGCGCACAGCGTGGTGCCCGGATGCCGGCCGGTGCCGTTCGGCCATCTCGGCGACGGCAACGTGCACTTCAACATCACCCAGCCGGACGGCGCGGACCCGATCGGCTATCTCGGCCGCTGGAGCGAGATGAACGATGCGATTCATGCGGTGGCGGCGCGCTTCAACGGCTCGATCGCGGCCGAGCATGGCGTCGGCCGCCTGAAGCGCGATCTGCTGCCGGGCGTGAAGGATCCGGTCGAACTCGATCTGATGCGGGCGGTGAAGACGATGCTCGATCCTCAGGGGCTGATGAACCCCGGCGCCGTCTTGCCGGAAACCGCCGGCGGCTCTATGCCAGCGGCATGAAAAATCGTCCTGAGATCGGCGTTTCGACGGCGGTGTTCCGCGATGGCCGGGTGCTGCTGGCGCGGCGCGCGGTCGGCGCGCTTCAGAATTTGTGGTCGCTTCCCGGCGGTCGTCTCGAGCATGGCGAGCGGATGGCCGAGGCCGCGCTCCGGGAGCTCGACGAAGAGGTCGCGGTGAAGGCCGAGATCATCGATCTCGCCGGGATCGTCGAGGTGATGCCCCGCGCGGAGGGGCCGCAATTCCACTTCATTGTGATGGCGTTCGCGGCCAATTGGGTGTCCGGTGAACCGCAAACGGGGCCGGAAGCCTCCGACGTGTGCTGGGCAGATCCCGAGACGCTCGACAATCTCGACGTCACCGACGATCTGCACCGCATCGTGGCGAGCGCGGCCAGGCTCGTGGCCGAGCGCGGCCGCACGTGACGATGCGCAAAGCGCCCGTTTTCGTGCTCGGTGCGGCACTGCTGTTGAGCGGACAGGCGCAGGCGCAGGGCTTGTGGGATTTTTTCCGGCAGCGGCCGCGTCAGGAGCAGGCAGCGCCGCCGCCCGCGCCTCCGCAATCGCCCCGCCCGAAACCTGCGGCACCGCCCCGACCCAAGCCGGCCACACCACCGCCGGCACCACCGGCCCCGCCCCGCCCCGTGCCGCCCGCGCCCTATGAGAAGGACATGCAGCGCCTGAGCGAGATCATGGGTGCGCTGCATTATTTGCGCCCGCTGTGCGGCGCCGGCGACGGCGATGTCTGGCGGGACAAGATGAAGGAATTGATGGACGCCGATTCCGGCCCGCAAGACCGGCGCGAGCGTTTCGCGGGAGCCTTCAACAGCGGTTATGACGGCTTCAAACTGACCTATCGCACCTGCACGCCCTCGGCACAGGCCGCGATCCGACGCTATCTGGCGGAAGGCTCCAAGCTGTCGCAGGAGATCGCCACACGGCACGGCTATTGAGCCGGATCAGAGCCGCAGGACGATATCCCCGAGCAGCAGCACGCCGCATCCGGCCAAAGCCAGCCCCGAAGCCACGTTGATCATGCGCAGCCAGCGCCGCCCGATCTGGTGGCGGTAGCGGCTGATGAGCGTGGTGAGACCCAGCACCCAGATGAGGCTGCCCGCCGCGACGGCCAATGTGAGCGTGATCGCGGCGGCGGCGTGCAGCCGATCGTCCGCAAGGTCGTCGATGCCGCTGAACACCGCCGCGATGGCGAACAGGGTGGCGGGATTTGCGACGGCAAGCGCAAACCCCGCCGCTGCCGCCCCAGCCCAGCTGAGGCGCGTATCATTGCGCAGGCCGCCATCCGGATTGACGCGGTGCAGCGCCAGGAAGAGACCGAGCACAATGAGCAGGACGCCGCCCAGAACCTGCACGAGGGATCGCTGGCCCTCCACAAGTTCGGAAATGGCGTTGATGCCGAACGCCGCCACGCCGGCATAGACCGCATCGCCGACAGTCGCGCCGAGCCCGGCCGTGAACGCGGGCCAGAAACCGCGATGGATGGCGCGGTGGATAATCATGATGTTAATCGGGCCGATCGGCGCTGCAACGGCTATGCCGACACCAAGACCGATGCCGATCAGAGACCAGTCGAGCAAACGCACTCCTCCGGCGGCAGAATCAGGGCCGTTGCCCCTGTCTGATTAATCGAGCCGCCCCAGACCCGCAATTCGCGGCTTTCGCCAAAACGCGCTAGGATCGCCTTTCGTTTCGCCTGCCGGAGGATCAACATGCGCCTTGCGCGGACAATCGCCGCTGCCTTCATCATCCTGATGCCGCATATGGCGCTGGCCCAGTCCGGAGAGGACGCTCAATCTCCACCGAATCCGGCCGAAGCCGCGGAAGCGGAAGACGGCGCAAGCAATGCCGCGACGGAGCGCCCCGAGGTGCTGTACGATCCCGGTCTTCTGCCCGAGCCCGTCCGGCGCATGCGCGAACGCATCATCGAGGCGGCCTTGTCCGGCGATCCCGAGAAGATGCGCGCCCCCATCGAGAGCAATGAGATGCCGCCGGTGTTTTCCTTCTCGGAGGAAGCCGGCTCCGACCCGATCGAGGGGCTGAAGAAGACGTCGAGCGACGGCACCGGCCTCGAGATCATGGCCATCTTGTCCGAGGTGCTGGAGGCTGGCTACGTCCATGTCGACAAGGGCACGCCGCAGGAAATGTATGTGTGGCCCTATTTCGCCCAATATCCCATCACCGAGCTGACGCCGGCGCAGACGGTCGAGCTCTACAAGCTCGTGACCTTCTACGACCTTGAGCAGATGAAGGAATTCGGCGCCTACAATTTCTACCGCGTCGGCATCGCGCCGGACGGCGTGTGGCACTTCTTCGTGGCGGGGGATTGAGGGTCCGCCTTCGTACGACCCCATCCCGGTTTACGGCACCCTGTTTGTCTGCGAACATTGCTTCCCACGAGAAGGAAGACGTCATGCCAAACTCAGCACGCGCTCTTCAGAACCTCGATCCCCAGAGCGAGATCGCCGAATTGCGGGCCCTCGTGGCCGCGCATGACGAGGAATTGCGCCAGCGCGATCTGCTGATGCGGGAGGTGAACCACCGCGTCGCCAACAGCCTGCAACTGGCCTCCAGCATGCTGCGCATGCAGGCCCACCAGGAAGCGGACCAGCACACGCGCGATGCGCTGGAGAAGGCCGGGCTTCGGCTGAGCTCGATCCAGCACGTGCACGGACGGCTCTATCGCTCCGGCGACATGCGCACGATCGAGTTCTCGCAATATCTGCGGGAATTGTCGTCCGAGCTGTCGGCCTCGATGCTGCACGAGCGGGAGGAACCCGTTTTCACCATCGAGGTGGATTGCGAGCGGATGCGCCTTCCGACCGACCACGTCTCGAAGCTCGGTCTCGTGGTCAACGAATTCGTGACCAACGCCTTCAAGCACGCGCAGCGCGCCGGGGAACCGTGCCTGATCTGCATCTGTGCGCGAAAGGAAGACGAACAGCGCCTCGTGCTCGAAGTGAGCGATACCGGTGAGGGCCTTCCCGAGGATTTCGACATGGCGCGGGTGCGCGGCCTCGGCATGCGGCTGGTGCGCTTCGTGGCCGGCAGTCTGGGCGGGGACGCCGGCGCCCGCAATCGCGAGGGCCAGCCGGGCGCCGTGTTCTGGGTGAACATCTCGGTCGCCCCGCCGCCGCCGCCCGCCCACGACGAACCGGGCAATTAGGCCCGCACCTCAATCGGCGGCGCAAGGAACCGAAGCGTCGCCGAACGCTTTTCGAGAACGGGGTGCGGCACCGTGCACACGGCGCCATTGTTCATCGAGGAGACGACATGGCTCAGAAGACTCTCGCCGAAATCTCGGAAAAGATGCGGGACATCGATTTCGCAGTGCTCAACACCCACACGGAAAACGGCGCCATCGCCGGGCGGCCGATGAGCAACAACCGCGATGTGGAATTCGACGGCGATTCCTTCTTCTTCACCTATGAGAGCGCGCGCACCGTCTCGGATATCGAGCGCGATCCCAAGGTGTCGCTGTCCTTTGCCGGCTCCAAGGGGCTTTTCGGCAAGCCGCCGATCTTCATTGCCGTCGAGGGCAGTGCCGAACTGATCCGCGACAAGGCCGAATTCGAGGCGCACTGGACCTCGGACCTCGATTACTGGTTTAAGCAGGGCATCGACACGCCCGGCATTGTGCTCATCAAGGTGCACGCCAGCCGCGTCCATTACTGGGACGGCGAGGAAGAGACCGAGCTGACGCTGTAAGCGTCAGCCGCGCGGCAATGTCTCCAGAAAGCGGACGGGTTCGCCCTGCCCGCTTTCGAGCAATTCGTTTTCCCACATGACGCGGCGGCCACGCACCACGGTGCCGACCGGCCAGCCGGTGACCGCAACGCCGTCGTAAGGCGTCCATTGCGCTTTCGAGGCGATCCAGTCGTTCGTGATGGTCTCGCGCCGTTTCAGATCGACAATCGTGATATCGGCGTCGTAGCCCAAGGCCAGCCGCCCCTTGCCGGCGATGTTGAAAATGCGTGCCGGGCCGGCGCTCGACAGATCGACGAAGCGCTCGAGGCTGAGGCGACCGGCGGCGACATGGTTCAGCATGGTGGGCACGAGCGTCTGGACGCCCGTCATACCGGACGGCGATTCCGGATAGGGCTTGGCCTTCTCCTCCAGCGTGTGCGGTGCGTGGTCGGAGCCCAACACGTCGACGACGCCCTGCTCGACGCCCCACCAGATGCCGTCACGATGCGCGGCCGAGCGAACGGGCGGGTTCATCTGCAGCTTCGTGCCAAGCGTGGCGTAAAGCTCATCGGTCAGGGTCAGGTGATGCGGGGTGGCCTCACAGGTCGCGACATCCTTGTGATCGGCAAGGAAACGCATCTCCTCGGCAGTCGAAATATGGAGGACGTGGATACGCGCGCCCGTTTCGCGGGCGATGCGGACGAGGCGTTGCGTGCACATGAGCGCGGCTTCGGCATCGCGCCAGACCGGATGGCTGGAGGGATCGCCCGGCACGCGCAGATTCTTGCGGGCGTTGAGACGCGGCTCGTCCTCGGAATGGAAGGCCGCACGGCGGCGAATGGCGGAAAGGATGTTGCGGACGCCCGCATCGTCATCGACGAGAAGCGAGCCCGTCGAGGAGCCCATGAACACCTTGACGCCCGCGCAGCCCGGCAGGCGCTCCAGCTCTGGCAGATCGGCCACGTTCTCGTGGGTGCCGCCAATGAAAAAGGCGTGGTCGCAATGCATGCGGCCCTTGGCGCGGGCCAGCTTGTCGGCCAGCGCCTCGGCCGTGATGGTGAGCGGATTGGTGTTCGGCATTTCGAACACGGCGGTGACGCCACCCATCACCGCGGCGCGGGAGCCGGATTCCAGGTCTTCCTTGTGGGTCGGGCCGGGCTCACGAAAATGGACCTGTGTGTCGATGACGCCCGGCAGGAGATGGAGGCCGGTGCAATCCACGATCTCGCCGGCGCTGGCCGATGACAGATCGCCAAGGGCTGCGACACGGCCGTCGCGCACGGCGAGATCCGCGCGGTGAACGCCGTCGTGATTGGCGATGGTGCCGCCCTTGAAGATCAGATCGTAATTGCCGGACATGCCATCCCCGCACTTGTGAGCCTCGGGACCCGGAATTACGTTCCGGCGCTCCGGCGCGCAAGGAGGTGCACCATGATGAAAGCCGCTATTCTGACCGATCGCGCCGTGCTGCGCGTGGCAGGCCCCGATGCGCCGCACTTCCTGCACAACCTCGTCACCTCCTCGGTCGAGAGCCTGAAACCGGGCGAGGCGCGCTATTCGGCGCTGCTGACGCCTCAGGGGAAGATCATCGCGGACTTCATCGTGGTTCATGCCGAGGACGGCTATTTGCTCGACGTTCCGACGGCGCGAATCGAGGATTTGAAGAGGCGGCTGACGCTCTACAAGCTCAGAGCCAAGGTTACGTTAACCATCGAAGATTATGTCGTAGCTGCGTTTTTCGGCGATTTCGAAGGCGATGCATTAACCATGGGCGTCGTCGAGGATCCTCGGCTGGCGGCTCTCGGGCGGCGCGCTTTGCTGCCGCGCGACCAGGTGGGCGATCTCATTGCGGCACAATATGCGCAATTGGTGGACGAAGCGGCCTACCACACCCACCGCGTCAGCCTCGGCGTGCCGGAGGGTGGACGCGATTTCGGCTTCGAGGATGCGTTTCCGCACGAGGCCGATCTCGACCAGCTCGGCGGAGTCGATTTCCGAAAGGGCTGCTATATCGGCCAGGAAGTGGTGAGCCGCATGCAGCATCGCTCGACAGCGCGCACGCGCGTGGTGCCGGTGCGGCTATCCGGCCCCGCCCAGCCGGGTGACGAAATCCTGGCCGGAGAACGCAAGATCGGCACGCTCGGCTCGGTGGCGGACGACCGGGCGCTTGCCTTGCTGCGCATCGACCGCGCCGACGACGCGCTTGCGGCGGGTGAACCGATGATGGCCGGCTCCGCGCAGATCGTGCCGGTCAAGCCGGACTGGGCACGGTTCCGCTTCCCCGGCGAGCCTCTGCGCGACGCGGCTCAGTAAAGATCAGCCACGCCCGCGATAATTCGGCACGCCCTGATCCGGCGCCCACACGCCTGCCGGCAATGTGCCGTGCTGCCAGAACACGTCGATGGGGATGCCGCCGCGTGGATACCAATAGCCGCCGATGCGCAGCCAGACCGGCTCGATGGTTTCCACGATGCGCTTGCCGATGCCCACGGTGCAGCTTTCGTGGAACGAGCCGTGATTGCGGAACGAGAACAGGAACAGCTTCAGCGATTTCGACTCCAGCAGGTGCTGACCCGGCAGATAATCGATGACCAAGGTCGCGAAATCCGGCTGTCCCGTCACGGGGCAGAGCGCTGTGAATTCCGGACAGGTGAAACGGGCGATGTAGGCGGTGTCGGAATGCAGGTTCGGCACCCGTTCGAGCACCGCCTCTTCGGGCGCTTGGGGAACGCCGACGCTGTGGCCGAGCTGGAGGTTTTCACTGTTCATGAGGGATCTCTGTGCGGCCCAAGTGGACGGCCGATCGGGTTCTTGAAACGCCGGGCGATTGCTGCGAGGTATCCGTGATGTTCATCACGCCGCACGATCGTTCGGGGTTCCTGGCTGCCGCCATGGACCATTGCGCGGCCCGCACGGTCAAGTCGGCCATCCGGCGGGGCACATCGTCGTGAGTGCCGTGCTTCAGGCAGACGGCAAGGCACGCTGCCGCTGGCCGGGCACGGACCCGCTCTATCTCACCTATCACGACACGGAATGGGGCGTGCCGGAACATGACGACCGGGCGCTGTTCGAAAAGCTGGTGCTGGACGGATTTCAGGCCGGCCTGTCGTGGATCACCATTCTGCGCAAGCGCGAGAATTTCCGCGCGGCGTTCGATGACTTCGAGCCCGAGAAGATCGCCCGCTACGACGCGGCCAAGGTGGCGGCGCTGATGGACGATGCCGGCATCGTGCGCAATCGCCTGAAGATCGAGGGCGCGGTGCTGTCCGCCCGGGCCTGGCTGGAGATCATGGAGCGGGAGCGCGGCTTTTCGGATCTGCTGTGGGGCATAATGGGCGGCCAGCCGGTGCAGAACCGCTTCGCCGATTTTGGCGACGTGCCCACCGAAACCGAACTGGCGCGGACAATGTCGAAGGAGTTGAAGCGGCGCGGCTTCAAATTCTGCGGGCCGACCATCGTCTACGCCTTCATGCAGGCGACGGGCATGGTCAACGACCATCTGGTGGGCTGCTTCCGCCATGAGGAATGCGCGAGGCTGGGACATGGCCATGGCCAATGACGCGCCGCGCGCTTGGCAGCGCATGCTGTCCGGCCGCCGCCTCGATTTGCTAGATCCCTCGCCGCTCGATATCGAAATCGACGACATTGCCCATGGACTGGCGCGGGTGCCGCGCTGGAACGGGCAGACGCGGGGCGCGCACATCTTCTCGGTGGCGCAGCATTCCTTGCTGGTGGAACAGATCAGCCGCGCGCTGAAGCCCAACCTCGCCGACAAATGGCGGCTCGCCATCCTGCTGCACGACGCGCCGGAATATGTGGTCTCCGACATCATCAGCCCGTTCAAGGCGGTGCTCGGCGGCTCCTACAAGGACGTGGAATTGCGCCTGATGCGGGCAATCCATGTGCGCTTCGGCCTGCCGCCCGATCTGCCCGACATGCACCGCAAGGTGATGAAGCGCGCCGATCAGGCCGCCGCCTATCTCGAGGCGACGCGGCTAGCCGGCTTCGAACATGCGGAAGCGGTGAAGTTCTTCGGCCGCCCGGCCGGCGTGCCGGCCGATCCGCAGCTCGATCCCTGGCCTGCAGACACGGCCTCCGAACGCTTTCTGGCCCGTTTTCACGAACTCGTGCCCTGAGCGAACCGCCCACTGGAATGCGGCGGCGCATATTTTGTGGCAGGATCGTGCAGTTCTGCAACGGAGCGGCGATGCTGGCCTGGGACGATTTCAAGCTGGTGAAGGCGGTGGCGGATGCACGCTCGCTGGCCGGCGCCGCCGAGCGGCTCACCGTCAACACCTCGACCGTGTTCCGCCGCCTCGGCACGCTGGAGGCGCGGCTGGGGGCGCGCCTGTTCGAACGCAAGCGCGGCGGCTATTCGCTGACACCCGCGGGCGAGGAGATGGTGGGCCTGGCCTCGCGCATGGCCGATGACGTGGTCGCCTTCGAGCGCCGCATCGCGGGGCAGGACCTGAAACCGTCCGGCGACCTGCGCGTCACCACGAACGACGCCCTGCTCATCAATCCTCTGACCCCGATCCTCGCGCGCTTCCGGCTCGCTTATCCCGACATTCGGCTGGATGTGGTCAGCAGCAACGAGGCGCTCAACCTGTCGCGGCGCGACGCCGATGTGGCGATCCGCGCCACGGCCCATCCGCCGGAAACCCTGATCGGACGGCGCATCGCCGACATCGTGTGGGGCGTCTATGGGCGTGAGGATGAGCCGGAGGCGGAGGCGCTGGAGGAACTGGCCGAGCGGGACTGGGTGCTGCCGAGCGAAAGCCTGACATCCATCCGCATCGTGCGGCGCGTTCGCGACCTCGCTCCGAGGGAGCGGCAGGTGTATGCGCTGAGCACGGTATCCGGCCTGGCGGACGCCATCCAGGCGGGCATCGGCATCGGACCCCTGCCCTGTTATTTCGGCGCGGCGATGGGATTGAAACTGCTGCTGCCCATCGAACGCGACAGCGAAGCCTCGCTGTGGCTGCTGACCCATCCGGACATCAGGGGCAGCGCCCGTGTCCGGGCGTTCCTCGATTTCGTGGGCGGCGAACTCAACCGGCTGAAGCCCGCATTCGAGTGTCGCGACTGATCAGACGCCTTCGTTCGTCCAATTGCGGACGGTGTAGAAGATGTGACGGCCGATCTTCTCCTCCTTCACCATGTCGCGGATCCAGCGGGGACGGACATAGGTGGCGTGGTAGTGCGTCGAGGGGCCGATATCGGGCAGGTAGGCGCCGTTGATCAGAGTGTCGTCGGCGATCTCCTGAGCCTTGGCCCAGGATTCGCGGTCGAAGATGCGGTCGGGAATGCCGTCGCAGGCGAACGAGAACTGGCAGCGGTTGCGCTTGTTCTTGTTCTCGTAGACCACGCCGCACACGTCATCGGGATAATAGGGCGAGCGCGTGCGGTTCATGACGACCTGCGCCACGGCATATTGGCCGCGCTCGGGCTCGCCGCGCGCTTCGAAATAGATCGCCTCGGCCAGGCATTTCCTGGACCGCGCGAGATCTTTCTCCGGCATGTCGATGGTCGAAACGGACGATTTGAAGCGGGGCGCGATCAACGTCGCCGGTGCGACCTCCGCGGGAAAGCTGCCATTGGGCGTCAGCGCCGCGGTGATGAAGACGGGGGTCGGCGTCACCGTGCGGCCGCCCGAGGGCGTGAGCGAACCGGAGCGTGCGGCCTTCGGCGAGGCCTCGGAACGGGCCGCGAATGCAGTGCGCATGGCGGCCGTGCGGGCCATTTCGAGCGGCTGGGCGAACGCGAAGCGGGCGTTGACACCCCGCCCCCGGCTCGGCACGTCCACGAATGCGGGCGATGGCTCGGATGTGATCTCCGGCTCGGCCGTGGCGACGACGAAGCCTGACGAATGGGTTTCCGGGCTTGTCGGCGCGGCGAGATCGAAGGCATCGATCGGCACAGCCTGAATGTTGGGGCGCTGCGGCGCTTCCGTCAGATAGGTGCGCCAGCGGGTGCCGACCGCCGGCTGAGCGTGCCCAAGCGCGGCCGCATCCTGGAAGGCGATGACGCTCGGGAAGAACGCCGTCGCCGTGACCATGAGGCCGAAGGTTACGAGGGCCTGGCATGAAGACCGCATCTGGCCGTTCCAATCCGTCGCGCGTGTCCGGAAAGCCGGAGTGGCGCAAAAGCAACAACGGATTGGTTATCGAGCCTTAAGGTTGAGGCGCGGTTAATTCGCGGCGTTTCGCATTGCGCAACGTGGCCTGCGCCGCCGCCAGACGAGCGATCGGGACGCGATAGGGCGAGCACGAGACGTAGGTCAGCCCCAGTTCCTGGCAGAACGCGATGGAGGCCGGATCTCCGCCGTGCTCTCCGCACAGGCCGATCTTCATGCCGGGCTTGGTCTGCCGCCCGAAATCGGCGGCGATGCGCATGAGCTGGCCCACACCGTCGCGGTCGATCGAGCTGAACGGATCGAAGGGCATGATGCCCTTGAGGATGTAGGAGCCGAGAAACGTGCCGGCATCATCCCGCGACATGCCGAACACGGTCTGCGTCAGATCGTTGGTGCCGAAGGAGAAGAAATCCGCCGCACGTGCGATCTCCGCGGCGCACAAAGCCGCGCGCGGCAATTCGATCATGGTGCCGATGCGATAGCTGAGAGCGGCGCGCATCTCGATCTCGACGGCCCGCGCCGTGGCCTCGATGTGGGACCTGACGAGTTCGAGCTCGCTGCGCATGGACACGAGCGGCACCATGATCTCGACCTCGACGGCGGCTCCGCGCTCAAGGCCGACCTCCACCGCCGCTTCGAAAATGGCGCGCGACTGCATCTCCACGATCTCGGGATAGGCGATGGCCAGCCGGCAACCGCGAAAGCCGAGCATGGGATTGAATTCGTCGAGCTCGGCCTGCCGCCGCTTCATCTTCTCGGCCGACATGCCGAGCGATCTCGCGATATCGGCGGTGTCCTCCTCCGTCTTCGGCAGGAATTCGTGCAACGGCGGATCGAGCAGCCGGACGGTGACGGGCCGGCCCTCCATGATGCGGAAGATGCGGGCGAAATCGCCGCGCTGGACCGACAGGAGCGTGCCGAGCGAGGCGCGGCGGCGGTCCTCGCTCTCGGCGAGGATCATCTCGCGCACGGCGCGGATGCGCGCGGCATCGAAGAACATGTGCTCGGTGCGGCACAGGCCGATGCCTTCCGCCCCGAAGCGATGCGCCACCGAGACATCGCCCGGTGTGTCGGCATTGGCGCGGACGCCAATGTCGCGCACGGCATCCGCCCATTCCAGTACGGTCTCGAAATCGGGCGGCAGTTCCGGCTCGGTCATGGGGGCGGCACCTTCCAGCACCTGCCCCGCCGTGCCGTCGAGAGTAACGATATCGCCGGCCTTCAACTCCATGCCGCCGGCGAACATGACGCCGGCGCGCTCATCGACGCGGATCTCTCCGGCGCCGGTCACGCACGGCTTGCCCAGGCCTCGCGCCACGACGGCGGCGTGGCTGGTGCGGCCACCGCGCGCGGTGAGGATGGCGGACGCGGCATGCATGCCGTGAATGTCCTCGGGCGAGGTCTCGACGCGGACCAGAACGACACGCTGGCCATCCTCGGCAAGACGTTCAGCTTCACCGGGCGAGAAGACGATCCGGCCCCAGGCCGCGCCCGGCGATGCCGGCAGGCCCTTGGCGATCACGCAGCGCTGAAACAGCGGGTCAATGGTGGGATGGAGCAGCTCATCGAGCAGGTTCGGCGCGATGCGAAGCAGTGCCTCCTCGCGGGTCGCAGCACCGCTTTCGACGCGCCGCACGGCGTCTGCGAGCACGCGCTTCGCCCGGGATTGCGGAATTGCCGTGCCGTCCTTGTCCAGCGATGCGCCGGCCATCTGCGTTTCACCCCTTGTCGTTTTCTTTTGTGACCGGCGGATGCCGATCAGACAACGACTTTGCCCGAATATGACGTTCCGCAGATGAACGCGAAACGAACAAACGGCCGGTGCGGGGCACCGGCCGTTGTCTAATCAACGTCGTTCGAACGCCCGATTACTGCGCGGGAGCGCTCGACGGAGCACCCGGATCGGGCTGAGCCGGCGTGTCGGGCTGGATCGGAGCCGACGGCGCGTTGGCCGGGGCGTTGTCTGCCGGCATGGCCGGGGAAGCCGGAGCCGGAGCGGATTCAGTGGTGGCCGCGCGGCCGGTCTCGGCCGGAGCCTCGATGGCGGCCGGCTCATTGCTGGCCGTGTCGGTGTTGCCGCCGAAATAGAGGTAGCCGAGAACGCCGGCGCCAAGCACCAGCGCGGCGACGATGAACCAGGACATGCCACCGGTGCTGCCGCTGGCGGTGTTCACCGTCGTCGTGTGGGGCGTGTTCGGATCGACGCGGGGACGGGCGACGGGATCGTTCGGATCGGTGTAGCTCATGAATTCCTCCTCGGATTGATCGTTTGAAATGTACGGGGTTCGGGGATCAACGCCCCAGAAGCCCGGACAGACCGATGAAGATCAGATAGATCGCCACAATGTAATTCAGCAGCCGTGGCATGATGAGGATCAGCACGCCAGCAAGCAGGGCCACAATCGGCTGCAATGTGACGATATTGATCTCCACGATCTTCATCCTTCCTTCGAGACATCACGCATCTGGTGAGACTCTCCGAAGGTGGAACGTTCAATGTGCGAGGCGGTTCCCGATTATTTGATGCCGGCCGCCTTGATTTATTGCGAACGACAACAAGTACCTGAGTAGTTTTGCGAGGATGGCGGTTGAACTCCGCCCATCCCTGCTGGTTCGCTCACCCCTCGATGCGCGAGAAATCCGCGACGTTTCGCATGGCCGCACGCAGGCGGCCCATCAGCTTGAGGCGGTTCAGCCGCAGTGCCGCATCCTCGGCATTGACGGTAACTTGGTCGAAGAAGGCATCGACCGGCGCGCGGAGCACGGAGAGGGCCTGCATGGCCTCGCCGAACGCTTCGCGATGCACGGCGTCGCGGGCCCGATCCTCGGCGTGGTCGAGGGCCACATAGAGATCGCTCTCCTCGATCTCGGTGAAGGCAGCGGGATCAGGCATGCCCTCGAAGGCACTCTCGCCGTCCTTCTTCTCCTCGGCCTTGAGAATGTTGGCGGCGCGCTTGAAGCCGGCCAGCAGGTTCTTGCCGTCCTCGGAGCCGAGGAAGGCGCCGAGCGCCTCGACGCGGCGGGTGATGAGTACGAGATCGTCCTGCCCGCCGAGCGCGAACACGGCGTCCACCAGATCGTGCCGGGCTCCCTGCTCGCGCAGCTGGACCTTCAGGCGGTCGGCGAAGAAGGCGAGGAGGTCTTGCAGACTCTTTTCGTTCCCAAAGAACTCAGCTGCATCTTCAAGAGCCACAGCCTTCGTCGATCCGGCAAACAGAACAGATTCGCGTTCCAGTGCCTCACTGCCGAACTGATCCGCCATAGCTTCAAGGGTCTGAAGTTGCTCGCTACTATCTCGATAATACGAATGCAGTTCGTGAGCGGAGATTGACGTAGTTAAAATTGAACGTATTTCGATCCGCAACTCGTTGTCCAACACGATCCGGATCACGCCCAAAGCCGCGCGGCGCAGCGCATAGGGGTCCTTCGAGCCCGTCGGCTTCTCGTCGATGGCCCAGAAACCCGTCAGCGTATCGAGCTTGTCGGCAAGCGCAACCGCAATGGAAACCGGCGCGCTGGGCACACGATCGCCCTGCCCTTGCGGCTTCCAATGCTCCTCTATTGCCGCGGCAATCTCTGCGGGTTCGCCCTGCAACAGCGCCAGCTTATGGCCGGCAAGACCCTGCACTTCCGGGAACTCGCCCACCGTCTCGGTGACGAGGTCGGCCTTGGCAAGGCGGGCCGCGCGCTCGGCCGCATCCGGATCGGCGCCGACGAGCGGCGCGATCTCACGGGCCAGGGCCGCGATGCGCTCCACGCGTTCGGCCTGAGTGCCCAGCTTTTCGTGAAAGACGATGTTGTCGAGCTTCTTCGCACGCTCGTCGAGCTTCACGCCGCGATCGGTGTCCCAGAAGAACTTGGCGTCCGACAGGCGGGCACGCACCACACGCTGATTGCCGGCGACGATGGCCGCGCCGCCGTCCGTGGCCGCGAGGTTCGAGACGAGGATGAACTTGTTGGCCAAACGGTCGCCGCGCTTGAGCACGAAGCATTTCTGATTGGCGCGGATCGTGGTGCGGATCACCTCGTCCGGCACGTCGAGGAAGCTTTCGTCGAACGACCCCATCAGCACGATGGGCCATTCGACAAGGCCGGACACCTCGTCGAGCAGTGCGTCGTCCTCGACCAGTTCGAGCCCTTGTGCAAACGCCAGATCGCGCGCGTCATTGCGCATGATCTCGCGCCGGCGCTCGGGGTCGAGCACGACCTTGGCCTTTTCCAGCGCGGGCACGTAGTCGTCGAAACGCTTCACCAATATCTCGCCGGGAGCGAGAAAACGATGACCTCTCGTGACATTGCCCGAGGCGATGCCCTCAACCTCGAAGGGGACGATCTCCGGCTCCTCGTTGTGGGTGCCGAAGGTGCAGAGGATGGATTGCAGCGGCCGCACCCAGCGCAGGGTGCCGGTGCCCCAGCGCATGCTCTTCGGCCACGGGAATGCGCGGATGATGCCGGGCAGGATCTCGGCGATCAGCTCTGCCGCCGGGCGGCCGGGCTTTTCGGTGACGGCGATGTAGAAATCGCCCTTCGGATCGTGCTGCACCCGCGCCTGCTCGATCGAGTCCAGCCCCGCGGCCTTGAGGAAGCCCTTCAGCGCCCCCTCCGGCGCGCCGACGCGCGGACCCTTGCGCTCTTCCCGCCGGTCCGGCTGGCGGCCCGGCAGGCCCTGCACCGTCAGCGCCAGGCGACGCGGCGTGGCAAACGCCTTCGCGCCTTCATAGGTCAGACCCGCATCGACCAGAGCGTCGGTGACGAGCTTGCGCAGATCGTCGGCGGCGCGAGCCTGCATGCGGGCGGGGATTTCTTCGGAGAGGATTTCGAGCAGAAGATCGGGCATGGCGGCCACAGCCATACAGAGCGCCGCAAGAGGTGTCGAGCACGCAGAAGTGCCCTTAAGCATCCCGTTAAGGTTGTAATGGAAGATGATGGGCTCACAGCGGTTCGGAGCCCGGCTTTCGGTGTTTTAAGACCATGTCGCACATTCGCCTGGGGCGCCTTGCCGCGCGGCTGTTCAGTTCTCGGTGGATGGGCCGTCTGATGATCCTCCTGTTCCTGCTGGCCGTCCTTGCTTTTGTCCTCGTGGCGAAGGAAATCGAGCTTCTCGAACATTTCCGCACCTATACGGCGGCGCAGGACCTGCTGGACCTCGAGGAGGTGCTCGCGCTGACGGCGATCTGTGTTGGCGGGTTGCTGCTGTTCGCGCTGCGGCGCGTCATCCTGCAGAAGCGCGAGATCAAACGGCGCGAGGCAGCGGAGAATTATGCGCTCAACCTTGCCTGCCACGATCCGCTGACCGGCCTGCCGAACCGCCGCCATTTCATGGACGCGGTGGACCGCGCCATGACGGAATTGCCGCATGGCGAGCACGTGCATGCCGTGATGCTGATGGATCTCAATTCGTTCAAGGCGATCAATGACATTTATGGGCATCCGATCGGCGACGAATTGCTGATCGAGCTGGGGGGAATGCTGTCGGCGGCGGCCGGCAATGACGGCATGGTGGCCCGCCTCGGCGGCGACGAATTCGCGCTGATGGCGCGCGATCTGGCGAGCCCGGACGAAGCGGCTCGGCTCGGCCGTCGCCTGCTGGCCGTGCTGGAAAAGCCGATCCGCACGGCGCGGGGCGAGCACCGCCTCGGCCTGGGCATCGGCATCGCGCTGGCCCCTCGCGACGGCACCGAGCGGGCCGAACTGGTGCGTAAGGCCGATGTGGCGCTCTATCGCGCCAAGGCGGAGGGGTCCTCGTCGCTGTCGTTCTTCGAGCAGGAGATGGAAGCTCATCTCCGCGAGCGAAGCTATGTGGAACAGGAATTGCGCACCGCGCTCGACCTGAAGAGCATCGCCCCCGCGTTTCAGCCCAGCCTGGATCTCGAGACCGGACAGGTCACGGGGTTCGACGTGGTGCCGCACTGGTCGCATGCGATCCTGGGAGTGATGAGCCCGAAACGCTACGTCTCCGTGGCGGAGGATTCGGGCCTGATCCGCGACCTCACCGAGCAGGTGCTGCGGCAGGCCTGTTTTCAGGCCGCGACATGGCCATCCGAGCTGACATTGTCGTTCCGCCTGGCCGATGCCCTGATGCGCGACCCCGGATTGAGCGCGCGCGTGCTGAAGATCGTCTCCGACACACGGCTCGACCCCGCACGGCTCGAGATCGCCGTCAGCGAAGGCGCGGTGATGCGCGACGTCGACGAGAGCCGCAAGGTTCTCACGCCCCTGCGGCAGGCCGGCGTGAAGCTGGCCCTTGCCAATTTCGGCACAAGCTATGCCAGCATCTGGCATCTGCGCGACCTGCAGTTCGACAAGCTGAAGATCGACCGCAGCTTCATCGAGGATCTCGACCACAATCCCAACAGCGCGGTGGTGGTGCGCACGATCCTGGGGCTTGGCCGCGGACTGGGCCTCGCCATCTCGGCCGACGGCATCGAAAAGCCCGAGCAGCGCGACCTGCTGCACGATCAGGGACTGGAAGAAGGCCAGGGCCGCCTGTTCGGGCGCACCCTCACGGGCGAAGAGGCGATCGCGCTCGTCAGCCGGCAGGCGCTCGGACAGATGCCGCGCTAATGAGCGGGATGCAGGCGGGGATCGAGCGCAAATTGCTCCTGCCCGAGCAGATCGTACGAGCCGGCGGCTTTCGCTGCCACGAAGACGACGTTCCAGCTGTGCCGCGAGACGGCGCTGGGCACCAGGACGAATGCATGCCGTGCCAGAAGATCATCCCCGAACGCCTGCTGCCCTGCGCCGGGAATGCCGGGAACCAGCCAGTTTGGATTGGGCACATCCTCAGGCTGGACCACATGGGCGCGATCCGGGTGCCGGATGCGCGCCGAGGTGAGGATGTGCGGCACGGTGTCGAGCGCCGCGAAGCCCTTATGCACCGCGACTTCCAGAATCGCCGTCGCGGGATCGAGCGCGCAATAGACCGCGCGCATGCCCCGGCTGTTCCAGCGGCCGCCAGCGCGGTAGGCACCCTCACCGCTATCCCAGGACGGGGCGAATCTTTCCGCGTCGAGCCGCCAGAAGATGATATCGGTTCCACCGAGCGCCGCAGGCAGCGGCGTCACACATAGACCCCGTATTCGAGGCGGGTCAGAAGCTCCTCGACCAGTTCGACACCGGCCGGCGTGGCTAGAAGGTCGATGGGGCGTCGGCCGTCGAGCCCGACGGCCGGCTTGTCCAGCCAGGTCTCGGCCTCTTCCTGAGAGCCGAAAACGGACGTGGCGCGCGACAGGACTTCCGCGAACTTCCAGGCCTTGCCGCTCTGCTCCTGGCTGAGCGTCTTGCGCGCCTGTTCCTTGTGCCGCTGGAAAGTGCGCAGGCTCATGCCCACCGCGCGGTCGAGCGAGGCCGTCTTCTGAATGTTGAGGACGCGCAGATTGGCCAGCAGCGCGGTGAAGGCGCGCACCGGCAGGCCATCGAGCAACAGATCGTGCGCGTCGATGGACCGGCTCAGCGTATGCCGCAGCACCGCGGGCCCGCCGAGAAGATCGGCCACCCGGCCAACCTCACCGCGACCGCCGCCTGAAACATCCTGATGCGTCATCTCATCCACCCTGAAGGCATCCGCCATCTGTCGTCGATTAATATGACAGCTGACGCGACGGCTTCAAGGGGCGCGTTTCAGGCCGGAACCGCTTCCGGGGAAATCCCGCCGCCAGCCGCCGTCCTGAGCCAGGCTGCGCCACAGGCCTTGGCCAGTTCGCGCACGCGAAGAATGTAGCTCTGCCGCTCGGTGACGGAGATGACGCCGCGTGCATCCAGCAGATTGAAGACATGGCTGGCCTTGATGCATTGGTCATAGGCCGGCAGCACCATCAGGTGGCGCTCGCCCGCCTCTCCCTTGCCCAGCAGCGAGCGGCATTCGGCTTCCGCATCGCGGAAATGGCGAAACAGCATCTCGGTGTCGGCATGCTCGAAATTGTGCCGGGAATATTCCTCCTCGGCCTGCTTGAACACGTCGCCATAGGTGATGCGGGCTTCGCCCTCACCGCCGTTGAAATTGAGGTCGAAGCCGTTGTCGACGCCCTGCAGATACATGGCCAGACGCTCGAGGCCATAAGTGAGCTCGCCCGCCACCGGGCTGCACTCGATGCCGGCGACCTGCTGGAAATAGGTGAACTGCGACACCTCCATGCCGTCGCACCAGCATTCCCAGCCGAGCCCCCAGGCCCCGAGGGTCGGGCTTTCCCAATCATCCTCGACGAAGCGGATGTCGTGCAGCGCGGAATCGATGCCGATCGCCTTCAGCGATTCAAGATAGAGCTCCTGAAGGTTCGGCGGGTTCGGCTTCAGGATGACCTGAAACTGGTAATAATGCTGGAAGCGGTTGGGATTTTCGCCATAGCGGCCATCTTTCGGACGGCGCGAGGGCTGGACGTAGGCCGCGTTCCAATGCTTCGGCCCCAGCGCACGCAGCGTCGTGGCGGGATGGAAGGTGCCGGCGCCGACTTCCATGTCATAGGGCTGCAGAATGACGCAGCCGCGCTCCGCCCAGAAGGTCTGCAGGGTGAGGATCAGGCCCTGGAAGGATTTGGTGGGGCTGAGGGAGCCCGAGAGGTTCTGAGACATGGCCGGCGCGGTTGTGAAACGGGCCGGCACCCTAGCCAGCGGGCCTTGCGGCGGCAAGCCGCGACGAACTTACGGAGCGGGTCGCCAATCGCCGGTTTCCGGATCGCGCCGCAGAACCGGCCGGTCGTCCGGCGTTTCCGGGCGAATCTCATCAAGCTCGGCATTGATGCGCCGCCATTCCCGACGAGCCCAGCGCGCACCGTAAAGCGTGAGCGCGGCGAGAGCGGCAACTGGCAGAAGGGGTGGCATTCTCCGATTCTCCTTTTATCGGGAGCATTATGCGGGAACACGAGCCAGATCGCAGGGATGTTCCGGTCTCGATGAACGCCGGCTGAACACAGCCCTCAGAACGAGTTCAGCGCTTGCGCGTTAGACATCGTTGCATGGGGCGCACCGTTTCCAACGCCGCGCCCAAGGAGACACAGCATGTTTCGCAAACTTGCCCTGATCGTCGGAGCCGTCGTGGCTCTCGGAGGCGGCGTCGCGGCGACGTCCGCGCCGGCATCCGCCCAGCCGGCAGCCCGCATCGTCGTGGCACCGGCCGAAAATCTCGTGAACGTCCAATATTACGGCGAGCGCTATTATCCGCGCCATCGCGACCGCTATTACGATGACCGCCGCTATCGGGATCGGCGCTACCGCGACTACGGACCGCCGCGTTTCCGTGGCCCGCCGCCCCGCCATTGCGAGCGCGTTGTGGTGCGCAAGCGCGTCTATGGCGAATGGCGCCGCGTGGTGGAGCGTCGCTGCTATCCCCGCCGCTATTATTGATCGACTGCACGTGAACTTCGGGAGGGTGCCTTCGGGCGCCCTTTTGCGTTCAGGCCATGATGATGGGCTGCATGTTCCGGTGAATGGCTTCGGCCTGTTCCGAAAAAGTGCCGTCCTCCCCATTCAGAACGAGCGGCGGCAGAATTCGAAGCGGCGCGCGGCTTCCCTTCGTGCCCTGGGCCAGAACGCGGACAGCCAGCGCATCGGCCGTCGCATGGACGAACCGCAGCGCGACATTGCCGAACCGGCCGTCGAGCGCGGCCAGCAAGGGCGATAGCGCATCCGGCCGATGAATGATGCTGAACGTGCCCCCCGTTCTAAGAATGCGGGCAGCGGCGCGGCTCCAATCCTCGATCAGACCCGGCCCGGCCATATGGGCAAGGGCCTTGCCGTGATCGGGGGAACGGCGACCACGCGCATCGTGGAACGGTGGATTGGCGAGAACGTGATCGACCACCAGATCGGGGAAATCGCTGCCGGGCCGGCCCAGCGTGCAGACGTCTCCGACGCACAGGCGGGTGCGTTCCGACAGGCCGTTCCGCTCGGCATTGCGGCCGGCGAGCGCGGCAAGTCCGGGATCAATCTCGACGAGATGCATGCGCACATACGGAAGCCGTGTGAGAACAGCCAGGCCGGCGGCTCCGACGCCCGCCCCGAAATCGGCGATGTCTTCCCCCTCCCGCGCATCGATCATGGCGGCCACGAGCACGGAATCGCTGCCGGCGCGATGGCCCTTTGCGGGCTGAAACAGCTTGAGGCGGCCGCCGAGAATGGCGTCGTCCGTCAGAGGGTGCTCGGTCATCGCGGAGGACGCAATTCGTGGCCGAGGCCGTTTTCCCGAAGGATGCGGCGCGCGCGATGGATGTGATCCGCCGGCACCAGCACGCGCCGGGCAATGACGCCCAGCGATCCTTCAAGCACGCTCATATTGCCGTCGAACACCGCATGCTCCACACCGTCATCGTCGAGCAGCGACCGGACGAACGATATCAAGACGAGATCGTTGGTACGTAGCAATTCCTCCACCCGAATCACCCCCGTCGTCACGTCCGCGCAACCAATGAATACTTGCCCGCGACAGCAGGCGATGCATAAGGTCCCCAGCACCAGCGTTCAGGAAGGATCCTCGTGGGAGTAGTCATACCGCTTGAAGGCACGCGCCACGATGCCGAATCCGAACTCGATGCGCTGTCCAATCTCGTCGCCGCCGATCTGACACGCGTCAATGAACTGATCCTGTCGCGCACGGGGTCCGACGTTCAGATGATTCCGGAAGTGGCGAACCATCTGATTTCGTCCGGCGGCAAGCGGCTGCGTCCCCTTCTCACTCTCGCGACGGCGCAATTGGCCGATTATGGCGGCGACGGGCATATCCGCCTGGCCGCGGCCGTCGAATTCATGCACACGGCCACGCTGCTCCACGACGACGTGGTGGACGAGAGCGAGATGCGCCGGGGCAAGGCCTCCGCGCGCATGGTGTGGGGCAATCAGGCCAGCGTGCTGGTGGGCGATTTCCTGCTGGGCCAGGCCTTCCGCATGATGGTGGAAGTGGGCTCCCTGCGCTGCCTCGACATCCTCTCCACCGCCGCGACCGTGATCGCCGAGGGCGAGGTGATGCAGCTCGCGGCCGCGAAGAACATCGCGACAACGGAGGATGAATACCTCGCGGTGATCCGCGCCAAGACAGCCGCCCTGTTCGCCGCCGCCTGCGAAGTCGGGCCCGCGCTGACCGGCGCGCGCGACCAGGAGAACGCCTGCCGCGCCTATGGCGCCAATCTGGGCATCGCCTTCCAGCTGGTGGACGACGCGCTCGATTATGGCGGGCGCGAAGCCAAGCTCGGCAAGAAGGTCGGCGACGATTTCCGAGAGGGCAAGATCACCCTGCCCGTCATCTTCGCGGTACGCCGGGGCTCTCCGGGCGAGCGTGATTTCTGGAAGCGCACGCTGGAGGCCGGACAGGCCGACGACGAGGCTCTGGGCACGGCCATCGATCTTCTGCACCGCCATGGCGCCATCGACGAGACCCTGGCGCGTGCCCGCCATTACGGCACCATGGCGCGCGACGCGCTGGCGCTGTTTCCCGACAGCGAGCCCAAGCGCGCAATGCTGGACGTCGTGGATTTCGTGACGGCACGGGCGCGCTGAGCGCCCTTACCGCTTTCAGCGCAGCAGAGTGGGCTTCACCCAATAGGCCGGATGCGCGGCACGGAGGCT
The DNA here is from genome assembly GCF_052542005.1 of Terrihabitans aquatilis. Lineage (NCBI taxonomy): Bacteria > Pseudomonadati > Pseudomonadota > Alphaproteobacteria > Hyphomicrobiales > Terrihabitans > Terrihabitans aquatilis. Next base: position 781,132 of record NZ_JBOCUO010000003.1, on the reverse strand, counting down.
GCGCGCGGCGCGCGCGGCTGCGTGGCAATCGTCGAACAGGCCGAACACCGTCGCGCCTGATCCCGACATGCGCGCGAAGCGGCACCCTTCAGTCCCGGCAACGGCTTCCAGCGCTTCGCTGATCTGCGGTGAGAGCGCCCTCGCCGGCGGTTCAAGGTCGTTCACGTCATCGTTCAGGAGGCCGAGCAAGGCCTCGAACCCGACGGCAAAATCCGGATCGAAACTCGGCCGCGACGGGCCCGGCGCGCCGGGCTTGAGTTTGAGCGCGCGGAACACGTCGGCCGTGGACAGGTGAACACCCGGATTGACCAAGACCGTGTAAAGCGGCGGCAGCGCCATGGGCGCGCTGACCTCTTCACCACGACCACCGAACATGCGGGCGCTGGGCGTCAGGCAGACCGGCACGTCCGAGCCCACTTCGGCGGCCGCCTCGGCGATGCGGGGATCGGCGATATCCAGCCCGTTGAGCTGCGCCAAAAGGCGCAAAGCGGCCGCGGCATCCGACGAACCGCCGCCGAGGCCGGCCGCGACCGGGAGACGCTTCTTCAGAGTGAACCGGCCAAGGCGGAGGCCCGGCACCCGCTCTTCGAGAGCGCGGCCCGCGCGAATGACCAGATTGTCGCTGTCCGGCCCGGCCGCTGCAGCCGTTGGACCATCGATGTCGAGGCCGAAGGAGCGCTCCGGATCGAGCGCGACGAGATCGCACGTGCCGGCAAACGCCACGAGGCTTTCAAGCTCGTGATAGCCGTCGATGCGGCGGCCGAGCACCCGCAAGGTAAGGTTGATCTTCGCGGGTGCGCGCGCGGTCAGGTTCACGCCGGCAATTTCCTGTGGTGCGGGTGTCAGGTCAGTTGCGGCCGGTGGCCGGCTCGCCGGGTGTCGGAACGTCAGCCCGGCTGTCCTTTTCGGTCCCCACCGGATTCTCTGGAGGCGATGCCGGCGCGGGAGAAGGAGGCGGCACGGGCTCGCCGCGTTCCGCCGCACGCTGGGCGGCGATCTCGGCCTCGACGGGCTCCAGCCCTTCCTTCAGCTTGCGCTCGATGGGACCGCGCTTTTCATCCTCGATGTCGAGCGAGAGCGCGTGCAGCCATTGGAAGCGGGCTTCCAGCTTGCGGTCGGTCTTCCAGTAGACGTCGCCGAGATGGTCGTTGATTTCCCAGCTCTGCGGCTTCTGCTCGACGGCGCGTTCCAGCTCGGTCGTGGCCTCGGCGTATTTGCCGAGTCGGTAATAGGCCCAGCCCAGGCTGTCGATGATGTCGCCATCGTTGGGGCGCAGGTCGACGGCCTTCTTGATCAGCTCCAGGCCCTTGTCGATGTGCATGCCGCGATCGACCCAGGAATAGCCGAGGTAATTGAGCACCACGGGCTGCTCGGGATCGAGCTCGTTCGACTTGACGAGATCGGCTTCGGCGCGCGGAAAATCCTTGCCGGCGTCATAGGCAACACCCCGCGCGAAGAAGAGCGCCCAATCCGATTTCTTCGCCTCGCCCTCGATCAAGGCCACGGCCTTGGAGAAGGTCTCGGCGGCGGCGGGGTAATCCTTCTTGCGGTGCAGGAGGTTGGCCAGCGCGACGATCGCGTCGCGATCCTTCGGATCTTCGGCGATCAGGGTGCGCAGCCGCGTTTCGGCTTCCGCCTCGCGATTGTCCTGCGCAAGGTTCGCCGCGATCTTCAGATCGACGTCCTCGCTGAAGCCCGAAGATTTCGGCAGGACCTCGTACAGACGAATGGCCTCGGTGTGCTGGCCGAGGTTTTCCTGCACGTCCGCCAAGGTCAGCAGCGCGAGCTCGTGCTCCGGCTTCAGATAGAGCGCCAGATTGAGATAGATGAGGCTGAGTTCCACCGCATCGCGATTGGCGAGCTGGCCGAACACGAACAGGATCTCGGCAATGCCATCGGCGGGAGACGTCGCAACCGGCGGCAGCTTCCTGTTTTCTTCCAGCGCCTTGATCGAGGCGTTCAGAAGGGCATTGCGGGGCGTCTGCTCCGATAGCGCGCGGTAGACCGCCAATGCATCATCACGCTTGCCGGCACGGGCCAGGCTGCGCGCATAGGCGTCCACGATGACGTACATGGACTGATCGGTGCGGTAGGCCGCAGCGAGCCGTCGGTCAGCCTCTTCGAACCGGCCCGACGCTTCGGCGATCAGGCCGCCATGCAGATCACGGAACAGCTGCGACAGCTCGCTTCCCGTCAGGCCATCGAGCGTACGCAGCGCCCTCGCAGGCTCCTTAGAGCCCTGCCACGCCCAGGCGGAGGTGATGATGCCGATGACATCCGGCACCGAGTTGCGCGGGACCTTGCCCAATTGCGTGCGCGCGGTGACGTAATGCCGCTTCTTGATGGCCTGCGCCGCGAGCGCGAGACGCGCCCAGCGATTCGTCGGGTCCATGGTCACGATGCGCTCGGCCAGCGGAAACGCGCCCTCGACATCGCCGCTTGCCAGCGACAGGCGCATGGTTCGGTCGAGCAATTCAGGATTGCCGGGATCGGCCTTCAGCGCGGCGCGCAGGTAGATCGCGGCGGAGCGAATGTCGCGATCGGCCGCGGCAGACCGCCCCGAGAGGTAATTGCCCATGATCGATGGGCCCGGCTCGGGAAGACCGGCATCCGCCGATTCACGAGCGAAGACAGGTGCGGCAGCCAGAGCGCCAGTCACAAGCGCCGTGGATACGGCCAGACAGATGCGGAATTTCACCAACGGCCCTCGAATGGTGGATGGAGCGGCGTTCGGCTCCCGCCGGTCGATCTATGGAAAGACGGCCTTCATGGCTTTTTATCGTCGGACGCCCCGTGTTCCAAGCGCAAACCGAAATGCGAGGCCGGCGCGCCGGGCGAACCACCCCTACCTTTATCCCTTTGGCGGAGCCGTTCACCTCAATCCGGCGTGATCCCGGCGCGGAAGCGCGATAGAAAGAAGGGATGACCCATCCGCACGCCTCTCTTCCGGCCGAAGACGCCGCACGCCTCCTGGCGTGGTACGTGGAGATGGGCGTCGATCTGGCCATGGCCGAAGAAGGCTGGGACAGGTTCGTGCCGGTGGACACGGCACCTCTGCCCACGGCTTCCGCGCCCGAAATCACCGAATCACCGGCCTGGCCGCGGCCGCGCGAGGAAGCGGCGCCCGTGCCCAGCGCGGCGCTGGTGCGGCCACAGGACGAGCTGATCGCCGACGCCCGTTCAGCCGCGAGCACCGCGACATCCCTCGACGAGTTGCGCGCGCTGCTGGAACGCTATGACGGCATTTCCCTGAAGCGCAGCGCCACCCAGCTTGTCTTTTCCGACGGCAACCCCGATGCGCGCATCATGCTGGTGGGCGAAGCGCCGGGACGCGATGAAGACCGCGAGGGCCGGCCCTTCGTGGGCCGCGCGGGGCAATTGCTGGACCGGATGCTGACGGCCATCGGACTGGACCGCAACGCCGTCTACATCGCCAATATCGTGCCCTGGCGGCCTCCGGGGAACCGAACGCCAACGCCGCAGGAAACCGAACTCTGCCTGCCCTTCATCCGGCGGCAGATCGAACTTGCAAACCCCGATATCCTCATCCTGCTCGGTGGCTCGGCGGCCAGCAATCTGACCGGAGTGAAGGAAGGTATCCTCAGGATGCGCGGGCGCTGGATGGATTATTCCACGGGCACACGGACGATCCGTGCCCTGGCCACGCTGCACCCCGCCTACCTGCTGCGCACGCCCTTGCAGAAGCGTCTGGCCTGGCGCGATTTCCGGGCGTTGAAAGAGGAAATCGCCAAGCTCTGAAACGAAGGGTTGCTCCCGTCCTTTCTTCGCCCATTGAACCTCCGGGCGGGCCGTGCGTTCTTTCCTGCGCGCGGCAAGCTCGAAGGGGGTAGACATGCGGTGGGGTGATCTCAGGCAGAGCGGAAACGTCGAAGACCGGCGCGGCATGGGCGGCGGCATGCGGATGGGCGGCATCGGCATTGGCGGCCTGCTCATCGTCGGTGTGCTGTCCTGGGCGACGGGCATCGACCCGCGCCTGCTGATGAGCGGCTACGAGATGGTTCAGGGCGGCGGTCAGAGCCAGCAGCAGGCGGGCCGCGAAGGCACGCCGACCGACGAGACGGGACGCTTCGTCGCCTCCGTGCTCGGCAGCACCGAGGATGTCTGGAATCAGATTTTCAAGGAAAACGGCCAGACCTACCGCCAGCCGCGCCTTGTCCTGTTCAGCGGCGCGACGCAGACGGCCTGCGGGCTCGGCCAATCGGCCATGGGCCCGTTCTATTGCCCGCCCGACCGGCAGGTTTATCTCGACACCTCATTTTTCCGGGAAATGGAGCAGCGGTTCCGTGCGCCCGGAGAGTTTGCGTCGGCCTATGTCATCGCGCACGAAGTGGGCCACCACGTGCAGAACCTGCTCGGCATCATGGACAAGGTGAACGAGCAGAAGCAGCGCGGCTCCCGCGCACAGGCCAATGCGCTGTCGGTGCGGGTGGAGCTGCAGGCTGATTGCCTTGCCGGCGTCTGGGCGGCGCGCACGCAGAAGGGCGTGATCGAAGACGGCGATATCGAGCAGGCGCTCAACGCCGCGAGTGCCATCGGCGACGACCGCATCCAGAAGCAGACGCAGGGCCAGGTGGTGCCGGACTCCTTCACCCACGGCTCTTCGGCGCAGCGCGTGCGCTGGTTCAAGACCGGCTACGACAACGGCCGGGTGCAGGCCTGCAACACGTTCGCAGCCCAGAACCTCTAGGCCGTCATTCGGCGGCGGCGGCGCACCAGCCGCCAGCCCAGCCGAGCGGCCCCGCGCGTGACGATCATCCCGATCAAACCCGCGAACCAGACCACAAAGGCCAGGAAGTTCTCGGCCAGCACGCGCACCATGCGCACGCCCCCCTTGAAGGCGCGCAGGCTGGTGCGTCCGGTCAGCTCCACTACGCCACGTGTGGTGCGGCCGAAACGCGTGGTCATGATCGACAGATCCGCGAGCTGCTCCGGCGTATTCGCGTAGCGCAGCAGCCGAACGCTTTCCCCCGGACCGGTGATATCGGCCATGTGGCGCACGTCGCCGACCATCCGTGACAGGTCGCCCGTGGATGCGCGCCGGACCGCGACAGAAGCCGCCTCGCGAACGGCCGCTGAATCGAAGCGCGCCGCTGCCTTCACTACATTGCCCATTTCGTCGAAATCGACGCTGGCCCGCACCGCCCGCCCCAGCGAGCGGCCGAGGCCGGCGGTGAGATGTCCGGCACGGCGCGCCACCTTCAGCACGGAAATGCCGAGCTTGGCGGGCAGGCCCATGCCGCCCGTTGCGACAGTCGCGCCGGTTGCCGCGAGACCGACGGTCGCGAGACCCAGCATCAACTCATCGTAAGGCTGCCCGGTCAGCATCAGCCCGCCTTCGTGGATGATGTCGCGCACATCTCCCACGACGGTGAGATCCGATGTCACCGCGCCGGCGAGCCCCGCCACGCTGGCGCCCTGCCCCGTGACGAAGCCGGTGCCGAACTCAAGCGCGTTGCGCTGGGCCGCCGCACCAGGCTGCTCGGCAGCGGCGAGACGCTCGAGAAGATCGGGCCGAAGCACATGACCGTGCTCCACGGCAAGGTCGGCGTACATGCGCGCCTCCTCGACATCGCCCCGCCCCAGCGCCACCTCCATCTTCTCCTCGATGGCCGGCGCCGTGATCTTCTCGCGCAATTCGCGCGCGATCGCTTCCTCGGGCTCTTCCGGCAATTCCGCGTCGGCGAGCGCCAGTACGGCGACTAGCGCGAGGCTCACCAGCAAAGCTCCCCACAGGATGCGGCCCATGATCGCTCCCCTTGCCCCGTCAAGGCACGGACGGTTGAGAAAGACGGGACGCAGTGCCATCTAGCCCCGACAGGAGAAGCCCATGCCGCGCATCGATGAGAGCCGCCCCTTCATCCCGCTCAGCATAGCGGTGCTGACCGTTTCAGACACGCGCGTTCTGGCCGACGATCGATCCGGCGACGTTCTGGTCGAGCGCCTGACGACGGCAGGTCACACTCTGGCCGAGCGGGCCATCGTTGCCGATGAGGTGGAAGCGATCCGCGAACAGGTGGCGCACTGGATCGCAGACCCGAAGGTCGATGTCGTCATCACGACCGGCGGCACCGGCTTCACCGGGCGCGACGTGACGCCGGAAGCGCTGGAACCCGTGTTCGAAAAGCGCATGGATGGCTTTTCGACCATCTTCCATCGCATTTCCTTTGAGAAGATCGGCGTTTCCACGGTTCAATCGCGGGCGACGGCCGGCGTGGCCGGCGGCACCTTCATCTTTGCCTTGCCAGGATCGCCCGGCGCCTGCCGCGACGGCTGGGACGGCATCCTGCAAAGCCAGCTCGATTATCGCCATATGCCCTGCAATTTCGTGGAGATCGCGCCGCGGCTCGACGAGCATTTGCGGCGCGGCGCGAAACCTCAGGAATAGAACCGCGCCACGAAACGGGCTGGCACGCGAAGAGCCAGAAGGCCCGCGCCGAGCACACGGCCGAACCCGGGCTTCGGGCGGGCGCGGACGTCCGGAGCAGCCGGAATGAACAGGCGTGAGCGCAGGCGCACCAATCGCCTCCCTCCGATGCGCTGGACGAGATCGGCATATTCCAATCCCGGAACGGGACGCACGCCGCCGATCGCCTCCAGCAGCGAGCGATGGACGAGCACGGCGCCTGCCCGTACGCGCAGATCCACCAGATGGCCGAGACGGGCGATCAGCCCCTCCGCATCCTCTTCGCCCTCCACGGTAAATACAGCCGCCCGATAGGGCGTCGCCCCCTTCCGCTCCTCCCGCTCGACGAAAAGCCTGGCTTCGCGGGTCCATGCCGCATCCGGCTCGCCACCGGGCTCAACGAGGAGGAGCCATGCCCCCTTGGCCCGGCGAATTCCTTCCGCCAGCCGGCCGGCCCGGCCACCGGGGCCTTGCGCATACACGCAGCCGCAGCCTTCGGCGACTTTCCTGATGCGTTCGCTTGACGACCCGTCGACCACCACCACGTCGCGCACCGTGCCGTCGGCGGCGGCGGGCACGAGCGCACTCAACGTGCCAATCAGGGCATCCTCGTTTTCGAGGCTGGGTATCACGACGCTGATCATGAGGGCGCGTTATAGCACGCCGCATTCGCAGCAAGGGCCATTCCACACATTTTCGATACTTGCCCGTTTGTTCTCTTTATGTTCTAGTCGAGCCAAGGAGATCATCATGGCAGCGACGGCCTCTCTGCTGACTTACGAACGCGATGAGCTTGTCGGCGAGGCCCAGGCCGAGATTGCGCCCGAACGGCGGCGCGGCCGCGGTGCCCGCGCCAATCCGGACGGCCGTTTCGAGCCTTATGCGCGCGTGCTGGAGGATGACGGATGGGAAGGGCTGGCCGATCTGCCCCCCTTCAAGACCGAGATTTCGTTCGAAGCCGCGCGCAAGATCATCACCCGCAACGAATCGCCCGACATTTCATTCGACCGCTCCATCAATCCCTATCGGGGGTGCGAGCACGGCTGTGTCTATTGTTTCGCACGGCCGACCCATTCCTATCTCGGCCTGTCTCCAGGGCTTGATTTCGAGAGCAAGCTGACGGTGAAGCCGAACGCGGCTGAGCTTCTGGAGAAGGAACTCGCGAAGCCGGACTACGAAGTCCGCACCATGGCGCTGGGCACCAACACCGATCCCTACCAGCCCATCGAACGGCATTACCGCGTCACACGCGGCGTCATCGAGGTTCTGGCCCGGACGCGGCACCCCGTGGGAATCGTCACCAAATCGTCTTTGGTGACGCGGGACATAGACCTGCTGGCTCCAATGGCGGCGGAAGGACTGGCGCGCGTCGCCATCTCGATCACGACGCTCGATCCGAAGCTGGCGCGCGATCTCGAACCGCGCGCTCCCACGCCGTCGAAAAGACTGGAGACCGTTCGGAAGCTGAGCGAGGCCGGTATTCCCGTCACCGTTATGGTGGCGCCCATCATTCCCGCATTGAACGATGAAGAGATCGAGCGCGTGCTCGATGCCGCCCGCGCGGCCGGAGCCGTGAGTGCCGGATATGTGCTGCTGCGCCTTCCCTACGAAATCAAGGATCTGTTTCAGGAATGGCTGGCCGAACACAGGCCCGACCGCGCAAAGCACGTCATGAGCCTCGTTCGCTCGACGCGGGGCGGCAAGGATTACGAGGCGGAATGGGGAAAGCGCATGATCGGCGACGGCGTCTATGCCTGGACGATCGGCCGCCGCTTCGAGCTGGCAACGCGCCGCCTCAAGCTCAACGCGGAGCGCAAACCGCTGCGCAAGGACCTGTTCGTGCGGCCGGTACGCGCCGGAGAACAATTGAGGCTGTTCGCATGATGATCTCTGCTGCCCGTCAAACCGATTTAAGCTCGGCCTGCTCCGCAAGCGTCGTTCTGGCGGATGGTCGGCGTCGCACCAGATCCCTCCCGTCTCCTGCAGATAGAAAGCGCCGCTCGATGGTCATGGAATCGCGCATCAGCGTCATCACGCTCGGCGTGGCCGATGTGGGAGCCGCTGCAGCCTTCTACGGGCGCGTCGGTCTGGTGAGATCGCGCGAAAGCGATGGCAGCGTGGCGTTCTTCCAGCTTGGCGGCGGGCTTGTTCTTGCCTTGTTCGGACGAGAGGACCTGGCCCAAGATCAGGGCCTTGCCTCCCATTCGCCGCCAGGCGGCATGTCGATCGGCTACAACACACGGTCCATGCTGGAGGCCGACAAGCTGATCGCAGCATTCGTCGCATCCGGCGGAACACTGATTCGCGAGCCGGCGCGCACATTTTGGGGCGGATACAGCGGTTACGTGGCCGACCCGGACGGGCATGTCTGGGAAATCGTCCACAACCCCCATTGGCGATTGGATGACGAGGGCCACCTCACCCTTCCGGATTCCAAGCCGGCGACATAATCGCGGAACAAGCTGACGACTCGTCCTTCGCATGGCATAGGATTCGGGATGGCCGTCGTGAAGCCCGCTTCCAAACAGATCCGCCGTGTGCCCGGACCCGACTTCCGACGGGAACGCCGCTCCATAAAGGATGGATGCGAGATCGTGGCCGGCGTGGACGAGGCCGGTCGTGGACCGCTGGCAGGCCCGGTGGTTGCGGCGGCGGTCGTACTGAATCCCCGGAAGATTCCGAAGGGCCTCGACGATTCGAAAGCGCTCACGCCTGAAAGGCGCGAGGCCCTTTACCTCGACATCATGGAACACGCCGAAGTGGCGTTCGTCTCTGCTTCACCGGCGCGCATCGACCGCGACGACATCCGCAAGGCAACGCTTTGGGCGATGTGTGCCGCAGTCAGCGCATTGCCGCGCGCGCCCGGCCGCGTCTTCGTGGACGGGAAGGAATTTCCGAACGGATTGCCCTGCCCGGCTGAAGCCGTCATCGACGGCGATGCCAAGCTCGTATCGATTGCTGCGGCGTCGATCATTGCGAAAGTGACGCGCGACCGGCTCATGCGGCGATTGGCGCAGAGCGTCGAAGGATATGGATTCGAGCGGCACGTCGGATATGGAACCCGCGAACATCGTGCGGCTTTGGCCCGATTGGGCCCCACCTGCCATCACCGCCGCAGCTTCGCGCCGGTGCGTCTTGCGTGGGAGATACGAAGCGGCGGCGAGCCACTTCAAAAAGAATTAGCGCTCCTTACGGAGGGCGATCAGCTGATCAGCTGAGAAAGCCGGTCAGCCAGAGCACGATGATGATCGGGAGCGGAATACCGATCAGCCACAAAAGACCACCCTTGAACATTTTTGCCTCCAGAAACCTTGCACTTGTGGGGAATGCACGGTGGCGAGGCTTGTTCCTGTATGCCCAAGAAAAAAGCCGCTCCGAAGAGCGGCTTTTTCTATTTTTTGATGAACTTTTTCAGTGAAGCTTGGTGCGGACTTCCTGGAGACCGCGCTGCAGGAGCTCGTCACCCGCGGCACCGGCCGTCTTGCTCTGCAGAATGGTCGCCGCAGCGGCCGTCGCGGCATCGGCCGCAACCGCACGGACCTCCGCTAAGGCCTGAACCTCGGCCTGGGCAATCTTCACTTCCGCCATCTTCGTGCGACGGGCTACGAAGTCCTCGGCCTTGGTCTTGGCCTCATCGGCAATGCGCTGGGCCTCGGTGCGGGCGGACGCGACAATCGCCTCTGCCTCGTTCTCGGCGTCAAGCCGCTTGCGCTCGTATTCGGCAAGGACGCGCTGTGCCTCTTCGCGCAGACGGCGCGCCTCATCGATATCGTCAGCGATGCGCTTGGAACGTGCGTCGAGCGAACCGATGATCTTCTTGTGAACGCCGACATACATCATCAGGACGATGAAGATGATGAAGGCTGCGAGGACCCAGAATTCGGCAGTCATCAACATCCGCGTCAGCCTCTCAAAGTGGCGTCGACCGCCGATTCGACTTCGGACGAAGAGGGTTCCGCACCGGACAATTGTGCGACGATGGCCGACGCCGCGTCCACGGCGATGGTGCGCACATTGACCAGGGCCTGAGCCTTGGTTTCAGCGATCCGCGCTTCGGACTGCGCAAGACGCTCAGCAAGCTCGGCTTCGATGGCCTTGCGCTTGATGGCGGCTTCCGCATCCACTTCCGCACGGGCCTCGTTCGCGATCTTCTGGGCGCTGGAACGCGCGGCTGCCAGGGATGCCTCATATGAAGCGATCGCGGCATCCGTGTCGTTGCGCAGACGCTGCGCCTCGGCCAGATCGGTGGCGATCCGGTCGCTGCGAACCTCCAGCACCGACGCGATGCGCGGCAGCACGAAGCGGCTCAGCAGGAAGTAGAGCAAGCCGAAGGTGATCGCGAGCCAGAGAATCTGGGACGCGAAATAGGTCGACTCGAACGGCGGGAAGGCTCCGCCATGTGCCTCGTCGTGCAGCTCCGCCGACTGCTCGACGCTCTGCTGCAGATCGTGCTGAAATTCTGCTTCAGCCTGCGCCAAGAGCAGGACGTTCTGTGCCATCGTCACTTTCCCGTTCGGAGAGAACGCGGGCGCCGGATTATCCAACGCCCGTCAATGCGAACTCAGACGGCGAACAGAAGAAGAAGCGCGATGAGCAGGGAGAAGATGCCCAGAGCTTCCGTCACGGCGAAGCCGAAGATCAGGCGCGGGAACTGCGCATCGGCAGCGGACGGGTTGCGAAGCGCGCCCGTGAGGTAGCTGACGAAGATGTTGGCCACGCCGATGGCGGCGCCAGCCATGCCAAGGGTCGCGATACCGGCGGCGAGGAACTTTGCGGCTTCAGCGTCCATGATAAACTCTCCTAGATAAAGTGATGTGCTGAACTTCGATGCGCCGAACTCAGTGCCCCGGATGGAGCGCGTCGCTGAGATAGAGGCAGGTCAGAAGGGTGAAGACGTAGGCCTGAACGAAGGCCACGAAGAACTCGAAGCCCGTGAGAGCGACGGTCATGGCGAGCGGCAGGATACCGAGCACGAGACCGCCGGTGCCAAGCGCACCCCAGAGGCCGACGACGAAGCCCGCGAAGACCTTCAGCGTGATGTGGCCCGCCAGCATGTTGGCGAACAGACGCACCGAGAGGCTGATGGGGCGCGACAGGAACGACACGATCTCGATAGCGACCACCAGCGGCAGAAGGTAGCCCGGAATGCCCTTCGGCACGAAGACGTTCAGAAACTTCATGCCGTGCTTGACGAAGCCGTAAATGATGATGGTGCCGATGACGATCAGCGCCAGCGCGAACGTCACGATGATGTGGCTAGTGACCGTGAAGGCGTACGGCACCATGCCCAGCAGGTTCGCGACCAGCACGAACATGAAGAGCGAGAACACCAGCGGGAAGAACCGCATGCCCTCGTTGCCCGCCGACTGGCGAACCGTCGAGGCGACAAATTCGTAGGAGAGCTCGGCCAGCGACTGCCAGCGGCCCGGGATGAGCGAGCGGCCCTGCATGGCAAGCATGAGGAAGCCCACCGTCACCACCACGGTGATGATCATGAACAGCGAGGAATTCGTGAAGGCCAGAGGCCCGCTGCCGATGAGGGGCGTGATGTTAAACTGGTGGATCGGATCCATGTTTTCTTCCACACCTATCCGCCAGTGGAACCGCGCTCCCGGTCAAGGGCGGCGGAACGCAGGATGTTGAGCACGCCGGCGGCAAAGCCGAGCATCAGAAGCACGATCAGGCCCCAGGGGCTCGTTCCAAGGGCCTTATCGAAGAACCAGCCAAGGCCGGCACCTACGATCACCCCCGCAGCGAACTCGCTAGCGAGCCGCAGCGCCTGGGCCATGCCCTGAGCCGTCGAACTCGCATTCGCCAAGGATCCTTCGTCAGCTCCTGCCTTTGGACGCGCCTTTTTAAGGGCAGCATCCAGCTTGCTGAGCCGATTTTCGAGATCCCCCTCGGAATCTGGCACGCCCGCACCTTCAGCCCGGCCATCCAGGTCCTTGCTCATACCAGCATGATCCTGTCCAACCGGCGGCACCCACCTGCCAGCCCTGAAATTTGCCGGCACCATAGTGATGCCTCATTCTCAAGTCAAGGAAACCTAGACAGGTCTCAACCCGCTGATTTCACTTGTCTTTCCCATAATGGGAGCTGCGTCAGACCGCCTCACGTAGTTGTTCGGCGGCTTCCAGATCGACGGAGACCAACTGGCTGACGCCCCGTTCGGCCATCGTGACGCCAAACAGGCGGCTCATCCGGCTCATGGTCACCGGATTGTGGGTGACCACGAGGAAGCGCGTGTCGGTATCACGGCTCATCGATTCGAGCAGATCGCAGAACCTCTCCACATTGGCGTCATCGAGCGGCGCATCGACCTCGTCGAGGACGCACAAAGGCGCGGGATTGGTGAGGAAGATGGCGAAGATCAGTGCCATCGCCGTCAGGGCCTGCTCGCCGCCGGACAACAGGGACAGTGTCTGCGGCTTCTTGCCGGGAGGCCGTGCGATGACCTCCAGCCCTGCCGCAAGGGGATCGTCCGATTCGATGAGTTCCAGCCTGGCCTCGCCGCCTCCGAACAGGTTGGCATAGAGCTTCACGAAATGCGCATTTACGGCCTCGAAGGCCGCTGTCAGGCGCGTCTTCCCCTCGCGATTGAGGGACAGAATGGCCTGGCGCAATTGGCGGATCGCCTCGGTGAGATCGTCGCGTTCGCGGACGAGCCCGTCATGGCTGGCCTGCACCTCCTCCAATTCCTGTTCGCCGCGAAGATTGACGGCCCCCAGTCTTTCGCGATCCGCTTTCAGGCGCTCGAGGTCCATCGGGGAGCCGTCCTGAACGCGGCGATCCTCGTCGGAAAGGCCCGCCTCGACCAAGCGGGTCCAGGCCTCCCGCGCCCGTGCGCCGGCTGCCTCGCGGCGCGCTTCCTCACGCGCCAGAATCTCGCGGGCTTCGCCAAGCAGCTTCAACGCGTCGCGCGCGTCACGGTCGGCCGCGCCTTGCCGCGCTTCCGCCGCCGCCAGACCATCTCGCGCGGCGCGATCATCGGCCTCTGCCCGCTGGAAAGATTCGCGCAAAGCGCGCCGTTTCTCGGCAACAAGGTTCGGCATTTCGGCAAGAACGATCCGCTCCGATTCGGCCTCGGCGCGGCGTGCGCCCATCACCGCCAGACGCTCGGCCGCACCTTCGCCACGCGCCTGCCACGCGGAACGATCCCGCAGCAATGTTTCACGGCTTCGAACCCTCCTCTCCCGTTCGCGCCCAAGCGCCGCGTGATTGGCGCGCACGTCGGCGGCAATGGCGCGCTCGCGTTCGACCCGCGCCCGGGCATGGTCGCGCGCCTGTTCGACTTCGTGGCTGTCCGCCAAAGCGGTCAGGGCGTTACGGGCAGCCTCCAGTCGTTGAGCGGCGTCCGCCTCATCATTGGCGAGCCGGGTTTGCGATTCGGCCAGGGCGGCACGACGTGCCTCGTCGCGCGCGGCCAGACGCTCCGCCTCGACCCGACGATCCCGGGCGGCCTCAACGGACTTTCGGGCGGCACGCACGGCCTCGCGGGCGGCCTGTTCACAGCGCGCAGCATCGACGGAGGCCTGCCGAGCGGCTTCGGCATCCGCCTTCACGGCGGAGAATTTTTCTCCGGCCTGCGCGATGGCCTGCTCCAATTCCTTCAGCCGGTTGCGGCCGGCGAGTTGGCGCGCGAACGGCGTTTCGGCCTCGGCGGTGGCGGTAAAGCCGTCCCAGCGCCACAGATCGCCTTGCGCGGAGACGAGGCACTGACCGGCGGCAAGATGCGGCTGGAGCGCCGCGCCATCGTCGCGCGTCACGAGCCCTGTCTGCGCGAGGCGGCGGGCAAGCTCCGGAGGTCCATCCACATATTGCCCAAGCGGCTCAACACCTGCCGGCAGGGACGGATCGTCCGCAGGTGCGGCAAGGCGGGCCCAATAAGCGGGCGCCGCTTGATCGAGCGGGATCGAGAGATCCTCGCCGAGAGCCGCCACGAGCGCGGCCTCATAACCGGGCGCCGCCGAAACGCTGTCGATCAGCGGCGGCCATAACACGGCCTGACCGGGGTCGATGAGCTTCGCCAGCGTCTTTGCCTCCACTTCCAGGCGGCGCAGGGCGGCCTCCTGTTCGTGGGCCCGCTGCCGTGCATTGGCCTCCGCGGCACGAAGATCCGGAAGCGCCGCCTCGGCCGAGATCGCCGCCGCCTCGGCGTCCGACAGAATCGAAGACGCTCGGTCCAGCTCGGCGCTGAGAATTGCGAGGCGCCGCGCATGATCGCTGCCCTCAAGCGCGCGTTGCTCGACGGCAAGCCGCTGAAGCTCCACGCCCACGCGGCCCAGACGCGATTCCGCTTCTTCCCGCGCACGACCAAGCTGGGCGCGCTCTGCATCGCGGGCCGCGAGCACGGCGTTGATGCGGGTGAGTTCGGCCTCAGCCTCCGTCAGCGTTTTCGCCGCCGCGGCCATGCGCCGTTCGGCGTCGGCTTCACGCTCCAGCGCTCCGCTCTCTTCCGCGTCGAGCGCTGCGAGGTCTGCCTCGAAGCGGGCGAGTGTTTCATTGGCGTCGGCAGCAAGGGCCGTTTCGCGTGCGTGATCGTCGTCGAGCTGGGCGAGGCGACGGATCAGTTCGGCGAGCCGGTCCCGGGCCTGCCGCTCCTCACGGTCGAGATCATCGCGTGCGCGCCGCAGCCGGGCCAGAGCGGCACCCGCTGACGCTGCAGCGTCACGCTGGGCGGGAAGCTCGTGCGCGGCGACCGCTTCAGCGCGGGCCGCTTCGGCCTGCGACAGGGTGCGGGCGGCAACAGCGCGCTCGGCCTCCGAGACCGCGTCTTCGGCCGCTTTCTTCTCGGCAAGCGCCTCCGTGTGCGCGCGGGTCAGAAGCGCGCCTTCGAGACGTCGGATATCGGCAGAAAGCTGGCGATAGCGTGCGGCCTGGCGGGCCTGACGCTTCAGGCCTTCGATCTGTCCGCGAATGCGCTCCAGGACGTCTTCCACCCGCACGAGATTCTGCTCGGCGGCGCGCAGCTTCAGCTCGGCCTCATGACGGCGGGCGTGCAGGCCGGCAATCCCCGCGGCCTCCTCCAGCACACGGCGGCGGGCTTCGGGTCGGGCGTTGATGATTTCGCTGATCTGCCCCTGCCGCACCAGAGCCGGAGAGCGGGCACCCGTCGAGGCATCGGCGAACAGCAATTGCACGTCGCGGGCGCGCACCTCGCGGCCGTTGACGCGGTATGTGGAGCCCTTGTCGCGCTCGATGCGTCGGGAGATTTCAAGATCGTCGACTTCGGTGAAGGGCGATGGCGCGCGGTGGGCCCTGTTGTCGAGGACGATGACGACCTCGGCGTTGTTGCGCGAGGGCCGGCCACCCGATCCGGCGAAGATGACGTCGTTCATCTCCGCCGCGCGCAGGGCCTTGTGGGAACTCTCGCCCATGGCCCAACGCAGGGCCTCGACAAGATTGGACTTGCCGCAGCCGTTCGGGCCCACGATCCCCGTGAGCCCCGGCTCTATGACGAGCTCCGAGGCATCGACGAAGGATTTGAACCCGACCAGGCGAAGGCGCGTGAGCTTCATGCCAGACCGTTCATCCGGCGCGCGCCCCGCCCGATGCGGAGTTCAGGCGCCTCAGCTCTTGAGAAGCGGATCGATTTCCTTCGACAGCTCCTCGATGGTCATGCTGCCGCGACGGATCTTGCCGTTGATGAAGAAGGAAGGCGTGGAGCTCACGCCGAACTTTTCCGAAGCGCGCTGGCGAACCGCCATCACGTTGTCGAGCAGGTCCTGATTCGACAAGCAGGCGTCGAGCGACTCCTGTGTAAAGCCCACCTCCTTGCCGAACGCCTGGATCCACTGGAACGGGTCCGCCGCATCCAAGAAGGCGCGCTGCTGGGCGAAGAAGGCGTCGATGATGGGATAATATTTCGACTGGTCCGAGCAGCGGGCAAGCATGAAGCCGGCGGTGGCGTAATTGTCGAGCGGGAATTCGCGGAAGATATACCGCACCTTGCCGCTGTCGATGTAGTTCTGCTTCAGGGCCGGGAAGGTCTGGGTCTGGAACACGGCACAGTGAGGACAGGTCAGCGAGGCGTATTCGACGATCGTGACCGGAGCATTCTCCGCACCCAACGCGATATCCGGCAGCGCGCCTTCGGCCATCAGATCGCTGACGCTGACATCGCCGGCCGCCGGCGTGGACTGCGAGGAAGCGGCGCTCGTCTGACCCGAATTCTCGGTCGCGCCGTCGCTGACGGGGGTGTCCGATTCCTCGGAGCATGCGGCCAGGCCGGCGGTCAACACCAGCGCGGCCAACAGACTGGTCAGGGTAGAACGTTTCATCGCGACACCTGTGCGGCCGGCTGGCCTGGATGATTTGGCGGGGGCTCTGCCAACGATGGAAATGTGGCGAGTTTATGCGCCTGCGCGCCTTTTAACGCCATTGTGCGTGCGATACAGCCCGCCCGAGCCGTTTTAATGCCTCGGCCAGGCGGTCGTCCTCGATTCCGCCGACGAGGTCCTCGAGACGCTTCTCCTGCGACGGATCCACCTTCGGCTCGGCGGGAATTGCGGCGGGCCGGATATCGACGGGCCCCTGCTTGAGCTTGAGCGAACCGACGCAGCGCCAGCCGAAATAGCGGTTGATGCGCTCGATCAGGGCCGGCCCCTGCATCTGTAATTCGAGTGCGAAAGCACCTTCGACCTGGATGAGGAGCACCGCCGGCTCGCGGGCGCCCTCCTCCGCCTTGCGGCGCGGAAATGTCAGCTTCAGCGGACGCGAGCGGCGGGCGAGATCCGGACCCGCGATCTCCGCCCAGCGCAGCACGATCTCTCCGCCTGCAAAGCCCTGCTTGGCGAACGTGTCGCCCACGACCTTCGGCACGAAGTGCGCGAGCGAGCGGGCATTGGGACGGCTTTTCGGAGCGGACGACATGCTCCATATGCCTCATGAAAACGCAGCGCCGTCAAACCCGGCGCCAGACAAACGGCCGATGTCCCCATCCTCCACACAAAGTGCGGCGCAAATCGCGGCGCCCGATCCGTCCGATCTGCTTGCATGGTACGACCGCCATCGCCGCCGCCTGCCCTGGCGCGCGCTGCCGGGCGAGCGTGCCGACCCTTATCGCGTCTGGCTGTCGGAGATCATGCTGCAGCAAACCACGGTGGTGGCAGCCGGCCCCTATTTTCAGCGCTTCCTCGACCGCTTTCCCGATGTGCACGCGCTGGCGCAAGCACCTCTCGACGACGTGCTGCGGCTGTGGGCCGGGCTCGGCTATTATGCCCGCGCACGCAATCTCCATGCCTGTGCGAAAACCGTAAGTGAGCAGCATTCCGGGGTCTTTCCGGACACCGAGGAAGGCCTGCTCGCCCTGCCGGGCGTCGGCCCCTACACGGCGGCGGCCATTGCGGCAATTGCGCATGACCTTCCCGCGACCGTCGTGGACGGAAATGTGGAGCGAGTGGTCTCGCGCCTGTTCGCCGTTGAGGACGAGATGCCGCGCGCAAAGGCCCGTCTCCGCGCACTGGCCGCGACGCTGACGCCGCAAAAGCGCGCCGGCGACTTTGCCCAGGCGATGATGGATCTCGGCGCGACGATCTGCACGCCGCGTCGCCCGGCCTGTGCGCTCTGCCCGTATCGTGATGGCTGCGCGGCGCGGGCGCTCGGCCTGCAGGAGACGTTTCCCCGCAAGGCAGCGAAGGCAGAACGGCCGACACGCTATGGCGCGGCCTTCGTGGCGCAGCGTTCCGATGGCGCGATCCTGCTGCGGCGGCGGGCGGAAACGGGACTCCTCGGCAGCATGGTGGAGGTACCGGGGTCGGATTGGGGCCCGGCACTCGACGAGGCTGCCGCGCTCAGCCGCGCGCCGATGCGGGCCGTTTGGACGAAAGCCGGCGATGTCCGCCACGTCTTCTCGCATTTCGCACTGCATCTGGCCGTCTATCGCAGCCATGTCGAAGACGATGTCGCGATCCCAGATGGTTGCTGGTGGTCTCACGAAGTCGATGCCGAGGCGCTGCCTGGAGTGATGAGGAAGGTCGTGGCAGCCGCGCTCGTCTGAGGCCGGCCTCTATCAGACGACGACGATGCCCTCGTGCTTGGCTTTGTTGTCCGGCTCGACATGGATCGTGACGATGGCGCCTTCGATATCCTTTTTCAGCGCGCGCTCCAGACAATCGCAGATGTCGTGCGCGGACGAGACATCCATGTTGCCCCGGACCACGAGGTGAAAATCGATAAACACCGCCCGGCCGGCCTGCCGCGTGCGGATGTCATGCGCCTCGATCGCACCGTCCGCTCCGCGCGCAATGATGGACCTGATCTGGTCGAGCGTATCGTTCGGCACCGCTTCGTCGAGCAGACCGCCCATGGATTCCCGCATCAGTTTGTAACCCATCCACACGATATTGAGCGCGACGAGGGCCGCCAGAAGGGGATCGAGAATCGGCATGTCGAACACGACCGCCGCGACAAGGCCGAACAGAACGCCCACCGACGTGATCACGTCTGTCATCAGATGGCGCCCGTCGGCGGCCAGCGCAGGCGATTTTCGCCGCGTGCCGATATGAACGAGATATAGCGCCCAGCCGAAATTCACTGCAGTGGCCGCCATGTTGACCATGAGGCCTTCGATGGGGGCATCGAGCGGCTGCGGAGCGAGGAAGCCGGCATAGGCCTCGCGCAGAATCGAAACCGCCGCGAGGACGATCAGCACGCCCGCGAGAACAGCGGACAGATATTCCGCCTTATGGTGTCCGTAGGGATGCTTCTGGTCCGCAGGCTGGATGCTGAACCACAGCGCCCACAAGGCCGCCAGAGAAGTTACGACATTGATGACGCTCTCAAGCGCATCTGAATAAAGCGCAACCGAACCAGTAAGCGTGTAGGATAACGCTTTCAGGCCAAGGACAAGCAGACTTATCCCAACATTTCCGACGGCAATCTGAAGAAGAAGCCTGTCCGACGACATGATATACCTGCCCGCACAAGGCCGTCCCGACCCTGTCGAGGCAGGCGAATAGACCCGCTGCCGGGTTCTGACAACAGAGATCTTTGCAGATGCGAGGCGTTCGCGAGTCTAGACCGCGCCGCTCGCCATTTCGGAGCGGATCTGCGTGCGCAGATCGTCGATGGGAGCGAGGCCTTTCGGCGTGTCGTAATGCCAGAAGGTCCAGCCATTACAGGCGGCGGCATTCTGGACGAGAGCCCCGATCTTGTGGATGGAGCCGATCACATTCGCATGGGTCAGGGTACCATCCGCCCGGACAAGGGCGTGAACGCGGCCCTTCGAATCGGTAAGACGCGCGCCCGGATGCAGCAGGCCGCGTTCGATCAATGCGGAAAAAGCCACGCGGGGCGCCTCGCGCTTGGCCGGGGTCTCGGCCAGAACCTCGTCCGGAAGGGTATGGATTCCGGCAAGGCGTGCGCGAGACGCCTCCGCGTAGGTGCGATCTCGCTCGATCCCGAAGAATGAGCGCCCGAACCGCTTCGCAACGGCAGCCGTGGTGCCCGAACCCGAAAAAGGATCGAGAATCACGTCACCACGCTTGGTTGTAGAAAGCAAGACCCGCGCCAGCAGAGCCTCAGGTTTCTGAGTTGGGTGGACCTTGCGGCCATCTTCGTCCTTCAGGCGCTCCGATCCCGTGCAGATGGGCAGCAGCCAGTCCGAGCGCATCTGAAGGTCGTCATTGCCGGCCTTCATAATCTCGTAATTGAAGGTGTATTTCGCATCCGCCGAACGCGCGGCCCAGATCATCGTCTCATGCGCGTTCGTGAACCGGCGGCCGCGAAAATTCGGCATCGGGTTGTTCTTGCGCCACACGACGTCGTTCAGGATCCAGAACCCGAGATCCTGCAGGATGGCGCCGACGCGGAAGATGTTGTGGTAGGAGCCGATGACCCACAGCGCCCCATCCGGCTTCAGCACGCGGCGAGCGGCCAAAAGCCATGCGCGTGTGAACGCGTCATAGGCTTCGAAGCTCGCGAAACGATCCCATTCATCATCCACTGCATCGACTAGCGAATGATCGGGGCGGTGCAGATTGCCGTTCAGCTGAAGATTGTAGGGAGGATCGGCGAAGATCAGATCGACGGAGCCTGCCGCCATCTTCGACATTTCGGCCACGCAATCGCCCACGATGATCTCGTGGCTGAGGGAGATGTCCATCCCAGGCGCGCGCTGGGGCGCCTGGGTACGCAATACCGATCTGGACATTCAAGACTCTCGACGCGTGACCTGACGCCGACAATTTGAATGATCAACCTTAAGAGATACCTAAATGCCATGGTTAACAGGAGGTTAGCGCCCGGAATTAACGCCTTGCGAGATGTGTCAGCGGGTGCCTGACGGCGTGTCGAAGCCGACGCGGAAACTCCAATTGCGCAAGCCGCGCCCATCGACCGGCAGCACGCCGAGATCTTCCACATGAGTGAAGCTAACGCCTGTCTGCCCCGTGGGGATCGAGGCCTGGATGCGGGTAACGCGGGAGATCACCGGCTTATCGTCCGAATCCAGAACCACGAACCGAACGGGCACATCGACCCCGGTACCGGTGACGCCCTTCGGGCCCTGCATCACGCGGCCGGCCACACCGATGCGCAACCCGACATTCCCGCCCTGATTGGTGCATTCCCGGGCGATATCGCCGAACCGGGCCTGATTGCGGACGGCGAGGATGTTGCCCTCCTGACCGCGCTCGTAAACCGTATAGGCAGCCGTGCCGGCCTGGATCGACACCGAGGGGCAATAGACCGTCTCCTGCCCGACCGTAACGGTCTTCGGGGAGGATGTGTTGAAGGCGAACAGATTGGCCAGCCGGTTGCCGCCGCCGGCATCGGAATCGGCACGGTTACTGGAGCAGCCTGCAAGAATAATGGCCAAGGCCGCCAATGATGCGGCCTGCCTTGCGCGAGCAAAAGCGGTAACGGCCCGATTGTTCATGCCCCAAACCCTCCGGCGTCCTCTGCGACCAATGCGTCGCCCCAAGCGGCCGCTTTATAGCGCGGGAAGGGCGGAGCTTGACAAGAGCGGTGTGTGCCCCCCATTTCGCGGATGTCATGACGCTGCAAAAGCCCCCTCTGAAGGTTCTTCTGTGCGCGCCGCGCGGTTTCTGCGCCGGGGTCGTGCGGGCCATCGACGTCGTCGAGCAAGCTCTGAAGCTGTTCGGCGCGCCGGTCTATGTGCGCCACGAGATCGTCCACAACAAATACGTGGTCGAAAGTTTGCGCCGTAAGGGCGCGATCTTCGTGGAAGAGCTCGACGAGGTTCCGGACGGAGATGCGCCGGTCGTTTTCTCGGCCCATGGCGTCGCAAAGACCATTCCCGCCGAGGCGCAGCGCCGCAATTTCACGGTTCTGGACGCGACCTGCCCATTGGTGACCAAGGTGCACCGCGAGGCGGAAATCCACCACAAGCGCGGCCGCGAGATCGTGCTCGTCGGCCATGCCGGCCACCCGGAAGTGGTGGGCACGGTCGGGCAGCTGCCCGATGGGGCGGTGAAGCTCGTGCAGACGGTCGACGACGTCGAGCATTTCGTGCCGAACAATCCGGAAGCGCTCGCCTTCGTGACGCAGACCACGCTTTCGGTGGAAGAGACGTCCGAGATCGTGGAGGCGCTGAAGCGGCGGTTTCCGAAAATCATCGGCCCGCACAAGGAAGACATCTGCTACGCGACGACGAACCGGCAGGAAGCCGTGAAGTCCATTGCCGCGCAATGCGATGCGTTCGTCACCGTGGGCTCGCCGAATTCCTCGAATTCGCAGCGCCTGCGTGAAGTGGCGGAACGGATGGGCTGCCCCTATTCGCAGCTTGTCGACAGCGCCGAGCAGCTCGATTGGTCGCAGCTTCAGAATATCCGCACGCTGGGCGTGTCCGCCGGCGCCTCTGCCCCCGAAGTGCTGGTGGAGCGGATCATCGATGCGTTTGCCGAGCGCTACGAGGTGGAAGTGGAAACCGTGGCAACCGTGGAGGAGAACATGTTCTTCCCCCTGCCTCGGCCGCTGCGTGGCGCTGCCGCCTGAATTTGGACTTTTCTCAAGTCCGCTGCGTGTTTGACGGCTGGCCGGCCAGCCGGTAACACGCAGCCTGTGCGGCCTGACCGCGCCTTCTCCAGACCGACGCGAGCCGATGGCCGTCTACACAACAGTGCCCGAGGACGACCTCGTCCGTTTCCTCGCCGGCTACGACCTTGGCAAGCCGCTTTTCTTCAAGGGCATAGCCGAGGGGGTCGAGAACTCGAACTTCCTGCTGCGAACGGACAGGGGACGGTTCATCCTGACGCTCTATGAGAAGCGCGTCAGTGCGGGAGACCTGCCATTCTTTCTGGGCCTGATGGAGCATTGCGCCGAACACGGCCTGCGCTGCCCCTTGCCCGTCCGTGATCGCACGGGCGAAGCCCTGAACGAGATCTGCGGCCGCCCGGCCGCGATCGTGACCTTTCTCGAGGGCCTGTCCCGCACGCGGCCGGATGCGGAGCATTGCGCGCAGGCCGGCAAGGCGCTCGCACAATTGCACCTCAGCGCACGCGACTTTCCGCTCAGCCGCCCGAATGCGCTGAGCGAGGAAGGCTGGCGGAGGCTGGCCGAACAGGCCGGCGAACGAGCGGATGACGTGGTCACGGGCCTGTCCGGCGAGATCGCCGACGAGCTCGCCTTTCTGGGATCGCGCTGGCCGAGGGATCTGCCCAGCGGCATCATCCATGCCGATTTGTTCCCCGACAACGTGCTGTTCCTCGACGGATTTACGCCAGGAATCATCGACTTCTATTTCGCCTGCACAGATCTCCTCGCCTACGACCTCGCCATCTGCATCAACGCATGGTGTTTCGACGCCGACCATCAATTCGACGCCGAACGCGGGCGCGCGCTGATTACGGCTTATGACGGAGCACGGAAGCTGGATGATGCAGAGATCGTCGCCCTGCCGCTGCTGTGCCGGGGCGCGGCGCTGCGCTTTCTTTTGACGCGCCTCGTCGATTGGCTGTCGGTTCCGACTGGCGCGCTGGTCAGGCCCAAGGACCCGCTGGAATATCGTCGTAAGCTCGCCTTCCACCGGTCGGCGCGTGACGTCTCGGCCTATGGATGGTCACGATGAGCACCAGCGTGGACATCTGGACGGACGGCGCCTGCTCCGGCAATCCCGGGCCCGGCGGCTGGGGCGCCATCCTGACCATGGGCGACCTCAAGAAAGAGCTTTCCGGCGGCGAGGCGCTGACGACAAACAACCGCATGGAGCTATTGGCCGCGATCCGCGCGCTGGAAGCGTTGAAGCGGCCCTGCACCGTCAATGTGCACACCGACAGTCAATATCTGCGCGGCGGCGTCATGGGCTGGATCGCAGGCTGGAAGCGCAATGGCTGGAAAACGGCCGACCGCAAGCCGGTCAAGAATCAGGATCTCTGGGAAGAGCTGGATCGCCTGATGGCGATGCATGACGTGACCTGGCTATGGGTCAAAGGCCATGCCGGCAACGAGAACAACGAACGCGCCGATGAACTGGCGCGCGAGGGAATGAGGCCGTTCAAGCCGAAGAAGCTGTGAACGGCCCCTTTCCGAAGGATCAGAGGTGCTCGAGGACGTGCTCGGCCTTGGTCTTGTCGGCCTTCGGCGGGGCGTCCTCGACATCGAACCACGTAACCGCGCCGTCCTCGACGATCATCGCATAGCGCTTCGAACGGGTGCCGAGACCGGCCTCGCCCAGATCGATGTCGAGACCGATCGACTTCGCGAAACGGCCGGAGCCGTCGGCAATCGCCTCGACTTTTCCTTCGGCGTTGGAGGCCTTGATCCAGGCGTCCTGCACGAACACGTCGTTGACGCTGGTGACGACGATGCTGTCGACGCCCTTGGCTTTCAGTGCGTCGTAATTCTCGACGTAACTCGGCAAATGGTTCTTGTGGCAGGTGGGCGTGAATGCGCCGGGCACGGCGAACAGGACCACTTTCTTGCCTTTGAAGATCTCATCGGTGGTCTTCTTCGCCGGACCTTCCGGCCCCATCACGGTGAAGGTGGCTTCGGGAATCTTCTCGCCAATCTGAATCGCCATGGCAGACCTCGCAAAAACTAAATGAAAGCACGCCGCATCGTGCGACACGGCCTGCCCCATCTAGGGAGAGCCAAGGCTCCCGTCGAGAGGAAGGGCAACGGATATTGCCCGGCCATCGGCCACCGCAACGAGCGTGAGACCGGTCGGATGGCTGGATTTGCGCAATTGCAGGCGGTAAATCCGGCTGCCATCGCCCCTTTCGGCAAGACGTTTGGGCAGGGCCGACAGAACGCCATCGGGATCTTCCGCGAACAGATCGACCATCTTGGCAGTCTTCGGCGCACGCACCGCGACATCGACCGCATGGGGCTCGGAGCCGCGCACCGCCGAAACGATCGCGAGGTCGTCATCGTCGCCCAGGATGGACGCTGAAGGCACGCGCTGCTCGAAGCCCGCCAGCCGCGCCTCGCTCATCGCATCCGCCCCCGCGCCCGGCTTGAGCTCCAAGGCAAGCTGCGCACTGGCCGGCACGCAGATCGTGCTGCACAGACCGAACTCCATATTCAGGCGCAGATCCACCGGCTTGGCCGGGTCTTCGGCCGTGAGGCGCAGCGGCAGGATCACCGACCCCGAATAGCCAGCGGATTGCGAGGTGCCGTCATCGAAGCGGCGCGGCGCGGGCCACAGCACCTGGGCCGAGGCCAGATTGTGCGATCCCGCGAAATCGATCCGCGGGGGAAGGCCGACAGGCCCCGGGTAAAGCCAATAGGTCTTCCAGCCGGAATCGAGCTCGATGCTGAGCCCGGCGCCAAGCGGCGTATCGTCGCCACTCGCGGCAAACAGGCGCAGATCGGCCGCGCCCTCGCGAACGGTGCTGGATTGCGCGAACCCCATCCCCGCGGAAGCGGCAAGGAACAGGGCGCCGAGAAGCGAAGTTGACAGCGAGGATCGCGCATTCATGGCGGGTGGGCCTAACCTCTCCCGCCTGCGCGGGCCAGTGAAAAGGGCGTGAAGGGCGATACGATGGTTCGCAACATCTTTCAAAGCATGCCGGGCGTGCCTACACTTGGCGGCATGGATCTTGTTCATTCACGCACGGACGAAGACGGATATCTCGATGGCCAGCTGATCCTGGCCATGCCCGGAATGGCGGACGAGCGATTTGCGCGGGCCGTGATCTATGTGTGCGCCCATTCGCAGGAAGGCGCCATGGGCATCATCGTGAACCAGCCCGCGCCAAACATTCATTTGCCGGAACTGCTGATTCAACTGAACATCATTCCCGAGGATGAGAACATCCGGCTCCCGCCGCGCGCGGAGCAGATGGCCGTGCTGCGGGGCGGCCCTGTCGAAAGCGGACGCGGCTTCGTGCTGCACAGCGCGGACTTCTTCATCGAGAATTCGACGCTGCCGATCGACGATCACATCTCGTTGACGGCGACGCTCGATATCCTCAAGGCGATCGCCAACGGCGACGGCCCCTCGTCGGCAGTGCTGGCGCTGGGGTATGCCGGCTGGGCGCCCGGGCAGCTCGAGGGCGAGATCCAGGCCAATGGCTGGTTGCACTGCCCGGCCGATGCATCCCTGATCTTCGATACGCCGAACGAGGCGAAATACGACCGGGCCTTGCGCACTTTGGGCATCGAGCCGGCGATGCTTTCGTCCAACGCCGGCCACGCCTAAACCCGCCGCACGGCGGAAAGCGGTTTTTGCGTCAGGCGGGGCCGTTGGTCCGCAACGCACCCATGACGGCGCGCCGCGCGTTCGAGATCGGCGACGATTTCTCCGGATCGATGCCGAGAAGCTTTTCGACCGCCTCCGCCGTCATCGCCTCTCCGAACGCCGCGCCCTGAGCGAACTGGCACCCGAGCTGGTAGAGTTCGACCGCATCGGAATCCGTTTCCGCACCTTCGGCGATGACATCGAGGCCGAGTTCGCGGCCCAATTGGATCATCGACCGCAGGATCGCCATGCGGTGCGTCCTGCTCTGCTGGCGCAGGAAGCTGCGGTCCATCTTGACGGTGTCGAAGGCGAAGCGCTGGAGATATCCTAGGCTGGCATGGCCGGTGCCGAAATCATCGAGCGCCAGTCCGACACCCAGCTCCCGCAAGCGCTCCAGCACGTAGGCCGCACGCTCCGGATTCTGCACGACCACGGTTTCCGTCAGCTCCAGCTTCAGGGAGCCGCGCACAATGGTGGCACGCGACAGAACGGTCTTGAGATCCTGAAGAAGATCCTGACGATCGAATTGCTGGGCCGGCAGATTGACCGACAAGAACAGCGGCGGATCGACCGGCAGACGTCGCTGCCACTGGCCGAGCTGACGCGACGCGCGATCCAGCGCAAACAGGCTGAAATCGACGATCAGGCCGATTTCCTCCGCGACCGCCAGAAATTCCGCCGGAGGCCTCGTCCGGTAGCGCGGATGCTCCCAGCGCAGCACGCCCTCGAAGCCGACGATGGTGCGATCCTCAAGCCGAACGACGGGACGGTAGAGGACGCGAAGCTCCTCCCGCTCCAGTGCGCGGCGCAATTCGCCTTCCAGCGCCGAACGATCGGTTCGGGCCGTCCGCATCGACGGCTTGAAGATCTCCGTGCGGTCTCCGCCCATGCGTTTTGCCTGCAGCATCGCCATCTCGGCGTCGCGCACGGCCTCCTCGGCAGAGGTCGTGGTTCTGGGATCGACCATGACGAGGCCGATGGAGCCGGTGACCACGATGTCGCGGCCGGAGAAGCTGATCGGCGAGGCTAGAGCCTTGCGCAGCGCGTCGGCGAACGCGCCGATGCCCGGCCCGTCCGTTTCCGACAACAGGAGAATGCCGAATTCGTCGCCGCCCAGCCGGGCCAACGCATCCGGACGCTTGAGCAGTCGTCCCATACGGCGCACGAGCGTCAACAACAGAGTGTCGCCGACAGTCTGGCCCACCTGCTCGTTGATCTTGCGGAATTCATCGAGATTGATGGTGATGATCGTCAGGCGGATCGCGTCGTCGGCCTCGGCGAAGGAAAGCGCGCTCTCGATGCGGTCGAGGAACAATTGCCGGTTGGGGAGACCCGTCAGATTGTCCTGCACGGCGTTGGACAGGAGCCGTTCCTCGGCCTGCCGCGACTGGGTGATGTCGATCATGGTGCCGACGCAACGCGTCACCTCGCCATGAGGCGCGACCACGGGGCGCACGCGCAGCAGCATCCACACGTAATGACCATCCTGCGCGCGGAAGCGGAACTGCTCGTTCAAACGGCCCCGACGCTCGGTGACGATAAGGTCGAGCGCGGTGCGGAAGCGGTCCCGGTCGGCCGGATGCAGGACGTCGAGCCAGCTTGCGGCGGGCGCATGGAGATCGCCCTTTTTCAGACCCAGCAGATATTCGAAATCCTGCGTGACGTGGATGCGGTCGGCGGAGACGTCCCAATCCCAGACGATGTCGCCCGCCCCCGTGAGCGCGAGCGCGCGGCGCTCGAGATCCGAGCCCAGACCGTGCGCGAGACCGGCCCCGGCAAAGGCGTGCTGCATGACCGTGAGGGCAATCAGCAGGAGCAGAAGAACGAGGCCGCCTGTCAGTGTGGGGCTCGCCAGATCGCTGACCACGACGCCCGATACGACAAGTCCGCCGGCAGCTACCCACGTGATGAGCAGAAACCAGGTGGGGATGAGCATGACCGCGCGGTCGAAATTATGGAGCGCCAGCCAAACCACGACGCCGAAGCCCAGAACCGCGACCAGAAGAAGCGAAATGCGCGCAATGCCTGCCGCGATGGGGGCGTCGATCAAGGCAATACCGAACAGCGCCACAAGGCCCACGAGCCAGACCGCCGCGATGTGGGTGAAGCGGACATGCCATCGGTTGAGATTGAGGTAGGCGACAAGGAACACGATCATCGTGGCCGTCAGGGCCGCTTCCGCCCCTGCGCGATAGACGTGGTCCTCGCCCGGCCCGAGGTCGAAAATCTTGTGCCAAAAGC
Organism: Terrihabitans aquatilis; assembly: GCF_052542005.1. Classification (NCBI taxonomy): domain Bacteria; kingdom Pseudomonadati; phylum Pseudomonadota; class Alphaproteobacteria; order Hyphomicrobiales; genus Terrihabitans; species Terrihabitans aquatilis. The sequence continues at coordinate 752,825 of NZ_JBOCUO010000003.1, read as the reverse complement.
CAAAATCCACGGCCAGGAAGACAAGCACCGCCCACGCCAATGCGGCCGCTGCCGGGAACATGGCCGATCCCTTCACCACGAACACAATGGTGAGGATCATGGCCAACAGGCCGGCGATGCCGAGGACGATGCCCTTGTAGAGCGTGAGATCGTTGACGCTGTCCTTGTAGGCATCCGGGTCCCACAAATGCAGCTGCGGCAGGGTGGAGGATCCGAGCTCTGCAACGAAGGTGACAGTCGCCCCCGGATCGAGCGTGACCCGGAAGATGTCGGTGTCCTGAGCGTCCTCGCGGTCCGGGCGGAAACCCTGGCTCGATGTTACATCGACGAGACGCTGGGAGCCGAGGTCGGGCGACAACAGGCCCGAGCCCGTGAGGCGATAATGGGGCGCGACCAGAAGGCGGTCGATCTGTTCGTCGGACTGGTTTGTGAGGGCGAACACCGCCCAATTGGTGGGACCGCGCACATGCCCGCGCACCTCGATCCGGCGCACGATGCCATCAGCGGCCGGGGCTGTCGTGACCTGCACGCGATCGCTGTCGCTGGCAAAGCGGGAGACGACCCGCGTCAGGTCGATGGCCGAACGATCGGGAGGAACGATGATCGGCTCGAGCGCCGAAGCCGCATGGCCGGCCGTGGCCAGCCCGCACACGAGCAGCAATAGACAAATCGCAGCCTGAACGAGACGCAATACCAAAGTCCCCCACGGCGCAGAACATACGCCGTCATGCGTAGACGCCGCACCGGTGAACCGCAACGCCGCCAGACCTAAAAATCAGCGCAAGGGATCGCCCTTGAGATGGGCGAAAAGAAGGTGATCCTCCCAATGCCCGTCAATGCACAAATATTGCCGTGCATGACCCTCGCGCACGAACCCTGTCTTTTCGAGAAGCCGGATCGAGGCTGCGTTGACCGGCAGGCACGCCGCCTCGATCCGCCGAAGGCCGACGCGATCGTAAACGAATGGAATGGCGGCCCGAACACCTTCCGTCATGTAGCCGCGCCCGTGGAATGGCTCTCCCATCCAATAGCCGAGCGTGCAGGTCTGGGCGACGCCGCGGCGCACATTCGACAAGGTCAGCCCGCCGATCAGCGCATCCGTTTCGGCAGAGAACAAGAAGAAGGTGTAGGACTGGCCGAGCCGCCGATCGCCCAGATAGCGCCGGAGACGACGCCGGAAAGCCGGCCGGGTGAGATCATCGGATGGCCAGGTCGGTTCCCATTTCTGCAGGAAACGGCGCGACCGGCCGCGCAAATCGGCCCATTCCTCGTAATCGCCGGCGCGGGGAGTGCGCAGAAAAACGCCCTCCCCCTGAAGCACCAGATCGGGTTCGTCGGAGGTCAGGGAGCGGGCGAACATCGCCGGTCAGGCCGCGGCCCGGGGGGTACGCAGGCGTTCCGCCAGCCGATCGGCATGCGGCAGGCCGGCGAGCGGCCCGATAGCGGCCAGGGCCGGCGGCGCCGCGAGCATGGCTTCCGCCACGCGACGCACGTCGCTCACGGTCACAGCATCGAGACGCGCCATGATCTCCTCGGTCGGCACGATGCGGCCCAGCGTCAGGATCTGGCGCACAAGGCGTTCGGTCCGCGCGGTTGGCTGCTCCCGAACCAGTTCAAGGCTCATGCGCATCTGCGCTTTCGCGCGAAGTATCTCGCGCTCGGTGGCGCCGAGCGCGGCATCCGCGATCTCGTCCAGCATGACCGGCATCAATTCGCGAATATCATCCTCGCCGGTGCCGGCGTAGATGCCGAACAGGCCCGTGTCGGAAAACGACCAGTGGAAGGACTGGATCGTGTAGACCAACCCCCGCTTCTCGCGGATTTCCTGAAACAGGCGGGAGGACATGCCGCCGCCGAGCAGATTGGCGAACACGCCAAGCGCAATCGCGTCCTCGTCTCCGAAGGCACGTCCCGGAAAGCCCAGCACGAGATGCGCCTGTTCGAGATCGCGCTCCTCACGCACGTCGCCACCGGTCCAGGATGCCGGCGAAACAGCATGAGAAGGGCCTGCGGGAAGGCCGCCCAGGCAATCGGCGACCTGCGCCACGATCTCCTGATGATTGACCGCGCCCGACGCGGCAACGATGCCGCGCGGCGCATGATAATGGCGCGCAAGGAATGCCGAGATCGCATCGCGGTCCATGGCCTCGACCGAATCCGGCGTGCCGAGGATCGGACGTCCAATGGCCTGACCCGAGAAGGCGACGTTCTGAGCGAGATCGTAGACGAGATCGTCCGGGGTATCGTCGACTGCGCCAATCTCCTGAAGGATGACGCCCTTCTCGCGAACGAGCTCCTCCTCCGGAAACAGAGATCCGGTGAGGATGTCGGAGAGGATGTCGATCGCCAGCGGCACATCGGTCGCGAGAACACGGGCGTCGTAGGAGGTCTGCTCCACGCTGGTCGCGGCATTCAGATCGCCGCCGACCTCCTCGATTTCCTCGGCGATGCGTTGCGCCGTGCGCCGCCACGTTCCCTTGAATGCCATATGCTCCAGCAGATGCGCGAGGCCGTGCTCGCTCTCGGCTTCGCTGCGCGAGCCGGCGCCGAACGCCACGCTGATCGCAGCGGTGCCGACATTCTCCATCGTATCGGTTGCGACCGTCAGTCCGTTCGGCAGGATGGTGACCTCAATGCTCACGAGATCGCCTCCCGCGCCGATCGGCAGCGCGCCGCGACGAATTCCTCGATGGCGGCAAGGTCGTTCGGCACCACGCTCATGCGTTCGCGCCCGCTGAGAAGGTCGGCGAGATGCGGCGGCAGAGCCGGATGCTCCCCCGTTGCGGCGACAACCGCATCCGGGAATTTGGCCGGGTGAGCGGTGCCGAGCACCACCCGTGGCACGGCCGGGTCGTGCGCCAGAGCCTCACTCTGCGCGAGCGCGACGGCGGTATGGGGATCGGCAAGATATCCCGAATCACGGCGCAGGCGGCGCAGCGTCTCCGCGACGGCTGCTTCGTCCGCCCGACCGGCATCGAAGTCTCCGCGAATAGCGGCGAGAGGCCCCTCGGCGATGGTAAAGGCGCCGGACTGGCGCAGCGAATCCATGTGGCGGCGCACCGCGGCCGCGTCACGCTCTCCGGCCTCGAACAGAAGGCGCTCGAAATTCGACGAGACCTGGATATCCATCGAGGGCGATGAGGTGGGATGCACTCCCTTCACCTCATAACGTCCCGTCTCGATGGTGCGGGCGAGGATGTCGTTGGAATTGGTGGCCACCACGAGCCGCTCGATCGGCAGGCCCATGCGCTTGGCGACCCAGCCGGCGAAGACGTCGCCGAAATTGCCGGTCGGCACCACGAAGGACACCGGGCGATGAGGCGCACCAAGAGCGACCGCCGAGGTGAAGTAATAGACGATCTGGGCGACGATGCGGGCCCAGTTGATGGAGTTCACCGCGGCGAGGTTCATGCCGTCGCGAAAACGGTGATCGTTGAACATGGCCTTCACGAGAGCCTGGCAATCGTCGAAATTGCCCTCGACGGCAACCGCGTGGACATTCGGCGAATCGACCGTCGTCATCTGGCGGCGCTGAACGTCGCTGACGCGGTTGTGCGGGAACAGCACCACGACATCGACCCGCTCGCTGGTGCGGAAGGCTTCGATCGCGGCTCCGCCCGTATCGCCCGACGTGGCGGCCACAATGGTCGCGCGGTCTCCCCGTGCCGCCAAAGCATGGTCCATCATGCGGGCAAGAAGCTGCATGGCCACGTCCTTGAAGGCGAGCGTCGGGCCATGAAACAGCTCGAGCACGAACTCATTCGCACCCGTCTGCACGAGCGGAGCGACGGCCGGATGCCGGAACGTTGCGTAGGCCTCGTCGATCATCCGCCGGAGATCGGCCGCGGGGAAGGCATCCCCGGTAAACGGCGCGATGACGGCTTCAGCGACGTCCGCGTAGGAACGCCCGGCGAAGGACGCGATGGTATCGGCATCGAGAACAGGCCATTCGCGCGGCACATAGAGACCGCCATCGCGGGCAAGACCGGTCAGTAGAACGTCAGAGAAGCCGAGCGCCGGTGCGTCGCCCCGCGTCGAGATGTAATCAAAGGTCATCGGCCGGTCCTGGAATGGATCGTCAATCTAGAGTTCACTCGCGGCTGCGGCAAGCACGCCTCACAGAGTGCGCCGGAGCCGCCAGAGATGGGCGATAAGCACGGCCGCAAGGGCGCCCGCCAGCCCATACCAGGTCAGGGCATATTCGAGATGCCTGTTTGTGAAGGACAATCGTGTCTCCCCACCCTGCGGCAATCCTTGCGGACCACTGTCCCTGGCGTCGATGGTGAAGGGCGCGACCTCCTGCAAACTCAGGCCGGCGGCGATGGCCGCCGGATCGCGGGCGTAGAACAGGCGGTCTTGCGGCTTGTCGTCCGGCGTGAAGGGATTGCGGTCTTCCGGGCGGCGCAACAGCCCCTTCACCTGCACCTCGTCATCCACCTGCGAACCTGGGCGGCTCGCGGGCTCGGCACGATCGAGCGGCACGAAACCACGATTGACGATGATTGTGCCGCCCTCGTCACGTTCGAGCGGCGTCAGCACCCAATAGCCAGCCCCTGCAAGCGGGCCCCGAGCCTCACCCAGCAATGTGTAGACCCGCACTTCGAGATCGTTGCGGAAGCGCCCGCGCGCCTCGACGGGCCGATATTCCCAGGCATCGAGATCGAGACTTCGCCAATCGGCCGGAGGCGGCGCGTTCGTGACCGGCTCGGCCACGCGCGCGGATATGCGGGTGACGAGAGCCTCCTTCCATGACAGCCGCTGAAGCTGCCAGGTGCCCAGGCCGATGAGGATGGCAAAGGCGGTCGCAGACACAAACAGGGTAATCAGAAGACGGCGCGACATCGGCTTTTCCGGGGGATCATCGTCAGGCAAAAAGGACCCCGAATGCAGACCGGGCGCCCTAGGGCGCCCGGCGGGAAGGATCAGTGACCGCCGGCCACCGGGCCGCCGTAACCCCACACATAGATGGAGATGAACAGAAACAACCACACCACGTCGACAAAGTGCCAATACCAGGCAGCCGCCTCGAAGCCGAAATGCTGCTTCGGGGTGAGATCGCCCTTGTAAAGACGGAACAGGCACACAGCGAGGAAGATGGTGCCGACGATGACGTGGAAGCCGTGGAATCCCGTGGCCATGAAGAACGTCGCGCCGTAGATGTGGCCGGAGAAGCTGAACGCCGCATGGCTGTATTCGAAGGCCTGGAGCAGGCTGAAGAGCACGCCGAGCGCACAGGTGATCCACAGCGCCTGCTTCGCGCCCTGGCGATCCCCATGGACGATGGCATGATGCGCCCAGGTGACCGTGGTGCCAGACGTCAGCAGGATCAGCGTGTTGAGCAGCGGCAGATGCCAGGGATCGAAGGTCGCGATGCCCTGCGGCGGCCAGACGCCGCCAAGCACCTCGGTCCGCTCGAACTGGTGAATCTCGTTCGGGAACAGCGCCGGGTCGAAATAAGCCCAGAACCATGCCACGAAGAACATCACCTCGGAGGCGATGAACAGCATCACGCCATAGCGGTGATGGATCTGCACCACGCGGGTGTGTTCGCCGGCTTCCGCCTCGTTGCGGATGTCCCGGAACCACATTGCCATCACGTAGAGCGTAAGCAGCAGGCCCGGCGCAAGCGCCCATACCGTGCCGTCATGCATCGTGTAGATGCCACCGAGAGCCAGGAAGAAAACGGCAATCGTGGCCACCGCCGGCCAGGGGCTGGGCGGTACCATATGGTAGTCATGGTGCTTGATGTGCGCCTCGGCCATGTCCGTCTCCGTCACAATCCTCTTTGCGGCCGCCGCCGCTCGTTCATCAGGTCAGGGGCGCTTTGCGAGGCCGGCCTGCTTTGCAGGCGGCTGCGCGGCAAAGAACGTATACGACAGCGTGATCGTATTCACATTGTCCATTTCCGCGTCTTCCAGAAACGACGGGTCGACAAAGAACTGAATGGGCATGTCCAGCTTTTCGTTCGCCGTCAATTGCTGCTGGTCGAAGCAGAAGCATTGTATCTTGTTGAAATAGGCACCGGTGGTATCGGGCGTCACATTGTAGGTCGCCGTACCCCAACTGTCCTTGCCCGAGCGGTTCCTGGCCTCGAAGAAAGCCAGATTGGCCTCGCCTACCCGCACCACCATCTCGCGCTGGACAGGCCGGAAACCCCAATCGAGCCCGGGGGCGACGTTGGCGTCGAATCGCACGCGAACGGTGCGGGAATGAACCGCATCGGGTGCGGCCTGCGCGACTTGGGTGGTGCCGCCGAAGCCCGTTGCCCGGCAGAACAGATCATAGAGCGGAACAGCGGCATAGGCTGCGCCAACCATCGAGGCAACGAAGATGCCGCAATAGAGCGCCGTCCGACGATGGCGTCGTTGCAGCTGGGCCTGACGATCTTGATCCGAAACGGGCTGGTTCGCCATGGCTCAGAGGTTCCGCTGCGCCACGTCGGCACCGAGCCGGAAGATGGTGACGAGGTAGAACAGAACGATCAACCCGAACAGAACGAGCGCGAGCGCAATGTTGCGTTGCCGACGACGGCGAAGCTGCTCTTCCGTCAGGACGATGCCTGAATGCTCCGGCGGCTGCTCGCTCACGCCTGTACCCCGCCGATACCAGCCTCTCCCAAGAGCGTCGCGAACAGGACGAACAGGTAGAGAATCGAGAACGCGAACAGCTGGCGCGCCGCCTGGGAGGCCGGAGCACCTTCACGCTGGCGATAGACACGCACGGCAAGCAGAAGGAATACCGCGCCCATAGAGATCGATACGGCGCCATAGGTAAGCCCACCGAAGCCCATCCAGTAGGGCGCCGTCGCCAAGGGGGCCAACAGGATCGAATAGAGCAGGATCTGGCGGCGGGTCTCGCTCTCTCCCGAGACGACGGGGAGCATGGGCACGCCGGCGTTGGCATAATCGCCCGACTTCAACAGGGCCAGCGCCCAGAAATGCGGCGGCGTCCAGAAGAAGATGATCAGGAAAAGCACGATGGATTCGATGCCGACCGACCCCGTTGCGGCGGCCCAGCCGACCATGGGTGGGAACGCGCCGGCCGCACCGCCGATGACGATGTTCTGCGCCGTCCAGCGCTTCAGCCACATCGTATAGACGACGATGTAGAAGAAGATGGTGAAGGCCAGCAGTGCTGCGGCCTGCCAATTCGCCGCGAGGGCAAGCGTGCCGACGGAGAAAGCCGACAGCACGATGCCGAACGACAGAGCCTCTCCGGGCTCCATACGGCCGGCCGGAACCGGACGCCCGCGGGTGCGCGTCATCACGGCGTCGATATCGGCATCCCACCACATGTTCAACGCGCCGGCCGCACCTGCGCCGACGGCGATGCACAGCAGCGAGATCGCAGCCAGGACAGGGTGAATGCCCTGAGGGGCCAGCACCATGCCGACCAGAGCCGTGAAGACGACGAGCGACATCACCCGCGGCTTCAGGAGCGCCACGAAGTCGCGCACTTCCGCCCGGCTCGGTTCAGCGAAGCCGGTGGACAAGGCAGACGATTGTTCGGTGGTGAGGCTCATGGGCCCGTTTCATCCTGCTTGTCATGAACCGGCCGGACCGAGGCCCGACCGGTGTGTTCTCTTTTGCCGTCCGCGCGACCTTACTGAACGCGCGGCAGCGTCTCGTACGGATGGAAGGGCGGCGGAGACGACAGCGTCCATTCCAGTGTCGTTGCGCCCTCACCCCACGGATTGTCGCCAGCGGGAACCTTGCGGGCGAAAGCGTGGAACACGCCGTAGAGGAAGATCAGAACCGCGAAGCCGGAAATGTACGACCCGATGGAAGACACGTAGTTCCAGCCCGCGAATGCATCCGGATAATCCGCATACCGGCGCGGCATGCCGGCGAGGCCCAGGAAGTGCTGGGGGAAGAATACGAGGTTCACGCCGATGAAGGTGACCCAGAAGTGCAGATTGGCGATCTTCTCGGAGTACATGTAGCCGAACATCTTCGGGAACCAATAGTACCAGGCCGCGAAGATGGCGAACACGGCACCGAGCGACAGCACGTAGTGGAAGTGCGCCACCACGTAATAGGTGTCGTGGAGGTAACGGTCGATGCCTGCGTTCGACAGCACGACACCGGTGACGCCGCCCACCGTGAACAGGAAGATGAAGCCCATCGCCCAGTACATCGGCGTGCGGAACGAGATCGATCCACCCCACATCGTGGCGACCCACGAGAAGATCTTCACGCCCGTCGGAACCGCGATCACCATGGTGGCGAACACGAAATAGGCCTGCGTGTTTACCGAGATGCCCGAGGTGAACATGTGATGGGCCCACACCACGAAGCCGACCACGCCGATCGCGACCATGGCGTAGGCCATGCCGAGATAACCGAACACCGGCTTGCGCGAGAACGTCGACACGATGTGGCTGATGACGCCGAAGGCCGGCAGGATCAGAATGTAGACTTCGGGATGACCGAAGAACCAGAACAGGTGCTGGAACAGGATCGGATCACCGCCACCCGCCGGAGCGAAGAAGGTGGTGCCGAAATTGCGGTCCGTCAGCAGCATGGTGATCGCGCCCGCCAGAACCGGCAGGGACAGCAGAAGCAGGAAGGCGGTAACCAGCACGGCCCAGGCGAACAGGGGCATCTTGTGCAGCGTCATGCCCGGAGCGCGCATGTTGAAGATGGTCGTGATCAGATTGATCGCGCCCAGGATCGACGAGACGCCCGCGATATGCAGAGCCAGGATGGCATAATCCATGGCCGGCCCCGGCTGGCCCGACGTGGAGAGCGGGGGATAGATCGTCCAGCCGCCGCCCGCACCGTTGGCGCCGGCAGGACCGGGCACGAACATCGAGATGATGAGCAGGATGAAGGCCGGGATCAGCAGCCAGAACGCGATGTTGTTGATGCGCGGGAACGCCGTGTCGGGCGCGCCGATCATCAGCGGTACGAAATAATTGGCGAAGCCGCCCATCAGCGCCGGCATGACCATGAAGAAGATCATGACCAGAGCGTGCGCCGTGGTGAACACGTTGAACATATGGGGGTCGCCGAAGATCTGCATCCCCGGCTCCTGCAGTTCCGCGCGAATGGCGATCGACAGCGCGCCACCCACGATCCCCGCGAACACCGCGAAGATCAGGTACATGATGCCGATGTCTTTATTATTGGTCGAATAGACCCAGCGGCGCCAACCCGTCGGGTGGGCGTGCGCCGCGTGTTCGTGACCGACGGCTATGCTCTTCGCCATGATCGCTTTACCTCTCCCGACCCTGATCAGCGGCTTGCCGAAACCGTTGCGTCAGCAACGATCTGCGGCATGGGGTTCATTGCAAATTTCTGCCGGGCTTCGTTGAGCCAGACTGCGTATTCGGCTTCGCTGACCACACGCACGGTGATCGGCATGAAGGCGTGGTCGCGGCCGCACAACTCGGAGCACTGGCCGTAATAGACACCCTCGCGATCGGCGCGGAACCACGTCTCGTTCAGGCGGCCGGGAACACCGTCCACCTTGATGCCGAACGAAGGAACGGCGAACGAGTGGATCACGTCAGCCGCGGTGACCTGAACCCGAACCACCTTTCCGACCGGCACGACCACGTCGTTGTCAGTGGCGAGCAGACGGGGCTGACCTTCCTTCAGATCGGCTTCCTGGACCATGACCGAATCAAAGCCGAAATCGAGCGCGCCGGCCTCCGGATCGGTGGCCTTCTCGACGGCGGCCTGCGGTGCCTCGGCGGAACCCTCTGCCGGAGCCGCTTCACCCGTGGGGGCGGACGCGGTCTGATATTCGTAGGACCAATACCATTGCTTGCCCGTGGCCTTGATGGTGAGGTCGGCGACCGGCATGTCGTATTGCGCGAACAGAAGGCGGAACGAGGGCACCGCGATCACGATCAGAATGATCACCGGAGCGATCGTCCACACCACCTCGATGAGGGTGTTGTGAGTGGTTCGCGATGGGACGGGGTTCTTCTTCTCGTTGAAGCGGACGGCGCAGACGATCAGCAGGGCCAGCACGAACAGCACGACCACGACCATGATGATGGTGATGAACGTGTTGAAGCCGTGCATCTGCTCGGCAATGGGCGTGACAGCGCCCTGCATGTTGATCTGCCAGGGAGACGGCTGCCCCGTACCGGCCATCGCAGGGGCCGCGAAAAGGGCGAAAAGCGAGACGGCGGTCAGCCGAGAGGCGATGCCTGGGGTCATGTCCGGGGCGCACTCCTCAGAGGCGAAAGCATGAAGAAACCTGCCATAGGGCGGCAGCCCCTGGCCGGAGGTTGCCGTTCAAACACAAAGGCGACAAAGCCGCAACTTTGGTGCAGTTCCAGTCTATGCGGCATATGGGCGCGAAACAATCCATTCCGCTGCGCGCCTTCGCTCCGCCACAGTGCTGCCCTTGACTCGTCGCGACCGCATGCTAGGCGGAACCGGGATGTTGCCGCATGATGCGGCCCCGATCAGAACAGCCGAGCTGCCAATGTCTATTTCCCTGCGCCGCACCGGAATTCCGCGCCTGCGTCATGCTCTCGCGGTGTTGCTGGCGGGAACGATCGCTCTCGGATCGGCGACGCTGCCGGCGGCCGCGCAAGGGGCCGTGCGCGCCAGCCACGGTGATTGGCAAATCCGCTGCGATACGCCTCCCGGCGCGCAAGGCGAGCAATGCGCACTCGTGCAGAGCGTGACCGCGGAAGACCGTCCCAATGTCGGCCTCTCGATCATCGTGCTGAAGACGGCCGACAATCAGAGCCGCCTGCTGCGAATCCTGGCACCTCTCGGCGTTCTGCTGCCGGCTGGCCTCGGCCTTCGAATCGATGACGCGGAAATCGGACGCGCCGGCTTCGTGCGCTGCCTGCCCGACGGCTGCGTGGCCGAGGTGGTGCTGGACGATGCCCTGATCGGCAAGCTGCGAAACGGCCAGAACGCCGTGTTCATCATCTTCCAGACGCCTGAGGAAGGTATCGGCGTGCCGGTCTCGCTGAACGGATTCGGGCCGGGATACGATTCGCTGAAATAAGCGATCAGCCGTTCCGCAGGAACATGACCTGCGAATCGCCGTAGGTGCGCGTTTCGAGAGGGACGAACCCAGACGGCGGCTCGAACGCGATGTCAGCGGCCTCTTCCATCACGACGAGGGCGCCGGGGACGAGCCATCCTCCCTCACGCGCCGATTTAAGCGCCTGCTCACCAAGGCCCTTTCCATAGGGCGGATCGGCGAAGGCGAGGGAAAACGGCGCGACCGGATGTGCCGTGCCGAGCTTCGTGGCGTCGCGGCGGAAGATGCGCGAAATGCCGGCAATGCCAAACGCCTCGACATTGCCCCGCAGAAGGCCCCTCGCCTCCACACTGTCATCGACGAATTGGACATGGGCCGCGCCGCGCGACAGGGCCTCGATGCCCAGCGCTCCCGTGCCGGCAAACAGATCCAGCACGCGGGCATCGCGCACCGGATCGTCATAGGCGTGCGACAGCACGTTGAAGAGCGCTTCACGCAGCCGGTCCGAGGTGGGCCGGATGGTGGAGGTCTTCGGCGTCAGGAGCGCGCGCCCTCTGAACCGGCCTGCAACGATCCGCAATTTTCGTCAGCCTCTGGTGCGCGGCTTACCGCCACCACCGCCCGATGGCCGAGGCTTGCCACCGGTCGGACGACCTCCGCCGGGCCGATTCGGACCGGAGCCGGGCCCCCGCCCGCCGGGGGATCCGTCCCGTGGCCGTTCCGTGCGTTGGCCGCCGAACGGGCGATCCCCGCCGGCCCGGGGTTTCCCACCAAAGCCCGGTCTTTCGCCGTCGCGGCGCGGAGGACGTCCCTCGCGCGGCGGTCCGGAACGATCCGGACGGTCGTCCCTGTTGCGGGGTGTACGCGGCGCGCCGTCATCGCGGCGCGAAGGTCGGGCATCTCCGTGCTCGCGCGGCGGACGGCGGCCTTCGGAAGCGGGACCTGCGCTCGGGCGATCCGGCCGAGACCGGAACGGGCGCGGGGCGTCGCCATCACGCCGGGGCGGTCTGTCTCCCCCCTCGCCGCGCGAGGGCCGGCCATTGTCAGCCCGGGTCTCGCGGGGGCGGAACGAACGGGGGGCTTCCCCATCCCGTTCACGCTGCGGGGGGCGGCCAGGGCGTCCGCCTGTCCCACCGCGACGCTGTCCGCCCTCGTCGTCCCGACGCTGCGGACGGGAATCCCGATCCGGCCGGGGCGGACGCGGCGCGGACGAGCGGTCCTCGCGGGAAAGGTGATCACGAGGCGCGTCATTGTCGCGACGCGGTGAACGTCCATCAGGGCGGCGCTCGCCAAATCCGCGATCGTCACGCGGCGGGCGATCTCCCATCGGACGGGAGGGGCGCACCGGCTTTTCCTTCTCGATACGCTGGACCAGCACGCGGCGGCCCTTGCGATCCGTCGTCAGGGCATTGGTCTGCCGGACTCCTTCGCGCGGCTCATCCCGCATCGGTCGCTTCGCCTTGACCTGTGTGCGATCGACCACCGGAGCGTCGAAATCGCAGCCGGCCTCATCGGCGAGACTGCCGAGCTGGTCACGCAGGTAGCGCGTGCGGATTTCCTCGACCGTGCCTTCCGCCATGTCACCGAGCTGGAACGGCCCGAACGAGACGCGGATCAGGCGGTTCACCACGAGCCCGATATGCTCGAGGACGCGGCGAACCTCGCGGTTCTTGCCCTCGCGCAATCCAAGTGTAAGCCAGACATTGTCTCCGGTGCGGCGGTCGATCTCGGCGTCGATGGGGCCGTAGCTGAAGCCATCGATCTCGACACCCTTGCGCAACCCCTCCAGCACATCGGGCGTGACCTCGCCGAAGGCGCGCACACGGTATCGCCGCAGCCAGGCGGTGTCGGGATGCGACAGGACGCGGGCCAGGCCGCCGTCATTGGTGAGAAGCAGCAGCCCCTCGGTGTTCAGATCGAGGCGGCCGACCGACACCACGCGCGGCAGTTCGCGCGGAAGCACCTCGAAGACCGTGCGGCGGCCTTCGGGATCCTTCGCAGTGGTCACCAAGCCGCGCGGCTTGTGATAGAGCCACAGGCGGGTGCGCTCGCGCGCGGGCAGCGGCTGGCCGTCCACGGTTACGCGATCGCCCGGCCCGACATTGGTTGCGGGCGTGGTGATCGTGCGGCCGTTGACGGCGACGCGGCCCTCCTCGACCATCAACTCGGCATCGCGGCGGGAGGCAAGGCCTGCGCGGGCGATCACTTTTGCGATGCGGGCATTCTCGGCGTCGGCGGCTTTTCCGCCCGCCTTCGGTTCATTGATGTCGGTCATGGCGCTCGCCTATCACGCGATCCGTCCGGCGCGAAGAGGAAGTTAGAACATGCCGCGTCGCGACGTCATGGCAAGCGCCCTGGAAGAAGCCGTCAAGGCAGGGGAACGCGGCGAGGTGCCGGTCGGCGCGGTGATCGTGTGCGAGGGCCAGATCCTGGCCGCTGAGGGCAACCGCACGCGCGAGCTCTGCGACCCCACCGCCCATGCCGAAATGCTGGCCATTCGCGCCGCGGGCCGGATCCTCGAGTCGGAACGGCTGATCGACTGCGATCTGTGGGTGACACTGGAGCCCTGCCCCATGTGCGCGGCGGCGATCTCGTTCGCCCGCATCCGGCGGCTCTATTTCGGCACCGACGATCCCAAGGGCGGCGGCGTGGTGAACGGGCCGCGCCTCTACGAGCAGCCGGTGTGCCACCACGCGCCGGACGTCTATGGCGGGTTCGCCGAGACCGAGGCGCGCGGCCTGCTGCGGGATTTCTTCCGCAGCAGGCGCTGAATTTTATCAGTTCTTCTCGAACGCCACGGTGATGTCGAGTTCGACCTCGTCGCTGACCGCCGGCACGTATTTGCCGATGCCGAAATCGCTGCGCTTGATCGTGGTCTCGGCGGAGAAGCCGATCGTTTCCTTCTTGTTCATCGGATTGGTGCCGGCGCCCGAGAAATCGGCGTCGAGGACGACGCTCTTCGTCACGCCGTGAAGCGTCAGGTCGCCGGTGATGCGCGCATCGTCGCCATCGATCTCGACCTTCGTGGACTTGAAGGTCGCGGTCGGGAATTTCGTCGCATCGAAGAAATCGGCGGTCTTCAGATGGGTGACGAATTCAGGACTGGTGGAAACGACGCCGTCGATCGGGATCTCGATCTCGACAGAGGCCTTTTCCGGCGCCTTCGGGTCCAGCGTCAGGGTGCCGGACGAGGCGCCCAACATTCCATACAGGTCGCTGAAGCCGAAATGATCCACGGTGAACACGATTTGCGAGTGGGCCGGATCGGCGCTGTAGGTGCCAGCGGTGACGCGGCTCGTGTCCGCGGCGCCCGGCACCCCTTGGGCCTGTGCGAAGGCGGGCAATGCAGTGGCGCACAGAACGCCGGTGGCGATCAGAATCTGCTTCATGGCGATGGTCCTCGCATCATGGGTTTTGGGCGCTGCCAAGCAGCGGAGAGACTTGCAGCAAAGCCGGACAAAGCGGCGGAAGCTAGCCCGCCCTCGTTGCATCACGGCATGTTTATGCGTGCAGACGCGCGGCATCAGCGGCGCTGGAACAGCCGTTCCAGATCGGCACGCGACATCGTCACGAAGGTGGGGCGGCCGTGATTGCATTGCGCGGCCAGCGGCTCGGCCTCGATCTGGCGCAGCAGCGCATTCATTTCCTCGGGCTTGAGGCGACGGCCGGCGCGGATCGAATGATGGCAGGCGAACGTGCCGGCAAGCCGGTCGAGCCGCTCCTGAAGCGGCAGGGCCGCGCCCCATTCGGCGAGGCCGTCGGCGAGATCGCGGATAAGATTCGCCACGTCGAAATCTCCGAGCGCCGCCGGGGTCTCGCGCACCAGAACCGCGCCAGGACCGAACGATTCGATCACGAGGCCAAGGGCCGCAAGATCATCGGCCGACGCGGCGACACGCTCGGCTTCCGCCGGAGCGAGATCCACGATTTCGGGTACGAGAAGCAATTGCGTCTGCGGCCGGCCTCGCGTGCGTTTGATGGCTTCGAAGATCAGGCGCTCGTGAGCCGCATGCATGTCGGTGAGGACGAGGCCGTCCTCGGTCTGCGAAACGATGTAGGTATCGTGGATCTGGGCCTTTGCCGCGCCGAGCGGGTAGGCGATGGCCTCGTCCGGTGTGGCGTCGGCACGGGGATCTGCGGAGGGCGGCATGTCGAAACCCGCCTGCCGCTCGAACAGACCGGGCCCGGCTTCGGCAAAGGCTAGCGCGGCTTCCCGGGGCGGCGCGGGACGCAGCGGCATCGGCCGCGCCCAGGATTGCGCGGAAGAGGCGAGCGGACGGAATCGGCTCTCGGCGAATTCCGTGCCCGTGCTGGTGACGCGCGTCGCACCCTGCGTGAGAGCATTGCGAAGAGCGGAGACGATCAGGGCCCGCACCAAAGCCGAATCGCGGAAACGCACCTCGGCCTTTGCCGGATGGACATTGACGTCGACCTCGCGCGGGTCTGCCTCGATGAACAGCGCGACCACGGCATGCCGGTCGCGCGGAATGAGATCGCTGTAGGCGCCACGCAGAGCGCCGAGCAGCAGGCGATCCTTTACCGGCCGGCCATTGACGAAAAACAATTGATGCGCGGCCGTCGCGCGATTGTAGGTCGGCACACCGGCGAGCCCTGTCAGGGCGAAGCCTTCCCGCTGGGCGTGGATATCCAGCGCGTTGTCATGGAAATCGCGACCGACCACATCCGACAGGCGTGCGCGCATGCCCGCCGGGGTCCAATCCTGGGCGGCGAAACGGATGGTGCGCCCATCGAGCGCCAGAGTGAAATCGATCTCGGGATGAGCCGCGGCGAGCCGGCGCACGATCTCGGCGGCGGCCTCATTCTCGGCCCGATCGGATTTCAGGAATTTGAGCCGCGCGGGGACAAGGCCGAACAAATGCTCAACCTCGATCCGGGTGCCGTGTGGATGCCCGGCGGGCGCGATCTGACCCACCAAGCCATTTTCCACGATCAGTCGAGCGGCATGTTCCGCGTCCGCCGGACGCGAGGTGATCGCGAGGCGCGCCACCGAGCCGATGGAGGGCAATGCTTCGCCGCGAAAGCCCAGGAAACGGATGTCGAGCAGATCGTCGGAGGGCAATTTCGACGTGGCGTGACGCTCGACCGCCAGCGGCAGATCATTTGCCGCCATTCCGTGGCCGTCATCGACCACGCGGATAAGGTCCTTGCCGCCGCGCTGCAGGGCGATCTCGATGCGCCTTGCGCCGGCATCGAGCGCGTTCTCAACCAGCTCCTTCACGACGCTGGCCGGGCGTTCCACCACCTCGCCCGCGGCGATGCGGTTGGCGAGGTTTTCGGGAAGGCGGCGGATGGTCATGATTCGAGGAGGATCACCGCTCGCTCCTTCAAGGGCAAGCGGTGATCCTCACGCCTGGGGATAGTGGCCGACGGGCTCAGGCCTCCGCGAGGTATTTCTTGGCGAGGATCTTGCCTTCTTCCACCGCCGGCTGGTCGAACGCATCGACGCCGAGAAGCTGGCCGGCGATGATCGTCTCCAGCATGAAGTGCATGAGAAATTCGCCAAGCGAACGCTCGTCCAGGCGCTCAATGTGCAGCGTCCGCACCGGGCGACCGTTCTTGGCCAGGGTATCGGCCGTGGCACGGCCCTGGGCCGCCACGAGATCGCCCACGCTCTTGCCGGCGAACAGGGGCTCGCACGCCCGTTCCGCAAGATCATGATCGAGAACCGGCCCCGAGCCCGCAACGCCGGTGGTGACCACTGTGAAGAGCTTGTCGCGCGGGCCGCCGAGATGGAGCTGCAGCTGGCTGTGCTGATCGACAGGACCGAGTGCACGCAGGGGCGTGGTGCCCTTGCCGTCCTTGCCGAGGCTTTCCGACCAGAGCTGGACCCACCAGGCATTGGCCCGTTCCAGCCGGTCGGCATAGGCCATCATGACGGTGATGTTGCGCTTGTCGTCAGCGGCAGCGATCTGCAGCGCCGCACCCACGGCCGACGGCACGTCCTTCGGCTCGGCGCCGTCGAGCACGGGCTTCAATGCCGCGCCCGCGCCCGCACGGATTGCCTCGATATTGAGACCCGCTGCCAGCGCCGGCAGCAGCCCGACATTGGTGAGGACCGAGAAACGACCGCCGACGCCGGTATCATGCTCAAGAAAGCCCACGCCGAAAGGCTCGAGCAACGCACGCAGCGCGTTGCGCTTGGACGTCTCGGGCTCGGAAATGCCGAAGATGCGGCGGCCGATCTCATCGCCGAAGCCCGCTTTGCGCAGCGCCTCGATGACCGCGATGCATTGCAGGATCGTTTCGCCGGTGCCGCCCGATTTCGACGTCGCCACGAAATGCGTGGTCTTCAGAGGCAGTTTGCGCAGGAGGGCGTCCAGCGTCAGCGGATCGAGATTGTCGAGGAAATGGAGGCGCGGACCGTCGCGAAAGAAGCTGAGGCCCGGAACGTTGTAATCGGCCAATTGCGCCAGCGCCTGGCAGCCGAGACTTGACCCGCCGGTGCCGAGGAAGACGAGATCGCTCGCGCCGGCGACGATCTGCGCGGCCATGTCGCGAATGGCCGGCAAGTCCTCCGTGTGCTCCGGCATCCGCAGGATCGGGAGCGTGTTGTCGCGATAGGCCGCGCGCACCCAATCGAGCGCCGCGCGGGTTTCCTCAAGCCTGGCCGCATAAGCGGCATCCGGGATGCCCCCCTCCCCGATCGAAGACGTGAAGGCACGGTCGACGTTCTGGGTGACGGACATGTTGGTTCCCGCATTGTGAAATGACGGGTGTTAACCTAGCGCACGCTGCACGAAGGAGAAGCGACAATCGGTTGTACCGGCGCGATTATTGCGCCGGCGCCGCTTCCTTCGCCGCTGCCGGGTCAATGCCACCACGGCTCTCCGAACCGAAGCCGACAGGCTTCCCCACGGCAACGACGAGAAGATCGCCGTTGCCGAGGAGCCGTGCTGCCACGCGCTTCACATCGTCCACCGTGACGGCCTCGATCAGCGCATTGCGGTTGTCGATGTAGTCGATCGGCAGGCGGTTCAGACGAATCTGCTTGAGGCCGCGCGCGATCTTCACGGAAGAGTCGAAGTTCAGCGCGTAAGAGCCCGTCAGATATTTCTTTGCCTTGACCAGTTCGTCCTCGGTCGGGCCGTCCGCCGCGAAGGTCTTGAACTGCTCCTCGATAAGAGCGATCGCCTCGCCTGCCCGCTCGTTCTTGGTGGCCACGCCGCCGGCAAGGATGCCGGAGCGATCCATGGGATCGAGGTAGGAATAGACCGAATAGGCCAGCCCGCGCTTCTCACGCACTTCGCTGAACAGGCGCGAGGTGAACGTGCCACCACCGAGGATGTGGTTCATGACCACGGCGGGAATGTAATCCGGATCATCGCGCACGAGACCGCTGCGGCCGAACAGGATGGTGGTCTGCGGGACATCGAGATCGATGATCTGGTTTTCGCCGATGTTCTGCGGCGTCGTCTCCGCCACTGCCTTCAGCTGGGGCTCTGCCGGTAATGCACCGAAAATGCGGTCGAGTGCCGGGCCCAGTGTCGCGGCATCGATCGCACCGACCACGGCAACGACCAGATTGGAGCGGGCGAAATTCTTCGCACGAAAGTTCATGAGGTCGTCGCGCGTGATGGCGGCGACGCTCTCCTCGTTGCCGATGGTGCGCAGACCGTACGGATGGTTCGGGAAGGCGGCCGCGGCGAAAGCTTCGTGCGCGATGTCGCCGGGATCGGTGGAATTGTGCCGGATGCGGGCGAGCGTCTGGGCGCGGATGCGCTCGATGGGCTCGGCGTCAAGGCGGGCTTCGGTGACCGCAAGGCGCAGCAATTCGAACGCTTCGTCCTTCTTCTCGGCGAGCGTCTTCAGGCTGCCGTCGAAGCTGTCGCGCGTGGCGCCGAACGCCAGTTCTACCGACGTCTCCTCCAGGCGCTGCTGGAAGGCCTGCGAATCCAGATCGCCCGCGCCCTCATCGAGCAGGCCCGAGAGCAGATTGCCGACACCCGGCTTTACCGGATCGTCCTGCGCCGAGCCGCCACGGAAGGCGAATTCCATGGAGATCAGCGGGACCGTGTTTTCGGAAACGAGCCACGCCTCGATACCGCCGGGAGAAACCACGCGCTCGATCTTCGCCGCAGCGGATGCAGAGTGAATCATCAGGATGCTCATCGCAAGGAAGAGAAGGCCGTGGCGGATCATTGCGCCTCCCCGGCAGACGGTGCGGATTCCAGCAGGCCGGTCACGGATTGGCGTGCGACCAGGACCTCGCGGGCGGCTTTCACCAGATCCTCGGCGGACACGGCCTTGATGCGCTGCGGCCAGTCGATCACGTCCTGCACGCTCATGCCCGTGGTCATCGCGGCGCCGAAGGTGCGGGCAAGCGAGGCCTGGCTGTCGAGGTCGTAGATCGTATCCGCGATCAGGCGCGTCTTGGCGCGGTCGAGTTCTTCCGTCGTCACGCCATCCTTGATGAGGCGGGCGATCTCGCCCTCAATGGCCTTTTCGAGAGCCGGCAGTTCGATGCCGGGGCGCGGCAGCGCATAGACGGCGAAGCGGTTGGTATCCAGAGCGGTGCCGCTGTAATAGGCGCCGGCGGAAGCCGCCACGCCCTGCTCCACCACAAGGGCGCGGTAAAGACGGCTCGTCGAGCCGCCGCCGAGGACAACCGAGAGCAGGTCGAGAGCATAAGCCTGATCGCCCTCCGCCGTGCGATAGCTCGGCGCAAGATAGACGCGGCTCACGCTGGGCTGACGCACGCGTGGATCGGATAGGGTCACTTCGCGCGCGGCGAGCTGGCGCGGCTCCTGCGGGCGCTCGCGCTTCGGCGTCTCGAAGCGACGCGGCACCTTTGCGTAGGTCTCGCCGGCCAGTTTCTCGACCTCCGCGCGGTCGACATCGCCCGCCACGATAAGGATGGCGTTGTTGGGCGTGTAGAACCGCTCGTAGAACGCGATGGCGTCCTCGCGATTGAGGGTCTGCATCTCGTGCTCCCAGCCGATGATCGGGAGCCCATAAGGATGGTTCATCCACAGGGTGGCCGAAACGGCTTCGGAGAGCTGGGCGGATGGGTCGCTGTCGGTGCGCATGCGGCGCTCTTCCAGGATGACGTCACGCTCGGGCAGCACCACCTCGTCGGTGAGGACGAGATTCGTCATACGGTCGGCCTCGAACTCCATCACCGTCTTCAGCGCATCCTTGGGCACGCGCTGGAAATACGCCGTGTAATCATAGGACGTGAACGCATTTTCCTGCCCACCGAGCTCGGACACCGTGTTCGAGAACTGGCCAGCCGGATGCGTCTTCGTGCCCTTGAACATCAGATGCTCGAGGAAATGGGCGATGCCCGACTTGCCGCGCGGCTCGTCCGCCGAACCGGCGCGATACCAGATCATGTGCGTGACGACCGGGGCACGGCGGTCCGGCACGACAACGACCTCGAGCCCGTTGCCGAGCGTGAAGGTGTCCACCTGAGGGCTGACGCCCGTTGCGGTCTGCGCCATGGCAGCCGAGCCGAAGGCGGCACCGCACAAGGCAGCGCCGATGAATGCGTTGGTCATGGTGCGGAAGAGCTTCTTCATAAAGACCGGAGGGGTGCGAGGCCGGGAATGGCGCGTGTGTCCATCACAGCTAAGGCATCATATGGGCACGAACGCGCCGGCTGGAATGGGCCGCCATCACTTATGCGTGCGCGGCGGCCCTTCCCCGTCAGTTGAAGGGGTTGAGCTTGGAGAAGAAACTCTTTTTCGGCTCGCCCGTCTTCGGGTCGATATTCGCCGCGTAAGGCTGGTTCGGCGACGGTGTGCGATAGCCGACCGGCGGATCAGTGAGACGCTTGCGCTCCGGCTCCTGAACGAAGACCGTCGGATCCACCTTTTCCTTTTTCTTGATCGCCCGGAGTTCCTTCGGGCTCAGAACCTGGTTTCCACGGCCGGCAGAGGATTCATATTCGCTGCCCGCGCCGAGCACCACGCGCTTCTCCTGCCGGTTGATCTGGTAGATCTCCTCGGCGGCGTTTTCGGAATATTTGCGCTTGAACTGATCGGGAACGCGATCAAGCTCCTCCTCCCGGGCGCGGCGGGCGGCATCCGGATCGTTCGGCCATTGCGGATTGGCCGCGGTCAGGGCCTTCTCGTCCTCGGGTGGGGGAAGAACCTCGTATGACGGCGGCAGGACCAGAGGCGCGCGCTCACCGTAATTGATGTGCTGCTCCTTTTTCGACTGCAGGCCGAGATCGACCATGATGTCGTCGAAGGTCTGCGCATGCGCCGGCGCACCGGCAACCGACAGGGCCGCAGCCGCGGCAAATACAGCAAGAATCGGTTTCATATCTCTCGGCTCGGTCCCGTTCCGGAGCGGCCTCCCCAGAAGCCGCTTCAACCTTCATTCCCAGCCGCGGGCGCTTTCGCCTCTGCCGACTGGTTGCCCCGCCAGAGCGCACCATACAGAAGCAAAGCCACGCCGACAACGATCGCGGCGTCGGCAATGTTGAAGACGTACCATTCGAAGCTGCCGGCATGGAGCAGAACGAAATCGGCCACCGCCCCATAGGCTGCGCGATCGATGGCGTTGCCGACCGCGCCACCGAGGATCAGCCCGAGCGCCAATGCGGTGAAACGCGAGCTTTCCTTCCTCAACCAGAAGATGAGGAAAATGGACGCAATGACCGACACTGCCAGCAGAACGAGGCGCCCGATGAGCGTATCCTGCTGGAAGAGGCCGTAGGAAATGCCCCTGTTCCAGACCATCACGAAATCCATGAACGGCATGATGGGCACGCGCCCGCGACCGGCCAGTTCATAGACGAACAGCACCCAAAGCTTCAGCGCCTGATCAGCGACCAGAGTGGCGAGTGCGACCAGGAGGCCGAGGCGAAAGGCAGAATTCATGCGGCGTTTTTCGCCGCCCGCCATTCCCGCATCGCCGCCGCGTCGCGCGGCGTGATGTCCGGGAATTCCGGATCGCTGCCGACCTCGGGCGTGATCTTCCAGGAACGGGCGCATTTGTGCCCTTCCGCCTTCGCGGGCACCACGGCGACGCCGGGCACGTCATCCAGACGGAACGCATCTTCCGGACCGTCGCTTTGGCGAAGCGCGGCATCGGACGTGATGCAGATCTCGGCAAGGTCGACGCCCTCGAAGGCCGCGCGCAAGTCGACATCCGTGACGTGAACGATCGGAGCCGCTTCCAGGCTGGAGCCGATCCTTTTGTTGGAACGCTCGATTTCCAGCGCCCCTGTCACGACGCGGCGCACGCGGCGGATCCGCTCCCATTTCTCGGCGAGCTCATCATTGCGCCATTCGTCCGGAACGGCGGCAAAGTCCTCCAGATGGACAGAGCCGTTATCGTCGGGATGGCGCAGCAGCCAGGCCTCATCCGTGGTGAAGGGGATGAGCGGCGCCAGCCATTTCACCACGCAATCGAAGACGAGATCGATGACGGAAAGCGATGAGGCCCTGGCGTGCGAGGACAGCGGGTCGCAATACAACGTGTCCTTGCGGATGTCGAAATAGAACGCCGACAGCTCATTGGTGCAGAAATTCATCAGGGCATAGAGCGACTGACGGAAATTGTAGACGTCGTAACCGTCACGCACCTCCTGCTCCAGCCGCCACAGCTCGTGGAGGATGTAGCGCTCGGCCTCCGGCATGTCGGCTGGATCGACGCGGCGCGCGGGATCGAAATGGGTCAACGCGCCCAGCATCCAGCGCAGCGTGTTGCGCAGCTTGCGATAGGTATCGACCGAGGTCTTGAGAATTTCCGGGCCGATGCGCAGATCGTCGGAATAATCGGCGGCGGCCACCCACAGGCGCAGGATATCAGCGCCTGATTTGGCGATGACGTCCTGCGGCGTCGTGGTGTTTCCGAGCGATTTGGACATCTTGCGGCCCTGCTCGTCGAGCACGAAGCCGTGCGTCAGCAGGCTGAGATAGGGCGCCTGCCCGCGGGTGCCGCAGCTTTCCAGCAGCGAGGAGTGGAACCAGCCGCGGTGCTGGTCCGAACCCTCGAGATACATGTCGGCGGGCGTCTGCAGCGCCGGCTCACCTTCCAGCACGAAAGCGTGTGTCGAGCCTGAATCGAACCAGA
This sequence comes from Terrihabitans aquatilis, assembly GCF_052542005.1. NCBI lineage: Bacteria > Pseudomonadati > Pseudomonadota > Alphaproteobacteria > Hyphomicrobiales > Terrihabitans > Terrihabitans aquatilis. The sequence goes on along the minus strand of NZ_JBOCUO010000003.1, from coordinate 729,821 downwards.
CGTCGAGAATGTCGTGGACCTTCTCGTACTCGTCGGCCGAATAATCGTTGCCGAGGAAGCGTGCGCCGCTTTCATCTGCGAACCAGGCGTCCGCACCTTCGGCTTCGAAAGCCTCGCGGATACGGGCGTTGACGCGCTCGTCGTTCAGGATTTCGCCCGTGGCCTTGCTCACGAAAACGGTGATCGGCACGCCCCAGGCGCGCTGGCGGGAGATGACCCAATCCGGCCGGGCCTCGATCATGCCGCGCAGGCGGTTCTCGCCCTGCGGCGGGAAGAATTGTGTGTCCGAGATGGCATTAAGCGCGCGAGCGCGCAGCGTATCACCCTCCCCGCCGTCCAACGCCCCATCCATGGCGATGAACCATTGCGGCGTGTTGCGGAAGATGAGCGGCGCCTTCGAGCGCCAGGAATGCGGATATTGATGGCGCAAACGACCGCGCGCGAGCAGATTGCCCGCCTCGATCAGCGCCTTCATGACGGCGTCGTTGGCGCCGCCATCCTTGCCCTTATCGTCGAGCACACGCACGCCCGTTCCCCCGAACAGCGGCACGTCCGGGAAATAGGAGCCGTCCGGCTGCACGGTATGCGGCACCGCGGTGCTGATGCCGAGCGATGCGATGTGTCGCTGCGACTTGATCCAGAGGATGTAGTCGTCGGCGCCATGGCCGGGGGCGGTGTGGACGAAGCCCGTGCCGGTGTCGGCGGTGACGAAATCGGCCGGCAGAACGGGGATTTTGAAGTCGTAACCCTGCGCGTGAAGGGGATGCTGGCAAAACGTAATTTGCTCAGGATCAACGCCACGAAGTCTTTTGAATTCGGTTACGCGAGCAGCAGAGAAAGTTTTTTCCGCAAGCTCATCCGCCAAAACTAAAAGATCGCCTTTTTGGACCCAGTTATCCGCGGCAAGTCCTTCTTGCGTAACGAGAAAAAGGCTGTACTCAATATCCTCAGAATAAGCGATGGCTCGATTGCCGGGGATCGTCCAGGGAGTAGTGGTCCAGATAACCACAGAGGCTCGCTGAAGCTCCTCGTCTTCCTTCATAGGCTCAGAAGCAGGGACCTCTCCGATCAAGCGGTTGCCGTGGGATTTCGGCGACGTAAGAGCATGCTTAATAGGGAACTTCACGAAGATCGTGGGGCTGGTGTGCTCGGCGTATTCCACCTCGGCCTCGGCAAGTGCCGTGCGCTCGACGATGGACCACATCACGGGCTTGGAGCCGCGATAAAGCTGGCCGGAGGCAGCGAACTTCATCAGTTCGGACGCGATGACCGCTTCGGAGCGGAACTTCATCGTGGTGTAGGGATCGGACCATTTGCCGACCACGCCGAGCCGCTGGAACTCCTCGCTCTGCACGCCGATCCATTTCTCGGCATAAGCGCGGCATTCGCGGCGGAAATCGACGACCGGCACCTCGTCCTTGTTCTTGCCGGCCGCGCGGTATTCCTCTTCCACTCGCCATTCGATAGGCAGGCCATGGCAGTCCCAGCCCGGCACGTAGGGCGCATCGAAGCCGCCCATCTGCTTGGTGCGAACCACGAAATCCTTCAACACCTTGTTGAGCGCGTGACCGATGTGGAGATGGCCGTTGGCATAGGGCGGGCCATCGTGCAGCACGAACTTCTCGCGCTCGGCAGACTTCTCCCGCAACCGCTCGTAAATGCCCAGCTCCTTCCAGCGCGCCAGCATATCGGGCTCGCGCTTGGGCAACTCCGCGCGCATGGCGAAGTCGGTCTTGGGCAGGAACAGCGTTTCGGAATAATCGAACGCGGCGGCTTGTGTGGTGTCGGTCATGGCGCGGCGCTTCTACCAAGTGGCCGCGCCATGGGAAAGGTGCATCGCGCGAAGGATCAGACGATCATGCTCGCAATAGCGGGGTCGGCCGGCGCGGCGGCGATGGTGCGTGCGCGTTCGGAATCGTGGCCCATCTGCGCGACGAGCTCGTCCACCCCCGCGAATTTCAGCTCCGGCCGGAGATAAGCGAGAAATTCCACCGCGAGTTCCTTGCCGTAGAGATCACCGCTGAAATCGAACAGGAAAGCCTCGAGGAAAGGAGGACCGTCCTCGTGGAATTGCGGACGGCGGCCGAAATTGGCCACGGCATCGTAGACCCGCCCCTCCACCGCGACCCGCACGGCGTAAACGCCTTGCGCCAAAGGCGTATCGGCTGGCAGGACGATGTTGGCCGTGGGATAGCCGATGGTGCGGCCGATCTTGTCGCCATGCACCACCTCGCCGAGCACGAACCAACGGTGTCCGAGCATGAGATTCGCGCCCTCGACATCGCCGGCCGCAAGACGGGCGCGGATGGCGCTGGAGGAAACCGGCTGGGCACCGCCATAGGGCGGAATGATGATGGTGGTGAAGCCGTGGCGCGGCCCGGCCTCCGCCAGAAAAGTGGGCGAACCGCCCCGCCCTTTTCCGAAATGAAAATCGAAACCCACGACCACGGTGCGCACCGCGAGCGCACCGACCAGGACGCGGGCGACGAAATCCTCCGCCTGCATTTCGGCCATGTTCGCATCGAATGCCAGTTCCAGCATCGCATCGATCGGCGTGTGGGCCAGTACCTGATGCTTTTCGCGCGGCGACGACAGGCGCGGCAACGCAATGTCGGGTCGAAAGAACAATCGCGGATGGGGCTCGAACGTGATCCCGACCACAGGCCCCTCGGGCACCGCCTGTCGGGCGGCATCGAACACCGCCTTGTGGCCGCGATGAACGCCGTCGAAATTTCCGATGGCCACGGCGCCCCCGCGCAGCTCGTCGGAAACATCCTCCAGCCGTTGCAGGATAGGGAGAGCACGAGGGGAACGAAGGGGCACGAAGACAATCCAGCGGAGGGGATGCGGCGCGGAACCTGACGCCCTGACCCTGTCCGGTCAAGCATAGCGGGGATTTACGAGAGCGCGACGTTGGGATTAGGACTGAGCCCATGAACAAGATCGACCCACCGCCGCGTTCCGGCAGCGAAGCCCAGGTGCATTATCTGGACGGCGATTTCCGCGTGATGAAGCCCGGCAGTTTCGTGCGCTGCGCGATCACGGGAGCCGCCATTCCGCTGGACGAATTGCGCTATTGGTCGGCAGACCGGCAGGAGGCCTATGCCAGCCTGCAGATCGCCGTCGACCGGCTGAAGGAACTGGGCCTCTTGCCGACGCAGCGAAAGGCCGGCTGACACCGGCAACTTGATCGTCACCCGGCGCGCAGGTGGGACAACTGGCTCCGAACCGCCGTTTCCTTCTCGAAACGCAGCGTGACCGGCAGAACATGCGTGCTCGACGCCAGCTCCGCGAGCGGGCCTTGAGCCGGTCGGCCGATCCGCACCCGATCCTTTTCCGTCGTAACGAGGATCAACTCATCGCGCCGGGAGCGATCGAGAAGGAGTGCGGCGTCTTCCGCCGTCAGCGGCCGGTGGTCTGCGAAGGAAACGAGGTCGACAACATCGGCACCGGTCCGGCGAAGCGTGTCCGCGAATTTCTCCGGGCGGCCGATTCCGGCAAAGGCCAGAACGCGACGGCCTGGGAGGCCGACCGCGATCTCGGGATCGGGAACGAGGTGGGCGCGGTGCACCGGCAGGGCCGCTGCGCGTGCCAGATCGGCGACGGCCTCTCCCGCTTCACCCTCTCCGATCAGGACCAGAGCGTGCGCACGGGGCAATTGGCGGCCGAGAGGCGCGCGCAACGGCCCTGCCGGCAGACACAGCCCATTCCCGATGCCGCTCCCGCCATCCACCACGAGAAACACGAGATCCTTTCGTAAGGAAGGATTCTGAAAACCGTCGTCCATGACGATGACGCTGCCATGCGCCGCCGCGAGCGATGCGCCGGCCACGCGATCGCGTGCGACGATTGTGGGAGCGGTACGCGCCAGGAGAAGCGGCTCATCGCCAGTTTCGGCCGCGCTATGGATTTGCGGGTCCACCAGAAGCGGGCCGACCGCGCGTCCGCCGTAGCCGCGGCTGAGAAAGACCGGGGCGTGGCCGAAGCCCTTCAAAAGCTCTGCCACAATCAGAGCCGTCGGGGTCTTGCCGGCCCCACCCGCGACAGGATTGCCGATGCAGACGACGGGAAGCGGCGATGGCGCACCCTCCTGCGCCATTCGGCGAGCCGTTATGGCGCCGAGGACGGCGCCCAGCGGCGACAAGGCCCGTGCAAAGAGGGTTGGCGGCGTCCGGGACCAGAAGCCGGGCGTCCGCATCAGGAGCGGTTCAGCGAAAGCTGCACGAGATAGGGATCGAGCGCCGTCAGCGTGCGCTCCAGCGCGCCGCTGTGCTGCTTCATCACCTCACCCGCCGCGCGCTTCATCGATTCCCGTTGGGAAGGATCGCTCATCAGCTCGGCCACCTGGGTCGGCAGCTCCTCGCCATCCTCGATCCTGACGGCACCACCGCAATCATCCAGCATCCCATAGATGTCCGTGAAGTTGCGCACATGGGGCCCATGCAGGATGGGCACCCCTAGTTTGGCCGGCTCTATCGGGTTCTGGCCGCCGTGCTCGACCAGCGAGCCTCCAACAAAGGCAAGCTCGGCGAGACGATAGAACAGGCCGAGCTCACCGATCGTGTCCACGATGAAGACATCTGTGTTGAACGCGGGCTCGGCCTTCTGCGACCTGAGATGCGGACGCAGCCCCGCCGCCTGGACCTGGGCAGCGAGCAATCCCGCGCTGTCGGGATGGCGCGGCGCCACGATGGTCAGAAGATTGCGCACATCTTCCCGGAGGGCCGTGTGGACGTCGATCAGGGAGACGAACTCACCCGGGTGAACGCTCGCTGCCAGGAAAACGCGACGTCCGAATGCCGCGGCACGCAGGCGCGCGAGAGGCTGAGCGGAGGCCGGTGGTGGTGGCGAATCGAATTTGAGATTGCCGATGCTGCGCACATTGGGCGCCCCCAACGCCTGAAGCCGCTCCGCATCTCCGTCGCTCTGCGCCAGGCACATATCCACGCCCGAGAGCAGCACCTTGATGGCACGCGGGCTGCGGCGCCAGCGTTGGAAGGAATGGTTCGACATGCGGGCATTCGCGATCACCACGGGGATCGCCGCCCGCTTCAAGGCCATCAGCATGTTCGGCCAGATCTCGGATTCCGTGAGGATCGCGATGTCCGGCCGCCAATGGCGCAGGAAGCGGCGAACGTAGGACGGCACGTCCACCGGGATGAATTGATGGATAGCGCCCTCCGGCAGGCGCGTTTCGGCGAGCCGGGCCGACGACACGGTGCCCGTTGTCACGAGAACGTGGACGCCCCGATCGCCAAGCGTCTGGGTGAGCGGCAGGATGGACATCAGCTCGCCCACACTCGCCGCGTGAAGCCAGATCAGCGAACCCTCCGGCCGCCCGACGCCGGCACGCCCGCGCCGTTCGCCGATGCGCTCTGCCATCTCCTTGCCTTGCCGGCGACGACGGGCCAGCAGGAGGCGTGCGGCCGGCGCGCCCGCGATCGACAGCAGGCCGCGATAAACGCTCAGGAGAAAGGCGCGCTCAGCCATCGCGGTCCTGCCACACATCGCCGCCCACGATCTCATAGGCCCGGGCATGCACATGGTTCAAATGGCGGCCGACATCCAGACGTGCGCGCTCCATCACCTCTTCATCGGCATCCGACGGCACGAAGACGGGCTCGCCCAGCACCATCGCACCACGCCCGAAGGGCAGGCTGAGCGTGGCCCGGTCCCAGGAATTGAAGTGGATCTTGCGGCGCGTGACCACGGCGACGGGATAGATCGGCCGGCCTGACAATCTCGCCAGAACGACGATCCCCTCCCCCACGACGCCGCCGATCTTCGGCACGTCGGCCGTGACCGCCACCGAGGTGCCTTCCTGCAGCGCACGGATCATCTGGCGAAGAGCCTGCATGCCGCCCCGTTTCAACAGTTTGCGCTGGCTGCCCTCGCCACCGGCGCCGCGAATGGTGCGGACACCCAGCTTCTCGACGGCGATCGCATTGATCTCTCCATCGGCATGACGCGCAACAAGTGCCGCAATGGGATATCCCTTGGGCCAGCCGATCGGCGCGAAGACGTGCTGCCCATGCCACATCGCGATGATGACGGGCATGTTCGCCGCCAGGGCCGCGTCGAAACTGCCGGGCTCGACGGTCCAGCGCGTGGTCTTCTCGACCACGCGAACATAGGCCGCGAACAGGCTGCCGAGCGCGTTCAGCACGAAAGGCGTGCGACCGATCTTCTTCAACATGGCGAAGGATTCAACGAGCCGCCTTCTCAGACCATGGGTTCGAGCAGGCGATGCAGGTGCACCACGAAATAACGCATCTGGGCATTGTCGACGCTGGCCTGGGCCTTCGCCTTCCACGCGGCATAAGCGGAGCGATAATCCGGATAAATGCCGACCACATCGAGCCCGTCCAGATCGCGGAAGCGGAGCCCCGAGATATCGTCGAGTTCGCCGCCGAACACGAGATGGAGAAGTTGCGTGGACTCGCGTTCCTGCGGTGTCGTGGTCGTCATTGTCGGCTCCTGTCAGGCCCAGGTGTTGGTCTGGCGGGCTGCGTCGGTCAACGCAAGTCGCAAAGCCCCGTTCAAGGGTTCTCGCGCGCCGATCAATGGCTGGTGAACGGGCGCGGGCCGATTGTAGATAGGCAGCGTTCCATCGAGTTCGAGAAGCGCGCCGCCGGCTTCGGAAAGAATAAGATCGGCGGCCGCGATGTCCCAATCCTTCGCGCGGGTGCTGGCGATAGCAGCATCGACACGGCCCGCCGCGACGGAGGCCATGCGATAAGCGAGCGCATAGACATAAGGCGCGCGCGCGATGCCCACGGATGCGCCAGTGCCCTCGAGGCCTTCCATCATGGTGCGGGGGCCGATGACGCGGGCATCCCGGATTTCCGGATGGACCGAAGCCGACAGGACCTCATTGTTGAGACGGGCCCCGCTGCCGGAAAGGGCCTCGAACATCTCATCGCGTGTCGGATTGAAAATGGTGCCCAGAACGGGGCGGCCGTGCTCGACCAGTCCGATCGACACCACCCATACAGGCACGCCCTCCACGAAAGCGCGCGTGCCGTCGATGGGATCGACCACCCATACCCGCTCGTGTTCGAGCCGTTCCGGCGTGTCCGTCGTCTCTTCCGAAAGCCAGCCGATGTCCGGATCGAGCTCGGTCAGGCGCGCTTGCAGGAAACGGTCGACCTTGATGTCGGCCTCGGTGACGATGGAACTGTCGCCCTTGGTCCATTTCTTCGCCCCGTCCCGGGCGAAATCGAGGGCGATGTCGCCGGCTTCGCGAATGATCTCCGCGACATTGGCCTGCAGGGATTGGAGAGCAGTGCTGGATATGGCCGAGCCCAAGGATAGCTCCTGACGCGTCTTGGTGTGCGGTGGTTAACCTCTGAGGCGAGCGGTAGCAAGAGGCCCGCGGCCATGAGCGAGTGAGAAATCGTTCATCATACCCGTCAAGTTACTCTTAGTATTCCGGCAAAGCATTTTATACCATTATTTCTGGTCACTTCCGCTTAACCAGAACTCTTAAGGCCTTCTGCTCCGCTCGACTGGCATTGTCGTGCCATGAGATCGAGAGCCGTGCACGACGCGGCCACAGAAGGAGAGTCTTCGTGAGGCAGCAGAACGAAGTCCAGGCCACTTTCGGCATCACCCGCCGCGTCGACCCCGCCGCCCTGCCGGCGCGCTTCGTCAGCCCGGATGCGGCGGCGAACGACGGTCAGCGGAACGTGGTCCTGGACGCGGAGCGCGTGGTTCTGGCCCGGCGGCTGGGGCCAGTGGCGATGAAGATCGAGCTGCCGCTGACCAGCTATCGCGGCGTCGTGGTTCGGATCATCCCCGGCCTGACGGAGGCCGAGGATCGCATCAGCGTCGTCCTCGTCCACGCCGACCGCGCGCTCGACGTACCCCTGTTCGAAGCATCCGACGATTGCGACGTGATCGCCGAATGGCGGATGTGGGGTTCCATCCTCAACCTCCCCCTTCTGATGGAAGGGCTGGATGGCTATGTGTTTGCGGCCGAAAGCCGGCTTGGCGATGTGGTGGTCGATACGCCGCTGGCCCGCCGCCGCCATGCGTTTCTCAGCAAGCGCCGACCGCGCTTCGCATCGCGCCGCCGCATGGGCACGAAGCCCATGGCCTCGGTCTATGTGAGGTAGGAAAGGTCAGAACACGCTTGGAAGGATCGCATCCAGCGCCAGCCCGGCGAATAGAATGATACCGGCCGGATGGTTGGATCGGAAAAGGGCAAGGCATTGGCGGGGATCGGACGGGCGCAGCGTCCAGACTTGCCAGAGGAGATGACCGGCAAAGAGCACAAGTCCGGCGAAGGCAAGAGGCCCCGCACCGGCAACGATCACGGAAACGAAGACGCAAGCAATCGTCAAAGCATAGAACGCGCTGAGCCAGATCTTTACTTGCTCGCCGAACCGGATGGCGGTGGAGCCCACGCCGGCCAAGGTATCGTCTTCGATATCCTGCAGCGCGTAGATCGTGTCGTAGCCGATGATCCAGCAGATGGCGCCGAGATAAAGAACCAGAGGTGCGACATCGAGCGCGCCGAACACCGCGGACCAGCCCACCAGAGCGCCCCAGCCGAAGCAGATGCCCAGATTGATCTGCGGCCAGAAGGTGATGCGTTTCATGAAGGGATAGGTGATGACCGGCACCACCGACGCACAGCCGAGCAGGATGGTGAAACCGTCAAATTGCAGCAGCACGACCAGCCCGGCGATGAGCTGGACGGCCAGGAAGGCCGCCGCGCCGCGTGTCGTGACTTGGCCGGAGGGAATCGGGCGCGACGCCGTTCGTGCGACACGGGCGTCGATGTCGCGATCCACGATATCGTTCCAGGTGCAGCCGGCGCCGCGCATGGCCACGGCACCCACGAAAAACAGGATGATGTTGACCGCGCTCGGCAGCTGGCCCGACGCGATCGCCGCAAGCGCCGCGGCCCAGGCGCATGGCCAGAACAGGAGCCAGAAACCGATCGGCCGGTCCCAGCGCGCCAGGCGCGCGAACGGTTTCAGCCAGTGCGGGGCATGGCGATCGACCAAGTTTCCCGGCGGGGCATCGGCGACGGACGAGGTGACGGGCGGCATGTGGCCGATAAGCCTCAACGCCTCGCCCTCTGCAAGTGCCGACTGGCCGGGACCCGGAAAATCATTATCTTGCCCACGCGTTGTGCGGGAGAATTGGACCCATGCGTCTTTTCGGTAAGTGGTTCGTGGCTTTTGGACTGGGTTGTTTGGCGGCATCGCCCTCGCTGGCGGCGCAATGCGTCCCCGCAAACGGCTTTCAAGGCTGGCTGTCCAGCTTCAAGGGAGAGGCAGCATCCCAGGGCATCGGCCGCAAGGGATTGGCGATCCTCGACGGCGTTTCCTACGATGCCAAGGTCATCGCATTCGACCGCAAGGTTCGCGCCGCGTTCAAGGGCAGCTTCGAGCAATTCGCCGCGCAGCGCGTGACGGCCGGCCGCGTCAGCAAGGCGCGCGCCTACCTCAAATCGCACAAGAGCCTGTTCGATCGGATCGAATCGCAATTCGGTGTTCCGGCCCCGATCCTTCTTGCCATCTGGGGCATGGAGACCGATTTCGGCGCTGTGACCGGCAAGCAGCCCATCATCAACGGCCTCGCCTCGCTCGCCTCGGATTGCCGGCGTCCGGAATTGTTTCAGCGCGAGCTGATCGCCGCCCTCAAGATCATCGACCAGAACATCCTGTCCGTCGCGGAAATGCGGGGCGCGGGCCATGGCGAGCTTGGCCAGACGCAGTTCCTGCCCTCCTCCTACCTGAAATACGCCGTGGACTTCGACGGCGACGGCAAGAAGGACCTGATGCGCAGCCAGGCCGACGTGCTGGCCTCCACCGCCAATTATCTGAAGGGATATGGCTGGCAGCGCGGCAGCGGATGGCAGCCGGGCTCGGCGAATTTCTCGGTGCTGGCGGGCTGGAACAAGAGCTCGAACTACCAGCGGGCCATTGCGCTGTTCGCCGACAAGGTGGCCGCCGGCCGGTGATCGCGCATGGCGCAGTATGATTTCTCGGCGCCGCGCCTCTTCGTCGAAGACGACCTCACCGCCCAGGGATCCCTGACGCCGCCGCCCGAAGCGCAGAATTATCTGCGCAACGTGCTGCGGCTCGGGCCCGGCGGCTCGGTGCTGGTCTTCAACGGGCGCGACGGTGAATGGCTGGCCATTATTGAGGAGGCCGGCAAGAAGCGCATCGACCTCCGCCTCGATCGGCAGATGCGCCACCAGACCCCTGCGGGCGATCTCTGGTATCTGTTCGCGCCGCTGAAACATGCCCGGCTTGATTATATGGTCCAGAAAACCGTCGAGATGGGCGCTGCCCGTCTCTGGCCGGTGATGACGCAGCGCACGCAGGCCAGCCGGATCAATCTCGACAGAATGCGGGCCAATGCCATCGAAGCCGCCGAGCAATGCGGCATCCTCACCCTGCCCGAGATTGTCGACCCGCAGTCGCTGCGCAGCGTGCTTGAGAACTGGCCCGACGGGCGCGCCCTCATCTTCTGCGACGAAAACGCGGAATCGGCCGACCCCCTGCCCGCTTTGCAGGCCGTGCGCACGCGCCCGCTGGCGGTGCTCATCGGGCCCGAGGGCGGCTTCGACGAATCAGAACGCGACCGCCTGCTGAAGCTTCCCTCGATCGTGCGATTGTCGCTTGGCCCCCGGATCCTCAGGGCCGACACCGCGGCCGTCGCCGCTCTGGCACTCGTTCAGGCCATTGTCGGTGATCGGGACACAACAGGAACGTGACCTTCGGGCCACAGTGTTGCAGTGTTTCATCGCCACACGCTGTCGTGAGGCTGTTTCGTCTGGCGAAAAGACCGGGCCGCGAAGTATGGGTCGGAAAGTTCGGACACCGAATACATTGCTTCTTAAGGTTTTGCCGCCCATGTCGCACGATTTCAATTCTGCCCGCCTGAGCCGCCGCGCCTTCGTGGCCGGGTTGCCGCTGTTCCTCGCGGCCTGCCAGACGGCCGGAACCTCGACGCCGACGACCTCTCTGGTCACACCGGTGGACCCGAACAATTCCGGCCGCACACGCGTCGTGAACGGTTACGAGGCGATCACCACCGAGCCGTGGCCGATCGCCGCGATCGACACCTCGAAGATCGATCCGCGCTTTCTGCGCCAGGAAGTCTCGAACCCCACCCGGGAAAAGCCCGGCACGATCGTCGTCGATACGCAGAACAAGTTCCTGTACCTCGTCGAAGACGGCGGACGTGCCCGCCGCTACGGCGTGGGTGTCGGCCGTGACGGCTTTGCCTGGAACGGCCGCGCGATCATCGACCGCAAGCAGGAATGGCCGAAATGGCATCCGCCCAAGGAGATGATGGCGCGCGACCCGGAAGCTGCGAAATGGCCGAACGGCATGCCCGGCGGCATCACCAACCCGCTCGGACCGCGCGCTCTCTACCTCGCCCAGAACGGCAAGGACACCTATTACCGCATTCACGGCACGACCCAGCCGCATTCCATCGGCAAGGCCATGTCGTCGGGCTGCATCCGCCTGTTCAACCAGGACATCATCGACCTCTACAACCGCGTGCCGATCGGCTCCGAGGTTGTGGTGATGCAGGCCGGAATCGCCTGAACCAAGGCTGGACGGAGGGCGGTGGAAGGCATACCTCTATCGCCCCACTTCCGCGAAGGACCTCATGGCGCGCGACGAGATCGACATGACACCCATCGAATCGCGCGACGAGCTCGTCGCGTGGTTCGAAGCGGGTGAGAAGCCTGCCCAGGCATGGCGTATCGGAACCGAGCACGAGAAGGTCCCCTTCCGCAGGGAAGATCACAGTCCCGTTTCCTATGAGGGACCGCGCGGCATCCGCGCGCTGCTCGAGGGCATGCAGGCCCTTCTCGGCTGGGAGCCCATCGTCGAGAACGGCAACATCATCGGCCTTCTCGACGTCACCGGCGGCGGCGCGATCTCCCTGGAACCGGGCGGCCAGTTCGAATTGTCCGGCGCCCCGGTCGAAGATCTCCACGGTACCTGCCGTGAGCTTCATTCCCATCTCGCGCAGGTCCGTCAGGTGGCCGAACCGCTCGGCATCGGGTTCCTGTCGCTGGGCATGAGCCCGAAATGGACCCTGGCGGAGACGCCGGTCATGCCCAAGCGCCGGTATGAGATCATGTCGGGCTATATGCCCAAGGTCGGCACGCGCGGGCTCGACATGATGTTCCGCACGGCTACCGTGCAGGTGAACCTGGATTTCGGCTCCGAAGCCGACATGGTGAAAAAGCTCCGGGTCAGCCTGGCGCTGCAGCCCATCGCGACCGCGCTGTTCGCCAATTCGCCCTTCACCGACGGTGTGCCGAACGGCCTGCTCTCGATGCGGTCGGAGATCTGGCTCGACACCGATCGCAACCGCACCGGCATGCTGCCCTGGGCGTTCGAGGACGGCATGGGCTATGAGGCCTATGTCGATTACGCGCTCGACGTGCCGATGTATTTCGTCAAGCGCGGCGACGTTTATCACGACGTCACGGGCGCTTCGTTCCGCGATCTCCTCGCCGGCAAGCTCGACCTCCTGCCCGGCGAGCGCGCGACCTTGTCGGACTGGTCCAATCACCTCACGACGATTTTCCCTGAGGTTCGCGCCAAGAGATTCCTCGAAATGCGCGGTGCGGATGTCGGCCGAACCAGCCGAATCTGCTCATTCTCGGCCTTCTGGGTCGGCCTTCTCTACGACGAGGCCAGCCTCGACGCGGCCTGGGACCTGGTGAAGGACTGGACCGCGGAAGACCGTGAAACTTTGCGCCGCGATGTGCCGAAACTCGGCCTGCGCGCGCAGATCCGCAACCGCCGCGTCCAGGAATTGGCCCGTGACGTGCTGGCAATTTCCCATGCCGGCCTCGCCGCCCGCAACCGCGACAATGGCCTCGGCGACGACGAGACCGTCCATCTCGGCACGCTCGACCAGATGGTTGAGAGCGGCCATACCAACGCCGACGACCTTCTGTCCCGCTGGCGCGGCCCCTGGGCCCGGTCGATCGAGCCGGCCTTCTTCGAGGAGGCTTATTGAGCCCGTCGCTGGAGCGGCGCCTTTTGCAGGCGGCAGTTGCTGTCGGCGGCATCGTACCTGTGGGCGCCGGTCTGGCCGGCATCCTGCTGGGTGCCGGCATGGTTCCGGACGGTACGGCCGCGGGGTTCTCGCTCGACAGCCACGTCCGCTATCTTTCCGGCCTTCTTTTGGGCATCGGCCTCGCCTTCTGGGCGGCCATTCCGCGCATCGAGCAGCATGAGCGGCGCTTTCGCCTGCTGACGCTCATCGTGTTCATTGGCGGACTGGCGCGATTGTTCGGCCTCGCGAAGGGTATTCCCTCGGGGCCCATGCTGTTCGGCCTCGGCATGGAATTGGTGACGACGCCTCTGATCTGCCTGTGGCAGAGCCGTATCGCTCGCATCAGCGGCGTGAATGTCGTCCATCAGCAAGGCTCGTTGGTCGGCTGAAGCCGTTTGCGGCACAAGCGGTTATGGTCGACCTTCCAGATGCCCGCAACGCCCGCCCGCTCCTCGGCTCCGTCGAGATCGTTCTGATCGTCTTCGTGGTTTTCGCGTGGAGCACCAGCTGGGTCGGCGTTCACCTCCAGCTTGGTCACGTGCCTCCGGAAATCTCGGTGATGTGGCGGTTCGTCCTTGCCGCCGTGTTCATGGTGGGGTGGTGCCTCGTCCGGGGTGAGAAGCTGCGGGGCTTCACGGCGCGCGAGCATCTGATGTTTGTCGGGCTCGGCCTGACCCTGTTCTCGATGAACTTCGTCCTGTTCTATTACGGCGGCCTGACCCTCGTCTCCGGCATGCTGTCCGTGGTGTTCGCCCTGGCGGCGCCCGGCAATGTGCTCATGCAATCGCTTGTGCTGAAGCGCCCGGTGCCGGCGCAGGTGGTCGCTGGTTCGATCATCGGCGTGTTCGGCGTCATGGCGCTGTTCGCGCCGGAGGTGATGGTCTCCGGCATCGGCCATATCGGCGGCCTTGCCGTCTCGATGATGGGAACGATCGTGTTCTGCACGGGCAATCTGATATCGGCCCGGGTGCAGGAGCGCGGCGTGCCCCTTGCATCCGCCACGGCCTGGGGAATGCTTTACGGGGCGGGCATCCTCGCCGCGTCATCGGCCCTGCGCGGGCTGGAGTTCCGGATCGACTGGTCGGAGGCCTATATCGGCTCTCTGATCTACCTCGCCCTCGTCGCGTCGGTCGTCGCCTTCATGTCGTATCTCTCGCTGCTGCGGCGGCTCGGCCCTGCAAGGGCCGGCTATCTCACGGTGCTCTTCCCCGTTTTCGCCCTCATGATTTCCACTGTTGTCGAGGGCTATCAATGGACGATCTGGTCGTTTGCCGGGGTTGCTGCGGTGGCGTTCGGCAATGTCCTCGTGCTGTGGCGCCGCTGAATTCTATTCCGCGGCGAGAGCCGTCTCGGACAAATTGTCGAGGCTGGCAACGATGTGATTGGCCAGCGCCTCACGCACTTTCGTGGGCTGGTGAGCGGCACGCACAAGCGCGATCTTGATCGGCGGCAGCGGCGGAAAGCCATCGGCCATGGTCAGCACGCGCATTCCGGGACGCAGCGCCGATTCGGCCGCCACCGATACAGCCAAGCCTGCGACCACCGCCGCATTGATCGCCGTGGAATTGGGGCTGGCGTACAGGATCCGGTGGGGACGATTGATCTCCGTCAGCACCCGCACCGCGCAGGTGCGCCATTCGCAGGGACCGTTCGAGAGCGCCAGAGGCAGGGGGTTTTCCTCATGCGCCGTGCCGCGCTGCGATGTGACCCAGTACAATTGCTCCTGGCGGATGACCTGGGCCTCCGCCGCCACCGACGCCGCGTGGGTGATGATGGCCAGGTCGAGCGCGCCATGTGCGATGCGCTGCAACAGCTCCACCGATGGCTCGCAGATAACCGTGACTTCGGCACGCGGATTGGAGCGTGAGAAGCGCGCCAGGATTTCCGGAAGATAGCGGTCGGCGTAATCGTCCGGAACGCCGAGGCGGACATGCCCCGCCACTTCGGCATCGGCCATGGCGGCCAGGGTCTCGTCCGACAATTTCACGATACGGCGGGCGTAACCCAGCAACCGCTCACCCTCGGGCGTCAGGCGGGATTGACGGCCATCGCGCACGAAGATCGGCTTTCCGATGCGTTCTTCCAGCCGTTTCATCTGCATGGAAACGGCCGATTGCGTCTTGAACACGATGTCGGCGGCCCGTGTGAACGAGCCGGAATCCGCAATGGCGACAAAGGTTTTCAGCTGATCCACGTCGAGCAGATTGCTCATATCGCAGCGTCCATCACATTATATGATGACAAATATTAGAAGCATTCGTTTGTCTTATCAATGGAGCGAGGCCATCTTCCCCCTGCGCGGCTTATCCGCGCAGGAAAGGAGAACACCATGACGCACACGACCAATGTCGCATGGGTTGCCCCTGGCCTCGCATCTTTTCACTTGCGCGATTTCGCGCGTGCCATCGGCGCGGCCTTCCAGGCGATCCTCAACCGTTACAGCGCGGGACGCGCGCTTGCCGGATTCGACCAGCGCATGCTTGCCGACATCGGCCTGACCGAGGCCGATGTTTCCTCCGCCTTCTCGGAGCCCTTGTGGCGCGACCCGACGCTGCGGCTGTCGGTGCTTGCGGTGGAGCGCCGCACGGCACGTGTTCGGCGCAAGCAGAGCGCAGCTAGCCTGGCCACGTCTCGGCAGGGTCTTGCCGCAACGTGCTGACGATCTGATGTGGGAGCGGCTCCCGCCGTTCCCACATCGTTCTTACAGGTATCTCAGAGGGTTCAGTCCACGCTCGCACCGAGCGCGCGCCAGCCGATGTCACGCCGGCAAAAGCCATCGTCCCATTCGACGAGGTCCACCGCTGCATAGGCCCGGTCGCGCGCCTCGAACAGAGTATTGCCGCTGGCTGCCACGTTCAGCACGCGGCCGCCATTGGCGAGAATGCGGGAACCTTCTTCCCGTGTTCCGGCCTGGAAGATCGTGACGCCCGGGAGTGCGCCAGCGTCATCGAGGCGGCGGATTTCGCCCCCCTTGCGCGGTTCACCGGGATAACCCTCGGCCGCCATGACGACGACAAGAGCTGGATCCGATGCAAAATCGGCGCTCTGGTCGGCAAGATTTCCCTTCGCCGTCGCCAGAAGAAGATCAAGCAGATCGCCTCCGTATCGGCGCATCAGCACCTGGCATTCGGGATCGCCGAAGCGAGTGTTGTATTCGACGAGCTTCGGCCCCTTCGGCGTCAGCATGAGGCCGGCATAGAGCACGCCGCGAAAGGGATTTCCGAGCGCCTTCATGGCCCGCACGGTGGGACGCACGATCTCCGCGAGGACACGCTGCTCCAGCTCTGGCGTGAACACAGGCGCGGGGGAATAGGCGCCCATGCCGCCGGTGTTGGGCCCTTCATCGCCGTCGAAGACGCGCTTATGGTCCTGCGCGCTGCCGAAGGGCACGACGCGGTCACCGTCGCAGAGGCAGAAATAGCTGACCTCCTCGCCGGTCATGAATTCCTCGATGACCACCTGCTCGCCGGCGCGCCCCAATGCGCCCTCGAACATCATGTCGATGGCCTCCTCGGCCTCTTCGACGCTCTGCGCCACAACGACCCCCTTGCCGGCGGCGAGGCCATCGGCCTTGACCACGATGGGGGCGCCCTGGGCCCGCACGTAATGCCTGGCGGCTGCGGGTTCGACGAAGCTGCGATGGCGCGCCGTGGGGATGCCGTAGGTGGCGCACAATTCCTTCGTGTAGGCCTTCGACCCTTCGAGCTGGGCCGCGGCGCGCGTCGGCCCGAAGGCGGGGATGCGAGCCGCCTCCAGATCGTCGACCAGACCCGCCACCAGGGGCACCTCCGGGCCGATGACCACAAGACCGATCTCGTTGTCGAGGCAGAACCGGACGACAGCCTCATGATCGGCAATATCGAGGGACACGATCTCGGCATGCTGCGCGATGCCGGGATTGCCGGGAGCGGCGTAGAGCCGGGTCAGCTTCGCGCTCTGAACCAGCTTCCAGGCCAAGGCATGTTCGCGCCCGCCCGAACCGATGAGAAGAACATTCATTCCGGCACCTCCGGCGCTCTTCTAGCGGCCGCGCACTTGCGCGTCACCCGTCGCGACCATGTTTCCCCGCGTGATCGACGGGTGATAGACTCCGTTAATGCCCACAGAGGAATCAACCAGCTCGAACGCGCCGGAGCTCAGTGTCTCCGAGCTTTCGTCCAGCCTGAAGCGCACCATCGAGGATGCGTTCGGCTATGTGCGCGTGCGCGGCGAGATTTCCGGCTATCGTGGGCCGCATTCGTCGGGCCATTGCTATTTCTGCCTGAAGGATGAAGGCGCGCGCATCGACGCCGTCATCTGGAAGAGTGCGTTCGCCCGGCTGAAGGTGAAGCCCGAGGAAGGGCTCGAGGTGATCGCCACCGGCAAGCTGACCACCTTCGCCGGGAAATCCAGCTACCAGATCATCGTGGAGAGCATCGCGCCGGCGGGCGTCGGGGCGCTCATGGCGCTTCTGGAGGAACGGCGGAAAAAGCTGGCGGCTGAAGGGCTGTTCGACGCCGCACGCAAAAGGCCGATCCCCTATCTGCCGCAGACGATCGGCGTCGTGACATCGCCCACGGGCGCCGTGATCCGCGACATCCTGCACCGGCTGTCCGACCGGTTCCCGCGCCACGTTCTGGTATGGCCCGTGCGGGTGCAGGGCGAGACGAGCGCGGCGGAGGTGGCCGCCGCCATTCGCGGCTTCAATGCTCTCGATCCGAGCGGCGCGATCCCCCGCCCTGACGTGCTCATCGTGGCGCGAGGCGGCGGCAGCCTCGAAGATCTTTGGGGCTTCAATGACGAAGCCGTGGTGCGCGCGGCAGCGGAAAGCGCCATCCCGCTGATCTCCGCCGTTGGCCACGAGACCGACACGACCCTCATCGACTTCGCCGCCGACCGACGCGCACCCACCCCCACCGGCGCGGCCGAGATGGCGGTGCCGGTGCGCAGCGAACTACTGGCCGGACTGGGCACCTGCGGCGCCCGGCTGCTGGGCGCACTGGGACGCTACATCCAGAACCGCCGTACCGAAGTGCGCTCCGCGGCCCGTGCGCTGCCGACGTCCGACACGCTGTTTGCCGCGCCACGGCAGAAACTGGATTCACTCGGCGCGCGGCTGGGCCCTGCCCTCGTCGCACACGAGCGGAAGAAACGCATCGCCTTTTCCAACGCCGCCGCGCATCTGCGGAAAGGCATTGTGCTCGGCCGGGTGCAGCGGTGCGGCGATCAGATAGACGCGCTCCATCGCCGGGCCTGCCGGGCGCTGGACACCAACACGACCGGCTGGCGCCGGCGCTGCGACGTGTCCGCCAAGCGCCTCGTTCCGGCCTTGCCATGGCGGGTGCTGAACGAGCACCGCCAGCGCCTTGCCGCCGTGCACAATCTTCTGCGCGCCTTCTCCTATGAACGCACGCTGGAACGCGGCTTCGCGCTGGTGCTCGATCCTTCCGGGGCCGTCATACGCTCGGCAAAGGACGTGCGGACGGGCGATGCGCTACAGCTGCGAATGCAGGATGGTAACATCGCCGCATGTGCCGGCGAGAAAAGTGCGCCTCCGATCGAACCTCCCCCACAATCGGATGCGCCTCAGCCTCCGAAAGTGCCCCGCGCCCGACGCAAAGTGGTCGAGCAGCAGGAAGATCTGTTCGGCTGAGCCGTCAGGCGTTCCAGCTGAGGCGCTGCGCCCAGCCGACGGGCATGGGACGAGCCGCCTGCAGGATATCCTGATAAGCATCCGGACGCGGCGGGTGACCGATATCTGCGCCATGAATGCCGCCCGTGACGAACAGGCAGTCCACGCCGAACCGGTTTGCGCCGGCCACATCGGTGATCATGCTGTCGCCGATTGCCAGAACGCGCTCCTTGCTCACGCGCGCGCCGCGATATTGCTGCGCGATCTCGAGCGCACGCTGATAGATGCCGGGATAGGGCTTGCCGATGTGCAGCACCTCGCCGCCGACTTTCTCGTAGAGATCGGCGATAGCGCCCGCGCACCAGACCAATGTGTTTCCACGTTCCACCACACGGTCCGGATTGGCGCAGATCAGATGGAGGCCGTGCGCCTGCATGTTGACGAGGCGCTCGCGATAATCCTCCGGCACTTCGTTGATGTCGTCGTCGAGGCCCGTGACGACGGCGAGCTGCGCCTCTTCCGGCACCACGAGTTCGAGCCCTTCGAAGATGCCTTCATCACGCTGCGGTCCGACGGCATGGACGAAGCGAACGCCCCTGCGATCGATCTCCTCGCGCGTCACGGCGCCCGACGTGATGACGCCATCATAGGCGTCCCGCGGTACGCCAAGGCTGTCCAGCATCGACACCACAGCGGACGTGGGCCGCGGCGCGTTCGACACCAAAACAACGGTGCCACCGCCTTCGCGAAACCGAACCAGCGCATCCGACGCGGATGGCCAGGCCGCGACGCCATTGTGCACCACCCCCCAGACATCGCAGAAAATCACGTCGTATCGGGAGGCAAGCGCGGACAGGCCGGTGCCGGGCGGGAGGGTGAAGACGTCGCTCATGATGCGGGGACCTGACCCATCCGGACGCACAAGGTCAAGCCCGCTTGCGCATCACCACTTCATCCAGCACATTGAAAGGACTGATTTAACGACCTGTTAACGCTTCGGCCACACGATTGCCTTTTCGCATGCCTAGGATGCCGGCGTTGAACAATTAGGAGGTGCGGGTCATGACGGGCTGGACAGGACGATTCGGGCCATTGCGCTCGAGAGTGCTTGTGGTGGAGCCCGATCTGTCCCGCGCGCGTCTGGTAGCCGCTGCCATCGCCGCCCGGCTTCCCCAGGCCGAGGTGGAAATCACATTCTCATTGTTTGCTGCCGAGGAGCGTCTGGCCGCCGTGCCTTTCGCGGCCGTGGTGGCCGGTGCCCGGCTGGGTGGCGGACCTCAGGATGTGATGGAACGGCTTAGGGGTAAGGTAAGGGGGCCCCTGATCGTGCTCGGTGTGAAGACCATGCCGGAAGCCCTTGAGGCCATGCGCCTGGGCGCTGAAGATGCCCTGATCCAGCCCGTGGTCCCGCACCTCGTGGCGGAACGCCTGGCGGCGCGGATGGCCGAGCATACGGCCAAGATCGCGGACCGCGCTCTGTCGATCTCGCGACGCCCCGTGACCTTGGGACTCGGCGGCCAGGCCGCCGAGTGACCTTTCAGAGTTTGCGTCGCAGCAGATACACGCCCGTGCCGAAAGCGATCAGGCATATCGCCAGCATATAATGGGCGTGTGCCAACGGATCGTTGCGCAGCATGAGCGTCAACAGCATCGGGGTCAGGCCGCCGAAGATCGCATACGACACGTTGTAGGCGAACGACACGCCGGTGAAGCGCACCGCCGCCGGGAATGATTTCACCATCACGAAGGGCACCGCGCCGATCGTTCCAACCGTAAAGCCGGTGATCGCATAGAGCGGCATCAGCCATTCCGGGTGAACGTGGAGCTGCGTGTAGAAAACGTAAGTCACCGCCGCGAGGACGAGGCTGCCGACGATGAAGAAGCGGCCGGCACCCACCTTGTCGACAATCCAGCCGGCCAGAACGCAGCCGAAGGAGAGGCACAGGGTGGCGAGGCTATTGGCCTCCAAGGATTGCACCGCGGTGAAGCCATATTGCTTCTGGAGGAAGGTCGGCGTCATCAGGATCACGACGACGATCGCAGCCGACAATACCCATGTCAGAAGCATCGAGACGACGATGGCCGCGCGATGATTACGCACCACGGTCTTCAGCGGCAGTTCCGACGCCAGGGCCTTCTTCTGCTTCATCTCCTCGAAGATCGGCGTCTCTTCCAGCCATCGGCGGAGATAGACGGCGACCAGCCCGAACACGCCGCCCAGGATGAAGGGAAAGCGCCAGGCGAAATCGTGCACTTCCTGCGGGGAATAGATGTTGTTCAGCGCGGTGGCGACGAGCGAGCCGAGAAGGATGCCGGCCGTGAGACCACAGGTCAGCGTGCCGCAGGCATAACCCACATGCCGGTCAGGAACGTGCTCGGCCACGAAGGTCCAGGCGCCTGGCACCTCGCCGCCGATGGCGGCACCTTGAGCAACGCGAAACAGCAGCAGGAGAAGCGGCGCCACGACGCCCAGCGTTTCATAGGTCGGCAGCAGGCCGATGCCGAGTGTGGACACGGCCATCAGCAGAATGCTGAGCGCGAACATGCGCTTGCGGCCCAGAATGTCGCCGAAATGCGCGAGGATGATCCCGCCGAGCGGACGCGCCAGATAACCGGCGGCGAAGATGCCGAAGGTTTGGAACTGGCGCAGCCAATCGGGCACTCCGGGCGGGAAGAACAATTCACCCAGCACGGCCACAAAGAAGACAAAGATCACAAAGTCATAGAATTCCAGGGCACCGCCGAGCGCGGCCAGCGCGAGCGTGCGGTAGTCCCGGCGGCCCAGCCGCCTGGCATCGGAAAGAGTGGCATCTGTCATCGGAAAGGTCTCATGTCCCGCCCGTCGCGGCCGGACATCTTTATCCGTCTGCGGAATGGAAAATTGCGCTGCTCTTAGCCCCATTCCTGCGCCCGGGGAATAGGCAAGGAGCCCTTACCTTATGCAACCTTCGATTCCGGCGCCGAAGTGTGGCCCTACCGCACGGGCGCGCTTGCTCCTGTGCGGCGTGCGCGCTACCACCGCGCCATGTCCAAGGAAAAAGACAATCTTCTGAAGGCCCGGTCCGCCCGGGGCTTCGCCGATCGCGGCCCGTCCGAGCTTGCCGCAACCCGCGCCATGACGGACACGATCCGCCGCGTCTATGAATTGTGGGGCTTCGAGGCGCTGGAAACGCCGTTCGTCGAATACACGGACGCGCTCGGCAAATTCCTGCCCGACCTCGACCGCCCGAACGAAGGCGTCTTCTCCTTTCAGGACGACGACGAGCAATGGCTGAGCCTGCGCTATGACCTGACCGCGCCGCTGGCCCGCTACGTCTCGGAAAACTGGGACCGCATCCCGAAACCCTTCCGCAGCTACCGGTTCGGCCCGGTTTTTCGCAATGAGAAGCCCGGCCCCGGCCGCTTCCGGCAATTCCTGCAATTCGATGCGGATACGGTGGGCTCCGCGAGCGTCGCTGCCGATGCCGAGATGTGCATGATGGCCGCTGATACGCTCGAGGCACTCGGCATCGAGCGCGGCCAGTACGTCATCAAGGTCAACAACCGCAAGGTGCTCGACGGCGTGATGGAAGCCATCGGCCTCGGCGGCGAGGAGAACGCGGCCAAACGGCTGATCGTGCTGCGCGCCATCGACAAGCTTGACCGGCTGGGTGTCGAGGGCGTGCGTGCTTTGCTGGGTTCCGGCCGAAAGGACGAAAGCGGCGATTTCACAAAAGGCGCCGGGCTGGACGAGGCCGCGGCCGACCGGGTAATCTCCTTCGTCTCGGCGCGCGCGGACGTCGCCACCGACACCATTCTCGCCCTCGGAATGCTGGTCAACGACACCTGCGGTGAACAGGGCGTGGCCGAGCTCGGCGAGATCGCGGCCGCGGTCGATGCCGCCGGCTATGCCGACCGCGTCATCATCGACCCATCGGTCGTGCGCGGCCTCGAATATTACACGGGCCCCGTTTACGAGGCTGAACTGACGTTCGAGGTCAAGGACGAGGACGGCCGCCCGATCCGGTTCGGTTCGGTCGGCGGCGGCGGCCGCTATGATGGCCTCGTGGCCCGCTTCCGGGGCGAGGCCGCGCCGGCAACCGGGTTTTCCATCGGCGTCTCGCGTCTTCAGGCGGCCCTTGCCGTGCTTGGCCGCGCGGTGCCGGAGCAACCAGGCCCTGTTGTGGTGCTGGTCATGGACCGCGACCGCACCAGCGATTATTTCGCAATGGCCCGCACGCTGCGCGAGGCCGGCATCGCCGCCGAGATCTATCTCGGCTCTGCCGGCATGAAAGCGCAGATGAAATATGCCGACCGACGGCGCTCTCCCGTCGCCGTTATCCAGGGGTCGAACGAGAAGGCCGCAGGGGAAATCACCATCAAGAACCTCGTGCTCGGCGAGCAGATGTCGGCCAAGATCGCGGATCGTTCGGAATGGACCGACAGCCGCCCGGCCCAGGTGACCGTCGCGGAAAGCGCACTTGTCGAGACCGTGCGGGCGATGCTGGGAGATATCTCGGGCAGCTAATCCTGCAGGCTGGAGAGCGCTTCATGGATGTCGGAATCCTCCACGAACGCCAGCGCCTTGCGGATCTTGGCGGCCTGCGTGCGACGGCCCTTGCGCATGACGAGCAGCACCGTCTCCGCGCCGCCTGCGCACGCCGGATCGCCACAGGCGATCTGGCTCACGGTAACCCCGTCCTCCTCGCCCATACCGAGGATCTGCCGCACCTTGGCGGCGATTGCGCGGGACTTTTCGGCAGCCGCCTCATCCCGGCGGCCCAGCGAGAACAATCTCATGCCGGGTTTTTGCCCCAGCAATGCCGAGCGCGCCAGCCGTAAAGAGGGATGAGGCATCTTTCCCGCCGAAAAGCCTCGCTCCCGGGCGGTGAGATTGCTAGACAGCGGACGAACCCGCACACGGTCCCGAGAAGAGATGCCCTCTCCTTTCCCTAACGACGCCGACTTTCTCGCGCGCCTCACCGATCACGGCTATGTCCGCGTCTTCCCGCCGATCCTGCAACCGGCGGGAGTCTTCATCGACGTGCTTGGCGAGGATCTGCGGCGGCGCATGTTCCTGACGGTCGATGCCGACGGCACGGAAATGTGCCTTCGCCCGGATCTGACGATCCCGACCGCGCTGGAGCATATCGGAACCGGACGGCCGAACGCAGAGGCCGCCTATTGCTATCTCGGGCCGGCTTTCCGTCACCGCGAAGCGGGCCATGGCGAATTCCTGCAGGGCGGCATCGAGATTTTCGGCCGTCAGGATCGCGAGGCCGCTGACGCCGAAATATTGTCGCGCGCGGCCGAGGCGATCGACTTCTATGGCATCGACGGTGCTGAGTTGCGGATCGGCGACCGTGCGCTGTTCAACGCCTTCATCGACGCGCTCGATATCCCAGCCGGATGGCAGCGCCGCCTGCTGCGCGACACCAATGGCGACGGCGCGCTGGGCCGCGACGTCGCGGCGCTGACGCCGGCCTCCGGATCGAACGGCGATCACACCGCTTTTCTTGCGGCGCTGGATGGTGCCGATCCGAAGGCGGCGAAGGCCGTCGTCGAGGATCTGCTTGCCATTGCCGGCATCAGCCAGGTGGGTGGGCGCACGGCCGGCGACATCGCCGAACGCTTCCTCGAACAGGCGCGCCTTCGGGCAACGTCCATCCTGCCCACGGTCACACACGAGGCGCTGACGGCTTTTCTTGCCATTCAGGGAGATCCGGTTTCGGCGCTGGGTGATATCCGGGCGCTGATCGTGGACGCCCGGCTTTCCGGCGCGTTGTCGTCCGGAGACGACGAGGCCGCCCCGCTCCGCGCCGCGCTGGATTCCTTCGAGACGCGCACCGAATTGATGCGTCAGGCAGGTCTCGATATCGAAGCCATCCGCTTCTCCACCGCGTTCGGCCGGCAGCTCGACTATTATACCGGTCTGGTGTTCGAATTCCGCGTGCCGTTGCGACCGGAACTCGGCCCGTTGGTCGGCGGCGGCCGCTACGACGACCTGATCCGCCAATTGGGCGCCGAAGCCTCTGCCCCGGCGGTGGGCTGCGCCATCTTTGTCGAACGCATCAAGGAGGCCATGCTGTGAGCAGCGAACCGCTTCTTCTGGCCGTTCCTTCAAAAGGCCGCCTTCAGGAAAACGCCTTCGCTTTCTTCGCCCAGGCCGGCCTGCCCTTCGTGCAGCCACGGGGTGCACGCGATTATCGCGGCACGGTCGCGGGCCTCAACGGCATGGCCGAGGTGCTGTTTCTGTCAGCGTCGGAGATCGCCAAGGAATTGAGCGCCGGCAATGTGCATCTGGGAGTGACGGGTGAGGATCTCATCCGCGAGCAGATCCCCGATGCGGATGCGCGCGTGCTGTTTCTCGCCCCGCTCGGCTTCGGTCCGGCCACTGTCGTCGTCGCCGTTCCGCAGGCCTGGATCGACGTGCGGACGATGGCGGATCTCGACGACATCGCCACCATCTTCCGCAGCCGACAGGGCCGTCCTCTCCGCGTCGCCACGAAGTACATCACGCTGACGCGGGCCTTCTTCGCGCGCCACGGTCTCGGCGATTACCGCATCGTCGAAAGCCTGGGAGCGACCGAGGGTGCACCCGCCTCCGGCACGGCCGACGTGATCGTAGACATCACCACGACCGGTGCGACGCTGACCGCGAACGGGCTCAAAATCCTCGATGATGGCGTGATCCTCAAAAGCCAGGCCAATCTGGTGGCGTCATTGCGTGCGCCGTGGGGCGACACCGCCCGCGAAGCCGGACGCGCCATTCTGGCCCGGCTCGGCGCTGCCGCGCGTGCGCGTGCGGTGCAGGAGGTCAAGGCGCTTCCCGATGGCGATCTGGTTTCGATCGCAGCAGAAGCCGCTGCCCGCTTTGGCACCGTTGCGCCTTACGGCGCGGGCCAAGGCCCTCTCATTCTGCACGCGACGAAGGATGTGATCTTCCCGCTCGCCGACTGGCTCATGAGCCTGGGCGCAGAGACAGTACAGACCACCAATCTGGATGATGTGTTTCAAAGGGGTAATCCCCTCCACGAAAAGCTGATCGGATCTCTTCCCTCCCCCTGAACGACAAAAGGCCCGCTTAAAGCGGGCCTTTTTCTTGCGTCCGGCTGGACCTCAGAGCGGCGGTGCGCGACGGCCGCGATAACCGAAGATAGCTGAGATCAGGAACAGCACGATCGCGACAAAGAAGATGATCTTCGCAATACCGATCGCGGTGCCGGCGATACCGCCAAAACCAAGAACGGCCGCGACCAGAGCGACGATCAGAAAGACGAGTGCCCAATAGAGCATCTGAATTCTCCTTGAAAGCGGATGTTACCGCCGGTTGCCTCTGGAACGGTGTCTCCCGTTCCTTGTCTCATCAACTTTGCTGCATCCAAAATGGTTCCTCTTCGAAGGAATCCGCACATCTACCGGGACAAACAAAAAGGGCGCGACCGAAGTCGCGCCCTTTGTATTTCTGCGGAGAGGCTTTCTTAAAAGTCCATGCCGCCATTGAAGTCGGTTGTTGCCGACTTCAACCATTCCAAGTAATGGGCGGCTTTCATGGACTTTCTTAGAAGTCCATACCGCCCATGCCGCCCATGCCGCCGCCGGGCATGCCGCCCGGCATGCCGCCAGCGCCTTCGCGCTTGGGAGCATCGGCAACCATCGCTTCCGTGGTGATGAGGAGCGAGGCAACCGAAGCCGCGTCCTGGAGAGCCGTGCGGACAACCTTCACCGGGTCGACGATGCCGAACTGGATCATATCGCCATAGGCTTCCTTCTGAGCGTCGAAGCCGTAGGTGGCTGCGTCGTTCTCAAGCACCTTGCCGACAACGATGGAGCCTTCGACACCTGCGTTCTCGACGATCTGGCGGATCGGGGCCTCAAGCGCGCGCTGCACGATCTTGATACCGGCCTGGATGTCGGCGTTGTCGTCGGTGAGACCGTCGATGGCCTTGCGAGCGCGGAGCAGCGCAATGCCGCCGCCGGGCACGATGCCTTCTTCAACCGCGGCGCGGGTCGCATTGAGAGCGTCATCGACGCGATCCTTGCGCTCCTTCACCTCGACCTCGGTCGAGCCGCCGACGCGGATAACGGCAACGCCGCCCGCGAGCTTGGCCAGACGCTCCTGCAGCTTCTCACGGTCGTAGTCCGAGGTGGTCTCCTCGATCTGCGCCTTGATCTGGCCAACACGGCCCTGGATGTCCTCGGACTGGCCGGCGCCGTCGACGATCGTGGTCTTCTCTTTCTCGATCACGACCTTCTTAGCGCGGCCGAGCATCTGGAGCGTCACGTTCTCGAGCTTGATGCCGAGGTCCTCGGAGATCACCTGGCCGCCCGTCAGGATGGCGATGTCCTCGAGCATGGCCTTGCGGCGATCGCCGAAGCCCGGAGCCTTGACGGCCGCGACCTTGAGGCCGCCACGCAGCTTGTTGACGACGAGCGTGGCCAGAGCCTCGCCTTCGACGTCCTCAGCGATGATGATGAGCGGACGCGAGGACTGCACGACAGCCTCGAGAACCGGAAGCATCGCCTGCAGGCCGGACAGCTTCTTCTCGTGGATGAGGATGTAGGGATCCTCGAGGTCGGCGATCATCTTCTCCGCGTTCGTGATGAAGTACGGGGAGAGATAGCCGCGGTCGAACTGCATGCCCTCGACCACTTCGAGCTCGGTCTCGGCGGTCTTGGCTTCCTCGACGGTGATGACACCCTCGTTGCCGACCTTCTGCATCGCATGCGCGATCATGTCGCCGATTTCCTTCTCGCCATTGGCGGAGATGGTGCCGACCTGCGCGACTTCATCGGACGAGTTGATCTTCTTGGCCGAAGCCTTGAGGCTCTCGATGACCGCGGCAACGGCGGTATCGACGCCGCGCTTCAGGTCCATCGGGTTCATGCCGGCGGCAACGAACTTGGCGCCTTCCTTGACGATGGCCTGGGCCAGAACCGTCGCGGTGGTGGTGCCGTCGCCGGCGAGGTCGTTGGTCTTCGAGGCCACTTCGCGCACCATCTGGGCGCCCATGTTCTCGAACTTGTCCTCGAGCTCGATCTCCTTGGCGACGGTCACGCCGTCCTTGGTGATGCGCGGCGCGCCGAACGAGCGGTCGATGACGACGTTGCGGCCCTTCGGACCGAGCGTGACCTTGACGGCGTTGGCGAGGATATCGACGCCACGGAGCATCCGCTCACGGGCATCGGCGGAAAAACGTACGTCTTTCGCGGCCATTGATGTGTTCCTTGTCTGAATTCAGAGATGAAAAGGGGCGGATGCTCAGGCGATGACGCCGAGGATGTCCGATTCCTTCATGATCAGAAGGTCTTCGCCGTCGATCTTGACTTCGGTGCCCGACCATTTGCCGAACAGAACCTTGTCGCCAGCCTTCACGTCGAGCGGGACAAGCTTGCCGGATTCGTCGCGCGCGCCGGAGCCGGCAGCGACGATCTCGCCCTCCTGGGGCTTCTCCTTGGCGGTGTCGGGAATGATGATGCCGCCCTTGGTCTTCTCTTCAGCGGTCAGGCGGCGGACGACCACGCGGTCGTGCAGCGGACGGAAGTTCATGGTGGGTTTTCCTTCAGGTATTCGCCGGGTGGCGAGCCTCGAATTTCGGTGCCGTTAGCACTCACGCGGGGTGAGTGCCAAAGGCGATCGGGAGGTAAGACGAGGCGTGGATTTTGTCAAGGAAACGGGCGCGAACCGCCGGGCATTTTCTTTGCGGCCACACCCCACCATGACGATCCGATACGACGTCAATATGGCGGTGTCGCCGCCCGGTGTACGGCTTATCGCCGTTCGCCCATGGCAGCTGTCAGAAATGACGCCAGATCGTCCGTGACGTGGTCGACATAGGGCCCTTGAAGGCTGTCCTCCGCGTGCATTGCGCGTTCGGGAACGTCCTCATCGGCGGGCACCACGAGAACGGTCGTCATGCCCAAAGCGTGAGGAACCGCGAGGTTGCGCGCCAGATCCTCGAACATGGCCGCGCGCTCCGGCTTCACGCCCAAAAGGCTGACGAAGCGGTCATAGGCGGCACGTTCGGGTTTCGGCACAAAATCGGCCTGCGCCACGTCGAAGATGTCGTGGAAGAGATCGCCAAGCCCGAGCGAGGCCGCGCACCGCTCGGCGTGATTGCGCGAGCCATTCGTCAGCACGTACCGTTTCCCGGGCAGCGCGCCGATCGCCTCGATCAGGGCCGGATTCGGCACCAATCGTTCGTGCGAAACATCGTGCACGAAATCCATGAATTCGTGCGGGTCGACGCCATCGACCTCCATCAGGCCGCGCAGGCTGGTGCCATAGCGGCGGTAATAATCCTTCTGCAGGGCGCGCGCCGACATGCCGTCCATGCCGAAGCGGTCGGCGATGAACATCATCATGCGCTGGTCGATCAGCTCGAACAGACGGCAGGACGGCGGATAAAGCGTGTTGTCGAGGTCGAAGATCCAGGTATCGACGCGTTCGAAACCGCGTCGCTCAGGACGTGTATCTTCGGCCATCGGGCTCACCTCAGCGCGTGACGAGAGTGCCGGCACCGTGATCGGTCAGGAGCTCCAGCAGCACGATGTGCGGCACCTTGCCGTCGAGGATCACCACGCCCTCCACGCCGCGTTCCAGCGCGTCGATGCAGGTTTCGACCTTCGGGATCATGCCGCCCGTAATGGTGCCGTCGGCGATGCGCATGCGGCTTTCATTGATCGTCATCTTGCGGATGAGCGTCTTTTCCTTGTCCAGCACGCCGGGAACGTCCGTAAGGAACAGGAGGCGGCGAGCACGCACCGCGCCGGCGATGGCGCCGGCAAACGTGTCCGCATTGACGTTAAAGGTCTCGCCCCACCGCGAGGCGGCGACGGGCGCCACCACGGGAATGATGTCGGACTGCGAGGCAAGCGTCAGGACGGCCGGATCGACGGCCTCCGGCTCGCCCACGAAACCGAGATCGACATCATCGCCGCCGGTCGGCACGCTTCTGTTGAGAGGCGCATATTTGCGTGCGGTGACCATGTGGCCATCCTTGCCGCTCAGGCCGATGGCGCGGCCCCCGGCCGCGTTGATGGCGGCGACGATGCCCTTGTTGACGAGACCCAGAACCATCTCGACGACTTCCATCGTCTCCTGATCGGTGACGCGGAGACCGTCATGGAAACGGCTCTCGATGTTCAGCCGCTTCAGCATGGAGCCGATCTGCGGACCACCGCCATGGACGACGATGGGATGCAGGCCCGACAGTTTCAGCATCACGATATCACGGGCGAAATCGCGGGCGGCGCTCTCCTCGCCCATGGCGTGGCCGCCGTACTTCACGACGACGGTTGCGTCGTCATAGCGCTGCATGTGCGGCAGCGCCTCAGCCAGGATGCGGGCGCGATCGAGGGGGGAGACGTCGGAGGTCATGCGGCGCAGTTCCGGTGAAGAAGAGATTGGGTTCTTAACGGCTTGAGCAAAGACGCTCAATCCATTGCGCGGCCACGTGGCAATAACGCGGCAATGCCGAGAATGAGCCAGCCCGCCATCATCGACATGCCACCAGTGGGCGCCGCCATCGGGAACAGGCTCTGCCCCACGAAATGGCGCATCACCAGATCGCCGGAGAACAGCATTGTTCCGACCGTAAGAACGACGCCTCCAGCCACGAACGCGCGCCCGGCGCCGGCAAAGCGGCCGAACAGCCCGAGCGCGATCAGGACCGGCGCATGAAACAGCAGCATCTGCGAAGCCGTGCCGAGGAAAGGCGCGGCCATGTGCGTGGAGGCGGCGGCGAGCGCCACGCCCGCAATGCCGAAGAGAGCCGCGACGAGGATGAAAAGACGACTCATTACACCGGCCGCTCCGCAACGAGACGGGCGATGGCCGCTTTCAGCTCGGCCAGCCCTTCCCCCTCCCGGGAAGAGGTGGCGATGATTTCGGGATAGGAGGCGGGACGCCGCGCCAATGCCGCCCTCACCTCGTCCTTGCGAGCCTCGAGCTGTGCCGGCTTCAACTGATCCACCTTGGTCAGCACAACCTGGTAGGACACCGCCGACGTGTCGAGCATATCGAGGATGGGAACATCGGTGTTCTTGATGCCGTGACGGCTGTCGATCAGCACGTAGACCCGCCCAAGCTGGGGACGGCTCCGCAGATAAATGCGGATCAGCCGTGTCCAGGCATGGACCTTGTCTTCCGGGGCCGCGGCGAAGCCGTAACCCGGCATATCGACCAACGTGAGCCGGTCCCCGATGTGGAAGAAGTTCAGCTCCTGCGTCCGCCCGGGCGTATTCGACACCTTGGCGAGAGTCTTGCGTCCCGTCAGCGCGTTGACGAGGCTGGACTTGCCGACATTGGAACGGCCGGCGAAGGCGATTTCGACACCCGCGCTTTCGGGCACCTGATCGAGTTTCACCGCTCCCTTGATGAAGGTGCACTCGCCGGCGAACATCAGCCGGCCGGGCTCCGCGAAAGCATCGGGTGCATCATCCTGGGGCGTGGCGTTGGGAGGCGGGGTCTCGGACATGAGGGCAGATGTGGCCGTAACAGGTGCGCCGTCAACCTGCGAGCGCGCAGGTTCGCCCCTACCATGCCGTCAGCATCTTTCAAATTAACGTTTCGGTAACCATAAAAACTCATGGCGACGCCGGTCGTCGCCATGACGCGCGTTCCAGCAAACGTGTTCATCAACGGTTTGGACGGATTGTGTAAAGTTCCGGACAGATCAGGCGTAGAGTTGCGAGTCGCCCATGAAGACCCAATCGCTCATCGTGCTTGCCGGCCTGCTTTCCCTCAGTGTCCCGGCCGTCGCACAGGATTATTATTACCCCCGCTCGGAGCGCTATTCCGAGCGCTACGTCCGCGAGCCGCGCGTCGAATATGTCGTGCCGCGCTACAGCCGGCGCGAACCTCTGTATGAGGTAGAGCCGAATTACCGGCCGCCCCGTATCTACGCGGTTCCGGATGGGCGTCCCTATGTTCGGGAGCGGCCGCGTTATGTGCGCCCTGTCGAGCCGTCGTCACCACGGGCCACTGCACCCTCGGTTTCCAAACCGATGCGGGCCCAGCCGGCTCCGGAATTCCAGAAGCAGGTGGTCTCCTACAACGGCCGGGAAGCGCCGGGCACGATCGTGATCGATACGTCGAAGCG
This sequence comes from Terrihabitans aquatilis, assembly GCF_052542005.1. Taxonomy (NCBI): domain Bacteria; kingdom Pseudomonadati; phylum Pseudomonadota; class Alphaproteobacteria; order Hyphomicrobiales; genus Terrihabitans; species Terrihabitans aquatilis. The sequence goes on along the minus strand of NZ_JBOCUO010000003.1, from coordinate 698,078 downwards.
CTTCCTCTATCTCGTGCAGGACGACGGCACGGCGCTGCGCTACGGCGTGGGCGTCGGCCGGGACGGCTTCTCCTGGACCGGCAGCCACAAGGTGACGGCGAAGAGGGAATGGCCGAGCTGGCATCCGCCGGCGGAAATGCGCAAGCGCCGTCCGGAACTGCCGAAGATGATGGAAGGCGGCCCGGATAATCCCCTGGGCGCACGCGCGCTCTATCTTGGCTCCACACTTTACCGAATCCATGGCTCCAACGAGCCCTGGACGATCGGCCAAGCGGTCTCGTCGGGTTGCTTCCGCATGACTAACGATGATGTCGAAGATTTATATGAGCGCGTGCCGGTGGGCGCCAAAGTCGTCGTCATCTGATCCGGCTCATCGAAAAGCCTACGGAACCCGCCGGCATGCCGGAGGGTTTTTCGTATGTCTTCTCATGATCAAAGCCCCATGAACCTCTCGCTTCACTTCAGCCGGCTGGCCAATTACGTGGCGCAGGCATCCGGCCGCCCGACGACGTTTGCTCTGTGCGGCGCGTTCGTCATCCTGTGGGCGGTGACGGGTCCGTTCTTCGGCTTTTCCGACACTTGGCAGCTCGTCATCAATACGGGCACCACCATCGTCACCTTCCTCATGGTGTTCCTCATTCAGAACACACAGAATCGAGACGGCGCGGCGATTCAGGCCAAGCTCGACGAGCTGATCCGCGCCAGCGCGGCGCAGAACACGTTCGTCGGCATAGAACGCCTGACGGAGGCCGAGGTCGAGGAAATCCGGGTGAAGTGCGAGGAGCGCGCCCGCCGCGAAGACCTCGCGGAAGAGGCTGAGGACGCGGCGGACGAGGCCGAAGAACGGGCTAACCGTAAGGCCGATCTCGCCGCGGAGCGCGCAACAGCCAGCTGACGCTCAGCGCGCGGCTTCGATCTCGCGGCGCAAATCGCGTGCAGCGGCTTGCGGATCGGCCGAACCGCAGATGGCCGAGACCACCGCCACGCCATCGGCCCCCTGCGCGATAAGATCGCCGATTTGACTCTGGGCCAATCCGCCAATCGCAACCACCGGCCGGTCCACCAATTTTCGCACCCGGGCAAAACCATCGATTCCAATAGCCGCGCCGGCATCCGATTTCGTGGAAGTGCCACGGACGGGGCCGATGCCGACGTAATCAACGAATGGAAGATCGTCGCGCGAGGCTTCGAACTCATCCGGCGAGCCGATCGAGAGGCCGAGGATCAGGTCTGGTCCCGCGGCGCGTCGTGCATCCCGCGCGCCCATATCGTCCTGGCCGAGATGCACGCCATCGGCTTCGACCGCGAGCGCAACGTCGACGCGATCATTGATGATGAGCGGGATGCCCCTCCCCTTCAGCAGACCTCGCAGGGCGCGCCCGTCCTCGACGAGTTCGCGAACCGGGAGATCGGGATCGCGCAATTGCACGATGGTGACGCCGCCGGCGAGAGCCTCTTCGACGAGGTCCAGAAGATTGCGGTCGCCGCAGGAGGTGCGGCCCGCCACGAGATAGAGCGACAGATCGAATTTAGGGGTCATGGGGCCGCGATCCTAGGCAGAGCGCAACAGGGCGGCAAGAGACGCTGAACCTTGCGGCGGGGTCGAACGTTCTGAGAGGACAGGTCATCGAGGCGAGGAGGGTGCGCATCATGAACGATAACGACCATCTGCGGGCAGACCAGGACCCCAAAGAGAGCTACGGCGAGAAGAAGCGCGAAGAGAAGAAGCTGGAAAAATCTGTCGAGGACACATTCCCCGCCAGCGACCCGCCCGCCGAGACCCAGCCCGGCAGCGGCATCACGGAATCGGAAGTTATCGATGAAACCAAGATTCGGCGGTGATGCCTTCACACCGGCGTGAGGATGCGAAAAAATACGCATGTGCTGCGCAGGGAGCACACAATCTGCCCGTTTGAAAGTCAGTCTCCCCGTCGGGGGAGAGCAAGTAGGAGGATGAGCGAGTGAGAAAGATCATCACCTGGTGCGTTGCGTCCATCATGGCGGCAAGCGCCTTCGTCGTGCCGGCTTCGGCCCAGATCGCAGGCACCCGCGCACCGGTCGCGGCCGCAGCCCAGGTCTCCACGGATGTCGAACAGGTGCAGCACCGCCGTCATTGGCGGGAAGGTCGTCACTACCGCGGCCATCGCCATTATCGCGGGCATCGCGGCTATTACCGCGGACACCGCGGCTATTATCGTGATCGTGGCTATTATCGTGGCCATCGCTATTACGGCCATCGCCGCCATAACAGCGGCGCGGCGGTTGCAGCGGGCGTGCTCGGCCTCGCCGCCGGTGCAGCCATTGCCAGCTCGGCCAACCGCGGCGGCAGCCATCATTCCTATTGCGCCTCGAAGTATCGTTCCTACGATGCGCGCACGGGCACCTATCTCGGCTATGACGGCCGTCGTCACGCCTGCCGCTAAGAAATTCCATCCCGGATGGACGGAAAGCCCCGCTTCGGCGGGGCTTTTTCGTTCGAATTCAGCCCAGCGGGGTGATGTGGTTATCCCACATGTAGCGGTCGAGATCGCTGCCGGAGACTCGCGAGAGCTGGTGCCCCTCGGCGCGCGCCATTCGTATCCCGGCATTGCCGGAACTGACGATGAAGGTTCCGGCCAATGGGGCCGCGGCCACGCCGCAAACATCCGGCAAAGTGGCCATGCCGAGATAGCGCCCGGTCAGCCTGTCCCAGAACGCAGCCTTGTTTCCGCGTGGACTGGTGGCGGCGATCAGCCGGCCGGACGCGTCGAGCTTCACCGCGCCCGTATAATTGTCGAGGAGGACGATTTCCTCCTCCGGCATCTCCAGCATGCGGGTGCGCCCATCGGACGTAAGGGTGCCGACAAGCGGCTGGATCTCATCGTCCGGGCCTTCGAACTGGCAAGCAAAAACGGCTTCCCCGTCCGGCGCCATTGCGAGATGGCGCACGGACAGGCCGCTGAGATCCCGCCCAAACGTCACCTTGTGGCGCAAATCCCCCGTGCCGGGGTCGCACAACGACAGACTCGGTTCCATCTTGTCGGCATTGAGGACCTCACGGCCGCTTGCCGGATCGGTGCGCGCGCCGCCATTGGCGACAAGAATGAGTTTTCCGCCGGGCATATAAGCCACGTCGTGCGGCCCGATGCCGTGGGTCGGCTGCTCGCCGATGCGCGTGTAGCCAGCCGCAACATCATAGATGCCAAGCACGCCCAGCCCGGCTGCCACATCGTTTTCGGTGGCGTAAAGCAGCCGGCCATCCGTCGAATAAAGCCCATGGCCGTAGAAATGACGGCCCGCCGGGCTGCGGATCAGATGGCGCACTTCCCCCGTGCGGCGATGGACGATGGCCGTCCAGTCACCCGGGCGACGCGCGAAGACGGCGATGTCCGCGTTGAACGGATTCAGTGCGATGTCATGGCCGCGATCGGGCAATCGCGTCTGGAACAACAGGCCGCCTTCGGGCGAAAATACGGCAACGTGCGAGACGCCGTCGCCATCGTCACAGGAAGAGACATAAAGCTGCTCGCTGTCGGCGCGTCCGGGCCCCGCCGCGAACGAGGCCGCAAGTGCCAGCAGAAAGGAGCGCCGGTCGATCTGCATCAATCGCCATCCAGGCTGTTGAAACCCACCATGACGCCCAATGCGGGAGGCACGCTGGCAGCGGTTTCCTCCCCGGCCATGCGGATGGCGTTTCGCAGAAGAAGAAGTTCCCGTCCGCCGTTCACATTGCCGACGAGATCGGACACCGGCGCGCTCAAATGCACCGCTCGATCCTCCGCTTCCCGCAATGCGCGTGTGGCAGGCGCATCCTCACCGACGACCGCTGCCGCGAGATCCGCAGCGGCCTTCAGATTGGCGGCGAGCACGCGGCTCGAAAGCCCGCTTCGCCAGAACTGGGCGGCCTTCGGTTTCGCCTCTTCGAGGCTGGGCCCCAGCGGCACGTCGATCTTGCGGTCACCGATCACGCCGAATGCTGTCACGAGATCGGTGGCGAATCGGGCCGCCATTTCGCGAACGACCACCTCATTGGCGGCATCGAGGCCGGCGGCAAGCGCTTTCCAGGCGTCCGCGACCTCATCGGATATGGCGGCGACATTATCCGCCATGGCACGGCCGGCGGCACATCGCCGGCGCCCCGGTTCATCGCTCGCCGCAAGCCGCGTGCCGGCATTGTCGTCGTGGAGCAACCGTTCGAGCGCCGCCAGCCCCTGAACGGCGACGCTTTTTCCCGGCATCGCCTGGGCGTCGATGCCGTCTTCGGCCAGAAGCCGCGTCAGTGCCCGGTCGACCTCGTTTCGGCGCTCCGGCCAATAGAGAAGGCGTTCATGGCGGAAGCCTTCCGAAACCGGTCCGAACCGGACGAGATCCACAGCCGACCAGGCAAGCGCCGTTTGGGCGAAAGCGTGCTTCAGCGCACCCAGCCCTTCGGCGGATGGGGCGGTGCAAAACATGTCCCAAGCCTGCTTCTGGCCGATAGCCGCATCTCTCAGCACCATGTAACGAGGCGCCACAAAATCGCGCGCCAGACGAATGACGATGGCTTTTTGAGCGTCCGGACGGACCGTGGCGTTTTGCGCCGATGCGGTCGTCGCGCCGAATAGAAAAACCAGAAGGCAAAGAACGGCGCGCATCACAGCCCCTCGACGAACCGGATCAAGCGGACACGCTCGGATTCAGACAATTCCTGCACGCACACTCGGGCCGCCATGGCCTCGCCTCCGTGAAACGCGATCGCCGTGGCGACATCCGGGGCGCGGCCATCGTGCAGCAGGCCCGTTCCGTTTGCGAGCGCAGCGCGGATGTTCCACAGCGGCGCGGTGCGCCATTCGGTCGAGGCGACACCCGGCTCCGTCGCACCACCATCGAGCCCGGGACCGAGATCGTGGAGCAGAAGATCGGTGAAGGCGGCGACATCACCGTTCGCAGACGGCAGTGTCGGCACATGGCACGCGCCGCAGCCCGCAGCAGTGAACAGACCTAAGCCCTCCGGATCCGGCCCGGCCGGCATCGGCGCGGGCACGTTCGCCAGAAAGGCTGCGAGCATCGCAACCAGATCGTCGCGAATCTCAGGCCGACCGCCCTCCCCGCCGGACGGTGCGCCACGGCAGGCTGCGCTCAGGCAATCGCCCCAGGCTGCCGGAAAAGCGATGCTCGACATGCCGATATCGGTCGCGAAGGCCTGTTCCACCTGGTGGTGCAAGGTTGCGCCTGAGGCCTTGAGCCCGAACCGGCCGACGGATATCCGCCCGTCTGCGCCTTTCACCCAGTTCACACGGCCGGAAATGCCGTCGCCGTCACGATCGTCGGGATCGGCTCGCGCGAGGATCGCTTCGTCCGGCACCTCCGCCAATAGCCCCAACCCGCGCAGATCCGGGGCGGCACGCAAGCCCGCGAGGGTGCCCGGTGCGAGAGGGCCGTCCGCAAAATCCGTCAACAAAAGCGCACCGGCTTTCATGGCGACGCGCGCCTCTGGCACGAAGCCCGGCACCGCTGCGCTCTGTATCTGGCTGCCATACAGCGGATCGGGCTGGCCGGCCGCATCGCTGAGCTTCACCACCATGCCCTGATGGGTGAACTTCCCCGCCGCGTCCGATGCGGAGGAGGCACGGCCCAGCCCCTGGTGGCAGGCCGAACAGGCCCGCGCGTTGAACACCGGACCCAGCCCGTCATTCGCCTTGGTGGACGACGGCGCCGGAACCCAGGCGCGCTCGAACAACGCCTTACCGATCGCATTCGTCAGATCGCCCCGTGCTAGCGCACCGAGGGGCAAAGCGACGCTCAGGGCAAAAGCGAGGACAAGCCGCCACCGCATCACGCCACCCGGAACCAGCCCATCATGCCGTTCTCCTGATGCTCCAGAATATGGCAGTGGAACATCCAGTCTCCTGGCGCCGCGACGAAGGCGATCTCGATTCGCTCCCTCGGCTGCAACAACACCGTATCCGCCGTGAAACGCGGCAGGTTTTGCCGGGAGGCCGAGACCACCTCGAACATGTGGCCATGCAGGTGGATGGGATGGGGATGGGGGGTCGCGTTCATCAGCTCGGCCACATAGGTGCGGCCGGACTGGAGCTGCGCGAGAGGTGGCGGAAGCTTGCGGTGATCGCCGGCGGGCCATTGGATCTTGTTGATGGCCCACATGCCCTGCTGGCCGGCGCAGAGATTATCGAGAAGCGCTTTCGCCAGCGGATCGTCCGACGGCAGGCCGGCCACGACGGCCGCGGAGCCACCGCTCGACGCCGTGAAGTGAAATTCCAGCCGCTCGGCGTTCGCCATATCGGGGCTTGGCACATGCGGCGCATAGAGGACGCGCGCCTCGACCGGACGCTCGGGACGATCCGGACCTTCGGCCGTGAAAACGGCGAGCGGCCATGGTTCGGCCGAGAAATAATCCAGCATGCGGAAGGAGTGCCCTGCTTTCGGAACACGCACATGCACGTCGATGCGCATGGCCGGACCCATGCGCCACAGATGCAGAGGAAACGGAGCGATGGCGTTGCCGTCGGTTGCGACGACGAAGGCGTCAGCACCCTCGATGCCGAGATCGATCATCCGCGTCGGGTCGACGCTGAGGATGCGCAGCCGGATGTCGCCGCCGGCCGGTACTTTGGCCGCATAGGCCTCGACACCGTTGACCGTGCGCAGGGTGCCGAAGGTTCCCGCTCGTCCTGCGCCTTCGGGCGTGAAGAACGGCAGCCATTCCCCGGTCTCGCTCAGCCGCCAATCCTTCATGGCCAGCACATGCTCGGCATCGAATGGCGCAGGCTCATCGCCCTCGACGATCAGAAGACCGGCCAGCCCGTGGCCCAATTGCTTGGGCGTGTCGCAATGGGAGTGGAAGAAGAAGGTGCCGGTATCGGGCGGCGTAAAATCGTAATCGTAGCTCTCGCCCGGCTCCACCGGTGGCTGGGTGATGTATTGCACCCCGTCCATTTTGTTGGGCAGGCGGATGCCATGCCAATGGATGGACGTATGCTCGGGCAGACGGTTTTCCAGACGCACGCGCATCCGATCGCCAAGGCGGATGCGGATCGTGTGAAACGGGTCCTCGTTGTAGAGCCACAACGGCGCCTTCGGACCGCCGAGAACGCCGAAGCGCGCCTTGGTCTCGGCCGCCACGAGCTCAATGTCATGGGTGCGGCCGGAAGGCATGGGCGGCGCGGCCGGAAGCGATGGCGCGGCGCGCGCACCGGAAATGCGCCCGGCGAGAGCCAGAGCCCCCACCGCGCACAAGCCCCCTAGCGTTGCACGCCGCGTCAGCATCACCGGATCACTGCACCGCGGAAGGATTATCCAGGCTGTCGGAACCCTCGATCTCGATCTTGAAACCGAGCTTCGCGACCAGCGCCTCGATCGCTCGCGCCTGGCCGACGAGGCCATCGACGGCAGCCTGGACGAGCTTGTTGCCCTCCTCATTGCCTTCGCCGATCATCTGGTCATAGGCCTCGGTGCCGTCGTCAGCGCGCTTCTTGATCGCGGCCAAGGCGGCCTCGGCCTTGTCCATGGCGGCATCAAGGGCCTTGGCTTCGTCCGGCGCCTTTTCAGAGGCGTAGGCGGCGAGGCTTGGCCCCTTGGTTTCCTTCCCGTCGGCCGCCTTGTAGGCGCCCTTGTAGATGCCGATCATGCCCACCTGATCGTAGTAATGCGAATTGTGGGTGTTGTCGGAAAAGCAATCGTGCTCCTCCTCCGGATCGTGAAGGATGAGACCGAGCTTGATGCGCTCGCCCGCCAATTCGCCATAGGACAGACTGCCCAGACCGGTCAGGATCGTGGCGAGCCCTTCGTCGGCGCTCTTTGCGGCCACGTCCTTGCGGGCGTCACCATCCTTCTCCCAGGCCTCGACGATCTCCTGGAGATCGTCGATCAGAAGGTCCGTCGCCGCCTTCAGGAAGGCGCGGCGGCGCTCGTTGTGGCCGCCCGTGCCGCCCTTTAGAAGGTAATCGGTGTGCGGCCGCGCGCCTGCTCCGGCATCGGTGCCGTTGAGATCCTGGCCCCAGAGCAGGAATTCGATGGCGTGGTAGCCGGTCGCCACGTTCGCCTCGACTCCGCCGGCCTCCTGCAGTTTCTGCAAGAGCTCCTTGTCGATCTTCGAGGCATCCACCTCGTCACGACCGATGCGGATCTTCTCGTTGGCGATGACGTTGGCCGTGTAGAGCGGATTGTCGTCGGAGCTCTCGCCATAGCTGCCAGCATCGACATAATCGATCAGCCCCTCGTCGAGCGGCCAGGCGTTCACCTTGCCTTCCCATTCGTCGACCACCGAATTGCCGAAGCGGAAGCCCTCGGTCTGCTGGTAGGGAACGCGCGCGGCCTTCCATGCGTCCTTGGCGGCCGCCAACGTCTCCTCGGAGGGTTTGGCAAGAAACGCGTCGATGGCGGTCTGAAGCTTTTTCGCCGTCGCAAGGCTGTCCGAATACATCACTTCCGCCAGATCGGCGTAATGCGTGACAACGGCTTCTGGCTTGGTCGCGGCGAAGCCGGGGTTTGCCAGCGCAAGGCTCAGCGCGGCTGTCGAGAACAGGACGGACAGCGATTTCATTGGAGGGCTCCTCTTTCCCACGCAGGCATGGCGGGCGACCGAATACCTGCTAGAAGCACCCGCAATCTGAAGCTGTCAACGAAATCGCATCAGACTGTATTTAGAATAAATCGAATATGCAGGATCGATACTTGATGAATTCGGTTTCAGTTCTTCTCTAGCCGAAGTTGCAACTATTGTGAGTCGGGATTCCCACGAATCTCGCGATCAGCGCTCACACCAGAATTCCGGGCCATCAGGCCAGCGCCGGGCAAGCCCTTCCGCAAGCAGCGTCTCACCGATGTCTTGCCGACCAACGGACACGTCCGCCAGCGTTCGGCCATAACGGTCTCGCCCCTTTCGCATGATCGATATCGTTCCGCTGTTCAGAAGGTCGAGCAATCTCTCTGCGGCACGTCCCCCAAGCGCCCGCTCCGCGGCACCCCGCAAAAATTACGATAGGTCTCGGGCGCGTCGATGTTGCGGATGCGGATACTCTCCTCATCCAGCCGAAACGTATCGCCATCGATCACACATGAGCGGCCCCGCCCTTTCACGCACATGCTGAAGCCTTCGACGCGGATATCCGAGCCGGGTGCCTGAGCGTTGCCGAAAGAGATCGACGTGGAGGGGCTCCGGGCCGGAAGCAATGGTGGACCGACCAGATCTCCGAAACCATAGGCACCGATGACGGCTACGATAATGATCGCTGCAGCGACGGGGCCAGCTGACCGAAAACGACGACGGGGCAAAAGTGAGGAATGGGCGCGAAGTGGCGCTCGTCTGGCGTGTCTCATACGCCAATAGATATCTAGGGTTGATTACCTGAAGGTTCGCCACCCTGGGTAGACATAGGCTCTCACGCGCGCAGGGTTCGATCGCCGCAATCCCGGACAGCAGGGAGCCTCCACCTTCTATCGGTGCGCTGAATGCCCCAGAAAGTTCTTGAGCTGCGGTGTCTGAGGCATCTCGAACAGGCTTTCAGGATCGCCCTGCTCGTGAATGCGGCCTTCGTGCATGAAGACAAGGCGGTCGCACACGTCGCGTGCGAACCGCATTTCGTGAGTGACCATGACCAATGTCATGCCGGAACGGGCGAGATCACGCACGACAGCGAGAACCTCGCCCACGAGTTCGGGATCGAGCGCGGAAGTAATTTCATCGCACAACAGCGCAACCGGGCGCATCGCCAAAGCACGCGCGATAGCGACACGCTGCTGCTGGCCACCGGACAATTGCGCCGGATAGGCGTCGAATTTCTCGGACAACCCAACCAGCCCGAGTGTCTCCTGGGCGATCTGCCTGGCTTCGTCACGCGAAACCTTGCGCACGACCTGCTGCGCCAGCATCACGTTTCGGCCGGCGGTGAGATGCGGGAAAAGGTTGAACTGCTGGAAGATCATGCCAACCTTCATCCGCAGCCGGCGCAGATGCACCTGATCCTGCAGCATGTGCTCGCCAGAGACGAGGATCGAACCCCCGTCGATCGTTTCCAGGCCGTTGATACAGCGCAGCAATGTGCTCTTGCCCGATCCGCTGCGTCCGATGATGGCGACGACCTGACCAGGCTCGATGTCGAGATTGATGCCCTTGAGAACCTCGGTGTCGCCGTAGCTCTTTCGGACCTCAGTAATCGCGATGATTGCCATAGAGTCTCCGCTCGAGTAAGCGGCTCGCCTTGGATATCGGCCAGCACATGCAGAAGTAGATGATCGCCACCATTCCGTAGACGGTGAACGGCTTGAAGGTTGCGTTGGCGATGTTGTTGCCCGCCTGGGCAAGCTCTACGAAGCCGATGATCGAGGTCAGTGAGGTGGACTTCAGGATCTGCACCGTGAATCCAACGGTCGGTGGAATGGCAATGCGTACGGCCTGAGGGAGTATGACGTGCCGCATCTGCTCGAAACGGCTCATACCGAGGCCCGCCGAGGCATCCCATTGACCGCGATTTATGGATTCGACGCAGCCGCGCCAGATCTCGGCGAGGAATGCGCTTGCCCACAGTGTGAGTGCGAACCCTGCGGCGGCCCAAGCCGGCAGCCGCAACCCCACTTGCGCAAGACCGAAGAAAACGACGAAGAGCTGCATCAGCAGCGGCGTGCCCTGAAGGAACTCGATGTAGGCCCGCGCGCCGTTGCGCAGCCCTGGATGACGGGAAATCCGCAGGAACAGAACCACCATTCCCAGCGCGCTGCCGCCCAGCAGGCACACCAGGAACAGCACCAACGTCCAGCGTGTCGCCGCCAGCAGATTGAAGAGAATGTCGGTGAAGGAATAAGCGACCATCTCCGACCTCACTTCCCGGAAAACAGAACGGGCAGCCGGCCGAGCAGCAGTCTCAAAAACAGCGCCATCACCAGGTAGGTCACGGTGGAGAAGAAATAGGTCTCGAACGCCCGGAAATTGCGGGTTTCGATAAACGACGTCGCGTAGCTGAGATCCTCGACCGAGATCAGGGACACCACGGCGGAGCCGAGCATTGCGATGATGATCTGGGAGGTCAGCGCCGGCCACACCCGCATGAAGGCGGGAACGAGTGCGACATGGAAAAACACCTCCGTGCGCGACATGCCAAGGCTCAGACCGGCCTCGATCTCGCCGGAAGGCGTGCCCGAAAGGCCGGCACGGATGATCTCGGTGGCGTAGGCCGCGACGTAGATCGTCATGGCCAGATAGGCCGCTTGCATCGGCGTCAGGCGAACCGCGATCTCAGGCAGGCCGAAAAAGAGGAAAAAGAGCTGGACCATGAAGGGCGTGTTGCGGATGGCCTCGACATAGGCCACCACCGGAGGACGCAGGCTGCGAGGACCCCAGCTCAGCACCCACGCGAACAATGTGCCGAAGGCCACGCCCACTATCGATCCCACGAAGGTGAGCTTCAGCGTGACGAAGATTCCGCTCACGATCAGTTCGCTGTAGTCGGCCACCCAATCCAGGTACATTTCCAGCGCCTTTCGGTGTCAGGGCAGCCGACCTGCGGCCACCGCCGGATCAGAGATCGGCCGGCAGCGGCGCCTTCATCCATTTCTGCGAGATGGCGTTGAGCGAGCCGTCGCTTTTCGCCTTGGAAAGCGCCTCGTTGACGGCCGCCAGCATGGCGGTTTCGCCCTTGCGCACGCCCACGTAGCAAGGCGAGTTCTTGATCAGGAATTTGAGCGCTAAGGGACGGGCCGGGTTGCTGTCGGCAACCGAGGCCACCACCACATTGGCGGCGGCGACCGCTTCGACCTGCCCCGACAGATAGGCGCTGAGCGTGCTTGCCGTGCCGTCGAAACGGCGGATCTGGGTGCCGCTCGGCGCAAGGGCAGTGAGATCCAGATCCTCGATAGTCCCCTTGCCCACCCCGATGGTGACGCCTGCCAGATCGGCGGCCTTCGTGACGGCGAGCGACGTGCCACCAAACACGCCGCTGTAGAAGGGCGCATAAGCCTGGCTGAAATCGATGATCTTCTCGCGCTCGGCGTTCTTGCCGAGACTCGCGATGACGAGATCCACACGCCCGCTCGACAGGAAGGGCACCCGGTTGTTGCCGGTGATGGGGACCAATTCGACCTCGACGCCAAGCCCGCGACCGACAAGACCGGCGACCTCGATATCGTATCCGATCCGGGTACCGTCGGGCGAAAGGGTGCCGAACAACGGGTTGTCCTGGGGAACGCCGATGCGAACCGTGCCCGCCGCGCGGACATCATCCAGTTGATCGGCGAAGACTGGTGTCGCGGCGGCGCCTGCCAAGAAAATCACGGCTGCAAGCAAGGATCTGCGGTCAAGCATGTGAGTTCTCCGTTTGACTGATGGACGAGGTGCGGCCCTGGGGAGCCTCGAACCGGGTGACAAAACGAAACAGAGCCGCCGCGCCGCGTGCGATGTCTTCCGGGCTCACATATTCCGCCGGATGATGGCTGAGCCCGCCTTTGCAGCGCACGAAGATCATGCCGATATCGGTGATGCGGCTCATGGAATTGCCGTCATGGCCCGCGCCGCTCGGCAGATCGATAACAGGGCTTCCGTCCGCGATGATCGCCTCCCGAATGCGCTCGCTCAGCCAGGGCGCGCAAGGCACGGTATCGCCTTCACCGAGGCGGGTGATCTCGACGCCCAGGCCACGCCGTCCGGCAATGGCGCCGATCTCGGCCTCCACCGCCGCGAGCGCCCGACGGCGGACGGCATTGTCGAAAGACCGGATGTCGACCGAGAAGCGCACATGGCCTGGAATGACGTTCATCGCCCCCGGACCGACCTCGAGCGCGCCGACCGTCCCGACGGAATCGACCCCATTGCAGATCTTCTCGATGGCCAGCACGCATTCCGCCGCACCGGCGAGCGCATCCCGGCGGCTTGCCATCGGCACGGTTCCGGCGTGCCCGGCCATGCCGGACAGATCGACCCACAAGCGCCCCGCACCCGAAATGCCGCTGACGCAGCCCAGGGCGACATCGTGCTCCTCGAGAACCGGCCCCTGCTCGATATGAAGCTCGACATAGCCGAGCAGATCTGTCGGCGCGATCGCCGCCTCCGGCACACGTTCCGGATCGAGACCATGCGCGACCAGCGCCTCAGCCGCGGAAGTGCCGCCCTCGTCGCGCAACCGCAATTGGCCCGGTTCGAACCGGCCGGCCACCGCTTTGGCACCGACTATGCCTGAGCCGAAACGCACGCCCTCCTCGTCCCCGAACGCGGCAATCTCGATCGCGAACGGCATTCGGGTGTCGGCATCCTGCAAGGCCTGGACGCAGGCGATCGCGGTGACGACGCCGAGTATGCCGTCGAAACGCCCCGCATCGCGGACCGTGTCGATGTGGGAGCCGAGCATCAGGGCCGGTTGCCCCGGCTCCCGGGCTTCGTACCTGCCGATCACATTACCGGCCGTGTCGAGGCGGACAGACATGCCCGCCTCCCGCATCCATTCCGCCACCAGAGCCATGGCGTCCGCCATGCTCGCGCTGAGCGCAAGCCGGGTGAGACGCCCGGCATCGGAGGACAGCGCCGCCAGTCCATCGATCCTCGCCTGGATCGCCTCGGCGGAGAGAGGGCTGATATCCTGTGTCGAGATCGGTGAGGTCATGACGGCGACCAGCCCTTGAATCAGGGAAGTGCGGCGGTGACGATGACCTCGACCAGATCACCGTCGGGCATGATCGACTGCACGAAGGAGCGCACCGGTCCGCAGCCTTCCGGCACCCATTCGCGCCAGATCGCGTCAAACTCCGGTTTGCGGTCATGGTCGGTGATGACGACCTCGGCCTTCAGAAGGCGCGATTTGTCGGTGCCACCCTCGGCGAGTCGGCGGTCGAGCTCTGCCAACACGTCATGGATTTGCCCTTCCAAATCCTTGCTCTGGTCGGGGGCGCTGGCGACACACCACACAAATCCACCGCCACCAGGAAAGCGGTACACGCTTGTGCGAGACTTACCGTTTTGGGTGGGAAAGCGCGTGATGTCGGAGGTTTCGGTCGGCACTTGGGAAGCATCCATCTGTTGGTGGCGGGCCGGTTTGCGCAGCAACCTTCCAAGCAGGAAAAGCTCCGCAAACTGGTCTGAACAGTTATGGCAGCCGCCCAATGAGATGCAATTGCCCAAACGTTGCTGGCATAAAATTTGCTCACGAAGTCTATTTATTTTGCAGTAAATGACGTTTTATTTCTCAGAATTGTTGCCACCCCATGTGGACCGACCACTTGTCCGAGCGTGGAGTCCTTCTCACCCAGATTGCCCTTGCTGGCGCAATCGCTTTGGATTAGCGCTCGGCGCCTGGGGTCGCGATGAAGATGATTACGGACGGATCTTCGGGGGGCAAACGCACCGTCGCGGATCAAATTTCGATCGAATTGCAGAGAATGATCATCGAGGGCGAGATCGATCCTGGAAAACCTCTGCCGTCGCAACGCGACATCGCAAACAGGTTCGGCGCGAGCCGAACATCGGTGCGCGAAGCAATCTCGGCACTTTCAGCGGCGGGGTTGGTTCAGGTCGAGCACGGGCGCGGCGTATTCGTTCGCTCACCGAGTGCGCAGCCCAGCCAGAACCGGCCCTCAAGCTGGATGTTCGACGGAACGCTGGCGCTCCGGGACGCCTACCAGATCCGCGCCCTGATCGAACCCTTCGCCGTGCGGATCGTGACACCCCTGCTGTCGCGCGAACATCTTGCCCGGCTTACGTCGATCATCGAGAACACGGAATCTCATCTCCTATCCGGAGATTATGTGGCATTGGCGAAAGAAGATTTCGCGTTCCACTTCGTCTTCGCCGAGCTTTCAGGAAATCAGCTGTTCGTCGATATCCTCTCTCGCTGCGCTTCCCTGCTCCCACCCGCCTTGGGGTCCGGCGCATCGATGATCGTGGAGGAGCACTCCGCGATCATTGAAGAAGTGGCGATGGGGCGCGGCGATTCCGCCGCGCATATGATGCATGACCACATCATCGGCGCCGCGAGCCGCGCCGGGATCACCCTCCCCGCTCCGTCCAACAGAAGCTGATCGCAACGTCTCCCGGCATCTCAGAGGCGGAGAGTGATCTGAGCATTCGTCGAGACGCGATGAAACAGCGAGAGCTCGATCAGACATGGAGCGGTGGATAGCGGGGACAGCCGTCAATCCGCACGATCTGCGTATGTTGCAAAACAGGCTTCGTCGCCTGATCGAGCGAAACATCGGAGAAACAACGGGATAGATGGTACAGCTACCCCGGCTCGAACGGGGGACCCCCAGATCCACAATCTGGTGCTCTAACCAACTGAGCTATAGCTGCACGACGGCGTTGGCCTATGGCGCTTACCTAAGAGAATTTGCGCGCCACGGCAAGACCGTGCTGATGCCTTGTTCACACCGCACGCATTAACTCTAGTTTTAATGATCTCTGGGGAGGCGGCGGGGCTCGATAGACGATGGTTCAAGGATGATCTAAGCGTTTAACGTCTTCTTAACCCTCAGGGGAACCATGGACGACGTCGCGCCTCTTCCGGACCTCGCCGACCTGCCGCAACTGGCAGGCCGCCGAAGCGATTCCGCGCCCACCTTCGTGGTGAGCCGAGAGGATGGAGCGATCCTTTGGAGCAACACCGCGGCCGCGGACCTGCTCCGTGCCGACCATGGGCGGCATCTCGGTCTCAGCGAACAATTCGCACGATTCCCCGTGCCCCGCCGTGGCTTTCGGCTGATGCGCCTCGCTTTGGCAGGCGATGAGGGCTCCGAGGTGCTCGTTTGCCGGGCGGAATGGATCGACGTCAATGGAGAGGATGCGGCCCTCGTGGTTGCCCTGAACACTCCCGCGCTCTCGGTGCGGTCGGCACCTGAAATTGATGCGCCGGTGCTGGCAGAAGAGCCGACGATCGCGCCCGAGCTCGCAGCGCCGGAGCCTTTGCCGAAGCCGATCCGTTTCACGTGGCAATCCGATGCAGACGGCCATGTGATGCAGGTTTCATCCGAACTGGTCGCCGCGTTCGATTCAGCTAAGGATATCGTCGGCCGCTCGTGGGACGATATCGCGAACGCTGTCGACACCGACGAGGCCGAACGTCTTTCCGACGCCTTGACGCGGCGCGATACCTGGAGCGGCATCGTCGTTCATTGGACGCTGCCGGAGGGGCGCATCGTTCCCCTGGAACTGGCGGGGCTGCCGCTCTACGACCGCGCCCGTGATTTCAAGGGTTTTCGTGGGTTCGGGGTCATCCGATACGCCCCCATGTTCGCTCCTTCCGATCAGGCGGCCCGTACTTCAATCCCCGCAGAACTTGATGCCAGTGCGTTGGAGGAACATCACGATTCGGATTCTGTGATCTCCGACGACAGTTCGGACGATGCGCAGACCGCACCTCTGGAACAGGCGGCCTTCATGCTGTCTCTCCTTGCCGAGGCGGAACCCGAAAGTTCTTCCTCGACGATCGAGGATGCCGCATTGGAGAATGCAAGCCTCTCGCCGCCCGAACAGGAAGAGGAAGAGGAAGAGGAAACAGACGAAAGCTCGCCTGAGTCCCGGGAGGATCGATCCCCCGTTTCTGCCCCGATCGTGCCCTTTCCGGTGTTCGGCCGCCCAAATCTGAAGCCGAACGAACATTCGGCGTTTGAGCAGATCGCACGCGCCCTCGGCGGCTCATTCCCGTTACGCCCTGCGGCAGCGACGGCGCGGCAGGTCGAAGATGCACCGCCCGCCCCGCGCCGTCCCGAGCCCCGGGCCCAGCTTCCGGGTACCGATTTTCCGGGGGATTTTAGTGATGTTCTCGACGCCGTGCCCCACGGTATCCTGATCCATCGATCCGGCACGGCTCTGTTCGCCAACCGCTTCCTGCTCGACCTTGCAGGGCTCGAACACCTGGACGCCCTCAACCGACACGGCATCGACCGGCTGATCGACGCGCGCGACGTCTCAGGTGTGCGTCTGCGGGGCGCAGGCGACATTTCCCTGCCGGTGCAGGCTCAGATCCGGGCCGTCGGCTGGAATGGAGAACCGGCCAGCCTCTCCCTCATCACGCCCGTTTCGCCGCCGCCCGTTCTGGAGGCTGACGAAACCGTGCGCCAGTTGCGGGCGATCCTGGACACCGCGACGGATGGGGTGCTGGTGCTCGATGAACAGGGGCGGATCGTCTCGGTCAACCGCAGCGCCGAAGCCCTGTTCGGCTATGAGTGCGCGGAACTGGAAGGCCGGCATTTCACGCTCGTACTGGCCACCGAAAGCCATCGAAGCGCGATCGATTATCTGGACGGCATCCGTGCCAACGGCGTCGCTTCGGTTCTGAACGACGGACGCGACGTCGCCGGTATCGCGCGTCGCGGCGGAGCCATCCCCCTGTTCATGACACTGGGTCGGGTCAGCGAAGGCAATGAAGCACGCTTCTGCGCGGTGCTGCGAGACCTCACCCAGTTCCGCAAAGCCGAGGAAGAGCTGCGGGCGGCCAAGGTGAAGGCCGAACGCGCCAGCTCCCAGAAATCGGACTTCCTCGCCCGTATCAGCCATGAAATCCGCACGCCCCTCAATGCCGTGCTCGGCTTTGCGGAACTTATGATGGAAGAGCGCTTCGGTCCGCTGGGCAATCAGCGCTACCGGGATTATCTGCGCGATATTCACGAATCAGGCGCCCACATCATCAGCCTGATCAATGATCTGCTGGATCTGTCGAAGGTGGAGGCGGGCAAGCTCGATCTCGACTTCACCAGCGTCAACATCAACGAGATCGTTGCGGGCTGCGTGGCCCTGCTGCAGCCACAGGCCAATCGCTCCTCCATCATCATCCGCACATCGCTTGGGCCGCGCATGCCCGCCGTGGTGGGCGATGCGCGAAGCCTGAAGCAGATCGTGCTCAATCTGCTGTCGAACGCTGTGAAATATACGCCTGCCGGTGGGCAGGTCATCGTCTCAACTGCCCTCACCGATCTCGGGCAGGCCGTCATTCGCGTGCGTGACACAGGGCTTGGCATGAGCGAGACCGAGATCACAACCGCACTCGAACCCTTCCGCCAGCTCTCCACCAGCAATGCCGGTGGCAGCACGGGTCTCGGCCTACCACTCACCAAGGCGCTGGTGGAAGCCAATCGGGCGACGTTCGCCATCCAGAGCGCGGTCGGTGCGGGCACCCTGGTCGAGGTGATTTTCCCGCCCACACGGGTTCTCGCGGAATAATTGCAAAGAACCCCTCCGTAGAAAGCCGGACATTGACTCCTCGGCCCGCAGACCCCAATTATACGTACGAGGCTTGTAATTTAGATTTCTTCTAAACTGGCGGCAGGAACCCGTTCTTCATGATCGTCTGCTCATGTAATGTGCTTAGCGAACGGGCCATCCGCGAAGCTTGTTCGGCGCCGGATCAGGCGCCCCGCACGCCAGGACAGGTCTATCGTTGTCTGGGCTGCAGCCCTCAATGCGGTCGCTGCTCCCGCACCATCCGCACCATCATCGACCAGGCTTTGTCGGTGTGCCCGGCCGCCTGCGCGGTCTGCCCGAACCATGGTCATCATCACGGCGCGGACAACGAAAACAGCACCCTTCCCCACCTCAGCGAACTGACCCATCTGGACGCTGCGGAATAATCTTCTCGATTTTTTTGGCGTGTCGGCATAGCCCCTTGCCATTGGCCATTCATCACTTTAGAACACCTCTAAACAAGGTGCGAGGAGAACGATTGTGAAGGGTGACCAGAAAGTCATTGAATATCTGAACCGGGGCCTGCGCTCCGAACTGACGGCCGTGAGCCAGTACTGGCTCCATTATCGCCTGTTCGACGATTGGGGATTCCGGGACCTGGCAAAGAAATGGCGCGCCGAGAGCATCGAGGAGATGCAGCACGCCGATCGTTTCATCGACCGGATCATCTTCCTCGAAGGGTTCCCGAACCTTCAGGTTCTCGACCCGCTGCGCATCGGCCAGTCCGTGGTCGAGATCCTCGAGAGCGATCTGGCCGCCGAGAACGATGCCCGCGCGCTCTATCTCGAAGCCGCCAAATATTGTGACAGCATCAACGATCGCGTCACCAAGGAGCTGTTCGAGGATCTGGCGTCCGACGAGGAAGGCCATATCGACTTCCTGGAGACCCAGCTCGAGACGATCCGCCAGATCGGCGTGGAGCGTTATTCGCAGCACCACATCGGCAAGTTCGAGGACTGATCTTCGAACGCTGCCCTGCAAAAAGCCCGGACAATCGTCCGGGCTTTTTCATTTTCAGCTGCTCGCGGTCTATCCCGCCTTGGCGAGCACCGGTGCCGCGCCGCCCTGCTCCGCCATGCGTTCGGCGCGTTCGCGCTCCAATTGGGCGCGCCGCGTCATGATCGAAACAACGACCACGACCGTCGCGACCATCCCGATCAGGATCGTGCAGATGGCGTTGATTTCCGGTGTCACGCCCAGTCGCACCGATGAGTAGATCCTCATCGGCAGCGTGGTGGCGCCCGGTCCCGTGGCGAAGCTCGCGATCACGAGATCGTCGAGCGACAGGGTAAAGGCCAGCATCCAGCCCGCGATCACCGCCGGTGCGATGATTGGCAGGGTGATGACGAAAAAAGTCTTGGTGGGTGTCGCACCGAGGTCCTGGGCTGCCTCTTCCAGCGAACGGTCGAAGCTCAGCAGTCGCGACTGCACGACAATCGCGACGTAGCACATGGAGAACGTGATGTGGGCGAGCGTCACGGTCCAGAAACCACGCGCCACCCCCAAAGCCACGAACAAAAGCAGGAGCGACAGGCCCGTGATGACTTCCGGCATGACGAGCGGCGCGTAGACGAGCCCGGAAAACAGGGTACGACCTCGAAAGCGGCCATGGCGGACAAGAGCAAGCGCAGCCATCGTGCCAAGCACGGTCGCGACGCTGGCCGACAGGAACGCCACACGCGCGGTGATCCACGCAGCATCCAGCAGCGCCTGATTTTGCAGCAACGCGCCATACCAATGGGTGGAGAAACCACCCCACACCGTGACCAGCCGCGACGCGTTGAAGCTATAGACGACGAGGATCACTATCGGGATGTAGAGAAACGCGAACCCGAACGTGAGCGCCACGAGATTGAAGGAGGACAGGCCTTTTTTCATCGGTCGGCCTCCAGCTGGCGCTGCTGGAAATTCTGGTAGATCACGATCGGAATGGTCAGGACGAGCAGCAGCAGTACGGCCACCGCCGCCGAAACGGGCCAGTCGCGATTGAGGAAGAACTCGTTCCACAAGGTACGGCCGATCATCAATGTTTCGGAGCCGCCGAGCAGATCGGGGATGACGAATTCGCCGACCGCCGGGATGAAGCAGAGGAACGAGCCCGCGATGACGCCCGGCAGAGACAGGGGGAAAGTGATCTGCCAGAAGGCGCGGATCGGCGGCGACCCCAGATCGGCTGCCGCCTCAAGCAAGGTGTCGTCCAGCTTTTCGAGGGCGGCATAGAGCGGCAGCACCATGAACGGCAGATAGGAATAGACGATGCCGATGAAGACCGCCTTCTCGGTGTTCATGATGGCGAGCGGCGTGTCGATGACGCCCAGCCAGATCAGGAAGGTGGAGAGCAATCCCTCCGGTTTCAGTATGCCGATCCACGCATAGACGCGGATCAGAAACGACGTCCAGAACGGCAGGATGACGAGCATCAGCAGCATGGGGCGGATGCTCTTGGGCGCGCGCGCCATGCCATAGGCCAGAGGATAGCCGATCAACAGCAACAGCAGCGTCGAGATCGCCGCGATGCGCAGGCTCGACAGGTAGGAATTGATGTAGAGCGCGTCACTCGCCAGAAAGGCGTAGTTGTCGAGCGTGAAGGTCCGGACCTTGTCCCAGGTGCCCGACACCCCGTCGGCCAAGACGCTGAAATTCGGCAGATAAGGCGGCTGGGCGATGGTGCCGGTCGACAGGCTGATCTTCAGCACGATCAGGAACGGCACGAGGAAAAAGGCGATCAGCCAGAGGAAGGGGAGCCACAATTCGAGGCGCCGCATCCATCCCGACCCGCCCGCAGGATTGGCCATGGCTCTACCTCATGCCGTGAGAAGAACGCCCTGCTCGGGCGCCCAATTGAGCCAGACCTTGTCTTCCCAGGATATCGGACGCTCGACCAGCCGCGTGCGGTTGGCAACCGAGACCTTGACAATATCGCCGGTGGCGATCTTCACCCGGTAGATCGACAGATCGCCGAGATAGCCGATGTCCCACACCTCTCCGGACAGAACGTTCGGCGTTCCGGGAGCAGGCGCTTCGCGCGAGATGAGCATCTTTTCGGGGCGCAGGGCCAGCCATGCCTCCGAACCGGAAGCCGCCGAGACATTTCCTGCCAGCTGGATGGGAGCTTCCGCCCAGGCGCTGCGCAGGATGGCGAGATCGCCCGACTTCTCGACGGTGCCAGGAATGATGTTCACGTCGCCGATGAAGTCTGCCACGTAGCGTGAGGCGGGCTGTTCGTAGATCTCGCCTGGTGTGGCCACCTGCACCATGCGCCCGCGATTCATCAGGGCAATGCGATCTGCCACCGTCATGGCCTCTTCCTGATCGTGGGTGACGATGAGGAACGTCATGCCGAGCGTGACCTGAAGGTCGGTCAGTTCGAATTGGGTCTCCTCGCGCAGCTTGCGATCGAGCGCGCCCAGCGGCTCATCGAGCAGCAGCACTTTCGGCTTCAGCGCCAGCGAGCGCGCCAGGGCTACACGCTGCCGCTGTCCCCCGGAGAGCTGGTGCGGCTTGCGTTTGGCGAAAGGCTCCAGCTTGACGAGCTTCAGCATTTCCTGAACGCGCGCCTCGCGGTCAGCCTTTGGCATCTTCGCCTGCTTCAGGCCGAACGCGATGTTGTCCGCCACGTTCATATGCGGGAACAGCGCGTAGGACTGGAACATCATGTTGACGGGGCGCCGATAGGGCGGCACGCCGACGAGGTCCTGCCCCGCCAGCAGGATGCGGCCCGATGTCGGTTCCTCAAACCCAGCGAGCATGCGCATCAGGGTCGTCTTGCCGCAGCCCGATGGCCCAAGCAGCGCGAAGAACTCGCGCTCATAGATGTTCAGCGTCAGGTTATCGACCGCCGTGAAATCACCGAATGTCTTGGTGACGTTCTCGAATCGGATAAGCGGCTTCGCATCTGGGTCAGTCCACGGGCTGAACGCCCTGCGGATCGGACCCAGCGCGGCTTTCAAGGGCGCAGACGGCATGGACGGGCTCCTGCCGGAGGGCGCAAAATTGCGCCCTGCCACGGCCAAGCGAGGGGCGGGATCACTGACCGGTTTTTGCGCGGGTCCATGTCCGCGTAATGACACGCTGCAGTCTGGGATCTTCCACGGTCGACACCGTGTAGAGGCGCTTCAACGTCTCGGCGTCCGGATAGATCGCAGGATTATCCAGGATTTCCTTGTCCACGAATTGCTGCGAAGCGAGGTTTGCGTTCGCATAGGCCACGTAATTGGTCGCCTTGGCGATCACCTCGGGCCGCATCATGTAATCGATGAATTTGTGCGCGCCCTCGGTGTTCGGAGCATCGGCAGGAATGGCGAACTGGTCGAACCAGAGCTGGGCGCCTTCCTTGGGAATGACGTACTGGATTTCGACGCCTTTACCGGCCTCTTCGGCACGGGTGGCCACCTGGAACACGTCACCCGAATAGCCGACGGCCACACAGATATCGCCATCGGCCAGCGCGTTCTTCCATTCGTCGGAATGGAATTTGCGGATGTGGCTGCGAACCTTGCCGAGATGCTCGCCGGCTTTCTCGATATCGGCGGCGTCCTTGAAGTCCGGCTTGACGCCGATGAAGTTCATCACCGACGGAAGCAGGTCTTCCGCCGAATCCAGCACCATGATTCCGCAGGACGCCAGCTTCTCGGCGTTGGCTGGATCGTAGATCAAACCCCAGGAATTGACCGGCGCATTGGGCAACGCCGCCTTTACCTTGGCCGCATTGATCCCGATACCTGTGGTGCCCCACATATAGGTGACGGAATATTCGTTGCCCGGATCGTAGATCGAAACACGATCCCGGATTTCCGGCCACATGTTCTTGAGGTTCGTGAGCTTCGACTTGTCGAGCTTCTGGAACACGCCGGCCTTGATCTGGCGGCTGAGGAATGTCGCGGTCGGCACGACGATATCGTAGCCCGTGCCGCCGGTCAGCAGCTTGGTCTCGAGCAATTCATTGGTGTCGAACGTGTCGTAGACCACGTTGATGCCGGTCTCGGCCGTGAAATCCTTGAGGATCTGGGCGTCGATATAATCCGACCAATTGTAGATGCGGATTTCCTCGGCCTGGGCAGACATCGCCCCGAGCGAGAACGTGGCAAGCGCGACGGCCGCGATGGGCCTAAGGAGGCGAGAAACCATCATCCGTTGCTTCCTCAGCTTGAGCGATTCAGACCTGCTCCAACGTTACGAAGCAACGCGCTGGCGCACAAGCCGTTCTCCCTATCGACGAGCGGCAAGGCCCACGATGTGCGGGTTGACGGTTTCCGCAACGCCCGGCACCATTATCGCGATCGGCGGACGCCCGTCCGTCGCAGGCACAATGGAGCGCCGCCGGACCGAACGGTCCGGACCGCATGGATCGACCGGACATTCTGTTCCGGACGATGCGGGGCCGACGCAATATGCGCATGAGCAAGAAGAAGATTCAGAAGGACGCCGCCGCCTCCCTGCGCGGCGTGGCGAACGTGGATGAGGCGCGCGCCTGGGTGAAGGCGCGCGGCATCGAGGAAATGGAATGCGTCGTGCCCGATCAGGCGGGTGTCGCGCGCGGCAAGATCATGCCTGCCTCGAAGTTCTTCAACGCGCCGGCGATGAACCTGCCCTCGTCCATCTTCCACCAGACGATTTCCGGCGAATATCCGGACGACGACGTTCCCGGCGCGGGAGATCCCGCCGATGCCGACCTCGTGCTGGTGCCCGACTTCTCGACGCTCACCGTGGTGCCTTGGGCCAGCGATCCGACGGCGCAGCTCATCCATGATTGCTTCAAGCGCGATGGTAGCCCCGTGGAGGTAGCGCCGCGCCAGGTGCTTCGCCGCGTGATCGACCTTTATGCCCGCAAGGGCCTCAAGGCCGTGGTGGCGCCGGAAATTGAGTTCTATCTTGTCAAGCCGAACACCGATCCGGATTATCCGCTGGAGCCGCCGGTCGGCCGTTCCGGGCGGCCTGAGACGGGGCGTGTGTCCTATTCGATCTCGGCCGTGAACGAATTCGATGACCTTTTCGAGGACATCTATGATTTCTCGGAATCGCAGGGCCTCGAGATCGACACCCTCATCCATGAGGAGGGCGCCGCGCAGATGGAGATCAATCTGCGCCACGGCGATCCGCTCGCTTTGGCCGACCAGGTCTTCATGTTCAAGCGCACGATCCGCGAAGCGGCGCTGACCCATAACATCTACGCCACTTTCATGGCCAAACCGATCGCCAACGAACCCGGCTCGGCCATGCATATCCATCAATCCGTGTGGGACACGAACGGCCGCAACATCTTCTCCGACAAGGACGGCGGCCCAACGCCGGAATTTTTCGCCTTCATCGCCGGCCAGCAGAAATATCTGCCGCATGTGATGTGCATCCTGGCGCCGTACGTGAACTCCTATCGCCGGCTGACCAAGGCGGCCACGGCCCCTATCAACGTGGCGTGGGGCTATGACAACCGCACCACGGGCCTGCGGGTGCCGCCGGCCGGTGCCGAAGCCCGTCGTGTCGAGAATCGCGTCCCCTCTTCCGATGCAAATCCCTATCTCGCCATCGCCGCGAGCCTGGTCTGCGGTTATCTCGGCATCGAGGAAGGGCTGACGCCGACCGATCCCGTCGAGGGATCCGCGCATGGCCTCGATTACGACCTTCCACGTGGGCTGCTCGAAGCCGTGTCCTCATTCGAACAATGCGAGCCATTGCGCGTTCTTCTCGGCGAAGCCTTCGTGTCTTCTTATGCGGCGTTGAAGCGCGGCGAATATGAAACGTTCATGCGGGTCATCAGCCCCTGGGAACGCGAATATCTGCTGCTGAACGTGTGAAAGAGGGCGCGGGCTTTATCGTCCGACGCTGTCGATACCGGCCACATAAAGCCGGATCGCGTGGCCGCACGAATATGGATTTCGACCATTTCTCTTGGTGTCCAGCCTCGGGACGAAATGCAGCTGGCTTTGGGTACGTGTGGGTATGACGGACACCTTTTACGAGCTCTCGGCCCCTCCGCTTCCAGCCTTCCCCCCTCTTTCCACCAACCAGCGCGTGGAGATCTGCGTCATTGGCGCAGGATTTACCGGTCTCGGCGCCGCGCTGAAGCTCGCCGAAAGCGGACGCAGCGTAATGCTGCTGGACCAGGGGCGCGTCGGCCAGGGCGCGTCGGGGCGCAATGGCGGCCAGATCCATACAGGCCTGCGGCGCGATCAGATTTTCCTGGAAAACAAATTCGGTCCCGAGGCCGCGCGTCAGTTATGGGATTTGAGCCAGAGCGCCGTTGCTCATCTCGATGCATGGATTGCCCGCTACGACATCGACTGCGATCGGCGGAACGGCATGATCTACGCCGATCACCGCGCCCGCCTCGTCTCCTCAAGCCATGATTATGTCCACCATCTGCGCTCGCATTACGCATACGGCAAGGCGGAATCCCTCAGCCGTGAGGCGATCCGCGAACTTGTCCGCTCCGACGATTATCATGGCGGCATGCTGGATCGGGGTGGCGGTCATCTCCACCCTCTGAAATACGCCCGGGGCCTGGCCAAGGCGGCCGCGGGGCTTGGCGTCGTCATTCACGAGCAGAGCAAGGCACTGGCCATCGAGCCTGGATCTCCGGCGAAAGTCCGCACCTCCGGCGGCACGGTAACGGCGGATTGGGTGGTGGTGGCAGGCGACAGCCTGATGCAGGGCCTCGTTCCGGATGCCGACACACGCATCCTGCCCATTGCCAGCACCGTCGCCATCACCGAAAAGCTAGGCGAAAGGTTGCGCGATTTTCTGACCAGCGACATGGCGGTCGCCGACAGCCGTTTCGTGGTCAATTACTTCCGCCCCACGGCTGACGGGCGCCTTCTGTTCGGCGGTGGCGAAAGCTATTCGAACACCCACGTCGCCGACCCCGAAAAGCTCGTGCGGTCGGCCTCCACGGCCGTTTTCCCCGCCTTGAAAGACGTCCGGTTCGATCATGCCTGGAGCGGCATCGTCGGCATCACCGTCAGCCGCCTGCCTCTTATCCGTCTCGCTCAGCCCAACGTGCTGCTCGCCGCGGGCTATTCAGGTCAGGGCGTGGCGCTCGCACCCTTCACGGGCGCCGTTCTCGCCGATGTCATTCTAGGCAACGCGCAGTGCTTCGAAGTGCTCGCCCGCCTTCCCTCCTCGCCTTTCCCGGGCGGGAAGGCATTGCGGCATCCGCTGATGGTGCTTGCCATGCTGTATTACGCCGCGCGCGACCGGATGTGAGCGGCCGTCGTTCACCCGATATTCAGCCATAATCGTGGAAGATCATGCGTCTGGTGGTCCTGAATGACCGTATCGCGCCGAACCGGCGACAGGGTGTTTGCCATGCGTATCACACGTCTTCTCATTTCCTCGGCGGCGATCTCGGCGCTTGCCGTGACGAGCCTGCCTGCCATTGCCATGCCGGCCGCGCCGGCCAGCGCGATCGGCGCGCCGTCTTCTCTGATCAAGGTTCACGATCATCACACCGGGGCGGTTGCGGGCGTGGCTCTCGGTGCCGGGCTTATCGCCGGGGCTGCCATTGCCAGTTCGAACCGGCCCCGCGAGGTCTATATCGAGGAGGCGCCTCCCCCGCCGCCGCGCACCCGTGTTTATTACGAGCGGCGTGAGACGGCCGATCAGGCCGTGCAGGCCTGCGCACGCGGGCTGCTCGACACGGCTCGCCGAGAGGGCGCCTACGATTCCGAGGTCGGCTTCATCGATTCCGTCATCGAAAAGCCGGACGGCGGGCACCGCGTCGAGGCTGAGATTACGCTCGTTTATCCCCGCTACGAGAAGACCTCCACGGTCGTTTGCCACACCGAGGATGGCTATCTCGTCAGCGCCCGCACAGGCTATTGAGCTCCACCGCCGAGTGAAATTCCAGGCCGGGCCCATCGCCCGGCCTTTTCTTTGCCGCAAGACCCGAGGTTCCGGCGCCGCGACATAGACGCGCTTCTCGCCGCCCAGGCTTGGTCAAATCGCGTCACACCGCCTAGATCAGATCATCGATCTCGCGGAAGCCTTCCATGACGTCCGATCCCTCGTCTCCGAATTCGGCCCGCCCGGCCGCGTCCTCCTATCGCCTGGCCGCTCTCGACCCCGATTTTCTTCTCCAGGAATCGATGCGCGGCGTGCGCTTTCTTCTGGAATACGCCAAGGCCGAGGACCGGCTGCAAGACTGGGCGGTGCAATCCACCATCGTGGTGTTCGGCAGTGCCCGCATCCTGCCGGGCGGCAGCGCCGACCCTGAAGACGCGACGGCGCCTCTGCTGCCCGGCGCGAAGCCGCGCGCGGGCTCTCGGTCGGCGCATTGGTATGAGGAAGCCCGCCGGTTCGCGCAGATCGCCTCAGAACGTGGGGGTGCGTTGAACACGCGGGATGGATTGCGCCGCAACGTCATCGCGACAGGTGGCGGGCCCGGCATCATGGAGGCCGCCAACAGAGGAGCGGCCGAAGCCGGCGCGCCGTCGATCGGCTTCAACATCCGCTTGCCCTTCGAGCAGGAGCCGAACGCCTATTCCACGCCCGATCTCACCTTCCTCTTCCATTACTTCGCAATGCGGAAGATGCATCTCGCGATGCGGGCAGCGGCTCTGGTCGCCTTTCCCGGCGGCTTCGGCACACTCGACGAATTGTTCGAGGTGCTGACCTTGCGACAGACGGGCAAGGCGCCCGCGGTCCCGATCGTGCTGTTTGATCGCGCTTATTGGACCAAGATCATCAATTTCGATGCGCTGGTGGAGGAGGGCATGATACGCGCCGACGACCTCGCGCTGTTCGATTACGCCGATAGCGCGGAAGAGGCTTGGGACCATCTCGTGGAGCATGGATTGCCCATCTTCCCCATGCTCGATATGTAATTATTCCACCTTTAACATATCCGTCGCCGGTGTTATGTCTGCCGGGCACCGCATATGGGCGGGCCGTTGGCGGAACGATGCGTTATTTTCCTATTTTCGTGGACCTGAAAGAGCGGCTGGTCCTGGTGTTCGGCGGCGGGGAAGCCGCAGTGAACAAGATCCGTCTTCTGCTGAAGACAGGCGCGCAAATCCGTGTCCTGGCAGACGATGCAGCGCACGATATCGCGGACCTCGCTGCCTCATCCCTGATTGATCTGCGTCCTTCCGCCGATCCCGCGAGCGTCGATCTTTCGGGAGTGGCCCTGATCATCTCCGCCGCCGGCGATCCGATCGACGGAGAGATTTCCCATCGGGCGCAGGCGCTCGGCATCCCCGTCAATGTGGTGGACCGTACGGAATTGTGCAGCTTCATCACGCCGGCGATCATCGATCGCGGCACGGTGCTTGCGGCCATCGGAACCGAGGGCGCGGCTCCGGTGCTGGCGCGCCGTCTGCGGGCGCGGCTGGAAAGCCTGCTGCCCGCACGGCTCGGCGCGCTTGCCGACCTGATCGGGTCGAGGCGCGAGCGCCTGAGTCACGCGGCACCCGACATCGCGGACCGCCGCATCTTCTGGGAACGTGTCGTCGATGGGCCCATCGGCGCATCCGTCCTGGCCGGCCGGGACACCGAAGCAGCAAACGCCCTCGACGCGTTGATCGACCAGACGAACCAAGAGGGTCCTCAGCCCCGGCGGGGCACGGTGTTCCTGGTAGGAGCCGGTCCGGGCGACCCGGAACTCCTGACGCTGAAAGCACTTCGCATCCTGCAGGACGCTGATGTGATCTTTCACGACGATCTCGTCACCCCAGAGATTCTCGATCTGGCGCGCCGCGATGCGGAACGCGTCTTCGTCGGCAAAAGGGCGGGCTCGTACTGCGTTCCGCAGGAGCAAACCAATCACTTGCTGGTTGAGGCAGCCGGGCGCGGCCTGCGTGTCGTCCGGCTCAAGGGCGGCGACCCCTTCGTATTCGGCCGCGGCGGCGAGGAGATCGACGCCATGGAGAAGGCCGGCATCGATGTGGTGGTCGTGCCGGGCATCACGGCGGCGCTCGGGTGCGCGGCCGAGGCCGAATTGCCGCTGACCCACCGGGAAGAGGCCGCGCGCCTTGTCCTCCTCACCGCCCATCGCGCGGCCGATGCCGCAGCCATCGATTGGTCCGGCCTCATTGCGCCTGACATGACGCTCGCCATCTATATGGGCAAAGCCAGCGCTCCATTGGTGGCTGACGGTCTCATCGCCGCCGGTCGGGACCCTTCGACCCCCGCCGCGGTCCTGGCGCGTGGAACGCGTCCAGATGCCAGCCATGTCGCAGGCCGGTTGGAGGAATTGCCCGCGCTCGTCGAGCAGGCGGGAAACGGGCCCGCTTTGCTGGTGCTCGGCGAAGTGGTGCGGCGCTCGAAGCCCTGGCGTCTCCGGGCCGCCATTCTGGCCGCAGCGCCGGAGATGACACTGGAACTTGCGGACTGACGACATGTTCGATCTTGCAACAATATCGACGAAAGACGTGACGGACCGCGCCGAAGCGCTCGACGCCCGGCTCACCGATCAGCCACCTCATCAGGTTTTGGAAGCCATCCTGTCGGAGAGTTTCGAGGGCGGCCCCGCTGTCGTGTCGTCCTTCGGCACGGAGTCTGCCGTTCTGCTGCACATGGTGGCAGAGATCGACCCCAAGGTGCCGGTCCTGTTCCTCGATACGGGCATGCTCTTTCCGGAGACGCTGGCCTATCGCGATGCGTTGCAGGAGCAGATCGGCATGACCGATATCCGGATCTTCACGCCGGATCCGGAAGATGAGCGGAGGCTGGACCCCGAGGCCATGCTCTGGTCCAGCGACACGGAGGCCTGCTGCGGATTCCGCAAGGTTCTGCCGCTTGCGCGCGCTCTGGATGGGTTCGGCGTCTGGTTCAATGGCCGGAAGCGCTATCACGGCGATAGCCGCTCTGCCCTGCCCGTGGTGGAAGCCGACGGCCCGCGCATCAAGGTCAATCCGCTCGCGAACTTCACCGGCCAGGACATCCAGACCTATTTCGTTCGCCACCATCTGCCGCTTCATCCGCTGCAGGCTCTCGGCTTCTCCTCCATTGGCTGCATGCCCTGCACCAGCCGCACCCGCCCAGGAGAAGGTCCCCGTTCGGGCCGCTGGCGTGGCAGCGCCAAAACCGAATGCGGCATTCACATCCCCTCCAACTAATTACGTATTATTTATGTTATGAAAATATTGATCCATTGCAGTTATGTTTTTTGTTGACTGATTAAGTCGAGTTGCGCAGTCTATTTCTATCAACCCCCTCGGGTTATCGTGATCGGGCTGGAGCAAATCACATGCTGAAACGACTGACACTGGCACTTGCAGCGGCGACCATCGCCGTTCCGGCCTATGCCGCCGATATCTCTCTGCTGAACGTCTCGTACGATCCCACGCGTGAATTGTATGAAGCTTTCAACAAGGCGTTTGCCGCCCATTGGAAGAAGGATCACCCCGGCGATACCGTCACGATCAAGCAGTCGCATGGCGGTTCCGGAAAGCAGGCGCGGTCGGTGATCGACGGCCTCGACGCCGACGTCGTCACCCTGGCCCTCGCCTATGATGTGGACGCGATCGCCGACAAGGGTTTCCTGTCCGGCGATTGGCAGAAGCGCCTCGAAGACAATTCGGCGCCGTATACGTCCACGATCGTGTTCCTCGTTCGCAAAGGCAATCCGAAGGGCATCAAGGATTGGGATGATCTCGTGAAGGACGGCGTCTCGGTCATCACGCCCAACCCCAAGACATCCGGCGGCGCGCGCTGGAACTACCTCGCTGCATGGGCCTTCGCGAAGAAGAAGTATGGCAGCGACGAGAAGGCCCAGGACTTCGTGAAGCAGCTTCTGGAGCACGTTCCGGTGCTCGACACCGGTGCCCGGGGCTCGACCGTTACCTTCGTCGAGCGCGGCCAGGGCGACGTGTTGCTGGCCTGGGAGAACGAAGCCTATCTCTCGGTAAACGAGCTCGGTCCGGACAAGTTCGAGATCGTGACCCCCAGCCTGTCCATCCTGGCCGAGCCCACGGTCGCTGTCGTCGACAAGGTTGTCGACAAGAAGGGCACGCGCGAGATTTCGGAAGCTTATCTGAAATATCTCTACTCGCCGGAAGGCCAGGAACTCGCAGCCAAGAACTATTACCGCCCCCGCGACGAGACGGTGGCTGAAAAGTACAAGGACAAGTTCGCCAAGGTCGACCTTGTCACCATCGACGATGAATTCGGCGGCTGGCGGAAGGCCCAGAAGGACCATTTCGAAGATGGCGGGACCTTCGACAAGATCTACACGAAGTAAGAACGGATAACGGGTCGGCCAATGGCGACGACATTCATTGGCCGGCCCGCGCGCCGGCGCGAAAAAAGCGTGATCCCCGGCTTCGGGATCACGCTCGGCCTCACGATCACCTGGCTCACGCTGATCATCCTGATCCCGCTGGCCGGGCTTTTCCTGAAGACGAGCGAGCTGACGTTTGACCAGTTCCTGGCGATCGTCACCAGCACCCGCGTCCTCAATTCACTCCGGATCAGTTTCGGCATCGCTCTGGCAGCCGCCGCCACCAACGCCGTTCTGGGACTTATCGTCGTCTGGGTTCTGGTGCGCTACCGCTTTCCCGGCCGGCGCGTCTTCGACGCCATCGTCGATATTCCCTTTGCGCTGCCGACGGCTGTGGCCGGCATCGCCCTGACGTCGCTCTATGCCAGCAATGGCTGGATCGGCAGCCTCCTGGAGCCGCTCGGCATCAAGGTGTCATACACGCCGCTCGGTATCTTCGTGGCCCTGGTCTTCATCGGACTGCCCTTCGTGGTGCGCACCGTACAGCCCGTTCTGGAAGACCTCGACGGCGAGCTGGAGGAAGCGTCATCCAGCCTCGGCGCCTCACGCTTTCAGACGATCACCAGGGTTGTCCTGCCCAGCATCCTGCCCGCGCTCCTGACGGGGTTCGCGCTGGCGTTCGCACGGGCGGTCGGTGAATACGGATCGGTCATCTTCATTGCCGGCAATCTGCCGAACGTTTCAGAAGTGGCCCCGCTCCTCATCGTCATCCGCCTTGAGGAATTCCGTTACGCCGACGCCACTGCCATCGCGGTCGTGATGCTGCTGGCGTCCTTTGCCCTTCTCCTCGTCATCAATCGCCTGCAGCGCTGGTCCGAAGCGCACAGACGGCCTGCCTGAGGACCTCCATGTCGTTCACTGACGCCGCCCCTCTACCGACCGCGCTTTCCCAGCGGACCGTCGAACGCCAGGTCCCAAGGTCCGTGCGCGCCGAGCCGCCTCTGGTGCGCTGGGCCCTGATTGCGATCACGATCGGCTTCCTGTCGCTGTTCATCGTTCTGCCGCTGGTTGCCGTTTTTCAGCAGGCGCTCTCCAGAGGGTGGGACACCTACATCAGCGCGCTCACCAACGACGACGCCGCCCACGCCATCTATCTCACGCTGGTGGCCGCGGCGATCTCGCTGGTCTGCAACGTGATCTTCGGACTGTGCGCCGCCTGGGCCATCGCCAAGTTCGAATTTCCCGGCAAGAGCGTGCTGATCTCGCTGATCGACCTGCCGTTCTCCGTCTCGCCGGTCGTGGCCGGCCTCGTCTTCGTGCTGCTGTTCGGCGCGCAGGGCTTTTTCGGCAGCTGGTTCATCGAGAACGATTACAAGATCATCTTCGCCCTGCCCGGCATCGTTCTGGCCACCGTGTTCGTCACCTTTCCTTTCATCGCACGCGAACTGATCCCGTTGATGCAGGAACAGGGGACGGAAGAGGAAGAGGCCGCCATTTCACTGGGCGCGTCAGGTATCGCCACCTTCCTCAAGGTCACGCTGCCGAACATCAAATGGGCGCTGCTCTATGGTGTGCTGCTCAGCAATGCGCGGGCCATGGGCGAATTCGGCGCGGTCTCGGTGGTGTCGGGCCATATCCGCAGCCAGACCAACACGATGCCGCTGCACATCGAGATTCTCTACAACGAGTATCAGTTCGCAGCGGCGTTCGCGGTGGCTTCGCTGCTGGCGCTTCTCGCCCTCGTCACACTCGTTCTGAAAACCATCCTCGAACATCGCCTCGCGGAAGAACACCGGCAATGAAGATCGACGTCCATTCCATTTCGAAGACCTTCGGGACGTTCAAGGCGCTCGATGATGTCAGCCTCAACATCCGTTCAGGAGAGCTGATCGCCCTGCTCGGCCCATCGGGCTCCGGAAAAACCTCGCTGCTTCGCATCATCGCCGGTCTGGAATGGCCGGATGCGGGTGATATCCATTTCGACGGCGCGGACGCGCTGCGCCTCAGCGTGAAGGAGCGCGACGTCGGCTTCGTGTTCCAGCATTACGCGCTGTTTCGGCATATGGACGTGTTCGACAACATCGCCTTCGGCTTGCGCGTGCGACCGCGCCGCATTCGCAAATCGGAAGCGGAGATCAAGGCGCGGGTCGAGAAGCTGCTCGACCTCGTCCAGATCGGCTCCCTTGCCCGTCGCTATCCCACTCAGCTTTCCGGCGGCCAACGGCAGCGCGTGGCGCTGGCCCGCGCATTGGCCATCGAGCCGAAGGTACTTCTTCTCGATGAGCCGTTTGGAGCGCTCGACGCCAAGGTCCGCAAGGATCTGCGGCGCTGGCTGCGCGACCTGCACAACGAGTTGCACGTTACGTCCATCCTGGTCACGCACGATCAGGAGGAGGCGCTCGAGGTGGCCGACCGCGTTGTCGTGATGGGGCACGGAAAGATCGAGCAGGTCGGCACCCCGGCCGAGGTCTACGACACGCCGGCCACAGCCTTCGTCCACGACTTCATCGGTGAATCGGCCATCTTGCCGGTGAACATCGACACCAATGGTGCGATTCTCGTCGGCGCAGAGAAGCTTGGCCTCGATGCGCAGGGCACGCCCTCCGGCCCGGCCCGCCTTTTCGTCCGGCCGCACGACATCGAAATCCGCGCCCCGGGGGCCGGCGCCCTGACGGCCCAGGTCCGCGCCATCCGCACCTTCGGGCCCACCAACCGCGTCGACCTCGATATCCCGGTCGATGGTGGCACCGCGACGCTGGAGGCCGCCTTCACCGCCGGCCATACGCCGCGTGTGGGGGATGTCGTCGGCCTCGTCCCCGAGCGTTACCGCATCTTCGCCGGCTGAACGCTGCCCGAGGTTGACATGCGGGCGTCACGCGGGCGTCTTGATGCGCTGCGCGTGATAGCGCCCGCGACGCGGGTCCGCGCCGCAGCCTCCGGAGATTCCGTCATGCCTGACGCCAAGAACCTTGCCCGCTTTCTCGCTGTTCCGGCGGACGACGAAGATGACGCCGTGCTTCTGACCATCGAAGCGGAAGACGGCACCAATGTCAGCTTCAAGGCCAGCGCAGAGCAGGTCGAGGACATCATCGACACGCTGGACATGCTGTTCGGCGACGACGAAGATTAAGTCTTGCCTGTCGCGAGCCGCATGGCGGCTCGCATTTTCCTTAAATAGCCGAACGAAAGGACGCCCCGATGCCTCTCACCGACATGGGACGCGACCCCCTCGCCAGCAGCACGGAGCTGCGCTGGCAGATGACGGACGGCGAAAAGGCAGTGGTGATTTCCACCACTGTCGACGTCATCTACGCCATGGAGCCCGGCGCGACCGACGAACCGGTCAACCGCTTCGAGCGCTACCGCCCCCACCTCAATTCCATTGCCAGCCGGAAATTCGACGCCGGCCAGATCGAAGATGGCGGCATGGTGCGGGTCCGCCAGCCGGACCTCTACGTCGCCTAGCCGGCAGACCTCCGCGATTCTTCCTCTTTCGACTAACCCGCCTTGTCGGCTCCACCCCGCGAGCCGACATCTACGGCCTTGGTCAACCGAAAGGAACGCATCGTGAGCAGCAAACATTTTGCGCCGCCCGGGCCGCTCGGCTTCGGCGGCGCGCCGCTGGGCAATATGTTCGACGTGGTGGATGACGCCACCGCCCGATGCGCGCTGACCGCCGCCTGGGATACGGGCGTCCGCTATTTCGATACCGCGCCCCATTATGGAAGCGGGCTTTCGGAACACCGTTTCGGAGAGGTTCTGCGGCGCTTTCCGCGTGCCGATTTTACCCTCTCCACAAAAGTAGGCCGGCTGCTCCGCCCGGACGCATCCGCAGAGAACCCGCCTTTCAAGCAGGGTCTGCCGTTTCGTCCGGACTACGATTATTCCTACGATGGCACGCTGCGGTCGATCGAGGACAGCCTGCAGCGGCTCGGCATGTCGCAAATCGAAGTCGCCTTCATTCATGACATCGCCGCCGATCATCACGGTGCCGAATGGGAGGAGATGTTTGCCACCGCAATGGAGGGATCGGCCCGTGCGCTGATCCGCCTGCGCGATGAGGGCGTCATCAAGGCTTGGGGACTGGGCGTGAACCTCACGGAACCGTGCGTGCGGGCGCTTCAGGAATCGGACCCGGACGTGTTCCTGCTGGCCGGGCGCTACAGCCTGCTGAACCAGCCGGCCCTGGACGAACTTTTTCCGCTTTGCGCCCAGCGCGGCGTGCATGTGGTGGTGGGCGGGCCCTACAATTCCGGGCTGCTGGCAGGCGGTCGCACCTTCGAATATGCAGACGCGCCACCCGAAATGGTGGCCAAACGCGACCGCATCTCCGCCATCTGCGAGCGCCATGGCGTGGACATCCGCGCAGCCGCGCTGCAATTCTGCGCTGCGCATCCCGTCGTTGCCGCGATCATACCGGGCGCGAAATCGGCGCGGAAGGTCGAAGACAATGCCCGTCTGATATCCGCGCCGATACCGGGCGAACTCTGGCAGGAACTCAAGAACGAGGGAATCCTTCCCGAAGACGCCGCGGTTCCTGCCGGCTAACCGGCACGCGCGCGGGTCAATTCGGCGGAGCGGCGAGATTCAGCTCCTGAATGCACACCGCGACACTGCCCAGCAGAACGGTCTGAATGCGCTCCATCTGGGCGGCCTCCGGCTGTGGGCCGCCCATCGCCAGCATCATCAGCGTGGTGGCATCGCTCATGCTGATGCGGTCGGCCAGCTTGTTCGCCACGCACTCGCACGAGCGATCGATCAAGCCCGGCGCCAGAAAGGCGGCCCGCTGATCATCCTTCAGCTTCAAGCAAGCCGTCGTTCCGGCCTGCACAGCGGTTGCGCGGAACTGACCCGTGAGGCCCGGCGCATTGGCGTCCTGCGCGAACGCCGCCGCACTCATCATCATCAAAGCCGCACAGACGGCGCTTCCCTTGAACACTCTCATCGGCCCCATCGTTTCTCTGCGTCCGTCATCCCGCAACATCGGCAAGACAAGGCGCCTTTTTCAAGACGCGCACCCAGGCTAAAACTTCATGGCCGCCAGCATCCGGCGAGCACGGCGCGCCCTTACCATCCCGAACGGTTGCGATCCAGCAGGTCAGGCGACAGCATGCTTTTCTCGTCGAAACCGTAATAGTCACTCGCTAGATCCGGATAAGAGAATCCGTTCTTGAAATCTGCCGTCTTCGCGGAGATGTCCTGGATCTCCACATCCTGCAATTCCTTGAGCGTCGCGGAAGGATCCAGGATTTTGGTAATGGGGATCAGATGCCCAATTCCGAGCCTCTTCAATCTCTTTGCCGGGGCGCCAAGATCGAAAACGACCGGGAAGACATCGAGCCGCAAAGCCTCCGACAGAGTGAAGCTGTATGTCTCGGGCAGGATCGACGACAGAAAGAAGAGGTCTGGATTTATTCCGGTAACGATCTCTTCCAATTGATCCGTCGTGTAACGACCGTGGACGGTGACGGCCCCGGTCTTTTCCAGATCCTCGTTGCGCTCACTGGACCCCACGAGATGGAAGTGAATCCGCGCTCCGGACGTCTGGCACAAACGCGCCATCTCCAGAATAAGCTTCAACCCTTTGTGTTCCCCGAGCGTTCCCAAGAGAAGGACTTCCCGCGTGGTCCCATGACCTTCTTTGGCTCGCGTGATGTGCCTTGAGATGCGCGGCTCGGCATGCGGCCGTACGAGGAAGCGCAGTTTGGGGAAGTAACGCCCCATTCTGTCCGCGACGTCCTGATCCGGAACGTAGATGTTGCGGCTGCTCTCCAGAAAACGCAGATGGCGTAATCTCCAATCGAAGACATTGACTCGCCCGAACGGCGATGAATCCCGGCTGATGCAGCTTTCACAGAAGCTCCGGGGCGGCTCTCCGCAGAACAGGCCGCTGCCATCGAACAAATGCACACGCGGACACACCGTCATGTAGTCATGAAGGGTCACATCGAAGGTCAGCCGCAGCGTCTGGAACACCGCCAAGAAGAAATCCGTGGCAATGGCACTGAATCCAGCAAGATGCTGAACATGGACATGATTTATTCCGAGTTCCCGGAGAACGATCCCGAAACGCTCGAAATCATATCGGACGTCGAAACCTTGGATATTCACAATCTCCGGCGTCCCGCTGTCCTCGATTGAGAACTCGACGTCATGGCGATGTGTCGGGCAGCACAGATAAACTTTGAAGCCTTGGCGTTCGAGTTCAGCCGCATGGTTCCGCACATGCTGCTCCGTGCCCCCTCCCCAATTGTGGGCGATCAGCAAAATGTTGCGTCCTGCGACAGATCCCAATTTTAGCCGTGCGACGTCGATCCTCTCTCTGACCACCGCCGCGGGGTCATCGCGGATGTGCTCGTCCACAGCGGGGAAGTAGAAGGGATGCAGTTCGTCCATCACGCGGCAGGCCTGTTCGATCCGGTCACGCTTCTCGGCGCCGAACGACGTGCCCCCGTAATGCCGAACGAAAACATCGGCCGCGAGAACGTTGCGATACCCCGCGGCGGCAGCGCGGCAACAAAGATCGTTCTCTTCTCCGTAGCCCTTCCCAAAACGGGCATAGTCGAACATTCCAACATGGTTCAGCACGCTTCTCTTGATCAGCATGCAGAAGCCAACTCCTGTCGGGAGATCTATCAGCTCCCCACGATTGACTTCGGCGCATAAGAGATCGAGCCGTTGATCCGATATTCCGAGATCAGCCACATTGTCGGATATATTGCGCGGGTAGCTGCAAATCTCCGCATTGCTCGAAAAAGGCGTCACCGTTCCTATCCGAGGCTCGCGGTATGCCGCCTCATACATCCGGTCCAGCCAATCGTTGTGGACTTCCGTGTCGGAGTTCAGCAACAGAACGTCTCGCTCGGGATGGAGCGACATGGCAAGGTTGCACGCCTGCACGAAACCAAGGTTTTCCCCAGCGTCGACAAGCTCGAAGGAGAAGCGTCCGGCCAGTTCCCGAAGCGCGTTTCTCAAATCCGGATCCGGGCCGTGGTCGTCCACGACGACAAGCCGGAAAGGCGTTCGCTGGACGGCTGCCAACACGCTGTAGACGCAGCGCAGCGTCTCGTCATACCCCTTGTAGACAGGCACGATCACGTCGATGAGCGGCGCCTCGGACGATCGATAAATTGCGCTTAACTGGTCCCACT
Organism: Terrihabitans aquatilis; assembly: GCF_052542005.1. Classification (NCBI taxonomy): domain Bacteria; kingdom Pseudomonadati; phylum Pseudomonadota; class Alphaproteobacteria; order Hyphomicrobiales; genus Terrihabitans; species Terrihabitans aquatilis. Next base: position 659,641 of record NZ_JBOCUO010000003.1, on the reverse strand, counting down.
CTCCGGCGGAGGGCGCTTGCGGTGGCGGAATTTGCGAAACCGGCACATCGAAGAATCGCTTTGGGCTCGCGATGGTCACAGTGCGACCCTTTTCCCTCGGATCCATCGACTGGCAGATCTGAAGGCTCGGGCGAATGCGCGCAGCGGCCGCGTAAATCGCCAGGATGAGGATCTCTCGATTTTCGACAAGCGAAATCGGAGATCTTCGAGTTCGCCGAGCGAGCCCGCATTATGCGTATCCTCCTCCCTTAGATGTTTCTCACGTTCACCCTGCAATTTCTGGAGGAGGTATTCTCTTATTTGAAATCGCTCGATGTCCTGCCGCGCGATTTCGTCTCCGCTTAAGCCAAGGTTCAGCAGAAGCCGAAGAAGAAGCTCGGGCCTTCGATCAAAAGGCGTCAGATCGCCAGAACGTGGCGCTTCCTGAAGGGCGCAGATGAGATCGCCTGTCGAGGCGACAGGCTTCAGCACAATTCCTGCGGTGACCGAGGGGGCATCGCGGCCTTTCGGAAGCGCGAGAAGGAACGTTTCCGTCGCGACCCCGAACATATTACCAGCGTTCGACTTGATGTTGCGTGGATTGAACGCGTCAGCCTGAACAATATAGGTCTCGTAAGGATATGATCTCAGTTGATCTCTGGCCGCGATCGCGCGTTGAACATCATCGATCTCGATAGAGATTACCGGGTTCTGCATTCCGATGATTTGAGACGCGCCTGAAATAATTGCGCATTCGTCTCCTCGAGCGCGAATTTTCAGAAGAGAACATTCCGTTACGTCCAAATCATCGACACGGATGACAGGAATCCCATCGTCTTCGGACACGCTCTGCGTGTGTCCCTTCGGTGAAACGACGTCAGGCCTGCCCCAGGCCGCAGGGCTGTGGACCACCACATTCTCGGTTGAATTGTTCTGCACATTCGCAGCGAGAAGGGCTGACAGGATCTCACGCGTTTCGATCGAGACAACGCGCCCGCTGCGTCCCAGCGCTTCCGCAAATGCGAGGGTGTGCACGCCGATATTCGCGCCGACTTCCACGACGGTGCTTCCGGGCCGAACGAATTGCAAAAGAAAGGCGAGCTCGTTCTCGGCCCACTCACCGTAATGTTCGAGCGACCTCCCGACGGTGTCATCGTTTTGGGGGAAGAACAATCGTCCGTGCTTGGACCGGCATATGGCGATGTCGCCCCCCTTCAGAGCGGGGAGAAGAACCTGACCGTTAGGCGGCGTTACAGGGCCGGAAAGACCTTGCGTAAGACCTCCTTTTGCGAGCACCCTACGATCCCCTCAACCATAGCGAGAAGATATACACCCAAACCCACTGCGATCAAGGAGGACCGTTCACAGCCTTAGAACACTATCGTTGGAAGTTCTCATAATAAATCGACTGGCGAATTGGATAATTAATCCAATGACTTATCCAGGAAACAAGATCTCTATAGGTAACATATCTGCCGAGCAATTGACGCTGGAAACAAGCGGCTCTGGGATCGAGATCGACATCGCACAACCTTCGAGTGTGCATCATCTCCACATCGTGGCCGGGCCGGCGTCGTCCGTGAAGATCGGGCAGAATTGCGTGCTCGGGTCGCTCTTCGTCTATGCCAGCGCCAATACGCAAGTCGTCATCGGAGCAAATGTGGGATTCAATGGTTGTGTGCGGCTCCTGCTCCACGAGCCCAAGGCCATCCATATCGGCGAAGGGTCTCTTTTTGCCGGCGGGATCGATGTTACCGTCAGTGACATGCACCCGATCTTTGATCTCGACACCGGTGAGCGTCTGAACAAAGCGAAAGACGTCATCATCGGCAAGCATGTGTGGATCGGCCAGCACAGCCAGATCCTGAAAGGGGCGGAGATTGGAGACGGATCGGTCATTGGAGCCGGATCCATCGTTACCGGTAAGATCCCCGCGAACCGGATGGCCGCTGGAAGCCCGGCTCGAATCATCGGTTCCCGTCGGGTCAGATGGGAGCACGTCTTGAGGGATTAGCCGGAGGCGGGACGCCGAAAGCCCCCGCGAATAATAGGGCTAAACGCTATCAGCCTCAGGGAGCGGGAGGCGTGGTGCCCAGGGACGGAATTGAACCGCCGACACTGCGATTTTCAGTCGCATGCTCTACCAACTGAGCTACCTGGGCATCGAAGCAGGGCACTGCCCGTTCGAGTGGCGCGGTTATAGAAAGCCGAATGCCGGCTGTCCAGCCGCTATTTGTCATCTTTCTGCGATGTGGATATCGCGTCGGGCGGCGCTTCGTCGGTCTCGATGCGGTAGACACCGCCAAGCCAGCGGTGCAGGTCCACGTCGGCGCAACGCTTGGAGCAGAAGGGGCGGGATTCCGGCATCGCCGGCTTGCCGCAGATCGGACACGGCCTGGCGCCCTCCGCAGCGCTCACGCCACACCTTCCAGCGGATTGCGCCATCCCTGGTGCACCTGCAGCCCTTCGCCCTGCAACAGGCTCAGCGTCTCGTACAGCGGCAGCCCGACGACAGCCGAATAGGAGCCGACCAGCTTCACCACGAAGCTGCCTGCGATGCCTTGGATCGCGTAGCCGCCGGCCTTGCCGTGCCATTCGCGCGAGGCGATGTAGCTGTCGATCTCGCCACGGGACAGATGTTTGAAGCGCACGCGCGTTTCCACCACCCGGCTGCGCTCCTTGCCACGGGGCGTGATCATACACAGGCCGGTATAGACGCGATGCGCACGGCCCGAGAGCAGACCCAGACATTCCTCGACATCTTCCAGCGTCTCAGCCTTGGGCATGATGCGGCGGCCGACCGCCACCACCGTGTCGGCGGCCAGGTAGAAGGCACCCTTCAACGCTTCATCCTGCTCGCCGATCGCGCGCGATGCCTTGGCCTTCTCCTCGGCCAGCCGCTGGGCCAGCACGCGCGGGCGTTCGAACCGGCCCGGCTCTTCATCCAGGCTGGCGGGCAACAGCGCGTCCGGCCGCAGGCCGATCTGCTCCAGCAGAGCGAGGCGGCGCGGCGATGCAGAGGCGAGAACAAGCTTGGGACGGCCGGTCATGTCGGCGCTCGAAGAAACGGACAGCGCGAGGGCGCGGTCACTTGAAGCGGTAGGTGATGCGGCCCTTCGTGAGATCGTACGGCGTCATCTCCACAAGGACACGGTCGCCGGCCAGAACCCGAATGCGGTTCTTGCGCATGCGCCCGGCGGTGTGGGCGACGATCTCGTGCTCGTTCTCGAGCCTCACGCGGAACATCGCATTCGGCAGGAGCTCGGACACCACGCCCGGGAATTCGAGCATTTCTTCTTTATTCGACATGAACACCTACGTTCGAAGGCGCCTGCTGCGACGAGCGGCGCCAGCTTCTGGACAATTGGATAACGCACCCGAACCATGCGGCCGGATCACACCCTTCATGGAAGGCGCGAAACCTAGCCAAAGCCGGACATTTTCACAATGTCCGATCGCCACCGTCCCGATGAAGACAATCTCCATATGGGATTTGATCGCAATACGCGGAAGGGTTCGCCGCGTTATTGATCCCAATTCAACGACACGAGAAGCGTGAACAGACGCCGCGCCGTATCGAAATCCATGGAGATCTTGCCGGACAGACGCTCCGTGAGAATGGTGGCCGATTCGTTGTGCAGACCGCGCCGGCCCATATCGATTGCCTCGATCTGAGAGGCGGACGCGGTGCGGATGGCAGCATAATGGCGCTGGCAGATCGTGAGGTAGTCCGTCACCATCCGGCGAAAAGGCCCGAGCGCCAGCAGATGCGTGACGATCTCGCGCCCGTCTTCACCCGAGACCGCGAACACCAGGCAATTGTTCGCCACCAGAAGGCGAAGCCGATAAGGACCGTCATCCCGCCCGATGGCGGCGAAGCTGTTCTCTTCGAGAAGATCGTAGATGGCGACTTCGCATTCGTGCTCGGCTTCGGCGCTGGCTGCGCCAAGGGACGCCTCGTCGATATCGACCGCGATCAGCCGGTTGCGGGCAGGCCCCTGCGAGGTGCTGCCCTCACCCATCAGGCGTCCTCGCGCAACCGGATCTCGACGGAACGCGCGTGGCCCTGCAAGCCCTCCGTTTCGGCCAGACGCACCGCAGCCGCGCCGATCTTGCGAAGCGAGGCCCGATCGCATTTCAGGATCGAGGTGCGCTTGACGAAATCGAGCACGGACAACCCCGACGAGAAGCGCGCGGAACGTGCGGTCGGCAGAACATGGTTCGAGCCGCCAACGTAATCGCCAATCGCTTCCGGCGTGTGGGAGCCAAGGAAGATGGCGCCGGCATTGCGCACCTTCGCCGCCAGGGCATCGGCATCCGGCGTCTCGATCTCGAGATGCTCGGGCGCCAGACGATCGACTAGCGGCACGCAGGCATCGAGCTCCGGCACCAGGATGATGGCGCCGTGATCGGCCCAGCTCGCGCCCGCAATGTTGCCGCGCGGGAGAACCGCGAGCTGGCGCGACACAGCTGCCTCGACCGAGGCCGCGAGCTTCGGCGAATCCGTGATGAGAATGGCCTGCGCAGCGGCGTCGTGCTCGGCCTGCGCCAGAAGATCGGCCGCCACCCATTCCGGGTCCGCCGCACCGTCAGCCACGATGACCACTTCGGAGGGACCGGCGATCATGTCGATGCCGACGGCCCCGAAAACCTGCCGCTTCGCGGCCGCAACATAGGCATTGCCGGGCCCGACGATCTTGGCGACCGGACGGATCGTGTCCGTGCCGTAGGCTAGAGCCGCCACCGCCTGCGCGCCGCCGATGCGGTAGACCTCGTCGACGCCCGAAAGGCGCGCGGCCGCCAGCACAAGCGGGTTGAGCTTCCCGTCCGGCGTGGGCACCACCATGACCAGGCGGGGCACGCCCGCCACCTTGGCCGGCACCGCGTTCATCAGTACGGAAGATGGATAGGCCGCCGTGCCGCCCGGCACGTAAAGGCCTGCGGCCTCGACCGCCGTCCAGCGATGGCCGAGCTGCACGCCGATCTCGTCGGTATAGAGCTCGTCCATCGGCATCTGGCGGGCGTGATGGCTCTGGATACGATCGCGGGCGAGTTCGAGGGCCGCCATGGTCTCGGCATCGATCTCGGCACACGCCGCGTCGATCTCGGCCTCACCGATGCGCAACGCCGCCGGGCTCACGTCGAAGCGGTCGAAACGGGCCGTGTAGTCGCACAAGGCCGCATCGCCCCGCGCACGCACCTCCGAGATGATCTCCCTTACCGCGTTGTCGACATCCTCGGCACTCTCGCGCTTGGCGCCGAGCAGCACCGAAAAACGCGCCTCGAAATCCGACGCGCCGGCATCCAGCAAAACGGCCATGGTTCAGGCGACCTCGGATTGGGACTGGTTTTCGACTTCGGGATGGGATGGGCAGCAGGTGCAGGTCCAGGTCGGCCCCAGATCCTTGAACGCAGCCTCGACGCATTCGACATCGAGCTTTACGCAACCGCCATTCAGAAACAGCATATGAACCGAGCCGGCCGGCGCTTCGCCGGGATCGAACGCCAGAGCGAGAAGAGTAAGCGGCGCCTCCTTGTTCTCAAGGTCGAGACCCCGAGAGCGCACGGATGTGACGCCTTCGAAATGCACCGCAGTGCGGCGGCGCCGATTGGTTTTCTCCGTCGCGGAGGCTTCCCAATCGAAGCGATCAGCCGCAAAGGCGAACCGCCGTTCGCGCGGCAGGAAAACAAGATCTCCGACCTTGAGCTCGGCATCCTGCAGATGCACGGAGAGGACCTTGAGATCCTCCGCGTCGAAGGCGAGAAGTTTGAGAGGTGCGTCGGACATTTCGCTGCCGCCTGATGGGTTTTCCCTGATCTAGGGGCCGCCCTTGTGGAGTGCAATGCTCTACGTGCTTATCCGGAGAGCCGGCGGTGCTCAGCCGCTGATGCGCTCGATGCGAGCACCGCACCGCGACAATTTCTGTTCCAGCCGCTCAAAACCGCGATCGAGATGATAGATGCGGTTGACGATGGTTTCGCCCTCGGCCGCCAAGCCGGCAATGACGAGCGAGACGGACGCGCGAAGGTCGGTCGCCATCACCGGCGCGCCCTTGAGGCGTTCGACGCCCTCCACGAAGGCGGTGTCGCCATCGAGCCGGATGCGGGCGCCGAGGCGCGCCAATTCCTGCACATGCATGAACCGGTTCTCGAAGATCGTCTCGCGGATGCGGGACGTACCCTGTGCCCGGGTCGCGAGCGCCATGAACTGGGCCTGCAAGTCTGTCGGAAACCCCGGAAAGGCTTCCGTGGTCACCTCGACCGCACGCAGGCCATTGCCGTTGCGGGCCACACGAATGCCGTTCGGAAGGGCCTCGATCTCGGCCCCTGCCTCACGCATGGAATCGAGCGCGCTGTCCAACAGATCGCTGCGCGTGCCCTGCAAGACGACATCGCCGCCGGCCATTGCCACGGCCAGCGCGAACGTGCCCGTCTCGATCCGATCCGGAATGACACGGTGGGTGGCGCCATGCAGGCTTGTCACGCCCGTCACCGTCAGCGTCGAGGTGCCGATCCCTTCGATCTTCGCGCCCATCTTCACGAGCAGTTCCGCGAGATCCGTGACTTCCGGCTCGCGCGCCGCGTTGCGGATGATCGTCTCGCCATCGGCCAGACTTGCTGCCATCAGCGCCGTGTGCGTCGCGCCGACCGACACCTTGGGAAAATCGATCTCGCCACCCTTGAGGCCATGGCGCGCGGTCGCGACCACATAGCCGGCTTCGATCTCGATCTGGGCGCCCAGGGCTTCCAGCACGTTCAGGAGGAAATCGACCGGCCGCGTACCGATCGCGCAGCCGCCCGGCAGCGAAACCTTGGCGTGCCCCATCCTCGCCACCAGCGGGCCGACCACCCAGAAGCTCGCGCGCATGGTGGAAACGAGATCGTAGGGTGCCGTGGTGTCGACGATGGTCTTGGCGTTCAGCGTCAGCGTCTCGCCATCGTCCTCGGTCTCGCCGTGGCGGCGGCCACGCACCGCGATGTCCACGCCGTGGTTGGACAGGATGCGCTTCAATTGGTGCACGTCGGCCAGGCGCGGAACGTTTTCGAGAACGATCGTGTCCTCGGTCAGGAGGCTCGCGATCATCAACGGCAGAGCCGCGTTCTTCGCGCCCGAAATCGGGATCGTGCCTTCGAGCGGGGCGCCGCCAAGAATGCGGATGCGGTCCATGTAACGAAACCTCGGAAATCGGCGGCGGCTCGGGAAGCCGTCCGATGTATCGGAAGCCTTCCCCGGAAACAAGCGGCGGCCGGATATCAGCCCTTGTCGGTCTCAGACGGGGGTGATGCCGGGGTGTTTTCCGTGCGGCGGCCACGCGCCTGCTGCTTGCGGCGCTTCAAATTCTCCCGCAGCGACGCTGCAAGGCGCTCCGCCCGGGCAGCCTGCTCGGGAGACAGGGTTTGAGACTTCGTCATCGCATGAACAAACAGAACCTGCTGGAAATTGGCAAGCACGGTTGCGCGACGATAGAGCTTGTGGCAGTTATCCGCCCGCGCCGCCCCCGCCGCTTCGCGAGGGCCATCAAACGCGCCATCGGCCGCAGTAGCTCAGTGGTAGAGCACACCATTGGTAATGGTGAGGTCGGGAGTTCAATCCTCCCCTGCGGCACCATGCTTTACTCATCCAAGATACGAGCTTCGCCCTCTTTCGGACATCCGGATGAGGTGTTCTCGAAGCCACTGTCTTCCCGGACGTAGTCCGTCGGATGAAGATGAACCCGAAGCAGGCGGTTGCGCAGCCGGATGAGGCGTTTCTACGAGTTTCTTCTGAACGCTCTGAAGCCGCGCCCTGCCCGCCGCGTGGTTTATACCTGCATGTTCGGGTATTCGGAGGCATTCGCGGACCACGAAACCTGCGACGACGGCAAGACCGATTACCTTTGCTTCACCGACGATCGCAGCCTGACATCCACGCGCTGGAAATTCATTTTCGTGGATCCCGTGGACCTCGGACCCGTTCGGACCGCGAAGATGATCAAGATCATGCCCCACCGATTTGTGGGCGCCTATGCGAGCAGCCTCTACATCGACAACACGGTGCAATTGATCGCATCACCCGACGAGATCTGGAGCCATTTGAGGCCAGACGGCAGCCCGCTCGTTTGCTTCCACCATCCGTGGTGGAATTGCATCTACACGGAAGCCGAAAAGATCATCGAACTGAATTACGCCGATCCTGACGTCGTAAATGCTCAGATCGGCGAATATCGTGCGGCCGGCTTTCCAGTCGAGGGTGGCCTGTCGCACAACGCGATTCTTTTGAGAAGGCATAAGGATCGACGTCTCAGGATGATATCAGAGGCATGGTGGGCGCAGATCCTGCGCTATTCCTATCGGGACCAATTGTCCCTGCCCTATGTCATGTGGAGACAGGGCTTCTCGGCGGATCATTTTCCGGGCCTCTCGGTGGACGGAAATCTCGTGAAATGGCCGGTTTTCTCAGGCCCGCGTATTCCGCGCGGCTTCAATGACGAAGTCTATCTCGCATTGCATGAGGATGTCCGCACGAGCGGCATGAATCCGAGAGAGCATTACCTGAAATGGGGACTCGCCGAAGGCAGGAGGTGGCAATAAAGCCTGCCCGCCTTCGGAGGTCCGTAATCCGCGAGATGTCGGCCGTCTGGATCGAGCGGCCGGGTTCATCTCAAGTGTTCAGCCCTCGATCAGGGCATCGGTTTTCTGTTCGGCACCGACGGCCGGCTTGACCTCGTACGCCTCGTCACGAGCGGCACCCGTCGGCGGAGGCGGCAACGGCATCCAATGCGACAATTCGGCCGTGCCCAGCAGATCGCCGTAATGCACCCAATTGCCCCAGCCTTCCGGGCCTTCCATGTACAGAGCAAGGGTCACGTCCTGGATGGCCACATCCCAAGCGATGATGTGAGTGCCATCCTTCGGCGCGGTCTCGATCGGCTGCCATTCCATTGCACGCCCCTTTCATATGTCGCGGGGGCTAAGTGCCTTTGGATTCATTGCCGAGAAGATAATTTAGCGCTCCTAGGCGCTTAGCCAGGGTGCCGGATCGTCCGGCACCCTTTCCAAAACCTAAAAAGGTTCGTCCGCATTCGACCAAAATGGTCGCTGGATCAGAAGCGGTAGGTGACGCCAGCCGCGATGAGCCACGGATTCAGCTCGGCCGTGCCGGAAAGCCGCGTACCTTCGAGCGTCGCCGTCCAGTCCGGCTCGAGGAACAGCTTCTTGACGTCGAGGTTCACGCCCCAATGCTCGTCGAGCATGTAATCGACACCGACCTGCAGCGCCGCGCCGAACGTGTTCTCGATGTCCATGTCGGCAAAGTCGCCGGACTCGGACTGATTGTAGAAGATCGTGTAGTTGATGCCGGCGCCGACATACGGCTTGAACTTGCCGAAATTGGTGAAGTGATATTGCAGCGTCAGCGTGGGCGGCAGGATCCACGTCTTGCCGACCTGACCGAGACCTTCGATCGAGCCTTCGGTGTAGACCTTGGCGTAGGTCGTGCCGAGGATCAGTTCTGCGGCGATGTTGTCGGTGAAGTAATAGGTGATGTCGAGTTCAGGCGTGACCGAGTTCGAGTAGGACAGGTCGGAACCGGCAATGCCATCGACGCTGCCGCCGTCCTCGGAGATCACGCCGAGCGCACGCACGCGGATCTGCCACGGGCTGCGCGCCTCGCTGGCGTAGGCCGGCGCCTGTTCCGGCGCGAAGAGATCCGCTGCGCGGCCTTCTCCAGCCAATACCATGCCGACGCCAAGCGCCAGACCACACACCGCTGCATATTTCATTGTCCCAACCCTCTTGAACGCACCGGCCTGTGAATTTCCGGTGACGGAGGAATGAAACGCCTGAAAGTGTTCGGCATTGAGCTTGATCAATTTTTCGGCCCGACCGCCCGGACAGAAGCACATTCCCCGCCTTTGTTGCGCCAGCGCAACCTTAAGGGATTTCCCTCACCGGCCGCGAAACCGCACGGCGCGGAATGGCGCGATGTCGATCGCCGGGGCGCGGCCCGCCACGAGATCGGCCACGATGTGGCCCGTGCGCGCCGCCGCCATGAGACCAAGATGGCCGTGTCCGAATGCATGGATCACATCGCGGGTGCGGGAGGACGGACCGATGACCGGCAGCGAATCCGGCATTGAGGGGCGGCGTCCCATCCAGACCGACACCCTTTCTTCCTCATACTCCTCCCGAAGGCGCGGAAAAAGTTTGCGCGCGAGAACGAGCAATTGACGCGCCCGTCGCCAATCGGGCTTGGCCTCCAGCCCGGCGAATTCGACGGTACCTGCCAGCCGCAAGCCTGAATCCATGGGCGTGGCGATGAACTTGCCGGACGCGTCGAGAATGGTGCGGCGGGGTACGATTTCGGGATCTGCGATGACCGCGTGATAGCCGCGCTCGGTGTCGAGCGGCACGGGGTCGCCCATTTCCTTCGCCAGAGCGCCCGAATACGCGCCGGCCGCGATTACCGCGGCATCAGCCGGAATGGCTCCGGCATCGGTGCGCACGGCCTGAAGCCTGCCCTCCGCGACGTCGAAGCCGAGCGCACGCGCGCGCAACAAATGGCCACCCCCTTGCAGGAAAGCCTCGGCCAGAGCCCGGACAAGCGCGCTTGGATCGGTTGTGTGGCCATTTCCACTGAAGAAGACGCCGAGCCGATATTCGCGGGCAAGCTCGGGTTCGATGTGCTGCAACGCATCGTCTTCGAGCACGTCGAAATCGATTCCGTTATCGCGACGCAAACGCCAGCCGAAGGCATCCCCTTCGAAATCCGCCCGGGACCGGTAGACGACGAGATGTCCGTCCCGCCGGATCAGATGCGCGGCGCCGGCCGCTCGCGCCAGCGGCTCATAGACGTCCAGGCAATCGTGGATCAGATCCCGCAGCGCCGCCGCCTGGGCAGAAACACGCTCGGGCGTGCCGGCGCGCAGAAAGCGGATCAGCCAGGGTGCGATCCGGGGGGCATAGGGCGCGCGGATCGCCAATGGTCCCAACGGGTCCGTCAGCCAGCCCGGCACCTTTTTCAGATTGCCCGGCAGCGACATCGGTACGATGGAGGATGGGTTCAGGCAGCCCGCATTGCCGAACGAGGCTCCGGCTGCGATCCCCTGGGCCTCGACGATGGTGACGTCATGACCATCGCGCAGAAGCCAACTCGCCGACGCGACGCCGATTGCGCCACCGCCGATCACGACCACCTTCATCGCCGGTCCTCCCGCCGCGCGTTCCTAAAGGAGCGTTGCGTGTTTGTCAGTGTCCGCCTCCGCCGGCGCCCGCCTTCGGCTTCCTGAGGATGGGTACGAAGCACACAGCCAGTCCGAACATGCAGGTCAGCAGGAAGAACGTATCCGCATAGGCCATGACAGTCGCCTGCTGACGCACCAGAAGACTCATGCGCTTGAGCGCCGCCAACTCGGCCTGATCGCCCAGCGCGGAGAGGCCGGCGGTCAGTGTCTGCAGATATTCGAGCGTGTAGGACTTCGCCCAGTTCGCGCCATCGTGCAGGCGTTGAAGGTGCAGGTCGAGGCGGCTGTTATAGGCCTGGTTGATGAGCGCCAATCCGACCGCCCCGCCTAGATTGCGGGTAAGGTTGAACAGGCCCGAGGCGTTCTTCATCATCTCCGGGGGAAGCGTGCCGAGGGCCACATTGGTGATGGGCACCATGCACAGCATCAGCCCCATGCCGCGCAGTATCTGCGGGATGAACAATTCCCAGAAATCCCAGTCTGCAGTCAGGCCGGTCGCCATCCAGGTGCCCGACCCGAAAATGAGCAGCCCCGCCGTCAGCAGAATGCGAATATCGAGCTTGCGCGACAGGATGCCCGTGACCGGCGCCATGAAGAACATGGTCAGGCCTGAGACGAACATCGTCTCGCCGATCTGGAGCGAATTGTAGCCGCGCACATGCGCCAGGTATTGCGGATAGACATAGGTCAGGCCGTAAAGGCCGATGCCGATCAGAAACGAGAATGCCGAGCCCGTCGCGAAATTGGCGTTGCGGAAGGCCGAAAGGCTGACGATCGGCTCCTTCGCGGTCAACACACGCCAGAAGAAGATGACAGCCGACGAGACGCAGATCACCGCGCAGATCGCGACGGCTTCATCGGCGAACCAATCATTGTTCGGCCCCTCCTCCAGAACATATTCGAGGCAGCCGAGAAAGCCGGCCATGGAGATCAGGCCCACCCAGTCGAAATGATCGAGCAGGGAAAAATCCGGCTCATCGAAATCGATCAGGGTCAGCGTGGTGAGTGTGACGATGATGCCCGGCACCACATTGATCAGGAACAGCCAGTGCCAGGACAGATATTCGGTCAGATAGCCGCCGATCGTCGGCCCGATCGTCGGCGCGAGAGTGGCGACAAGGCCGATCATGGGTGAGACGATGGCCTGCTTCGACTTCGGGAAAATGGTGAACGCGGCCGAGAACACGCTCGGGATCATGCCACCGCCGATAAAGCCTTGCAGCGCGCGGTAGATGATCATCTGGTCCATGCTGGTCGCCGTGGCACAAAGAAAGCTGGTCAGCGTGAAGCCAGCGGCCGCACCCGCAAAAAGCCAGCGTGTCGACAGCAATCGCGCCAAAAACCCCGAGAGCGGGATCATGATGACTTCGGCGATCAGATAGCTCGTCTGGACCCACGAGATTTCGTCGGCCGAGGCCGACAGACCGGCCTGAATTTCCGACAGCGACGCCGACACCACCTGGATGTCGAGGATCGACATGAACATGCCGAAGACCATCGCGAAGAAGGCGATGGTCCGGCGGGTCGTCACCACGGGCTCCGCCGACGCGGCTTCCGGGGCAGCTATCGTGGCGGTGGCCATGTTCAGCGCTCGGCTGTGTGAGTTGCCGGGGGCGCCGTGCGGGTATCGACGTCGACCACGACCGACAGCCCCGGCCGCAGATGGGCACGCACGGCCTCATCGGCATCAAGCGCGATACGCACCGGCACCCGCTGCACGATCTTGGTGAAATTGCCCGTCGCATTTTCCACCGGCAGCAGGCTGAAAACCGAGCCCGAAGCCGGCGCGATGCTTTCGACCCGGCCCCTGATCTCGATCTTCTCGATCGCATCCACGCTGAGGCTTACCTCCTGCCCGGGGACGATCTCGGCCAATTGCGTTTCCTTGAAATTGGCAGCGACGTAGACGGTCGAGGTGGGAACCAGAGCCATCATCCTGGTGCCGGTCGTGACATAAGAACCGACATCGATCGCGCGATTGCCGACCACTCCGTCCGCAGGCGCGTGGATCTGCGTGAACGAAAGATCGCGCTCCGCCGACGCCAGTTCCGTCCTCAGACCGTTAAGGGAGGCTTGCGCCTCCGTCAGCTGCGCTTTCGTGACGTCGACATTGGCCCTCGCCTGTGCCAGCCCGGCTTTCGCGCTTTCCAGGCTGGCCAAGGCGTTGTCGCGATTGGCGCGGGCCGTATCGAGCGCCTGACGCGAGCCAAAATCGCGCGCTGCAAGGGCCTCCGCGCGATCGAAATCAGACTGTGCACGAACGCGCGTGGCCTCGGCTGAAACGATCTGCGCCTGAGCCTGGGCAACGGCGGCCTCGGAGGCCGGAATCTGCGCGTTGATGCGGCCGATGCTGGCCTCCTGGGCCGCGATCTTGTCACGCGCTGCCTGTGCGGCCAGCTGGTAATCCCCGGCATCGATCTCCGCCAGCAGATCGCCGGCTTTCACCTGCGCATTATCCCGGACGTGGATTTTCGAGACGTAGCCGCTTGCCTTGGCGACAAGGGTCGTCACATCGGCCTGCACATAGGCGTCGTCCGTGGACACCATAAAGCGTCCCTCGGTCCAATACCCATAGCCGAAATAGCCCCCAACCCCCAGGGCCAGAACAGCCACCGCGAGAAGGATAAGTCGCGTGCGGCCGCCTTTATGCGCAGGGAGCTTTTCAGCCGGGCCGGCGTCCTGCTTCTCAGTCGATTGAGCCTCTGGAATTTGGGGTGCGTTCGGTTCGAGTTCGTTCGTTTTTGCTACCCGCGCGTCCATCGCCGAATTCCTATTATGACCGAACCGTTCGGTTCGATTGCGGTTGACGTAGTGCGCCAGGAACCTTACGTCAATATCGAACGAACGGTTCGGTCAAAGAATTGTAGGAGTCGTTAATCTAATGGCCGAAATCGCCGATCCGGCAGATGCACAGATCGAGTCCCAGAAGCGCCGCCAGATTATGGAAGGCGCAAGCCGTGTTTTTCTGTCCAGGGGGTTCAGCGGCGCAAGTATGGGAGAGATTGCCCGGATTGCGGAAGTCTCCAAAGGCACGCTCTATGTTTACTTCGAGAGCAAGGAGCAATTGTTCGAAGCCTGCGTCGAGGAGAAACGACGTGTGTTTCGTGAACAGGTTCTGGTCTTCGACCCCGCGCGCCCCTTGGAAGAAGAGCTGACCCGTTTCGGTCAAAACCTCGCCAGTTTCGTGACCACGCCTCACGTCATCATGGCGATGCGTGCGGTCATCGGCATCGCCGAGCAGATGCCGAAGCTTTCATCCGGATTTTACGTCAACGGCCCCGAACGCGGCGCCCGGGTCTTTGCTGACTATCTTGATGGCAAGGTAAAGGAGGGGGCACTCGCCATTCCCGATACTTATCTCGCTGCCTTGCAATTCATAGAACTCTGCCAGAGCAATCTGACACGTCCCTTTCTCTTCGGCCTTACGATGTCTCCGCAGGAACGGGAGACACGAATCGACCAGGCCGTCAGCGGTGCCGTTCGCCTTTTTCTTCGAGGCTATGCGCCGCTCGACACATCCGCCCTCGAAAATTGATCGCGTCACGTAGTCGCTCGGTAGGATTCCCGAGGCGACAGGCGTGGACGTTTGTGGTTAGACTAGTTCCATGGTTGAGCGCACACTCCTTCCCTCACCCGATTACGCGGCCCATTTCGATCAGGCACTGGAGCGTCTCCACAGCGAGCGACGCTACCGCGTATTCGCCGATCTCGAGCGGCAGAATGGCCGCTTCCCTCGCGCCGTCTGGCACAATCCGGCCGGGCAGCGGGAAATCGTGGTGTGGTGCTCGAACGATTATCTGGGCATGGGCCAGCATCCTGATGTGGTGAACGCCATGGCCCAGACGGCGCTGACCACGGGCGCGGGCGCGGGCGGCACGCGCAACATTTCAGGCAATCACCACCCGATCGTCGTGCTCGAAAATGAATTGGCCGATCTGCACGGCAAGGAAGCGGCCCTCGTCTTCTCGTCAGGCTTCGTAGCCAATGAGGCAGCGATTTCGACGCTCGCCAAAATCCTGCCGGACTGCCTGCTGATCTCGGACGAACTTAACCACGCTTCGATGATCGCAGGCGTGCGCAATTCCGGCGTCGAGAAGAAAATCTTCCGCCACAACGATCTGGGCCATCTCGAAGAGATCCTGAAGTCGGCCGGCCGCGGCCGCGCCAAGATCATCCTGTTCGAGAGCATCTATTCGATGGACGGCGACATCGCCCCCATCTCTGAAATCTGCGATCTTGCCGATCGTTACGGCGCTCTGACCTATCTCGACGAAGTGCACGCAGTGGGCATGTATGGCGACCACGGCGCCGGCGTCGCCGAGCGTGATGGCGTGATGCACCGCGTCGACATCATCGAGGGCACTCTGGCCAAGGGCTTCGGCGTGGTGGGCGGCTACATCGCCGCATCCGCCGCCATCGTCGATGTCGTGCGCTCCTATGCTGCGGGCTTCATCTTCACCAGCACCATGCCGCCGGCCGTGGCCGCGGCCGCCACTGCCTCCGTACGGCATCTGAAGACCTCCAGCCGCGAGCGGGACATGCAGCAGCGCCAGGCCGCCGCTACCAAGCGAGCACTTCTGGCGCGCGGCCTTCCGGTGATGCCGGGCGAGACGCACATCGTGCCCCTCCTCGTGGGTGACCCTTCCCTGGCCAAGGCCGCTTCGGATCGCCTGCTGGAACGGCATTTGATCTATGTCCAGCCCATCAATTATCCCACGGTGCCGCGCGGCACGGAACGGCTGCGCTTTACGCCCACGCCATTCCACACCGATGAGCTGATCGCCGAACTGGCCGATGCGCTGGAGGAAACCTGGGCGGCGTTGCAGCTGCGCAAGATTTCCATCGCGGCCGAGTAAAATTCCGCCTTACGGCATCTTTTGCACCGCGAGAAGGTCACGGATCTCTTCGAGAAGTTTCTGTTCGCGCGGTACGTCAGCGACGGGCGCGGGCTTCTCTTCTTCCGCCTTACGCAGACGGTTGATGCCGCGCACCGCGAGGAAGAGAATCCACGCCACGATCATGAAATTCAGCCCGATCGTGATGAACTGACCATACCCAATGGTTGCCCCGGCGGCTTTCGCCTGCGCGTAAGTGGCTGCAGGCTCGCCTGTAAGCTGGAAGAAATAGTTCGAAAAATCGAGACCGCCGGTGACAAAGCCGATGACCGGCATCACGACGTCCTGAACGAGAGACGTGACGATCTGACTGAACGCCGCTCCGATGATGACGCCGACCGCCAGATCGACGACATTGCCCTTCAGCGCGAATTTCCTGAATTCCTCAAGCATTCTGATTCCCCCTCATGGCCGGCTCAGGCAATGGTGCCTCAAAGCCGGATTCGAGAGAACCTTTCTCAGTTCGCCGCGACTTGCAGGCGACGCACCTCCGCCGGCAGGCGCTTATCGTCCTGATCGACGAAATCGCTCTCGTCGAACGGGGGGCTGCCTCGCCCGACGAACGTCTTGAAGCCGTCGGCCGTCGCGACGATGTCGCCATATTTCAGCGTGGCGTCGTGAAGCAACGGCACCATGAAAGGCTTGGCGGTCTGCGGCGCGGCGCAGGTCTGCGCGGACGCCTGAATCGCGTGAGGATCGGCAGCGGCCCGTCCTTCCAGAAGTGGCGGAGCGCTTGCGGTCTGGATTGCCGTGAAACCTGCGCCAGGTTTGAAGTCGTCGACCACGAGTTCCGCTTGCAGACCGTTGCCGGCCGCCTGGCACATAGCGCGCGCCTCCGCATGGTCACGGCTCTTGGGCACGATACCAAGCGCGAGTTCCCGACCATCGCAGATGCGCCGGCAGACGATGCGCTGAAAATCCTGATCGGTGCGCGCCACTTGACGTGCCGGCTGAGCCGGACGTTCCACCCGCCGAGGCTCCGGCTCGAAGAAGCGTTCGAAGAAACCTCGCCGTGGCGCTTCCTGCCGCTGGGGTTCCACCGACCGTTCGGCGGGCTTGCGTCCCATGTTCCGGAAGAAATCGAGTGGGGATTCAAATTCGGCATGCGCCGGCGTCACCGAGGCGCTGGCCATGACACCTGCCGCCACGATTGCGCAAAGAGCTAGGGACGAGGCAGTGCGGGCGTCGGGCATAGCGATGATCTCCTTCATCACAACGCCGACGGGCACCGAAAGTTCGTTCGAGTGCGGCGTCTGGCGAGGCGGAGCGGGCCCTGCTAAAGCATTTCCGAACGGTGATTGTGGAGTTGGCATGCTGCACGGCTGGGCTGTTATTGCCGTAGCCTTCGTCTATTTCGGCCTGTTGTTTGCTGTCGCCACCTATGGAGACCGCGCGCAACCGGCCTGGATGTCAGGCCGCGCACGTCCTTACATCTACGCCTTCTCCATCGCGGTCTTTTGCACCGCGTTCAGCTTCTTCGGCTCGGTCGGCTTCGCGGTCGGCCATGGGCTGGAGTTCTTCGCGCTCTACACCGGAATGATCCTGGCTTTCGGCCTCTGCATGCCTTTGTTCGTAAGGGTGGCGCGGATCGCCAAGGCGCAGAACATCACGTCCGTCGCCGATTTCATCGCGGCTCGTTACGGCAAGAGCCACGCTTTGGCCGTGCTGGTTTCGGTCGGTGCCCTGATCGGGCTCATTCCGTATATCGCTCTCCAATTGCGCGCGATCTCATCGGCCGTGGGCGTGATGATGGATTGGGACGGGCTGGTGCGCGCCACGAGCTTTCCCTTCTCTGACATCCCCTTGCTGGCAGCGGTTATCCTGGCCGGGTTCGCCGTGCTGTTCGGAACGCGCCGCGTCAACGCCAACGAAAGCCAGAAAGGGCTGATGCTGGCGGTAGCCATGGAATCGCTCCTCAAGCTGGTGGCATTCCTGGCGGTCGGATTTTTCGTGACATGGGTCATGTTCCACGGGCCCGACGATTTGATCGAACGCGCGGCCATGGTGAATTTTCTGGCTCCGTTCGAGCAGATGCCACGCCCGATGTACTGGCTGATCGGCATCCTGCTGGGCTTTCTCGGCGCATTCCTCCTGCCGCGCCAGTTTCACGTCACCATCGTGGAGAATGTCGGCGAGCGCGAAATGCGGAGGGCCGCATGGCTTGTGCCGCTTTACATCGTTGCCCTCAACATCTTCGTGGCGCCGCTCGCCTTGGCCGGCATGTTGATGTTCGGCGACGGATACACCTCGCCCGATATGTATGTCGTCGCGCTGCCGCTCAGCGCCGGGGCTCAAGGCATTGCCCTTCTGACCTTTATCGGGGGCCTGTCCGCCGCGACGGCCATGGTGATCGTGGAATCGGTCGCGCTCGCGATCATGCTGTCGAACAACATCGCCATCCCGCTTGCGCTTCACAGCCGTGATAGCGGCGTTCGCGATATGCGGCGCTTCCTGCTCATGGTCCGCCGCCTGACGATCCCCGGCATTCTGGCGCTAGCCTATCTCTATCATCGCACCGCCAGCCCGTTGCCGCTGTCTCACCTGGGCATGATCTCCCTCGTGGCCATTGCCCAGTTTGCGCCCGCCTTCTTCGGAGGCATGTTCTGGCGTGGAGCCAACAGCCGGGGGGCGCTCAGCGGCATTCTCGCCGGCCTTCTGGTCTGGTCCTACACGCTGCTTCTGCCCAGCCTGCGGGATTCCGGACTGATGGCCTCGCACGTGCTCGCCGACGGCCCGCTCGGCTTGGGCTGGCTCCGGCCCGAGGCGCTGTTCATGCTCGACCTCGGGGCGCTTCCCAACGGCCTGTTCTGGAGCCTTGGCGCCAACATCTTCGCTTATGTCGTGGGATCAGTGACGAGTTCCGGAACGCCCATGGAACGGCTTCAGGCGAACGCCTTCGTCGGCCTGGGCGGCGCCATGGCCCAGAGCGTGCGCACCTGGCACGCGTCGGTGAGCGTGGGCGAGTTGTACAGCGCCATTTCCCGCTATCTCGGAGAAGAGGCGACGCGGAAGGCCTTCAACACGTTCGAGGAGCAGCGCAGCACCCGGCTCTCCGCACTGGACGAGGCGGACGTTCATCTCGTCCGCTATGCCGAGCATCTCCTAACGGCCGCCATTGGCGCCTCCTCGTCACGGCTGGTCCTGTCCCTCCTGCTACGACGACGCGCCGTGACCAAGACGGCGGCGCTCAAACTGCTCGACGATGCCTCGCTCGCAATCCAGTACTCCCGCGATCTGCTGCAGACGGCTCTCGACCATGCCCATCACGGTATGGTGGTGCTCGACCGCGACCTGCGCCTCGTCTGCTGGAACAGGGAATATTCCCGCATTTTCAGCATCCCGCCCGATCTACTGAAGGTCGGCATGCCGGTCGACACAATCATTCGGTCGGTCGCCGAACGCGGCCTTTACGGGTTCGGCTCGTCCGACGAGCATCTCGCCGAGCGCTTCGAGCTCCTCTCTCACACAAGTACGCCGTACCGCACCGTCATCCACCCGGCCATGCGGGTGATCGAGACCCGGGTCGAGGCCATGCCGGATGGCGGCCTCGTGTTCACCTGCATCGACGTCACGGAGACGGTGGAGGCCGAGCGGGCTCTGGAGCAGCGGGTCAACGAACGCACCCGCGAACTGACCCATCTCAATCAGGAACTGGCGCGCGCGAAAGCGGCAGCAGACACCGCGAACTTCTCGAAGACGCGTTTTCTCGCCGCCGCCAGCCACGACATTCTGCAGCCGCTCAACGCCGCACGCCTGTACGTCTCGAGCCTTGCCGAACAGGTGCATAACCGGCCCGAGCAGCCGCTCGTTTCCAACATCGATGCAGCCCTCCAATCGGTAGAGGAAATTTTCTCCACGCTCCTCGACATTTCCCGGCTGGATGCGGGCGCGCTGAAGCCGGACATCACCACCTTCCAGGTTGGCGACGTCTTGCGTCCGCTGGAGCTGGAATTCAGGCCGCTGGCAGAGGCCAAGAACCTGCGGCTGCGCGTTATCGGCAGCCAATACTGGGTCAGTACGGACCGGCGCATGCTGCGGCGGCTATTGCAGAACCTTCTGTCGAACGCGATCAAGTACACGCAAAGCGGCAGCGTTCTTCTCGGATGCCGCCGGCGCGGCGATCGGCTGAGCATCGAGATCATGGACACCGGCCTCGGAATTGCGCCCTCGAAGCAGAAGCTCATCTTCAAGGAGTTCCAGAGGCTTGATTCCGGAGCCCGGATCGCGTCAGGCTTGGGGCTAGGCCTGTCGATCGTCGAGCGTCTGGCCCGTGTGCTCGACATTCCCCTGCGGATGACGTCGATCGTCGGAAAAGGCACGAATTTCCGCATCGACCTGCCGGTCTCCGTCGCCCCCGCCTTCATTACCATCAAGCCGCCCGCCGTCACGGCGACGTCCAGCCTCGTCCTCACCGGAACGCGCGTGCTGTGCATCGACAACGAAGTCGCCATCATCGAAGGCATGCGTATCCTCCTGACCGGATGGGGCTGTCATGTGGAAGATGCGCGTGATCTGGACCAGGCCTTGCGCGTGCTGAATGCCGCGGCCGCGCCCCCGGATGTCATCATCGCCGATTATCACCTCGATCACGGGAACGGCGTCGAGGCCGTTCGTGAGATCCGAAAGCATCTCGGCCTGAACATCCCGGCAGTGCTCGCGACGGCAGATCGCAGCTCGGCTGTTCGCGAAGCGGCGCAGCGCGACGGGCTGACCGTTCTGCACAAGCCGGTTCGGCCGGCATCGCTCCGCGCCATGCTTGCCCAATTCCGGCTGGCGCGAACCGCCGCCGCCGAATGAGGCTTATTCGCTACCGGTAAGGTCGAGCCATTGGCCCGCCTCGATGCGGGATGCCGCAATCACGGCCTGCGTGCGGCTGTCGACGTTGAGCTTCTGCAGGATCGCAGAGACGTGCGCCTTCACGGTCGCCTCGGAAACCGTGAGTTCATAGGCGATCTGCTTGTTCAGAAGGCCCCCCGAAAGCATCATCAGAACGCGCACCTGCTGGGGCGTCAGGGAAGCCAGCCGCCGCACCAGATCCGCAGTCTCGTCGTCGGCTTCGGCCGAGAGATCGAGATCCGGCGGCGTCCACGTCTCGCCATCCAGGATCGAGCTGATGGCGCCGCGCATGGTTTCCACGTCAGTGGTCTTCGGAATGAAGCCAGACGCGCCGAATTCCATGCAACGCCGCACCACCTCGGCTTCCTCGTGGGCGGATACCACCACAACGGGTATTCCCGGATGCTGCGCCCGCAGCAGCAGGAGTCCGGAGAAGCCCCTCACACCCGGCATCGCAAGGTCAAGCAGGATCAAATCGGTCTCGGGCGTGGCGTCGATCTCCGCCATGAGCGCCTCGATCGAGCCGGCTTCCTTGATATCGGCGCCCGGGAACGCACTCATAATGGCCGCGCGCAAGGCTCCCCGAAACAGGGGGTGGTCATCAGCAATGATGAAATTGTGCGCTTGCGCCATCGTGTCCGCCATAAAGGATTGTCCCACAACTCGCCCTGGACGTTCGCCTTCGCAACTACAGCTTGTTCTTCTGCTTGTCGAGTTGCTGCTGAGCGGGTGTGTTAGGGATCAAATGCTCCGGACTCAAGCTTCCAGCGCGACGGAACCCAGAAAGGTCATGGCGACGCTGCGGCGATGAGGCGCCGCACGGTGTTCGATGAGGTAGAGCGCCTGCCAGGTGCCGAGCACCATTTGTCCGTCGGAGACGGGTATTGTCACGCTGGTCGCCGTCAGCATGGTGCGGATATGGGCCGGCATGTCATCCGGCCCTTCCAGATCGTGGCGATAAGGATGGTCTTCGGGCGCAAAGCGGCGAAGGGCGTCGAGAAGATCCCGCCGCACGTCAGGGTCCGCGTTCTCCTGAATGGTCAGCGAGGCCGAGGTGTGCCGCAGGAACAGGGTGCACAGCCCATCACATGCCTGTGCCTCCGCGAGCCAGTCCTGCACAGGCCGCGTTATGTCGACGAAGCCCTCGCCCGGCGTATCGACCTCAACGCCGCCTGTTTTCACCAGAAGCGGCGCGGACGCGACCAAGCTCAGGCCCGCTCGCCCAGCAGATCGCGCACCGCATCGACCGCGCGCCGCAGCAGATCGTTGAGGAAATCGACGGCCCCCTGAACTTCCTGCTCGCTCGGCAATTTCAGGGTCACGGACTTGCCATCCTTGCTGACGCCCGTTTCGGGCTCCTTACCCGCGACTTGCGCGCGAAGCCGATCCACCTCTCCGGCCAGGCGGTCGATCTCGGCCTGCAGCGCAGCACGCTCATCGGCACTGGAACGGCAGTCCAGCGCGCCGTTCTGGTCGGTACAGGTGGAAATAGCCCCGGTCTGGCGGTCCAGGCGGATGATTTCGTTTCCGCGCCGTTCCATCTGGAAACGATCGCCGTCGGGGACATTGGCCTGGGCCAATGCCCCTGCCGGCAGGAGACCAATGGCAAGCGCAAACGCAACGACACGCATTGAAACTCTCCTCGCAATCACCTTGTTTACCAGAACGCACGAAGCCCTGAAAAGAAGCAGCATTGCGGCGCACAATGCACGGTCCGGCAAGTTTCTTCCCTCGATACTGCACTCGAACATTCGCCAGGACACCCGATGCCCGTTACCTGCGCCGCCTGCCGCGATGGAACGCCCCTGCCCTTCGATTTCACGATGGCGTTCCACCCGATCGTGAATCTCGATACGGCGCGGGTCTGGGGCTATGAAGCGCTGGTGCGCGGCCCCAACGGCGAAGGCGCGATGAGCGTTCTCTCGCAGGTGACGGACGAGGTGCTTTATAAATTCGATCAGGCCTGTCGGGTGAAAGCCATCGGGCTGGCCGGACAGCTTTTTGCCAGCGACGACGACACCCGCCTGTCGATCAATTTCCTGCCGAATGCGGTCTATGAACCCGCCGCCTGCATCCGCGCATCGCTTGCCGCAGCCCGCGAGGCGGGCTTTCCACACGCACGCATCATGTTCGAATTCACCGAGAACGAGCGGTTGGACGTCGCGCACGTGAAACGCATCGTCGATGAATATAAAAAGCTGGGCTTCATCACCGCGCTCGACGATTTCGGCGCAGGTTTTGCGGGCCTCGGCCTTCTGGCGGAATTTCAGCCCGATGTCCTGAAAATCGACATGCACCTGATCCGGAACATCGATCGCAGCGAGGCCCGGCAAGCCATCCTGCCCGGCATTGCCGGCATTGCTCGCACGCTTGACATCACCGTCATTGCCGAGGGCATCGAAACGTCCGAGGAACTCGCGCTCGTGCGTGCCGCCGGCATCTCGCTGGTTCAGGGCTACCTTCTCGCGCGTCCAACCATCGAGGCGCTGCCTGCGGTGGAATTTCCAGCCTTTCCCGCGCCACACCTATGACGATTATACGCCGCTTCAAGGTTGTATTTCGTTAACCCTTAACCCGGCGTTTACCAAACCCGCAGAAAACTGGCCTCCTCGGTCGCGAGTACGTTTCGTCGCAAGGGTTTGCTAAGCAAACCGCGCACGTCCCGCACCGAGCCAGCGGAGGCGGACATGGCGGCGAATGGCTCGCGCGGGCAAAGCACAACGAAATTCTTCGAACCGGTTCCCGGGCGGTCCACGGCAAAGGACAGCACGCGGATCCAGGACTGGCTGCGCGATCCCGAAACACCGGCTTCGGCGCGCCGCATGGATCCCCCGGCGGCCGAGCCCTCTTCGCACACCCCGGTGCTTAATCGCCTGACGGCCCAGTTCGATCGACTGCGGCATCCGGAAACCGATCCGGAGACGCCCGGTCTGACCGAGATGATGCAGCGCCGGCTGGAGGCCCGCCGCGCTCGTGAAGCTGAGATCGCCGCGCGAATTCTCGGCGACAGGGCCGAGCCGGTCGAGGATCACGTCGCCGAAACGCCGGACGATCTCAGCAAGACGCTACACGCCGCGATCGCCGATATCATCGATCGCCAGCACAGCCTGGACGAAACACACCGCGCTCACCCCGTGGTCGCCGCCCCTTCGGATTCAATAGACGCCTATTTCGGAATTGCCGAAGAGCCCGAGGCCGCCCCTCCGGCATTGCGAGTCAGCGCGCCCGTGGCCGGTTCCGGACATCTGCGCGGCTTCTTCAACCGCCTCGACAACCAATCCTCAATTGCCACCTCGCCGGTGCCTGCAAACGGCGACACGCACTCCGACGTGGTGGCGCGGATGGAAAGCGCCGTCGACCGTCTGGCCGAGCAATTCGAGCAGACGGCTCATCGCGGTTTCGAAACGCTCGAGAACTGCCATTCCGAAATCATGCGCACGATCCGTGAATCGCGCTCCATGACGATCGAAGCCGCCGAAGCCGCCGCGGCACGCAGCATCGAGACCAATCTGGAAACGCTGGGTGGCACGCTCGGTACGCGTTTCGACGACGTGGCGCATGCGCTTGCCGAATTGAAAGCCGATAACAGCGCCAGCGAACGCCGCACCTGCGACATGCTGGATGCGGTCCGCGAGACGCTTGAGATCGTGGCCGCGCGCCTGCCCGCGAAGAACGGCACGGCCCGCGAACCGGAGCTGCGGGCCGAGCGCCCGGTGCAGGCGCCGGAGCGCTCGCGCTTTATCGCCGCCGCCCGCCGCCAGGCTGGACCCGAAGTGCCATCGCCCGCAGCAAATGCCGAAATCCCGCCCGCCAAAACGGAAAAGGCGAACGCGGCTCCCGTCCTTGGAGCGGCCTCTCCCATTTCGGCTTCCAAGCCTAAAAAGGGCGCGTTGTCGCCCGCCAAGGCGTTGTTTCGCCGCCGGCTCATGTTCGGTGCGGCCGCAGCCGCCCTGCTTCTGGCATCCTATGGCGGCGCGATGATGATACTCGAGCGGACGCTGGCGCCCGCATCGGCGCCCATTGAACAAGCGCAGGAAGACCCGCTTGCTGTGGAGCCCGGCGCAGCTGACGATTTTAGCACCGTCGACGCTGGAGCACCACCGACCTACCGTCCGTCGGAGCCGGCTGAGATCGACGCCGTTCCGCCGCTGCCCGACACGGTGCCAGCTTCGCCGAGCCCGGCACCGGAAAGCCATATCGAACCGGACCTGTCCGAACCCTCGATGACCGGCTCCATCCCGAGCAACGCCGCGCTCTCGGTCGACCCGCTACCGCCGGGGATGAGCCCGCTGGAGCGTCGCCTCGCCGCGGGCGACCCGGCAGCCCTGCACGAACAGGCGCTGCGCTTCATCGAAGGACGCGGCGTTCCGCGCGATCCGTCGCAAGCCATCCCGTTGCTGCAGCAGGCGGCCGATGCCGGACTGGTGCCGGCGCAATATCTGCTTGGCAATCTCACGGAAAAGGGCACAGGCCTGCCCAAGGACATCACGGCTGCCCGCAAGCTCTACGAGCAGGCTGCCGCCAGCGGCAACATCCAGTCCATGCACAATCTCGGCGTGATGCAGGCCGAAGGCGCCTTCGGCAAGGCCGACATCACCGCTGCCGCCGACTGGTTCGCACGCGCTGCCGATCTCGGCCTCAAGGACAGCCAGTTCAATCTCGGCGTCATCAAAGCGCGTGGTCTCGGCGGCAAGCCGGATCTCGTCGCAGCCTATCAATGGTTCGCTATTGCCGCGGCTCAGGGTGATACCGACGCCGCCGCCAAGCGCGACCAGATCGGGGCCCGGCTCGGCAAGAGCGAGCTTGCCACGGCAAAGTCGCGGGTCACGCAATGGAAGGCGCTGCCCAACGTGGCAAAGGCCAACATCGTGTCGCCACCGTCAGAGGGCTGGGACCTCGCGCAGGCCGGCCGCGCCAGCACAAACGGCAGAATGCGGACAATCCGCTGAGCGACCGGTCAGTGGGTCGCCGAGGTCGAGAACAGATTGACGATCAACACGCCCGCAATGATCAGGCCCATCCCGATCATTGCGGCGGTATCGAGCTTCTGCCCGAACAGCAGCCAGCCGATGAGAGCGACAAGCACGATCCCGGCACCTGACCAGATGGCATAGGCGACGCCGACCGACATCGTCCGAAGCACAAGCGACAGGCAGTAGAAGGCTATTCCATAGCCGGCCACCACAACGAGGGATGGCATCAGCCGCGAAAATCCTTCGGACGCCTTCAGGGCCGATGTCGCGATCACTTCAGCCATGATCGCTATTCCCAGAATGAGATAGGTCATTTGCGCGCTCTCAGGGCTCTCGGCGGCAAGGCGCTGCTATCTGGCACCAACTTCTCTGCCGGCATGCGGTAAACGCTGCTCTTGCCCAGCATCCAAGCGCACAATTCACCAGGCCGGAATAGGCCTCCGAACGCTCGGTCGCGCACATTGAGGCCGCCGGCATAGACGCCGAAGGCCGGCAGGATGGCGCGTCGGCCATCGGTCGCCACGCAGCGCCGCCGTACGCTCGATCCCCGAACCCGGATCTTCGCGACCGGATGCAGATGTCCTGCAATCTCCCCATCCGCCGCGCCCACGGCGGGCTCGTGGCGCAGCGTCACGTTGCTCAGCCGCATCTCGGTCAGCCATTCCCCCTGCGCGCAGGACGGCGGCTCCGGGTCATGGTTCCCCGCGATCCACAACCAATCACGCCCCACCTGCAGGCCGCACAGAGTGGCGACATCTTCGCCCCGGATGCGCTCACCGGCCCGGCTGTCATGAAAGCTGTCTCCCAGCGCTACCACGCGTTTTGGCTGGAGGCGAGACATCAGCTTCCCCAGCATCGCCAGCGTCGCAGCCGTATCATAGGGAGGCAGAAAGCCACGTCCCCGCTGGGCGAAGGCCGACCCCTTTTCCAGATGAAGATCGGCCACGATCAGCGTGCGCTCGTCGGCATGCCACAACCCGCCTTCCGGCAAGACGTTGAATGTGGTGCCTGCAATGTCGAGTTCGTCCGTAAGCGACGTCAATGACCAGGCCCCATCGCTTCCAGCACGAGTTCTTCGGCCGCCTCCTCGATCAGAGCATCCTGCGCCTCGCCATAGATCGGCTCGCGCCCGATCTCGAGAATGCCCGGCACGGCCAACGGCGAAACTCGGTCGAGCGGCATGTGCACGATGTGACCGCGCACGCGGGCCAGCATCGCGCCGAGACGATGGATGTCGAGCAGACCGCGCGCCGCGTCGGCCCGGGCAGCGCGGAGCAATATGTGGTCCGGCTCATGCCGGCGCAGGACGTCGTAGACGAGATCGGAGGACATGGTGACCTGACGTCCGGTCTTTTTCTGACCGGGGAAATTTCGCTCGATTAAGCCGGCAATGATGGCGCAATCACGAAATGTTCTCTTCATCAGGCTGGATTCGGCAAGCCATTCTTCAAGATCGTCGCCCAGCATGTCCTGCGCGAACAGATCGCCCATAGTGAAGGAGCCGCGCGCGATTTCGGCCGCCACGTCCTTCATGCCCCACACAGTCACGGCATAGTCGGTGGCCACGAAGCCGAGCGGCCTCAGCCCGCCGCGCTCCATTCGCCGCGTCAGCAGCATGCCGAGCGTCTGGTGAGCCAGGCGGCCTTCAAAGGGGTAACACGTCAGGAAATAGCGCCCGCCGCGGGGAAAGGTCTCGATAAGAAGCTGGTCCGGCCCGGGGATGATCGAACGCTCGCGCTGGATCTCCAGCCAGTCGCGCACCTGCTCTGGAAAGACGTGCCAGCTGTCAGGGTCGGCGATCATCTTGCGGACGCGCGCCGCCACACCCGTCGTGAAGGGCATTTTCGAGCCCGCATAGGACGGCACCCGTGGGTCGGTGGCGTTCGAGCGCGAACAATAGGCGTTGTTTTCCTGCACGGCGTGGAAAGCCAGCACCTCTCCGCCGAACACGAACGTATCGCCGGGAGAGAGCGTGTTGACGAACCCTTCCTCCACCTCACCTAGCACGCGGCCGCCGCGCCCGATCGGGCCAGTCAGGCCATGACCCGCACCGCCGCGCATCAAGCGAATCTTGAGCATCTCGGCTTCGGTGATGGTGCCGACATTCATGCGGTATTGCTGAACGATCCGCGGGTTCGACACGCGCCAGCGGCCGTCCTTCGTCTGGCGAATTTTGGCGAAGCGCTCATAGCTTTTCAGGGCATATCCGCCCGTCGCCACGTAGTTCACCACGGCATCGAAATCCGCCCGCATGAGGCCGGCATAGGGCGCAGCAGAACAGATCTCGGCGTAGAGCTCGCCTGGATCGAACGGTGCGGTACAGGCCATGCCCAGCACATGCTGGGCCAGCACATCGAGCGAACCAGCCCGCACCATCTCGGCGTCCTGCTCGCCATCGAGAGCGGCCGCTCGTGTAGCCTCGCATTCCACGCGCTCGAAGCGGCTGCCCGGCACGATAATAGCCTTCGAAGGCTCGTCCATGCGGTGGTTGGCACGACCGATGCGCTGCAAGAGCCGCGAGGATCCTTTGGGCGAGCCGACATGGACGACGAGATCGATATCGCCCCAGTCGATACCGAGATCGAGCGTCGAGGTTGCCACCACCGCGCGCAGTTTCCCGGCCGCCATTGCCGCCTCCACCCGTCGCCGCTGCGCCACGTCCAATGAGCCGTGATGCAACGCAATCGGCAGATTTTCGGTGTTGAGCCGCCACAATTCCTGAAAGGCGAACTCGGCCACGAAGCGCGTGTTGACGAAGATCAGCGTCATGCGATGTCGCTTGATCTCGTCATAGATCGCCGGCAGCGCGTGCCGTGCGGCGTGGCCCGACCAGGGCAGATGCTCTTCGGTTTCGTGGATCGCGATATCCGGCGACGCGCCGCCTTCCACCACGACGAGATCGGCCAGCCCCTCCTGCACCTCGCCCTGGGCATCCGATTGCGCCAACAGCCAGCGCCGCAGATCGTCCGGATCGGCCACCGTGGCCGAAAGCCCGGTGATGGTCGCACCGGGCGCCAGCGTCCGCAGCCGCGCCAGGCCGAGGGACAGGAGATCGCCGCGCTTCGTTGGCGCCAGCGCGTGCAACTCGTCCACGATAATACGGCGCAAGGAGCCGAACAGGCTCTCCGCTTCCTTGCCCGAAATCAGCAGCGCCACCTGCTCCGGCGTGGTCAGCATGATGTCCGGCGGATCGATCTTCTGACGCTGACGCTTTGCCTGCGGCGTATCGCCGGTCCGGCTTTCCACACGGATCGGCAGGCTCATGTCCGAGACCGGCGCCTCGACATTGCGCGCCACGTCCACGGCCAGCGCCTTCAGTGGCGAGATGTAAAGCGTGTGGATGCCGCGTCTCTGATTGCGCTGCAGCGCGCCGCGTTCGGCCAGCTCCACGAGGCTCGGCAGGAAGCCCGCGAGCGTCTTGCCCGCGCCCGTGGGCGCGATCAGCAGAGTGGAGCGGCCCTCACGGGCATGGTGCAGGAGTTCGAGCTGATGGGAGCGTGGCGCCCAGCCGCGCGCGGCGAACCAGCCGGCGAAACCCGGCGGCAGGTCTATGTCATGCGCGGTGGCTGTGGCGATGGGCACGCGGCGTCAGAAGGTTCATCCCGCGCCAATGCGCGTGTCATGAAGATGGCGTCCGCGCCGTAACTCGCCAGCTTTTCTGTCAGCTCTGGCGTCATGGCGGGCAAAAATCCCTGACGCTGCCAAAACGGCGATGTCGCGTTCACGGCCACGAGGGAGGCCGATTGAAAGCCATGTCGCCGCGCGCAATTGAGGATCGTCTTTACCCCCCGCCTCGCATGTCCGCCGCCATGGGCGCGTTTCGCCAACGCCAGATCGTGCAGATAATAAGTACTCGGATCGCTTGGCAGGTTTCCCAGCTTGCGGCCCAATGGCGGCGGCGATGCCGCCCGCCAAGGATGGCTGATTGCATAGCCCAGCAGGCCGCCGCACCAATCCAGCGCGAAACATCCGGTGGGATAGAGTGCCAGCCGGTCCTCGAACACCTCGCGCTCTTCCTGATGCCGGGGATAGGCCTCTTGCTGCACCGCCATCACGCCGTTGAGGTCCGATGCGTGCAGAGGCCTCCATTCCGCGTGCTCCATGCCCTTCTCCCGCCCGCCGCGCGGACTATCTTCTCAGGTCTATGCGCCCTGAAGACCTTCTCTGCCGAACCAGCCATGGCCTGTGCTGCCGCCCCGCCGGTGTCCACATCGACCCGACACGCGCCGTCGAGAAGGCGTTGATCACCCACGGGCATTCCGACCATGCACGTGCCGGCCACGGCGCGGTCATGGCCACTCCCGAAACATTGCGCATCATGGCGCTCCGCTACGGCGCGGATTTTACGACGCATCAGCAGCCGGTGGAATACGGCGAGGTGGTCGATATCGGAGGCGGAGTGCAGGCCTCGCTCCATCCGGCCGGCCATGTGCTCGGGTCGGCGCAGATCCTGCTGGAATGGAAGGGTTACCGCGCGGTGATCTCGGGCGATTACAAGCGCGAGCGCGATCCCACTTGCGCACCGTTTCAGCCGGTGCCCTGCGACCTCTTCATCACCGAAGCAACCTTCGGCCTGCCGGTTTTTCGCCATCCGCCGGCGAGCGACGAGGTGGCGAAGCTGCTCGATTCCGTTTCGCTGTTTCCGGAACGGACCCATCTCGTCGGAGCCTATTCGCTCGGCAAGGCGCAGCGTGTGATGGCTCTGTTGCGTGAAGCGGGCTGGGAGAAACCCATCTACGTCCATGGCGCGATGGTGAAGATCACGGATTTCTACCTTTCAGAAGGCATTCCGCTGGGCGAGATTCGCCCGGTCATCGCCACCGAGCGCAAGAATATGGGCGGCGATATCGTCATCTGCCCGCCATCGGCGCTTCAGGATCTCTGGTCGCGCAAGTTTCCCGATCCGGTTGCCGCCATGGCGTCGGGCTGGATGCGGGTGCGTGCCCGCGCGCGCCAGAATGGCGCGGAACTGCCGCTCGTCATCTCCGACCATGCCGACTGGGCTGATCTCGGCCGCACCGTGCTCGATACGGGCGCCGAGGAAATCTGGGTGACCCATGGCGCGGAGGAAGCGCTGGTGCACTGGTGCGATCAGCAGGGCCTCATGGCCAAGCCCCTCCATCTCGTCGGCTATGGCGAGGAAGAGAGCGAACCGGGTGCCGGCCTCGGCGAGGGGAGCGAAGGCTGATGAACCGCTTCGCCGCTCTCCTCGACCGGCTCTCCTACGAACCGCGGCGCAATGCGAAAATCCGCCTCATCGCCGATTATTTCCGGGAGGTGCCGGATCCGGAGCGTGGCTACGCGCTGGCCGCCCTTACCGGCTCGTTGTTTTTCCGCCACGCCAAGCCGAACGTCATCCGCAGCCTGATCATAGAGCGGACCGATCCCTATCTCTTCGGCCTGTCTCGCGATTTCGTAGGTGATACCGCCGAGACGGTGGCCCTGATGTGGCCTGTCGAGCATCGTGCCAATTACGTGCCACCGCTCTCCGAAATCGTGGAGGGCCTCCATGAAGCCACGAAGGCCGATCTGCCAAACCGCATCGCTGGCTGGCTCGATGCACTCGACGAGACCGGCCGTTGGGCTTTGCTCAAGGTTATCACAGGCAGTTTGCGCATCGGCGTGTCGGCGCGCCTCGCGAAGACGGCCGTCGCCAGCCTCGGCGGCATCGAGCCTGACGAGGTCGAATTGATCTGGGCGGGCGTTCGCCTGCCTTATGAAGACCTGTTCGCCTGGGTGGAGGGTCGTGGGCCGAAGCCAGAGAACAACGATCCCGCACCATTTCGTCCGCCCATGCTGGCCACCGCCATCGAGGACACCGCTAATTGGCGCGAGGTGCTGACCCCGTCCGATTTCGCCGCCGAATGGAAATGGGACGGCATTCGCGTTCAGGCGGTAGCTGGGCGCGATGCCGAGGGCACGCTGTCGGCGCGGCTCTATTCCCGCACAGGCGAGGACGTGTCGGGCGCGTTTCCCGATCTCCTCGGCGCCATCAATTTCGAAGGCGCGATCGACGGCGAATTACTGATCCTGCGCGAGGGCCGCGTGCAGAGCTTTAACGTTCTACAGCAGAGACTTAACCGCAAGGCCATCACGCCAAAGCTCATGGCGGAATATCCGGCCCATATCCGGGCCTACGATCTCCTGGTCGATGGAAACGAGGACATTCGCGGCCTGCCCCTGACGGGGCGGCGCGAGCGGCTGGAGGCCCTGATCGAACGCATCGACAATCCGGTGATCGATCTGTCGCCGCAGGTGCCCTTTTCCGACTGGGAGGAACTGGCCGCCAAGCGTGCCGATCCGGCTGCCGGTGGTGCGCATGTGGATGCCGATGCCGTCGAAGGGCTGATCCTGAAGCGCACCGACAGCGCCTATGTGCCGGGCCGGCCGAAAGGCCCCTGGTTCAAGTGGAAGCGGGACCCGTTCAACGTCGACGCGGTGTTGATGTACGCCCAGCGCGGCTCCGGCAAACGCTCAAGCTTCTATTCCGACTACACGTTCGGCGTCTGGCGGAACGTGGATGGCGAGGAGGAATTGGTGCCCGTGGGCAAGGCCTATTCCGGCATGACCGACGAGGAATTGGCCCGCATCGACCGCTTCGTCCGCAAGAGCACCATCAACCGTTTCGGCCCGGTGCGGGAGGTCACCCACGATCCGGATCAGGGATTGGTGCTCGAAGTGGCGTTCGAGGGGCTGAACCGCTCCACCCGCCATCGCTCCGGCGTCGCCATGCGGTTTCCCCGCATCGCCCGCATCCGCTGGGACAAGCCGCCCCGCGAAGCCGACCGGCTCGAACATCTCGAGGCGCTGCTGCGCAACGTGCCGGATTAGCTCAGGCCGCCGCGTTCGATATCTCGGAGGCGAGGATGACGCGATTGCGGCCCCGATTCTTGGCCCTGTAAAGCGCCTCGTCCGCGCGCATCAGAAGCTCGCCGGCCTCCTCCGAATTCGCCGCGCCCGCCGCGACGCCGACACTGATCGTGGCCCCGACCGCCTCGCCGTCGACCTCCTCGGCCATCTCCTCGAAGGTGGCGCGCAGGCGCTCGGCAATCTGGATCGCATCCGCTTCCGAGACATTGGGCAGCAGGCAGACGAATTCCTCGCCGCCGATCCGGAACAGCCGGTCGCTGCGGCGCAGCGTCTGCTCCGCAGCGCGCACGGCCAGAAGAATGACGCCATCACCGAAGGCATGGCCGAAGCGGTCGTTCACCGATTTGAACCGGTCGATGTCGAACAGAAGGACTGCAAGACTGCTCGGCGTCTCGCCGCTTCGCCACAAGCCCTCAGCCGCTTCGAAGGCGCGGCGATTGTAGGTGCCCGTCAGAGGATCCATCATCGCCAGGTGGTAATTGTGCTGCGAGACCCGCTCGCGCATCATGGCGATGATGAAGGCCCCCACCAGCATCGCCTGCGTCACCGCCGCGAAGTTGAAGGTCACGACGGCCCACGCCTCCGTCGGAAGCGCTCCGAGCGGCTGGGGAAGAACGGCCGTGAACGGCACGCGCAGGATGGCCATCACCGCGTAAATCACGAAAACGCTGAACAGCACCGGCCGGGACGGCAACGTCTCATGGCGCCGCAGCCACAATTCCCGCGCCGCCATGCCGTTGTAGAAGGCGATCAAGGCCGCCCGCGCGGAGGCATTGAGCGCCAGCATGTCGATCGGCGCGAACACCAACGTATCCAACAGCAGCCAGGCCAGCGGCGGAAGAAGGATGAGCTTCAGCCGGATGCGGCGCCCATACATGGCGCGCACGGCCTGCCAGCCGGAGGCGTAGGCGAACAGGATGAAGCAGGTGCCGAGCCGCACCCGCAAGGGGTCCGGGAAGAACCCGTAGGACAACAGGCAAAGCCCGCCGAGAAAGCCCATGAGGAAGGGCATTCCGAACCAAAGATGCCGGACATTGCGGCCTTCCCGGATCCAGAAAAACAGGAACAGGCCACCGATCACGGCAAACACCGCGACACTGCAACCGATCAGGGTCGGGACATGGATCATTATGGCCCTGAAGCGTCGGAAGGGAGCTGTCTATCAGAAGTTGCAGCCGGCAACATCCTTGCCCAGCAGCTTCTCCGAAATAAGGCGCAGCGCGGCAATTTCCCCACAGAGCGGCATTTTAGCGCAACAGAGTGAATTCTCGGCCCACACGTCGCGTAAAATCCGCAAAACGGAGAGAGTAGCAAACCCGTAACCGCATGCTACATGATGAGCATGACCGACCTGCCTCCCGATCACGCCGCTCGCATTCACGACCGCCCCGATCCGCGCGCGGCGCGGCGCGTCGATCCGATCACCCGCTTTTTCGGCGGCTCGCCGGCCTGGGTGCTCGCCAAGCTGGTCATGCTTTCGCTCATCATCGGCGTCATCCTCGCCGTGTTCGGGCTGGATGTGCAGGGCCTGTTCTACGCGGCGCAGGACCTTTTCTACGCCTTCTTCGACAACATCTACGACGCCGGCGCCACGCTGCTGCGCTGGTTCCTTCTGGGCGCCGTCATCGTGTTCCCGCTCTGGCTGCTGAGCCGGCTGTTCAACCTCGGTTCCCGGCGGCGCTAATCGCCCGGGCCCTCGGCCGCGAGGGCGTCGCGGTCGCGCCCGACGAGGGCTGCCAGATCGGCGGCCCCCTCCTGTTCCAGCGCCGCAAGGAGGCCGGCCTTGATGTCTCCGATCAGGCCCGGCCCGTTATAGGTCAGCGCGGTGTAGAGCTGGATGAGGCTGGCGCCGGCCCGGATCTTGGCGAGCGCCGCTTCCGCGGAATCGACACCGCCCACACCGACCAGAGGCATCTTGCCCTCGACCCGCCTTGCCGTCTCCGCCAGGATCCAGGTGGCGCGGCGGAACAGCGGTCCGCCCGAAAGCCCGCCGGATTCACTCCGCGCCGCACCCTGCAGCGATGCCGGGCGGCCGATCGTGGTGTTGGACACGATGAGCCCGTCAATGCCGCGCCGCAGCGCCACGTCCACCACATCATCGAGATCGATCAGCGCGAGGTCCGGCGCCAGTTTCAGCAGGATAGGCCGCCGCTTGCGGGCTTCGTCGCGGGCCTGCACGGCCCGCGCCAGCAGATCGTCCAGCGCCTGCCGTCCCTGCAGGTCGCGCAGTCCGGGCGTGTTGGGCGACGAGACGTTGACCGTCAGATAATCCGCGAAATTCGCAAAGGCGCGAATGCCCGCCTCGTAATCGGCCAGCCGGTCGGCCGCGTCCTTGTTGGCGCCGATATTGACGCCGACGATGCCGGGACGGCCGGCGCGGTGCGCCAGCCGGGTCAGCGCCGCCTGATGGCCGCCATTGTTGAAACCCAGTCGGTTGATGACGCCCTTTTCCTCGGGCAGGCGGAAGATGCGCGGCTTCGGATTGCCCGCCTGAGCCTTGGGCGTGAGCGAACCCACTTCGACGAAGCCGAAGCCCAGCCGCAGCAGCGGGTCCGGCACGCGGGCATCCTTGTCGAACCCGGCGGCAAGCCCCACCGGGTTCGGGAAGCGCAGGCCGAAGGCCTCCACCGCCAGCCGGGCATCATCCGCGGCAGCCGCACGCAGCGGCACGTTCTCCAGCGCGGCGAGCGTCATATCGTGGGCCCGTTCGGGATCGACGCCCTGCAGGACGCTGCGAAGAAGAGGCCAGCCTGCGCTGATCATTCGGACAACTCCGGAAAGATGTGGCGTTCGCCGTTCCAGGGCAGCGGCTGAGCCCACAGAACGGCGGAAATGGGAAGATCGGCATACAGATGGGGAAACAGGGCGCCGCCGCGCGACGGCTCCCATTTCAAAGCGGGGCCGAGCGAAGCGCCCTCCACCGCCAGCAGCAACAAGTCGTCCTGGCCGGCGAAGTGCTTGGCCGCAGTCTCCGCGGCCTGCTGTGCCGTCGAGAAGTGGATATAGCCGTCCGCAAGATCGACGGGCGCACCGCGAAACGCCCCCGTCGCCTGCGCCTCGCGCCACAGGCTCGCGGGAAGTATTTTGTAGACGAGGCGCGGGGATGTCATGGCCATGGTGTTAAGCGGCCCCCGGCGCGCGATCAAGCCGAGGCCTGGGCTGCCCACTGGACAGAATCCATAAAAGGAGCTAATTCCTAAGTCTTCCTTCAGGATGTCGAGGGCCGCTTATGCTGACCCACAGCCGCATCTGGTCGGCGATCGACCGGCTTGCCGAGACGAACGGCCTTTCGGCCTCCGCGCTTGCCAAACGTGCGGGGCTCGATCCCACCACGTTCAACCGTTCGAAGCGCATCGCCGCCGATGGCCGTCCGCGCTGGCCCTCCACCGAATCGATCGCCAAGATCCTGCAGGCCACGGGCGCATCGCTGGAAAGCTTTCTCGACCTGCTCATTGTCACGCCCCGGCCGAACCGCGCCGTTCCGCTGATCGGCCTCGCGCAGGCGGGAACGGGCGGCTTCTTCACCGATGCCGGCTTCCCGGTGGGCACGGGCTGGGAAGAGGTGAGCCTGCCCGCCGTTGACGACGAGCACGCCTATGCGCTGGAAATCTCGGGCGATTCCATGCTGCCGCTCTACCGCAACGGCGACGTGATCGTGGTCTCGCCCTCGGCCGAGGTGCGCCGCGGCGACCGCGTGGTGCTGAAGACAACCGACGGTGAGGTGCTGGCCAAGGAACTGACGCGCCGCACCACCAAGCTGGTCGAACTGCGCTCCTTCAACCCGGAGCATGCCGACCGCACCATCCCGCTCGACCAGGTGGCGTGGATCGCCCGCATTCTCTGGTCCAGCCAATAGAGCGGCCTCGAGTTCCGGCTAGTTGGTTTTGCGCGGCGCAGGATCTGGAATCGCCCGGAGCGTGGTCTCGATGACGGCTGCGTCCTCGCCCTTTGCGCACATGCCGACGGCCACTTCCGCGAAATCCACCAGATCGTGATGCCGCGCGTCGTTCGCGCGCTCCAGCGGGATAAGCCAGGCGGCGTGGCCACGTTCGGCAAGACCCTCCCGGTAAGACGCCTGTGTCTTGAACGGGACGTTGGTTTCGCGGGGATCGCCGATCACGAAGATCCGGCGGGTCGACGAGGCCGGCACCTTGTCCAGTGATGTCGAGGGATCGAAGCGCGACAATGTCTCGCCCGGCTTGGCCAGCCCCCGCGCCTCCAGATAGGCACGGTATGACGATGCCCCGGAGGAGATGACCGCGCACCGAATGTCCGTACGCCGAGCCAGCATCTCGGCAACGAGGGTGCCGCCGCCGCTGTGGCCGCCCAGCGCCCAGTCCGCGATCCGGTAGCGCGCCTTCAGTGCATCAAGCGTTGCGGCCACGATGTCAGCTTCGACCGGACGGCCACGCATCGTGTAGTGCCGGCCAGCGCTGCCATAGGTGCCGGGGCGGCCGATGAAGATGAACGGAACGCCATAGCGATCCGAAAGCCCCTTTTCCTGATCGAGCAGAAGAGAGGGCCCGAAGCCGCTCTGCCGCTTGGTCGCGTCGTTGCCTTTCGGGCCAAGAACGTCGCCGTTCATCCACGCTACGGCGATGCTGTTCGCCCCCGATGCGAGACCGGCTGCGTAATACCGCATGCATCCCCGGAATCCGGGAATATCCAGCCAGACCCCTGTGTCCTGCTGTTCGAGCGGCGCGCATTCCGAACGGCTGATCTCGATACCATCCACGACCTTCTGCGGATCGAACAGGCCTGCCTCGACGCGGGATTGCGCAGCCGCTGGCAGAGCGTTCAGCATCAACGCCGAAAGCAGCACCAGCGGCCGCGGCCCGTTCATGCGGCCGCGAGTTCATTTTTCAGCGCGCGGGTGATGAGGGCGCGAGTGTCCGCGATGCCGAACACCGCCACGAAGGAGCCGAAGCGCGGCCCCTTTTCCTGCCCGATCAGAGTCTTGTAGAGCGTGCCGAACCAGGCGTGAGAGACGCCCGGTCGCCCGTCCGGCGATTTCGCCTTGCCGGAGAGGTCGGGATAGAAGGTGCGGCCGATCTCGTAGACCTCGGCCTGGATGGCGTCGGACGTCGCGTCTTCCGGCAGCCTTGAAAGCGCGGCGTCGAGCGCCTCCAGCGCTTGCCGTGCCGTCGCGTCGGGCGCGGTGAACACCTTCTTGGGCTTCACGAAGTCATGGTAGTAGCGCACCGCATAGCCGACGAGCGCGCCGAGGCGCGGATGGGTCTGCGGGCCGACGCCCGGCGCATATTGCCGGATGAAGCCCCAGAGCTGATCCTCGGTCTCCGCGTTCGATACGGAGGCGATGTTGAGCAGCATCGAGAACGACAGCTGCACCTCCTCCGAGCCGATCCGCTCCACCGCCGGCGGCTGGCCGGAATGGATGTGCCAGACGGGGTTCAGAAGCTGGTCCTTCGGCGCCTGCGGGGGGAACTTCTCGAGGAAATTCAGGTAATCGTCGACGTTCCTCGGGATCACGTCGAAGTGCAGCCGCTTCGCCGAACGCGGGCTCTGATACATGTAAAGCGACAGGCTCTCCGGCGAGGCATAGGCCAGCCAGTCCTCGATGGTGAGGCCGTTGCCCTTGGACTTCGAAATCTTCTGCCCGTTCTCGTCGAGGAACAACTCGTAGTTGAAGCCTTCCGGCGGCTCAGCACCAAGAACGCGGGCGATCTGGCTGGAGAGCTTCACGGAATCGATCAGATCCTTGCCGGCCATCTCGTAATCGACGCCGAGCGCCACCCAGCGCATGGCCCAATCGGCCTTCCACTGGCACTTGACGCGGCCGCCGGTGACGGGGGTCTCCATCCGCTCGCCGGTTTCGGGATCGACATAGGTGATGGTGCCACGGGCAATGTCGCGGTCGACCATCGGCACCTGAAGCACCACGCCCGTGCGCGGGCAGATCGGCAGGAAGGGCGAATAGGTGGCGCGCCGGTCGGGGCCGAGAGTCGGGAGGATGATCTCCATCACCTCGTCGTACTTCGCCAGCATGCGCAGGAGCGTCTCGTCCATGCGGCCGGAGGTGTATTCCGCGGTGGCGCTGAGAAATTCGTAGTCGAAGCCGAAGCGGTCGAGAAAGGCGCGCAGGCGCGCATTGTTGGCCGCGCCGAACGAGCCTTCCGGGCTGCCGAACGGGTCCGGCACCTGGGTCAGCGGACGGCCGAGATAGGCTGCGACCGCCTCGCGGTTCGGCACGTTGTCCGGCACCTTGCGCAGGCCGTCCATGTCGTCGGAGAAGCAGACGAGGCGCGTGGCGATGCGGTCGTCGGTCAGCACGCGGAAGGCGTGCCGCACCATGCTGGTGCGCGCCACCTCGCCGAACGTGCCGATGTGCGGCAGGCCCGAGGGGCCGTAGCCGGTCTCGAACAGCACCGGTTTGTCGGTCGTGCCCCGCCGCTGAAGACGCTCCACGATCTTGCGGGCTTCCTCGAAGGGCCACGCGGTCGAAACATGGGCAAGTTCGGCCAGGCTTGGGGTGCCGGCGTCGGCGGCGGTCATCATGCGCTCTCCAGAAATCGGGCGGAAACTAGGTTCCGCGGACGGAGGCGTCAAATCGCAGGCTAGAAGATGCCGATCGGGAACCAGCGCAGGTAGAGATCGGTCATCCGCCCCTTGGCCTCGATGTCGTCGAGCGCGCGGTCCAGCATCTGGCGCAGGCGCACGTCACCCTTGCGGGTGGCGGCGACCATGCCTTCGCCGAAGAAATGACTTTCGAGATAGGCGCCGGGCACGAACACGCAGCAATCCAATGAGCCGGTTCCGCCGAGCCAGAGCGAGAGCGACGCGCCGTCGTCGAACAGCAGGTCAGCACGGCTTTCGCGCAAGGCGGCGCGGGCGGCCTCCTCGTCGGGCGACGCGATGAGGTTCGCCGCCGGGAAAAACGCCTTGAGAAACGCCTCGTGCGCACTGCCCTGCACCACAGCCACGGATTTGCCGGCAAGAGCGGACGGCGTGCTCTCGGCGGGCGTGCCCTCGCGGCGAGCCACGAAGCGGGCGGGCAGGCGAAAATAGGGCCGCGTCAGCTCGGCCTTGCCACGCAGTTCCGCACTCGGCTTCAGGCCCGCGATCAGGGCGTCCGCGCGGCCGCTCTCGAGCGCGGGCAGCAGATCGTCCCAGGGAAGGGCCTGGATCGTGCAGGGAAAATCGAGGCTCGCGCAGATGGCACGCGCCAGATCGACGTTGAGGCCGACCGGATTGCCGTCCGCGCCGACGAACTGAAACGGCGGGAAATCCGAACCGGTCAGGAAGCGGATGACGCGCCGTTGCTCGCGGCTGGGCGCGACATTGTCGATCATCGGCGCGCGCAGCTTCGGCAGCGCCGTGGCGGCATCCTGAGCCTGGGCCGGGTGCAGCGCGGCGAGCACCGAAATCACGCCGAACGCGCAAAAAGCCAGCAAAGTTCGCATCTTAGGGAGATTACCAGCTTCGTTTGCGTGGGATTCGATTATAATTGCCCGCGGGGAAGGAGAAAGCCAGCCGGCTTTCCATCGGGGCATGACAATCTTCGTCAACGAGCGCGACGTGTTCGCGGGAACGGCCACGCCGTTTACCGCCGCGCGTCCGGCTGCGCCGACGCCGGAGGACCGCGCCTCTCCTGTCAGCGAACGCGTGCTCGTCGGCGCCCTCCTCTCCGGACTTGCCCCGGTCCCGGACATCGAAAAAGCAGTCGAGCAGGCCGGAGGCCTGCGTCCGGAAGCGCTCGACGCCCTGCTCTGCCTAGACGGTGTGGACCGCGAGGCCATCGTGGCTCGCCTCGGCGGCAAGCTCGGAATGCCCGCGTTCGACCGGGAAATGGTGCCGGCGGACTGGCTGAAGGCGGATGCGGTTCGCCTCGCCACGAAGTCCGGAACGCTGCGTCTGCCGTGCGGCAGGCTCCTCATCGCCGTTCGCGGAAAAGCCGTCGTGCCGCTGGCGCGCGCATTGCTCGACGCACCTTCGGTCAGCAAACGGGTGCGGCTGGCCACGCCGCAGGCCTTTGCCGATGCCTTGCTGCGGGCCGCGGGCACAAGCCTTGCGGAGCAGGCCCGTATCGGCCCGGCATTGGTCGATCCCCGCATGTCGGCACGGGCGCCCGGCCTCGCTCCGGCCGCGTTCGTCGCCTTGTCGCTCGCCGCCGGCGCGGCGCTGTGGGCCACGATCGATCATTCGCTCGCCGCAACGCTGCCCATCGCCGCAATGTTCATTGCGCTGACGGCGCTTCGCCTGCTGGCCCTGCAGGAGCAGGAAGAACCGCAGCCCAGGGCCCGCGAGCTCGACGACGATCTGCCGCTCTACACCGTGCTCGTGCCGCTGTTCCGCGAGAACCGCTGCCTGCCGCACCTGCTGGCGACGCTGGCCGCGCTGGATTATCCGGCGGCGAAACTGGACATCAAACTCCTTGTCGAGACGGCGGACGGGGAAACCCGCGTTGCGCTCGCCGGGCTCGACGTGCCCACCCATGTCGAAATCGTCGTGGTGCCGGAAGGCCAGCCCCGCACGAAGCCGCGCGCCCTGAATGTTGGACTTGCCATGGCGCGAGGCGAGTTCCTCGCTGTCTATGATGCGGAAGACCGGCCGGACCCGGACCAATTGCGCAAGGCCGTGCACGCGTTCCGAACCGGCGGGCCGGACCTGGGCTGCGTGCAGGCGCGGCTCACCATAGACAACATCGGCGACCATTGGCTCACACGCATGTTCGCCATCGAATATGCCGGGCTGTTCGACGCGCTGCTGCCGGGCCTCGCACGCCACAATTTGCTTCTGCCGCTTGGCGGCACATCCAATCATTTCCCCGTTGCGGTGCTGGACGCGCTTCACGGATGGGATGCCTGGAACGTGACGGAAGACGCCGATCTCGGCGTGCGCCTCGCCCGTGGCGGGCGCACCACGGCGATGATCGCATCGAGCACGCACGAGGAAGCGCCGAACCAGACCCATGCCTGGCTGAAGCAGCGCACGCGCTGGCTCAAGGGCTATGTGATGACCTGGGCCGTGCACATGCAAAACCCCGTCCGATTGCTGCGCGATCTCGGCCCTCGGAATTTCCTCGTCTTCCAGGCCTTCATCGGCTGCGTGCCGCTGTGCGCGATGACCCTGCCGATCTTTCTTCTCGGCGTGATCGGGCATATCGGGGCCGGGCTGTGGCTTTCGGCGGAGGACGGCTGGCTGTCATTCGCGGCCGGCGGCCTGCACGTGCTGAACCTGATCCTCGGCTTCGGCACCGCCATCGCACTGGGATGGATCGGGGCCGACAGACGGGGACTGCGCCACCTCGCCCGCTGGCTGCCGAGCGTGCCACTCTATTGGCTGCTCAGCTCCGTGTCAATGTGGCGCGCGACGCTGCAATTGCTGCACGCGCCCCATGTCTGGGAAAAGACCGAGCACGGCCTCACCCGCACCCCGCGAGTGGGATCAGAGCACCGCCCGGATCTCGTTGGCGATCTCGAGCGGCGTCCGCTGCATGTTGACGGGCCGAACGAAGGCCCCGTTCTTGTCCATCAGGTACACAACGGCGGTGTGGTCCATCGTGTAGGAGCCGTCGTCCAGCGGCGCCTTCTTGGCGTAGGCACGATAGGCCTTCACGATGGAATCGACCGCCGCCTGGTCGCCCGTCAGGCCACGGATGCGCTCGTTGAAGCTGGATAGATAGCGGTTCAGAACCTCCGGCGTGTCGCGCTCGGGAT
Organism: Terrihabitans aquatilis; assembly: GCF_052542005.1. NCBI lineage: Bacteria > Pseudomonadati > Pseudomonadota > Alphaproteobacteria > Hyphomicrobiales > Terrihabitans > Terrihabitans aquatilis. The sequence goes on along the minus strand of NZ_JBOCUO010000003.1, from coordinate 617,189 downwards.
CGACGGTCACGAACAAGGCCGATGCCTTCTGCGCATCCTCGCCCAGCGCGTTGAACACTTCCGACATCTCGAACAAAGTCGTCGGGCAGATGTCCGGACAATGGGTGAAACCGAAAAAGACGAGGAAGGGCTGGCCCTTCAGATCGGCGTCCGTGATGGCCGCTCCGTCCTCATCGACCATGCGGAACGGGCCGCCCACCAGAGCCGGGCCGGACACGATGCCCGAGGGCGCACGGCCGGGCAGCATCCACATCGCAACGCCGCCGAGGACGACGAGCCCGACGGCGAACAGGATCAGCCCCAAAGCGGGTCCGCGAAGTTTCATGCCGGCCACCCTTCCCTTTGCCAATGGCGGCCAGTGGTAAAGGCCGGACGGCGACGGCGTCAAACGCACCGTCGCCGCACTGCATTTATGCGGTGCCGTGGGTGAAGGCGAAATTCACCTCGGGCGTGCGGCCGGAAATGATGTCGGCGATGGCCCGCCCTGAGCCGCAGGAATGCGTCCACCCCAACGTGCCGTGGCCGGTGTCGAGGAACAGGTTGCGGATGCGCGTCTTGCCGATATAGGGCACGTTCGAGGGCGTGCAGGGGCGCAACCCCGTCCAGAAACTGGCCTGCGACGTGTCGCCACCACCCGGAAAAAGATGCTCCACCCGGCGCACGATGGCCTCGCAGCGCACCTTGTTGAGATCGAGATCGTAACCGTTCAGCTCGGCGGTGCCGGCGATGCGCAAGCGGTCGCCCAGGCGCGAGAAGACAAGCTTGTACTCGTCGTCCGTCAGGCTGACATTGTAGGCGCGCTCGGGATCGGCCACCGGCATGGTCACCGAATAGCCCTTGGCCGGATAGATGTTCAGATCGATCCCATGGGGCGCGAGGAGCATGGGGCTGTAGCTGCCCATACAGACCAGATAGGCGTCTGCCTTGAGAGTGGCGTAGGAGCCGTCCTCCTGCCGCACGCGCACGCCGGCGATCTCGTCGCCCTCCCGGTCAAGGCCGAGGATCGTGGTGTTGGTGCGGAACTCGACATTGTTCACGGCGCACAGCCGGGCCAGTTCGCGGGTGAACATGCCGGCATCGCCCGATTCATCGGCCATGGTCATGCTGCCGCCGACGATCTCATCGCGCACCGCATGCAGCGATGGCTCGATCGCGACCACCTCCTCCGGCGTGATCATATCGAGCTTTTCGCCATGCTCGGACATGACCTTGGCAGGCAATTGGGCGGCCTTCCATTCCAGCTCGCTGGTGTAGAAATGCAGGATGCCGCGTTCGAGATGGTCGTAGCGGATCTGGGTGTCCCGCCGCAGCTCCTGCAGGGCCGCGCGCGAATACATGCCCAGATTGACGATCTGCTCGATGTTGTGGCGCGTATTGCCCGGCGTGCATTGGGCAAGGAAGCTGAGGCCCCATTTCCACTGCCGCCAGTCCGCGCGCAGCCGGAACAGCAGCGGCGCATCCTCCTGTCCCAGCCAGCGCAGCACCTTCAGAGGCGCCGACGGGTTGGCCCATGGCTCGGCATGGGAGACCGAGATTTGCCCGCCATTGGCGAACGAGGTTTCGCGGCCCGCGCCTCCCTGGCGTTCGAGAACCGTGACCTCATGGCCGGATTTGTGCAGATACCAGGCGGCGGTCGTGCCGATGACGCCGGCGCCGAGAACAAGAACGTGCATGTGCCTCTCCGCAAAGGATATTTCGGGTCTGTTTCCCCGATCTGTCCTTTTGCCTGAGAGATTCACGCACCCCCTTGCGAGGGTTCGCTTGCCCCTTCGGCGGCCCGACCGAACTTCGCCGGGCGCTCTCCAGATCTCATTCGCGAACATCCAGTAACGTGACCTGAGCGTTACTCGGGATTGCGCCTTCGGTAGCCGGAAAGCCGGCTTCTCCTGAATGTCCGGGGTCCGATCCTTGCGAGAACCGTACCTTGCGCGAGCATGCCCGAACTTTGGCCGCATTAGAAGGCCAAGCATGCGACCTTCCTCCAAGGGGAAGATGCGGATTGATCCCAACTTCTTCTTTCCATTAAAGAAGATGGCTCGGTTCCCGCAGGGACGGGCAGAACGAAAAGCGCGGAGAACACGGTGACACCTGATCGGCGGCAATTCGTGTGCGGGCTGCTGGGCTCGCTGGCCTCAACCTCCCTGGCCGACAGCTCCTGGGCGGCGAACGAACATCCGATGGGCCCCGCCCGTCCCTTCTCCTACGACGAGCTGACGGAGCGGGCGAAAACACTTGCCGGCCAGCCTTTCAAGGAGCCCTACCGGCCCGCGCCGGATATCGTCTCCAACATCGATTATGCGACGCACGGCAAGATCGTGTTCAAGCCGGAGCAGGCGCTGAACGTCAACGGCCCAGGCGTCTATCCGGTCGAGTTCTTCCACCTCGGCAAATATTTCCCGAAGAAGGTCAGCATCAATCTGATCTCCGAGGGCATGAGCCAGGAAGTTCTGTTCTCGCCGGAATATTTCGACATTCCGAAGGACAGCATCGCCCACGGCCTGCCGCAGGATGCGGGCTTCGCCGGCTTCCGCTTCCATGAATCACGCCGGCGGAAGGACTGGAAGCACCAGGACTGGATGGTGTTCCTGGGCGCCTCCTATTTCCGTTCCATCGGCTCACTGAACCAGTACGGCCTTTCGGCGCGCGGCATCGCGGTCGACGTGGCCGTTCCCGAGAAGCCCGAGGAATTCCCCGATTTCGTGGAGTTCTACATCGATTCCGCGAAGAAGGAGGGTGACCCCAATCTCGTCTACGCCCTGCTCGACGGACCCAGCGTTTCCGGCGCGTTCAAGTTCGCCATCACCCGCACCGACGGCGCAGTGATGGACGTCGAGGCACGGCTGTTCGCACGCAAGAAGATCACCCAGCTCGGCATCGCGCCCCTCACCTCCATGTTCTGGTACGGCGAATACAATCGCCTCCGCCTCGTCGACTGGCGTCCCGAGGTGCACGATTCGGACGGGATCGCGCTGTGGACCGGCAAGGGAGAGCGCATCTGGCGGCCGCTGAACAATCCGAAGCACGTCGTCACGTCGAGCTTCCAGGACAGCAACCCGCAGGGCTTTGGCCTGCTGCAGCGCGACCGCAACATCGAGAATTATCTCGACGGCGTGAATTACGACCGTCGCCCCTCGCTCTGGGTGCAGCCGTTGCACGACTGGGGCAAGGGCGCGGTGCAATTGATCGAGATTCCGACCGCCGACGAGACGCACGACAACATCGTCGCCTTCTGGATGCCGGAAAAGCCGATCGAGCCCGGAACGGCGTTCGATTTCCGCTACCGGCTTTTCTGGCGCGAGAGCGAGCCTTTCCCGAACGACCAGCTGGCCAGCGTCTTCGCCACCCGCATCGGACGCGGCGGGGAGCCCGGCCAGGAACACACCAGCCATCCCAGTTCGGTGAAATTCGTCGTCGAATTCGAGGGCGGGGCGCTGAAGGGCCTCACCACCGAGGCGCCGCCGCAGGGCACGGCCTCCTGCTCACGCGGCAAGCTGACCGAGGTGGTGGTGGAGCCCATCCCCCGCACCGAGCGCTGGCGCGCCCGCTTCGATCTCGTCGCGGAGGGCAATGAGCCCATCGAGCTCAGGCTGTTCCTGCACCTCGGCGAACAGGCCTTCAGCGAAACCTGGGCCTTCCAGTTCTGGCCGGACCAGGCGACGGCCGGATGATAGGACAAGGGCTGAGCCGCCGGCTCAGCCCTTTTTCATTCCCGCTCTGGGCTGCGCCTCAGTGCGCCTTCTCGATCTGGCGTTGCAGCGCACGGGCCACCTCGTCGGTGACGCGGCGGCGATACTTGCGGTGAACCAGCTGGCCGTTGTGATAGATGTCCTGCTCGACGTAGAGCTCGTTTCCATCCCAGCGCAGGATCGAGTCCGTTTCGGTCGTTTCCACGACACCGAGCTCCTCGATCAGATGGCCTTCCTGCCGTTGTCCCATAGCGGTCCTCCCTGAATTCTTGTCGTTGCCGGCAAGCCTATTGCGCGCCGTCCGATGGGTCGAGCACGGCGATGCTCATCGAAAAACGCGCCGTGTCCCCCGCGCTCACCGACACAATGCCCGGTTTGTCGCGCAATTCACCCTCGAAGTTTTCCGGACTGGCGTGACCGTGCCAAGGCTCCAGACACACAAATTCCGAGTCGGATTTCGACCAGATGCCCAGATGCGGCATTTCCGGAAACGACACCCGGATGCGCGGCCCCTGCCCTGCGCCATAGACGAGGCTCCGACTGCGCGGCCGGTCGAACACCAGGGCGTCGTTGCAAAACAGATCGTCGGTCAGATCGAGCCGGCCGTCGCGCACCGGAGACGGCACGAGCTCGTCCGTCAGGAGCCCGTCGCGCAGGCGGCGAATGCCGTCGGGCTCATCCCGTTCGAACAGCACATGATGGTCTTCGCGCGCCACCCCCGGAACGAGCGGCCAGCGAAACGCAGGGTGGAAGCCGAACGATACCGGCATCGTCTCCTGCCCCGCATTCGTGACCTGCGCCTCGATCGTCAGTTCGTTTCCCGAAAGCCGGCAGACGACATCCAGCGCGAAATCGAAGGGGTACGAACGCCGCGTCTCCGGCCCCGCGACGAGGCGAAAGCGACATTCGGCGGGCGCGACGTCGATCAGCGTGAACATGGCATGGCGTGCCAGCCCGTGCTGCTTCATCGGATAGCTTTCGCCATCCACCCGGATCCGATCGCCCGCGACGCGCCCGACGATGGGGAACAGGAGCGGCGCGTGCCAGCCCCAGACGTCCGGATCGCCCTCCCAGAGGAGGTCGCGTCCCTCGGCATCGCGCAGCCTGACGAGCTGGGCGCCCCTGGCGGAAAAATCGGCCGTGAGAACAGCGCTGCGAAGCTGCGCGGCGGACAATTCGGTCGGATCGTCGGTCATCGCGCGATCTTGCAGGACCGCTTTCGCACCGGCAAGGCGGTGCGTCGGAAAACACCGTCATCACATTGCGGCGTTAGGGGAATCGGGCGCCAAATGGTACGCACTCAAGTCCTGGCGGGGCGCGGGAGCGACGCGGAATGGATCCTGGATTGAAGCGGGCAGCGTCTTCCGATCGGGCGGCGGCTTCCGGCGTGCCGATCTGGGTGCCGCACGATCCCGCCACACGACGCCCAGCCGCAGTTTTTGCCTCTCTCTCCCTGAACCGCTTCTGGCATCATCGCGTGCTTCCGGATTTCGCGGCCTGGTGCGACAGCACGGGCATCGAGCTCGGCGGCGCGGCGGGCACCCGCTGGGATCTGGACTCACAGGGACGGGTGACGGCGCATCCGGCCGGCGTTCCGCGCTTCGCGTATGACGCCGCCGGCGCGCGGCGGGGGCTGCGCTGCTGGTCGCCGGGTGAAAACCGCCTGCCCCATTCCGACGACTTCGCGTCGGGATGGATCATGCGCGGCATCGTCGTCGAACCAAGCCCGTTCAAGGCAAGCGACGGCGTGGCTGCAGCGCGGCTCACCATCAGCGCGGCCGGGGCCGGTCCGCTGATCTACAAGACGGGCATTCCCGCCGCGCCGGGCGAGACCCTGACCTTTTCCTTCCTGGCCCGTGGCGAGACGGCGCTGAACCCGCGCATCGCCATGTACAACGAGACCGCCGGGCGCTTCATCTTCAGCGACGAGGTTTACACGCCCGGGCGCGGGGCTTTCGCACGCATCTCCCGCACGTTCACCGTGCCACGCGGGTGCACCGCCATACGGCCCTATCTGCTGCGCGGCTGCGACGAGGAACCGGTCTCCACCACCGGCAGCCTCGTCCTCGCCTGCGCCCAGATCAGCGCCGGACCGCCGTCTTCCCCATTCGTGGCATCGGCGGGCGCGCCTTCCATTGCACCTGCCGATCATCTTTCCTTCGCGGCGCTGCCCGAAGCCGACAACATTCGCGAAAATGGTGGCACCTTCGCCATCCGCTACATGACGGAGCGCTCCGCACGCTCCGTCGCGCCGGGCTATCCGTTTCTCTTGGGAGCGGGTAAGGACGCACCCGACCTGCTGATCCGCAGATCCGGCCCGTCGGGGTCTCCCTTCGCCATCGTCGGCGACGGTGCGGAGCGCAGGACGCTGACGCCGCCGACATCGATCGCACCCGGCAGCTTCGGCCTCGCGGCCCTGGCCTGGCATCCCGATGCCCGCCACGGCACCGCTCTCTCCGTCAATGGCTCGGCCGCGGTTTCCCTGGCCTGCGCCTGCGTGGCCGATCCGGAACAGCCGGGCTTCATCGGCTACGACCTCGACGGCGTGGTCGACGAGATCCTGATCGACGACCGGCGGTGGTCGAACGCCCATCTGCAAGGCCTCGCAATATGAGCGTTCCGCGCTGGGCAGGCGTCGCCGCGCTCACTACAAATTCAGGCATGAGCTGCCCCGCGAGGATGTGTTGAGCCAGCCCCCTCTTCTACTCACCGGCGTTGCCGGTTTCATCGGACGCGCGCTGGCCGATCGCCTCCTCGAGGCAGGCCATGAAATCGTCGGCGTGGATTCGCTGGAAGCGCCGGTCGACCCACGCCTGAAAGAAACGCGGCTCGCCACATTGGAGGGGCGCCCCGGTTTCCGTTTCGCGCAGATCGACCTTGCCGAGCGCGAGGCCACGGAACGCCTGTTCGGCGATCTGCGCCCGAAGCACGTCATCCATCTGGCGGCCCGCGCTGGCGTGCGCGCCTCCATGGAGGAGCCGCACGCCTATACTCGCTCCAACGTCGAGGCGTTTCTCAATGTCCTCGAAGGCTGCCGCCACACGGGCTGCGGCCATCTGGTCTACGCCTCGTCGAGCTCGGTCTATGGCGCGCGATCGGAGGCGCCGTTTTCCGAGCGCGATCCGGTGGATCATCCCGTTTCGCTCTACGCCGCCACCAAGCGGGCCAACGAATTGATGGCGCATTCCTACGCCCATCTCTACGGCGTGCCGACGACCGGGCTCCGGTTCTTCACGGTCTACGGACCATATGGCCGGCCGGACATGGCGGTGTACGGCTTCACCAAGGCGGTGATGGAGGGTCGGCCCATCATTCTGTACGAGGACGGCACGCTGCTGCGCGACTTCACCTATGTCGACGACATCGTGGAGGGCATTGCCCGGCTGATCGACCATCCACCCTCCGGAGATGCGGACGGGGGAAGCCGTCCGGACCGCGCCGCCGCGCCCTATCGCGTGCTGAACATCGGCAACCGTAACGCCGTGCCGGTTCGTGAGATGCTGGCCATGATCGAGGAGGCCGTGGGGCGCGAGGCCATCATCCGCTCGCAGCCCATGCCGCTGGCGGACGTGCCGATGACCTGCGCCGCCACGTCCGAGCTCGAAGCCATCACCGGCTTCCAGCCGCAGACGCCGCTGCGCGAGGGCATCAGGCGTTTCGTGGCCTGGTACCGCGCCTTCGAGGAGGCGGGCGTCTAAAGGTCCGACGCCATCAATAGGCGTTTTTGTGGACGATCACCGCCAGCGTGCGGAACAGGATCTTGATGTCGAGCCACAGCGACCAGCCGTTAATGTATTCGAGATCGGCCGCCACACGCCGCTCGATATCGGTACGGGTGTGGGTGGCGCCGCGCAGGCCCCGCACCTGGGCCAGCCCCGTCAAACCCGGCCGAATGGCGTGGCGGGTCCAGTAATCGGGAAGAACCTCCCAGAAGAACGCCCCTTCCGCGCGTGAACCCAGCGCGTGCGGACGCGGGCCGACGAGGCTCATATCGCCGCGCAGTACGTTCACGAGCTGGGGCAGCTCGTCGAGGCTCATCTTGCGGAGGAAGCGGCCCGTCCGGGTCGTGCGCTCGTCCGATGGCGAGGCCGATTGCAGGCCCGTTTCGTCCGCCATGTCATGGCGCATCGTGCGCAGCTTGTAGCAGCGGTAATGCCGGTTGTTCAGGCCGACGCGCATCTGCACGAACAAGGCCGGCCCGGGGGATTCGAGCTTCACCAGAAGCGCGGCCAACCCGATGACAAGCGCGGCCGGCGGCAGGAGCAGAAGCGACAGGGCGACATCGAATGCGCGCTTGACGATGCGTTCGGAGAGGCCGAGCGGCCCGCGCGAGACGACAAGCGTCGATTGCCCGCCCCATTCGGAGATGCCGATGGGCTTCAGTGCCCCCAGATCGGCCACGACCTCGGCATCGATCCCGCACAGGCGCATCGCGTTGGCCCACAGCAGGCGGTCCTGCGGATCGTGGATCATCAGCACAACGCGGTCGGCCCCGCACGCCAGGGCGCCGACATCATGAAAGAACGCCGGGTCATTGCCACCGGCCATCGCTGCGCCGGGCCGCACGGCGACGATCCTGGCGCGTGGGAACAAGGACGCAGTCGGGCCATCCGCCCCATCGGAAATGATGGTCACGCGCTCTTCCCGCGACAGCTCGAAGACGGGACGCAGGATCTTTTGGCCAATCCCCCGCAGGACGAGCAGGAGCAGCAGTGCCACCATGATGGAATAGGCGGTTTCGAGACGTGAGAGCTGCGAGCCAACCTGCAAGGCGAACGCCGCGCAAAAGCCGATACCCAGCGAGATCGCCAGCGCCAGCACGCTGCGGGGGAACGACGAGCTGAACCGGCTCAGCACGGCCCCGCTGTAGCCGCCCAGAAACGCGCATGCGATCAGGTAGGCCGGCAGGACGACGCCGATGAACTGAACCCAGTTTCCGTCTTCCAGCGTACCCTGACGAAGAAACGCTCCGGCAATCGCTCCGGATGCAATCGAAAGTATATCTATTAATAGAAATACAACCGAAGCGAGAAACTTGGCCGTGTGTCGGTGAAATATAAAAGATGTGGAGTCGTTCTGATGATCCGCTGCGGCAGTTAGTCCAGCCGTACGAGATATCATCGTGGCACGCTCTCCCCGCACAGGGCCGCCTTCTTATCCGAAGATCGCGAATACTAGTTCGTGGAACCTCATTCCACAACGACGAAAAAATTGCCTGCTGGTCGGAGTCGTTATCGCCGGATGGTGGCGGACCGTCATCACCTGCCGACCCGGGAGAAATCTCACAGGAAATGTCCGGAAACAGGTGCGGCCGATCAGATCCCCGCATATAAGATTCAATCCTGCCGTACTGTTCGCGTCGGCTATGATCGTCAAAGCCAGAAACGGGATCAGCATCATGCATATAGCGATGATCGGCACCGGCTATGTCGGCCTCGTCTCGGGCGCCTGCTTCGCCGATTTCGGGCATTCGGTGGTGTGTGTCGACAAGGACGAGCAGAAGATCCGGTCGCTGCGCGATGGCGTCATGCCCATCTACGAGCCCGGCCTCGACGATCTCGTGGAACGCAATGTCCGTCAGGGCCGGCTGTCGTTCAGCACCGAGCTCGCCCCCGCGGTGGAGAAGGCGGACGCCGTGTTCATCGCCGTCGGCACGCCCTCGCGGCGCGGCGACGGCCACGCCGATCTGTCCTACGTCTACGCCGCCACGCGCGAAATCGCCGCCGCGATCAGGGGCTTCACCGTCATCGTCAACAAATCCACCGTGCCGGTGGGAACGGGCGACCAGGTCGAGCATGTCGCCCACGAGGTCGCGCCCGACGCGGAATTCGCGGTGGTGTCCAACCCGGAATTCCTTCGCGAGGGCGCGGCCATCGAGGACTTCAAGCGGCCGGACCGCATCGTGGTGGGCACCGACGACGAACGCGCCCGGGCGGTGATGACGGAGATCTATCGCCCGCTGTTCATCAACGCGTCGCCCTTGCTGTTCACGAGCCGCCGCACCTCCGAACTCATCAAATACGCGGCCAACGCCTTCCTCGCCACGAAGATCACCTTCATCAACGAGATGGCGGATCTGTGCGAGCAGGTCGGCGCGAACGTTCAGGACGTCGCTCGGGGCATCGGCCTCGACAACAGGATCGGCTCCAAATTCCTGCATGCCGGCCCCGGCTATGGCGGCTCGTGTTTTCCGAAAGACACTTTGGCCCTGACCCGCACCGCGCAGGAAGCCGGCGCGCCGCTGCGCATCGTCGAAACCGTGGTGGGCGTCAACGATGCGCGCAAATCCACGATGGCGCGCAAGGTCGTGAACGCGCTGGGCGGCAGCGTCCAGGGCGCGACGATCGCCCTGCTCGGCCTCACCTTCAAGCCGAACACCGACGACATGCGCGACGCGCCGTCCATCGCCATCGTCAATTCGCTGATCGACAAAGGCGCCCGCATCCGCGCCTACGATCCGGAGGGCATGCACGAGGCCCGCAAATTCCTGCCGGACGGCGTCGTCTACACGCAGGACGCCTATGAATGCGCCGAGGGCGCCGACGCGCTCGTCATCGTCACCGAATGGGATGCCTTCCGCGCGCTGGATTTCCTGCGCCTGAAAACGCTCCTCAAGCAGCCGGCCATCATCGATCTGCGCAACGTCTACCGCGCGCAGGACATGGAAGCCTTGGGCTTCGCCTATGAGAGCGTGGGGCGGCCGACCATCACACGCTGATTCGTCGGATCATCCGTGCTCCGCCGGGAATCGGCGTCCGTTCTGCCCGCGCAATGTGATGTTTCGGGTCGACTTCGTCGCGTCGCTTCGGTCATATACCTCTTGGGGTACTAGCGCGTTGACACAGGGCACGTCCTGAGGCCCCATCGCGCCAGTTCGAAGCCGCCGATGGAGAGGCCCGATGCGGACGATCATTTTAAGCTTGAGCCCCTTTCTGGGAGAGACCTGGACGCTCAACGCCCAGGAGATCTTCGACAGGACTGGCGGCAATACCGGGAACCTGGCCTTCCAATACGCGGTGTCGCAGCACGTCACCAATTCGCAGATCCAGCATATGGGCTCCTCTCCCGAGCAATTGCGGGCGGCAGGCGACATCATCGTCATTCCGCTGGCCAATCAGCTCGGCCCGCACACCGATCTCGGATCGGTGGCCGATCTGCTCGAAAAGACGCAATTGCCGGTCATCGGCATCGGTCTTGGCGCGCAGGCGGCGGACCAGTCGAAGGACATCAAGCTGACGGAGGGCACCGAACGCTGGCTGCGTGTGCTGGCCTCGCTGTCGCCCACCAAGGGCCCGAACATCGGCGTCCGCGGCGAATACACGAAAACACAGATCGAAAAGCTCGGCATCAAGGACGCGGCCGTCGTCACGGGTTGCCCATCCAACTTCATCAGCAGCGAACCGGGTTTCGAGAAGCGCATCTCGGCGAAGATGGCCTGCACTCCATCGCGCATCGCGGTCACCGCCGGCATCCCCTACATCCCCAATCTGTCATCGGTCGAACGCGATCTGGTCGATCTCGTCACGCTGACGGGCGGCGAATACATCGTGCAGCATGGCCTCGATATGATCCGGCTGGCCTGCGACGAATGGGATGTCTGGAGCCCGGAATCGCTCGAGACCTATCGCAAATACATCGCGCCCCACCTCTCGACCGACGAGTTCAAGCGGTGGTGCCATCATTACGCGACGGCCTACACCGACATCCGCGAATGGATCGCCAAGCTGCGCCATTACGATTTCGTGGTGGGCACGCGCTTCCACGGCGCGATGTGCGCCATTCAGGCCGGCACGCCGGGAGCCGTCATCGCGCATGACAGCCGCACGCTCGAAATGTGCAACACGATGGCGATCCCCGTCATCCGGGACATCGACATTCCGGGTGGCCTCACCCGTCGCAACCTCACGGAGATTTTCACCTTCGACGAGGATCTCTACCTTCGGACCCGCCACAGGCTCGGCGCGACCTATCTCAACCTGCTCGAAAGCGCCGGCATCAAGCCCACCGAGCGCCTGAGAAAGGCTGCAGCCGCGGTCGTCAGTCCGGAACTCGTCCCGGCCTGATCGGCAGGCGATCGGAAATGAAAAAGGCCCCGCCGCATTCGATGCGGCGGGGCTTTCAGTTTCAGCCCTCAGGCGACTTCCGCGACCTGCTCCGCAGGAACGCTCACAAGCGCACCCGTCTCGTGCAGCGCCGTGACTTCCGCAGATTGCGACGCACGCAGCGGGGAATGGCGCGCCGCAGTCGCCAAGCACACGAGCGCGAGGCCGTTGCTGCCGACGCGCAGGCGATAGAGCGTACCCGGCGCCACCACCATCAGATCGTCCGCGCCGAGATCGATCGTGCGGATCGACGCGCCGGAGGCGATCGCCAGATCGATGGCGGAGATATCGTTCTCCAGCCAGCGTGATTTGCCCTGCACCGTGAATTCCGGCAGAGCCTGGCTGTCCTGGATGATGTCGACGAGAATGGTGCCCGAACCGCCGGCCGAGATCAGCGCCACCACCTCGTTGGGGGCGGCCAGATCGGCTGTCGCGCTGGGCTGACCGAACGGCGACACCTTCGTCACATCGTCCACGGCGAAGATCGCCGGGAGATCGTCGAACAGGCCCTTCAGCAAGGTGAGCTGCGGCTCTCCGAAGAAGCGGTCCGCCAGTGCTTCCGCGCTCGGGCGGCTACGCGCGTCCTCTGCGAGCGGCGCGGCGCCGTCGAGCACCACATATCCGTCATCGATGTAGTCGCGCAGCACATTGACGGCTTCCGCCGGAAGGCTGCCCGTGGCCAGCCGGCCGGCGAGGATGCGGCGGGCGTCCGAACGGTCGGTCCACAGGCCGCCATACACGCTGCGGGTCCAGCCCGCGCCCGGATAGAGCGCACGCAATTCATTGGCCTGCGCGATGTAGGGCGAGGTGTTCGCCAGCGGCAGGTTGACGTCGCCGCCCAGCGGCTTGACGCAGATGAAGGGCACCAGATCGTCCGGCACCGGCTGATGATAATAGAGCTCGAACCCGCAACGCCCGTCGCCGAGACCGGCGGCCGCCAGATCGGGCCGCGGCCCTTCCGCCACGGTCTCGCCGATGACCCGTCCGAACAGGTGCGCCCGCACCGTCAACGGCTCGCCGGCGTCCTTCGAATAAATCCATCCGACGGAATGTGTTCCTGAAAGAAGATCAATTGCGCCAAGTATGCTCATCGTCCCCGCCTCCTGTGAACGGCTTGGTCCTGGTCATGACATCGCGATAAAGGGCGTAGACCTCCCCGGTGGTCTCCGCGATCGATGGCGGCATGGCGATTGTCTGCTGCACGTTGGCAAGCCGCTCTGGATGCTCCGCCAGATCCTTCAGAAGGTTCGCGAGCGACCATCCGCTTCCCACCTGGAAGTGGAAACCGTCGAGCCCGTCGCGCACTTTCTCCGCCATTCCTCCGATGTCCGAACAGATCACGGCTCGCCGGTTGGCGAGCGATTCCTGAATCACGAGCGGCGAGTTCTCCCACCAGATGGAGGGCACCAGCACCGCGTGTACCGATTGCATCAGGCTGTTGACGCGTGAATTGTCGTAGGGCCCGCGAAACAGGAAGTTCGGCGGCGCCTTCTCCAGCCGTTCGCGGAAATCCTTCTGGAAGTCCTCGGGCTGCGAGGAATAATCGCCGAACACCTCGATGCGCACCGGCACTTCGCTCTCGTGCAGGATCTCGGCCGCCTCGAGCACGACATTGATGCCCTTCAGCTTCGAGATCTGCCCGAAGAAGCCCACGGTGAGGCCATTCTCCAGCGTCGGATAAGCGACTTCCTCGCGCCGCGCGATGGCCGGGTTGCCGTTCTCGATCACCGCGATCTGCGAGCGATCGAGGCCCCAATCGGCATAGCGATCCGCCAGGAAATGGCTGGGCGAGATGAAATGATCGACGATGCGGAAGAAGCGTTTGATGAACATCTCGCGCAGGAAGAAATCCTGCGGGGTGCGTTCGGGAAAGCAGGTGTGGCAGGCGCGTGGGCCGGATTTCTGGCAAAGATTGAAGCTCGGCCGCTTCACCATCTGGCCGAAATGGTTGCAGATCGCCAGGAACTCATGGAGCGTCATGATGATCTTGGCGTCGGGCGCGGCCGCCTGCATGGCCAGCAGCATTTCCATGCCAAAATTCGTGTAATGGTGGAAATGGATCACGTGCGGCTGGATCTTCGAGACCAGCTTGATCAGCTCGGACCGCATCTCCGGGTCGGGGTTCGAATGGATGAAGTGGTCGAACCCGTTGCCGATATAGATGTAATCGTTCGGCCCGAAAGGCTGCGAGAACTTCACGCCGTCGCGCCTCTCGATCTTGCCGGGCGCCGATGAGATGAACCAGCCGGTTACTTCCGGCCTCCGCGTCAATTCCTGATACAGCTGGAAGGCGGCGATCTCCGCCCCGCCCTTCGACAGGCGCGGGTCCATGTGAGACAGCATCAGCACGCGCAATTCGTCCACCGGCGCGGCGATCTCCGGAAGTGCCGGCGGCGCGACGATCGTCGCCGCCTCGCGGCGCACGCGCCTTGCCGCCTTGCCGGGTTTGCCCGGCCGTGTCTTCGCGTCTTCCAGGGTCACGCGCGTACCTCCAAGATCCGGTCGTCCACCCACGCCGCTGCCTGGCTCATCGCCCCTCACACAAGCTGAAGGGGTGCGGAGGGATCGGCGGCCGAGGCGCGCTCACTGTCCCAGCGCTCGGTGAAGGTGCAGGCGTTCACGAGCGTCAGGTTCATGCGCGAGCGATTGGCCGAGGCCCCCTGCGACTGACGTTCCAAATGGTAGAGGATGGCGCCATCGTGCACCGCGCAGTCGAGCCCCTCGGCGCGCACCTTCATGCAGAGATCGGCATCCTCGAAATCGCCGATGATGTATTCGGTGTCGAAGCCGCCGAGCTGCACCGCGAGATCGCGCCGCATCACCATGCAGGCGCCGGTGACGGCCGGCACGCGCCGCACGCCATCGGTCGCCGCCATGCAGCGGCCCTTGCCCGGGTGGAAGGGGAACAGCCAATTGCCGAATTGCGGCATGCGCTCGAAATCCATGCCGGCATGCTGGATGGTGCCGTCCTCGAACAGCAATTGCCCGCCGATCAGGCCGATCTTGGGGTCTTCCTCGATGGCATCCGTCAGAAGATCGAGCCAGCGTGGCTCGCGCGGCATCACATCGGAATTGAGGAAGCAGACATAGCGTCCGCGTGCGGCGTCCATTCCGGCATCGCTGGCACCGGCAAAGCCGAGATTGCTCGGCGGCAGGATGAGACGCATCGGAATGCCGAAGCGCAGATAGGTCGACCGCGCCAGATCGAGGAATTCCTCCTTCTTCGGCGGCTGATCGAGGACGTAGATCATCTCGTCCTGCTCCATGCCCTGCTCGGACATGAGCGCCATCTGGTACATCATGAAATCGAGCCGCCCGTAGAGCGGGACCACGATGGAACAGCGCGGATTCTGCGGCGGCGTGCCGGCCAGTGCCTCGAAGGGCCGTTCGGATTTCGCCAGCCGCTCGCGGTTGATGGCGCGCGCCGGGGGCCCAAGCACCTCGCGGCAGGCGCGCACGAAGATGTCCGGCGTCAGCGCCGCATCGGCGAGAATGCGCATGATGCCGGCCACGCCAGAGCGCGTCGCCGCCGGCAGGGGCTTGAAGGCCAGGGCGCCGTCGCCCAGATTGATCTCCAGATAGATCGGCTCGCCTTCGGTCAGTTCGATCTCGGCGAAACTGGTGAAGCCCCAGCGGGCATGATCGAGACCCAGCTGGACGCCGTAGGCCTCCTTGATGTCGGGCCGGTCGGAGCCCAGCCAGCGGGCGTAGAGATCGTTCGAGCAATGCGCCCCGCAGCGCACGCGCATCGCCTTCACCGAACGGGTCGGATCGAGGAACCAGCCGATCAGAACGAGACCGGCCCCCGGCGCACGCACCATTTCGTCGATGCCGATGAACACCGGCACGTCGAGCTGGCTGACCGTGTCCGCGCCATCGAAGACCGGGCGGCTGATGATATCCCAGAACGCACCCTCGGGCTCGCCCTCCGCATGGCGCAGGATCTGCTTCGCGGTGCGCAGCAGATCGGCCTCGCTCAGCGAAACCGCCTCGTCGGACGCCTTCATCACGCCCGTGCGCACCGATTGCACGATCAGGCGCTGCAGGCTGCCCGGTGCCTTCTCCCCGGCGAAGAACACCAGAATGCCCACGCCGAAATCCACCACGTCGGGCCGCTGGTAGGTGTGGAGGACGATCGGGCCGGAATGATTGACGCCGCTGAAGATCGCGATGCCGTGGTTGAAATCGCCATCGCTGGCGAGCCCACTGCGGATCCAGCCGCCGAAGATCCAGCCGCCGAGACCAGGCGAATAGCCGAAGAAATCGATGTAGCCGCTGTCCTGCTCGGGCGGTTGCGCACCGGTGACGGCGCGCTCGCTTTTTGCCGGCTCGGCGGGCTTCGCGGCAATCTGCGGCGTTTCCTTGACCGCGGCCGGCGGCGGGGCGACACGCTGGGGCGTCACCGGCGTGGGCGAGGCCATGGCGGGTGCCGCCTCGACCCTTGGCGCTTCGGGCACGGCATGCGGCCGGCCCACCACGTCCAGAACGAGCGCGCTGCGGGCAATCGACTGATTGCCGAGCATCAGCTCGACCTCTTGGCGACCGCCGTCGAAAACGGTGTCGACCGCCTCGGGATGTTCCGCTTCCAGCAGATCGCGCAGCCGCACGGTAAACCCGAGCGCACGCCCGGTCTTCGCCGAGGAGAACGGCAGATCGTGCCGGCGCACGTCGAGCTGCACCGGCAGGCGCAAATCGCCGATGGTCAGGGCAAGACGCGGCGCCGCCCCCTCCTCGTGCCACAGCCCCGGGCAGAAGGCCCACCCGGCGATGGAATTGGCATGCAGCGTGTCGAACGCGCCGATCGGCTGGAACGGATAGGTCTCGATGTCGTCGAAGGTTTCCTCGGTGACCCTGGCCTGGCCGACCCACAGGGCCAGCTCCGAACTTGCGTTCAGCGGCGCTTTCTTAGGCAGGTCGATGCGGAAGCTGCACGCGGCCGAGGAGATGCCCACGGCGCTGAGATCGCCGCGCGGAAACAATCCGTGCACCTCGTGACGCGCGCCGTCGATCGTCAGGCTGATCGGTTCATCGGGCGCCGCGCCATCGGGCAGCACCGCCCAGCCGCTGACCACCACGAAATGGCGATCGAGCTCAATGGATTCGATTCGTGCCCGGTAGCGGCTCTGCGCGCCCGGCGAGACGTCGCCGAGCACGGCCGCGTCCAGATCGTCTGGTCCGTCCATATTTCGCAGGCCTTCCCGCCCAAGGCTGCCTATATCCAAACCGGAGCCGCACCCTCGACGCGGCCCGCAAAGGAAGCATCTCACCTCTTTTCGGTTTCAGCTACCTCTAATGCGGTATACCATAGAAGAAGGTTGAAAATCGCCCTGATGCCAGCGCCCTGCTCAGGCAGCCGCCCGCCTCTCCCGGCGACCTAATCCTTGTCGAGCCACAGGCGGTCACTGTCCGCCACGCCAAGTTGCTTCAGCCGTTCTGCGATGCCGTCGAGCCGGACGGTATCCTCACGCTCGAAGCGGCGCATATAGGCATCCTTGCCCTCCAGAACGAATGCGGCCAGCCGGTTGCTGTCCGCGGCGTCCTCAAGCTGATCGACATCGTCCACATCCAGATACGGCCGAAGCTTGTTTTTCGAATGCTCCGCCAATGTGTCGTACGGCTTGTGATGGAAATGCAGGTAAACGAGATTTACCGGGTCCTTTTCCTTCCCCGCCAAGGTCTCGCCTTCATGATAGCCGTGATCCATCATGTTGAACGTGCCGGCGCGGAACAATGTCTTCTGGTGCGGCACGCGAACGAATTCATCCAGCCGGCCGAGAACATTGTTGTAGGCCGTACTGATACCAAGCGGCGCCTCGACACTTCTATACGATGACAGATGGCGCGCGATGTCGTGACGCTCGATGCTGACCTCGCCCGGCCTCAGCTCCAACGCGAGGAATTCGTCGCAATCGACCGGAATGAAGAAGTCATAATTGTCGAGCTTCTCGAGCTCCTTGATCTTCTTGCCGAGGAGAACGCCCTTGCGTCGGAAGTCCACTCCCGATTGGGCGGAATAATCAACGTTCAGGCCCCGCTTTTCATGAGCATGCAGAGTGGAGAGAACACCCGGATCCGCCGATCCGTTGTCCCAGACGAAAATGTTTTCGAGCCCGAATTGGGCCTCGTAATATTGGAGCCAGGGTGTCAGCAACGAGGTCTCGTCGCGCTGCATCATCAGAATGGCGACGCGGGGGTCGCGCCCCTTCGACTTGCGCTTGCGAAGGCTGATCAGATTTTGCCGGGCCAGCGCGCCCTGCTCCATGATGGCGGAGCGAACGGACGAGAACTGGACCAAGACCTCGTTCTCCCGTTCGGTCCCGCCAGCGATCTCGCGAAGGAGCCGGCTCGGATGCCCGGACATTGCGAGCGAGAGCGCGGCCAGCAGGCCGTATTGTCCGTGCGGGTCGTCGAGGCTTCGGCCCTCCACATTGGCCTGAAAGGTCGGAAGGAAGTGGCTGCCGGCCGTGTCGTGATCGCCTTCGAGGGATTCCGCCAGCCGGCGGTCCCAGAGGGTGTCCGAACGCACGAGCTTTGTCGGCGCGCCGGCATAGACCGAATGATCCAGCAGTCGACCGTGAACGACGGACCCCTGCCCGATCACACTGTTCGTGCCGATCTCCGTATCCTTGTTGATGGTGACGGCACGCGACACCCACACATGCGGGTGGAGGATGACGGGGCGGCCCGGATTGATCCGCTCGCGCGTGCCACGGTCGTAGATCCCGTGGGAATCGCTGGTGCGCATGAACACCTGGTTCGACAGCATGGAATCGCTGCCGACAACGACGAAACTGTTCTCCTGGACGCAGAGATTGCATCCGTTCTGCATGGTGACGCCGGGCGCCAGGACAACGAAGCCGTGGAGGGCGTAAATGTGGGCAAAAACCCCTTCGAGGCGGGTGTTGAAGCCGGCTGCGAACACGCTTTTCCCGGCATAGCAGACGATCTCGCTGCCAATGACGAGCGAGTCGCGGCCGAAGAAGATGTAGGCCTCGTTCGAGCCCCTGATCGTGCAGCGCTGGAATTTGCAGTTCCGGCCGACGAAGACGCGGGCTTTGGGATTGCTGATCGTAAGACCGGGGACATCGGTCCCCGTCACCTCTTCGAACATCTGAAACGGTTCGAGCGGCACACCGGCGGGCCCGCTTTCGGTGTAGGCGGAGAGAAGCTGGCTGACGAGATAGGCGGCGATCGCCGTCTCGTCGCGGCCTTGAAGTGCCGTCCACACGGCAGGGAATTGCCGCTCCACCTTCTCGAGGAGATTTGTGTCCCCGGAGGAAACCGACTTGCCGGCCGGAACCATGATCTTACTCCTGCCCGGCGATCCTGAGACGGAAACTGACCAGGTTCCGCTTGGAATGATCCCGGTTACAGGAATCGAAATTGAACCGCGCCATCAGCAGTTCGGGTGTAGACGAAGCATCTTATCTTTTTTTCAATTTAAGGTACCCCGTATTGGGTATACTATAGTATGAGATCTCAGCCGCTCGGCCTCCAGAAAAGGAATGATCCCATCCGCTCTCTTCGCGGCCTCTACATCCGGGGAACCCTCCCGCACCAGCAACAGCGCCGGCTGAAACCCGAATAAGGACGAAGTCACCATGATCGTAGCCAGCAACACTCCTGATTCTTTCTATCCCAAGAATGGGTATGTTTTCCTATCTCTGGGAGAGCGGATTGATGCCGTCGATGTCGTAGTACTCATGCTGGAAAAGAATTGGGGGAGCTTTCACATCGATCGAATTAAAGCTGTTACACATTGGATTTCGAAATATCCAAAGCATATCCCCTGCTACATCGCCGGCTGCGAGTCGACTATCCCCAGCATGGAATTAGAACGTTATCGACATAAAGAACGGGACGAGGCTGTACGCGCCTTATGCGACGAAGTCCTCAAACGATCCAAGTCTATAGGCGTTCGTGGAAATATTACCTTCCATTACTTGACATCCGCACTTGGATATAGCGAGGATAAAGTCGACGTAATGTACCATCCTGGAATTAATAAAAACAATGACAATCTCTTGTTATTCTTGGAGAAAAATGGCTGCCCATCCAGACTTGAAAAGGACATACTCTCGTTTCAACGAAAACCACACGTTTTCTATGAGAAACCGATAAATTACGACAAGAATATAACTATATCTCTGCCTTACGTCACGGCAACAGATGACAAAGTAAGTTTGAACGCCGACGTCAAGATCGATGGAGAATCAAAAACTCTTTGGTGTGAGACCAGCGCCGCTTATCGACAATTTCTGCTGTTCGAACGGTCTGATGCCTTCCTATGCGCTCTCCTGCCTCTTGCTATGCGCACAGGAAAGGACATCGTTTGCGATGCCCCCGTGACTGAAGAATTTCTTCACAACATCAATGAAATTCTTATTCCGCAACTTTGCGCCCATGACTCGAGGCTGCACAGAACTTTTATTAAGGCCGCGAGCGCCCACACGAAGCTTTTCTGTGGGAATGCGGTCTCAACCGGGATGTCATGTGGCGTCGACAGCTTTTACACCACCATGCTTTACAGCTCGTCCTCCTACGTATCAATGGGTTTAACTCATCTATATTGCGGGAATTATCTGTACGGGAATGATGGCCCAATATACGAACGGGCCCAGGCTGTGGCTGATGAGCTCGAATTACCGCTCATCAAGACATCGACCAATGCGAACGAAATACTCTGCCTTCCCCATGTTTTTACACATTTTTTCAAGACCATGTTTGGCGTGCTGTCTCTCAGAAAGCTATTTCGCGTATACTATTATTCGACGACTGAAGATTTTAGCCATTTTAATTTAAAGGACAACAGCATAAGAGATACTGCCATAATAGAGCTTCTGCTCCTCTATGTTTTTTGCTGCTCCGATTTCCAGCTTGTGTCCGGGGGAGTAAAGGCCGAACGCCTGGAGAAAACACGCGCAATTTCCGCCTTTCCCCCGGCACAGAAACTTCTCAATGTTTGCCTCTATCCGGAACGAGAGAAAAACTGCGGAAAATGCGGAAAATGCATGAGAACTTTACTGATGCTGGATATGCTCGGATCGCTTCAATTATTTGATGATGTTTTTGATATTAAAGAATACATCAAAAACCGCTTGGAAAGCTTCACATATCTAATCGGCGAAAAACGCTCAATTATGCTCTCAGAGGTCTATAGACACTTTCTTCAGGCGGAGCCGAAGCTTATAGCCGAAGCAGAAAAATTATTCGCCTCTCCGACCAAAAGCAAATAAGGCGCTCTTTTTAGAGCGAGCTCTTCTACCCGTGCCGAGCGTTGAGCCCCGCGATATTAATCGCGGGGTTTCACCAACCGGGTGACGCGTTCCGACAATCAGTAATGCTCTAGTCTCCTGTGATCTTAAGAGGGAAGCTTACCAAATTTCTCTTCGAATGATTTCTGCGACACGATTCGAAATTGAACCTGGCCAACAAAAGCTCGGGTGTATCCGCGACAGTATCCAATATTGGTGACGAGCTTTTTTTGTCGATCACCGACGGATAAGCGTAGAAATTGCTGCACCCCTTGTTGCGATAGGGAGATTCAGCTTTGAAAATAAACCTCTTCTCGCTCCAGGAGAAAAGGTCGTCGGAGACGCTGTAATAGATCCCCTCCTCTTCACCTTTCCGCCCCTGGTGGAGGATAGCGATCCACTGGCCAGTCCCTTCCCTGCGCACCACGGCGCTGAATGGAGAGCTGATACCTCGCCCATGTACAACGTGGCACGTCTTGTTATCTGCTGTGCTGAGATCGACAGTGAAGTCCTTACCATCGAACGCGCGCCATTGGCGAAGATCGTCCTTTCGCGACCTTAGCAGGCAATTGCCGGATTTGATGCCCGCAGTGTTCTCAGCATAGAGAAACATGTAGGCATACTCGTCCTTGAAGATGATGTTGCTCGACGTGAAAAAGCCCGTTCGGGCCTTCCCTTCGGGGTCATAAGGCTGCTGAGGCACAGCAATGAGCCGTTCCGGCATCGGAAGAAGCTTGAACGGCTGTTCCGGACTGTCCGCAATCGCCAGGAGGATGGAGCTGTACCAGCACCCTCCTGGCCGGTCGCTGCGGCAGGTGCCTTCATGGCGACGCCCGTTGTAATCGTGTGAGGCAATTCCGACGATGCTGCCATTGTCACCCGGCGCGATGGCCTGCACCCAGAATAAATCGTCGAAGGCGTACGGGTCAGCACTTTTCAGACCGCCGCCGGCAGTCTCGCATTGTAGAACCGCTGACGCGAAGGTGTCGCCGATGGCAGGCACATTGTTGTGGTGGCTAGCAAGCAGATAGAGCCGCCCATCCGGCAATCTCATAGCGCGCGCGGGTGAATCCGGGACGGCCATGATCCCGCAAGGATCTTCGGCGATCAGGACTTTTTCGTCGGTGTCGATGGAGATCAAGGGCTGCGTCGATGTGGCATCCGGAGCGGGTTGATTGGCGTTGGCGCCTGGGGCGCAGGTAATTGCCAGTGCTAGCATCTGCAAGGCGCAGATGATGGAGGAGTGTCGCATGGTTCAGTCCTCAGGTTGGTTGGACCTGCTGACGATCGGCCGCCGTCACAGCGAGCATCTATTATACCACGAACAGGGTATGCGGCCACCCGGCACACATACGTCCGGGCATTTGCTCAGGCCTCTTCCAGCTCGAGGCCTCCCGCCGCGAGCATGGGCAGGATGCGGTCGCGCGCCGCGGCGCTCTTGAGGCCCACCGCCCAGATATCGATGTATTCGCCGCGCCGCACGAAAGCGGTCTCGAAGCCGGCCTGGATCAATTGATCGCCCGCCCGCTCGGCCGTGAAGCCGGAATTGTGCGCCATATAGGGTTTGCCGCGCGCGATGGAGGCCGAATGGCCGTAGATGATGTCGAGCAGCGAAATCGGCCCCGCCGGCGAGCGGTAGGCGACGTGATCGAGCCCATGCTCGAGCACGAGTTCGGCCACGGTTTCGAGATCGGGCGAGTTCATCAGCAGGAAGCCGTCCGGCTTCAATATGCGCAGGATCTCCTGGAGCGCTCCCGGCAATTCATGGGTGTGCAGATGTTCCAGCACATGCGAGCACCACACGGCGTCGAAGCTTCCGGCCTCGACCAGGTCCTGGCTGTTGGTGATGTCGCCGATCAGATCGGGGCTGGCGCCGGGGTCGACGTCCATCCGGATTTCCTGCCATCCGGCCCGCGCGAAGGCCGGGTGCAGCTTCTTCGGCGAATACGGCCCGCTGCCGACATTCAGCACGCGCGGCGCCACGTTCTCGTCATCCCGGTTCCTTGCGGCCATGCTGACATCCTTCATCGTGGCGTGGGGCTGAGTCGCACCCGGCGCGGGCGGACGATAGAGAAAACCCGATTGTGTTCAAGGCACGACCAATGTCCTTGCCGCTGGACTTACCAGCCCGCGATGATAAGGAAATTCATGGTCTTGGCGGCGGGAACACGGGCATGACGCAGTCGAACGCCGGAGAGGACGACGCGGATCGCTCGCGCCTGTTCGTCGACCTCTCCCGCCAGCTGGCCGCGCTGCGCCGCGAGCACGGCGTGCTGCAGAACGCCATGGCCGACACCGAAACCCGGTTGCAGGCGCTCGGTCTTCTGCCGTTCCACCTGGCCTTCTCGAACCCTGTGGGCCGCCCGCTGGCGCTTGCGGACGGCACGGCGGACACCGTCATACGGCAGGAATTGCCGGTGTCGAGCCTGGGCTTCGCCGCCTTCGCCCTGCATTTCCCGCAGGCTGGCGGGGGCGTCGGCCATGTCGTCTTGCGCATGTTGGAAGACGATCAGGAAATCGCGGCCTGGCCTCTTCCGCCGGACGCCAGCGGCTGGACTCCGTTCGCCCTGCGCCGGGCAATTGCGGGCACCGCGCGCAGCCTGATCCTCGAAGTCCGGATCGCGGACGCGAAAAACGCACCCCTCCTCAGCCTCTCAACGCCACATCCGATTCCGGCCTATTGCGCCGGGGCCGATGGTGGAACGGCGCTTCCGCTGGATGCGCCGCTTGCCATGCGCATCTGGACCGGGAGCCCCGGCTTTGCCGTTGCGCCGCTCGCTCGCGGGCGGGCCGACGTCATGGCTGTCCGCCGCGAGATCACCGCGAGCGATCTGTCCTCGCTGGTCCAGCTGCGCCCTGCCGGCAGCCGCGCGGAAAAGCTCGTCAGATACGACAATGCGTCGGGGGGCATCCTCTGCCTGCCGCAAGCGGGCCAGAGGATCATCGGAGCTTTGCCCGCCATTCTGCCGGCCGACACGATCGGCGTCTCCGCGGATATCGTTTCGCAGGGCTCCGGCGATGCACGGTTTGCGCTGGCGGTCGGCCCCAGCGTGGAGGAAGCCATCGCCGCCCTGTCACGACCGCAGGACGGAGCCTGCATGTCCGGCTGGCTCTCGCCCGCGCCGGACGGCACCGGCCGCCTTGCGCTGTCGATCCCGGCGGGCTCGGCGGCTCGCACGCTGGTTCTCGCCGCCGAGTTGGTGGAAGGCGGCACTCCACCCCGCGCGGCGTTCTTCCACGGCTTCCGGATCGAGCTGTGAGCACGCCCGATCAGACGGGCCCTCGCATCGCGGTCGTCGTGCCGACCTACCGGCAGCCGGGCCTGCTCGCGGAGGCGCTGTCCAGCGTCTGTGCGCAGGATTGCCCGTTCGAGATCGCCGTCCTGGTCATCGACGACGGCTGCCCCGATCCGGACACCGCGCTCGTGTCGGCCATGTTCGCCGAGGCCGATGCGCGCATCCGCGTGATCCGGCAGGACAATCGTGGTCTCAGCGGCGCCCGCAATCGGGGCATCGCAGCTGCGCTTGCATGGCCGAGTGTGGAGGCCCTGTTCTTTCTCGATTCCGACAATGCCCTCACGCCATCGGCGCTGCGCACCGCAATGGCGGAGCTCGACGCCCACCCCGAGGCAGACTGGATCTATTCTCCGATCGACCGCTTCGGCATGGCGGGCTCGGGCCATTACGACGTCCCCTACAGCAGCCTCACCCATCGGATTTCGGTGAATGTCTGCGAGATCGGCAGCCTCGTGCGCCGGCGCGTGTTCGACGCCGGCGTGCTGTTCGACGAGACGATGCGGCAAGGCTATGAGGATTGGGATTTCTGGCTGCAGGCCATCGCGCAGGGCTTTCGCGGCCGGCCCTGCCGGTTCGGATTTGATTATCGCCGGCGCGCGGAGAGCATGCTCAGCGGCGCGGCGCGCAGCCACGACGCCCTGACCTCCCACCTCAAGACCCGGCACGCCGCGCTCTACGATCCGCGCGGCCTGATGCGGCAGGAGCACGGCGAGGTTCCGCGCTTTGCCATCACCGCCGATGGTGGAACGTTCCTCCTCGCCACCGATCCCGATCTGCCGGCCCGGACGATCGACCGTGCCGAATTTGTCCGCCTCTTCCATGCCGGCCGCATCGAACCGGAGCGCGAGGACGTCCCGCCCTTCCTGCTCATCCTTCCGCCGCGCGCCCTCGACGATTTGCGGCAGGCGCGTCTCCTTCACTCCACCCTCGCATTGCTGGAACGCGCGGCGCTGGACGAGCCCTTCGCGGTTCCCGTAGTGCTCTCAGGATCGCCGAATCCCGGACTTCGGCTCGGGGCCGCCGCAGAGGGCGAGAGCGTCGCCGCCGACGGCTGGTTCATCGCCACAGAGCGCCTGATCTCCCTGCTCGGCATGGTGGGTCCGGCGCGTTTCGAGGCGCTGTTTCCTGCGGCGCCTCTTCCGGCCGGCCGCCGGCATGTGCGGATCGCCATTCCCTCACGGCCGCAACCCACCGCGCCGTCAAAAGCCCTCGGCGCACTCTGGTCGAGCATCAGCCATTCGCCGTCCGCATCCGCCGGATCGCGCTGGGCGTGGCGCGAGCGCGAACTTCCCCGAAAGCGCGATCTCCACGGCCATATGCGCCGCGTCTGCCGGGCCGAGGTGCTTCTGCCGCGCATCGGCCCGGCAAACGGACCTCCGCAAGTCGGGTTTGTTCTGCCCTTCGCATCCTTCGGCGGGGTGGAACGGGCCACGTTTTGCGTAGCGAAGGCCCTCACCGCGCGCGGCGTGGATTGCCATCTCTACCTCCTGCATTCGGATCATGCGCCGGCGGAGATGGTGGTGGATGGCCCGTTCCGCAGCGTCACCTTCCTGGCTGATCCAAACCTTCCCATCTGGGGCGGACCGCACCGCATCGACGGGCATGACGTCGCGCTCGAATACGACGATGTCGCCCTGTCCGAACGCCTGCGGGGCCTCCTGCTCGGCCTCGACGCCGTGATCAATTGCCATGCCTTCGCCGCGAACCGGGTGATCGGCAGCCTGCGCCAGGCGGGCGTTCTCACCGCCTGCTACCTCCATGTCGTCGACCGCACGCCTTCGGGCCGGCCGGTCGGGCATCCTTATGTCGGCGCCGCCTTCGAGCAGGCCTACGATCTCGTTCTGGGATGCTCCGAACAGGTGCTCGATCTCGTCTCCGCGCTCGGCGTGCCGCGCAGCAAGTGCCTGCACATCCCAAACGCGCCTGTGATCCGCCCGGAGGAAAGCGGGATCGAAGGCTTGCGAAGGCACCGCTCCGACACCGCCGCACCGTCATCTTTCGGCGTGCTGTTTCTCGGCCGGCTCGACCGCCAGAAAGGCATCGACCGCCTGCTCGCCATCGTCCGCGAGACGCGCGAACGTGTGCCGGACATCCGATGGCGCGTGATCGGTGCCCCGGTGCTGGACGGAGGGGGCGAGGACTGGCCCGCGCAATTCGCGCAGCTCGGCGTCGAGATCGAGCCGCCGACATCCGATCCCGAACGCCTCGCCGCGCTTTATCGGGGCAGCCACGTCCTGGTGCAGCCTTCGCGCTGGGAGGGCGTGCCGCTCGCTGTGCTCGAAGCGCAGGCGTTCGGCTGCGTGCCGGTGGCGAGCGATGTCGGCGCGTTGCGGGAGGCAGTGATCCCGGGCACCGACGGCCTGCTTATCGAGGAAGGGCCGGAGGCGGCGATGGTCGAGGGTTTCGCCCGGGCGATCTGCGATCTTGCCGACAGCCCGGCACGCTGGAGAGCCCTCTCCTTGGCCGCGCTCGAACGCGGCCGCCAGCGCTCGTGGGATGCGTCTGCCGCCGCGCTCGCCGATCGTCTTCACGCCCGCAGCAAAGGGGCCTGATCACACCGTCTCGGCGTCCTCACGCGGGCGTACGCCCCAATGCTCGGCGAGTTCTTCGTCGTGGCGGCGGATCGCCTCCGCCAGCGCCGCATCGTCCGGCAAATTGGCCAGAACCAGATCGTGGATGCGCTCGATCTCGGCAAAATGGCGCGATCGGTCGAGCGAGTGGGTCACGCTGTCGTCGTGGCGGCGGTGGACGTTGAGCGCCTCGGCGCAATAGGCCACGTCCGCGCCACGGCGGCAGCTTTCCAGATAGATGCGCCAATCGCCGGCGCAGGAGAACGAGAACGCTTCCTCGCCCAGCGTGTCGAAAATCTCGCGCAGATGGTCCGCCCGCCACAGAACGGCGCTGGCGTTCAGCACCAGATTGCGCTCGCCCAGGAAGCGACGCAGGAATTCCGCGCTCTCGAACACGCCGTCGCGGTCGAGCCCCCGGTCGCCACGCTCGGCGTAATAGCCCTTGTAGCTGTCATAGAGCGCCCCGCCCTCGGCATCGATCGCGCGTGAATCGCAGAAGGCGAAGCCGGCATCGGGCGCTGCGGAAAGATGCGCCACCATCCGCCCGAGAAAGTCCGGGTCGGCTAGATCATCCGCCTCGGCGATCCAGACATATTCGCCGGTCGCACGGTCGAGCCCCGTCTTCCACTGACGGAACACATTGCCGGAATTCGTGCGGTTCACATGCAGGTGCAGCGTGCGCCGGTGCTTCGGCCCGATGGATTCGACCACGCTCAGGCTGTCGTCGGTCGATGCATCGTCCAGCACGATGATCTCGAAGACGGGATAGGCCTGGTCGAGGATCGAGCCGAGCCGCGCTTCGAGATAGCGGGCGTAATTGTAGTTCGGAACGATGACCGACACGGTCCTGTAGGCGGACGACAGGTTCGCCAGCAGATCGGCCGCGTAATCCTCGAAGCCGAACCGGGCCTCCACGAATTCCTTGCGATAGGCCATTCGACGGGGCGCGGCCTGGGCGGGATCGTAGGCGCGCGCGGCGATCATCCGGGCGCTGGCTTCCACGTCCATGAACGGCATCAGCACGCCCAGCGCCGGGTCGTCGAGCATCTCGACATGGCCACCGCCATAATCGAACGCCGCCACCGGCAGGCCACAGGCCAGGGCCTCCAGAATGACGGACGGGAACGGGTCCTCTCGCGAGGACAGGAAGAACAGATCGGCTGCGCCGAGATAACGCCCCACCTCGCGCGTGAACGGCACGAAATGGACGTTGGTCAGCCGCCGTGCCTCGATCTCGCGCTGCAGCCACAGGCCCATTGCGGGGTCACGGTCGCCCACCCACACGAAATGGATGTTGGGGTGGGTGCCCGCCAGCCGCGCCGCGACCTGGATGAACACGTCGATGCCCTTGCGGAAATCGCCGTATCCGACATTCATCACGATGCGGCTGAAGGCCGGCAGGCCGAGTTCCTCGCGGACCTTCTGCCGGGCGTCCGGCGGCACCGCCACCTTCTTGTACTTGCCCTGCGCGCGCACCAGCTGGCGGCCCCGCGGCGCGCCGAACGCGGCGGACACTTCGCCCTGCACGAAGCGGTTGGGGAATACGGTCAGGCCCGCGCGGTCGCGGATGCGCTCATATTCCGCCACGCCGTGCCGCTCGCGCACGATGGTGGGCAATTCGTGGATGAGCGAGCACACCTCGAAGCCGAGATCGGCCAGCACGCCCGCCGCCGCGCCGGAAAACACCGTATTGGTGATGACGGCCTCGTAGCCCTGCGCCTTGAGCTTTGCGAGATGGCGGCCGAGCGCCTTCCATTTGGCGGGCGTGTCGCGCACCACATGGGTGGGGCCGATGGCGCTGTATTCACCCAGCAGAGCGCCCTCGCCCATCAGCACGAACTGCACCTCGATGCCGAAGCGGCGCTTCAGCACGCGGCCGAGATTGAGCAGCAATTGCTGCGCGCCCGACGGGAAGGCATCGTGCCCGACAAGCACGATCCTCGACACGTTCACGGCGGGCCGCGTCAAGGCCACGGCACGCGCCAGCGCGTTCACATAGGCATGGCCGAAATGGCAGTCGGGCTCGAGATAAGCCCCCTCGCACCATTCGTTCCAGGCATTGATGCACACCAGCGGCTCGCCGAAGAATGGCTGGCGCTGGGCGATCTCCGTTAGCCCGGCCACCCAGCGGCGGAACTCCTCCGGCGTCGATCCGTGGAAGCACATGCCCGTGCCCTGCCTGCGGGCATCGTTGTCCCACATCGGAAAGGCGGTCTTGATCAGCGGGTATTCGCCCGGCAGGTCGGCCAGCGACAGGTCCACGGCCTGCGGATAGGACCGCACATTGCCGGTGAAGCCGGGATCGTGGAATTCGAGCTCGGAATTGATCCACGGCAGATGCGTGCCGAGCTTGTGCGGGGGGAATTCGATCGCGCCGTCGAACCCGTCCGGACGCGGGTCCGTCACGCCGAAAGTCTGGGCCATGGCGATGATGGGATCGAGGCCGTGCTCGTTTCGGAACAGGTCGCGCCAATGCGCCAATGTCGCCGCGCAATCGGGGATGATGTCGGCGCGGTAGATGAAGAAGACCGGCCGGTCGCCGATCCGGATGTAGTTCGGCCGCTCCATGTAGCGGGCGATGTCGGCGATCAAAGCCGCGCTTTCCTCGGGTGCATAATCCTGCCGGATCAGCACCTCGTCCTCCATGCCGTCCCAGCGCCGGGTCCAGTTCTCGTTCGCCCACATCAGGCAGAACGGGAATTCGATGTCGGGGTCCTCGACGAAGGCGTCGAGCGGCGTCTCCAGCAGGCGGTGGCCGTTGAAGTTGTAATAATAGAAGCAGAAGCCGTGCACGCCCATCGCGGCGGCCAGTTCCACCTGCTTCTGCAAGGTCACGCCGTCGGTCAGGTCATAGAACCCGAAATCGCGCGGGATGCGGGGCTGGTAATGGCCACGAAAGCGGGGCATGCCGCGCGCCAGATTGCGCCATTCGGTGAAGCCCTCGCCCCACCATTCGTCATTTTCCGGAATGGCGTGGAATTGCGGCAGGTGGAACGCCAGCACCTTGGCGCGCCATTCGGCCGCCTCGGGCGGCGAGAGCGTTTCGAACAAAGGCCCGGGCGCGCTGTTCTCGGCGATCTCGCGGTGCAACGACGGCGCGTCCCGCCCCATCACCGGGTTCCAACCGAGCTCGCGGCCAACATCCATGAAGGCATCGAGCGGATTGCGGCCCAAGCCCTGCCCCAGATAACGCCGCGTCACATAGGCCGGGTCGAACTCGGCCGATCCCTTACGGCCTTCCGGAATGCCCCAATCGTACCAATGCTCGAAGGCGTCCACGCCGGCTTTGCGCACATCCGCGTTCTCGCCCAGATAATAGGCCGGGTCGAAATAGCGGTTCGGCGAAACCTCGTTGCCCGCTCGATGGCGTAGATAATGCGCAAGAGCATTGGCCTCCGACAGGTCGAGCCCATAGGTCGCGGCGTACCATTCCGGCTCGAAGATGACCGAGGGCCTGAAGCCCGCCGCTTCTCCGGAGCGCAGATAATGGCGGAGCGCACCGCCTTCCGCCGCACCGCCGGCCTTCAGATAGAAGGTGGGGTCGAAGAAACGGTTCGGCCGCGCGCCTTCCGCTTCGCCTTCGGTCAGATAATGCCGCAGCAGATCGCCGTCCCGAACGGGAACGAGATCCCGGTCCTGCCGATAAAAGTCGGCATCGAACAGGCCCGATTCCGCGATCTCCGAATAATCGTGCAGGAGCGGAAATCGCTCGCGCAGACGGTCGAGATCGGCCTTCGCCAGATGCTTTCGCAGATCCGCCAGTCGCGGTGCGCGCGCCGCCGTCACCGTCAGTCCGGCCTCGGCGGAGGCCAGCACGAAATCGATGGGGGTGTTCGGCTCCACGTCATCGAGGGCGGCGAGCGCCCCCGCATCGACTTGCGTCCACAGGAAGATGAAGTCGGCGCGCTCCACCATCTGGCCGTCCGTCGGCCGCGCGGCGATCGCATAGGTCGATCCGAGCCGATGGCCGGCGCACATCAATTCGATGCGTTGGGGGGTTCCGGAGAACGGCCGCTCGACCAGCCAGCCGCCGATTCCGAAATCGCGGGACACGGTTTCCACCGCACCGGCCCAGCCGGAGGCGGTCGCATCGAGCGCGGTGGGAAGCGTCGAAAGAGGTGGCGTCGAGGTCATCATCGCTCTCCGGCCCGTTGGGCCCTAATCCTCGTTCGCGACCTCCATCAGGTAGCGGCCGTAGGCGGTCTTCGACAGCGCCTGGCCGCGCGCCAGCAATTGCTCGCGCCCGATAAAGCCGTTGTGGAAGGCGATTTCCTCCAGGCAGGCGATCTGCACGCCCTGCCGGTGCTGGATGACGCGCACGAATTCGGAGGCCTCCAGCAGGCTGTCATGGGTGCCGGTGTCGAGCCACGCATAGCCGCGCGACAATTCCTCCACGAACAATTCGCCCTTCTCCATGTACAGGCGATTGATGTCGGTGATCTCAAGCTCTCCGCGGGCCGAAGGCTTCAGGCTGGCCGCCATGTCGAGCACGCGGTTGTCGTAGAAATAGAGCCCGGTCACGGCGTAGTTCGACTTCGGCTCTTTCGGCTTTTCCTCCAGGCTGATCGCCCGGCGGTCCGCGTCGAGCTGCACCACGCCGTAGCGCTCCGGGTCATCGACGCGGTAGGCGAAGACCGTCGCCCCGGTCGGCCGCTCGACGGCGCGCTGCAAGGTCTGCCGCATGCCGGCGCCGAAGAAGATGTTGTCGCCCAGCACGAGCGCCGCCTGGTCGTCGCCCACGAAGTCGCGTCCCAGCACGAAGGCCTGCGCCAGTCCTTCCGGCCGTTCCTGGACGGCGTAGGACAGGTTTATGCCGAACATCTCGCCATTGCCGAACAGGCGCTTGTAATTGTCGATGTATTCCGGCGACGAGATCAGCAGGATGTCACGGATGTGCGCCAGCATCAGCACCGACAAGGGATAATAGATCATCGGCTTGTCGTAGATCGGCAGCAATTGCTTGTTGATGGCAAGCGTCGCCGGATACAGCCTGGTGCCGGAGCCGCCGGCCAGAACGATGCCCTTCATGATGCCCCCTTGCCGCGAATTCGTTCGCGGTGATCAATCCATCAGTTCGGCGATGATGTCCGCCAGCGCGGCCTGCCAATGCCGCGGCACGATGCCGAAATCCCGTTCGATCGCCGCCGTCGACAGGCGCGAATTGGCCGGCCTGCGGGCCGGCGTGGGATAATCCGCAGTGGTGATCGCCTGCACCTCGGGTTGCGGACCGTTCCTCTCCCGCGCCTGCGCGAAGATTTCCTCGGCGAAGCCGTGCCAGCTGGTCTCGCCGGCATTGACGAAATGATAGGTGCCCACGGGCGCGTCGGAATCATCCGCCAGCCGCAGAGCGATCCGCGCCAACGCCGCCGCCAGATCCGCCGCGCTCGTCGGGCAGCCGCGCTGGTCGCCGACCACGCGCAGCACCGGCCGCTCCGCGCCAACGCGCAGCATTGTCTTGACGAAATTTGCGCGGTGCGCGCTCACCACCCACGCGGTGCGCACGATGGCGTGGCGCGGATTGGCGGTGCGCACGGCCTGTTCGCCACCCTCCTTCGACGCGCCGTAGACGCCGACGGGGCCGACCGGGTCGTTCTCCAGATAAATGCCGTCCTTGGCGCCATCGAACACATAATCGGTCGAGACCTGCACGATGGGGGTTTCGACCCGCGCCGCAGCATGAGCCAGAACCGCCGGCGCCAGCGCATTGATCGCCCACGCCGTAGCCACCTCCGACTCCGCCTTGTCGACGGCGGTGTAGGCGGCGCTGTTGATGATCGCTCCCCAGCGCCGCGAGGCGACATAGGCTTCTATGCTGTCGGGCCGCGCCAGATCCAGCTCATCCCGCCCGGGCGCCACCACGTTGATGCCCTGCGGCCACGCAAAACGCTGAAGCTCCAGCCCGACCTGTCCCGCGCCGCCGGTGACGAGGATGTCCATCAGGCGCTCTTCAGGCCGAGGCGTTCGCCGCCATAGCTGCGCGCCTGGATCTCGCGCCACCAGCCTTCATTGGCGAGGTACCAATCCACCGTGCGGGCGATGCCCGTCTCGAACGTTTCGCGCGGAGACCAGCCCAATTTGTCACGGATCTTCGAGGCATCGATCGCGTAGCGCTGGTCGTGGCCCGGCCGGTCGGCCACGAAGCCGATCTGCTCGCGATAGGATTTGCCGTCCGCCCGGGGCCGACGCTCGTCGAGCGCCGAGCAGATCGTCTCAACCACGTGCAGGTTCGTGCGCTCGGAATTGCCGCCGATGTTGTAGGTCTCGCCGGGGACGCCCTTTTCGAACACTGCCTGCAGCGCCGCCACATGGTCCTCGACGAACAGCCAGTCACGGATGTTGTCGCCCTTGCCATAGACAGGCAGCGTCTCGCCCGCGAGGCATTTGATGATCATCAGCGGGATGAGCTTTTCCGGAAAATGGAACGGCCCATAATTGTTCGAGCAATTCGTGACTAGTACCGGCAGGCCGTAGGTGTGGCCCCAGGCGCGGACCAGATGGTCCGAGCCCGCCTTCGACGCCGAATAGGGCGAGCGGGGATCGTAGGACGTCTCCTCCGTGAAGAAGCCGTCCGGCCCGAGCGATCCGAACACCTCGTCGGTGGAGATGTGGTGGAAGCGGAAGCGCGCCGCCTCGGCCTCCGGCAGGCCCCGCCAATAGGCCAGCGCCCGCTCCAGCATGGTGTAGGTGCCGACGACATTCGTGGTGATGAAGGCGCCGGGGCTGTCGATCGAGCGATCGACGTGCGATTCCGCCGCCAGATGCGCCACCACGTCCGGCCGGTAGTCCGCCAGCGTGCGCCCCACCACCTCGGCATCGCAGATATCGGCTTGCACGAAGCGGTAGCGCGGATTTGAATCCACCGAATGGAGCGAGGTCAGGCTGCCGGCATAGGTCAGCTTGTCGAAGTTCAGGACCTCGTAATCGGGCTGCGCCAGGAGATGGCGCACCAGAGCCGAACCGATGAAGCCGGCGCCGCCGGTGACGAGAACGCGCATGATATCATTCCTGCTCGTGTTCGGTTCGTATCAGGAGTCGATCGGCTCCAGCGGATTTCCATCATAGGCGAACGGGCTGTCGAAATCCGCCAGCAGCGGCAGGATCTCGTCCTTGGGCGACAGGATCGGTGGCCCCGGCACCGGCCAGGGCAGGCCGATGTCGGGATCGTTCCAGCGGATACCACCATCGCATTCCGGCGCGTAGAAATCGGACACCTTGTAGGTGACCTCGGTATCGGGATCGAGCGTGACAAAGCCGTGGGCGAAACCGATCGGCACGAACAATTGGTGGCCGTTCTCGGCCGAAAGCTCGGCCCCAACCCAATCCCCGAAAGTCGGTGATCCCTTCCGCACATCGACCGCCACGTCCCAGATGCGGCCGCGCACGCAGCGCACCAGCTTGTCCTGGCCGTGGGACGGCGTCTGGAAATGAAGGCCCCGCAGCACACCTGCCGGGCGCGACAGGGAATGATTGTCCTGAACGAAGCGAACCTCGATGCCCGCCTGAGCAAAGGCCCGTTCGCTGTAGACTTCCGTGAACCAGCCCCGCTCGTCACCGAAACGCCTGGGCTTGATCAGTTGAACCGGATTCATGGCCATGCCCCCATGGTGCCACGCCCGCTTCGTGGCCGTCCGATGTAGCTTTATTAGGGACGAAGATTCAACGATCGCCAACAGGTTTGTGCGTCATCGACGAAGCGGTTGAACTGATTTCGTCCATCCTGATCGAAGAATTGCAACTCCTGGGCGTGGTTCAGCGTCAAGCAACCCCGCGGCGTCGATGACGGAGGCTGCGGCGCATGGGCCAACATGCCGCGCAGGCCCGCGATCTCATCGAGGTAGAGCTTGGTATTGCCCTCGATTCCGGGCTCTCCGCGCCTTTCCAGAAGCGGCCATATCTCATCCGGACCCGCGATCACCTTCCGGGCGATGAGCTTGCGGATGTTGGTGCCGATGCGCTGATCGAGATCGAGCCGCGTCATGTGCGCGATCACGATGCCGCCGCCGATCCCGGCGTCCGGATTGCCCTCCAGCGCCTGCACATTGTGGTTCAACTCGCCCCGCAATGGGCGCCGCGAGGCCAGCATCGGCTTGCCCCAGACCAGGCCGTCGCGCAGCCGGTCCGGATAATCGTTGATGAAGAAATGCCGGTCTGACAGCAGGTAATTGTGCAGCCACAGGCCGGGAAACACATCGCCGCCGCGCTCCAGCAGGGCCGCCATGGCCCGTATCGGGTCCACCGCCATGCGCACCTCATCGCCA
Organism: Terrihabitans aquatilis; assembly: GCF_052542005.1. Taxonomy (NCBI): domain Bacteria; kingdom Pseudomonadati; phylum Pseudomonadota; class Alphaproteobacteria; order Hyphomicrobiales; genus Terrihabitans; species Terrihabitans aquatilis. Next base: position 582,023 of record NZ_JBOCUO010000003.1, on the reverse strand, counting down.
TCGCGCTCCGGCACGTAGAGCCGTTCGTCGGTGTCGAGAAAAAGATAGGCGTCACACGAGGCCCGCAGCGCCTCGTACAGATCCGGGAAGATCTCGTAGCGGTGAAGGTTGTTGTGGAAGCCCGTGTAGGAGAAGGCGAAGATCCGCGCCGCATTCTCCCGATAGATATCGTGCACTTCGGGCAACGTGGACCCGTTGTCCATCACCAGGATGGCCCCGTCGGGCATGAAGGCGAGGTGATGCGCCAGCCACAGGCGCAGGAAGGCCGGGTCGTCCTTCGTCTTCAGCACGATCTTGAACGGGCTGCGCCGGGCCGCGACCTGCGCGGCCAACTCGGCCGCGTTCTGCTGCCAGTTCGGAAGGGCCGCCTGCTCGCTCATATCCTCGCCATCATCTGCCAACGGATTGCGCCGGCGAGGGAATCACCCGCCGGGCGCACTATGGTTCGCAGCGGCGCGCGGGTCTATGGACGCCCGGTGGCCCCTCGCGTAGTTTTCATTGCGAGAGCGCTGATCTCGCCGTTTCAGCACCCCCGTGATCCTCCATGCCCGCTTCCCGCGCCGACGGCTCGATCTATCACGACGGCAGTTATCTGGCCCAAAACCCTGGCTGGCACGAGGAGGATTCCGATTGGAAAGCCGGCCATGTCCTGCGGCTTCTGTCGGCGGCCGGGATGCAGCCCTCCCGCATCGCCGAAGTCGGCTGCGGCGGCGGGCTCGTCTTGCACGCGCTGGCGCAGGCTTTGCCGGACAGCACGTTCACCGGCTACGAGGTATCGCCGCTGGCCTATGAGCGCTGCGCCGCGCGCGCCAATGACCGTGTCCGGTTCCGCTTCGAAGACCTCACCGAGGCCGGGGATCGTTACGACCTTCTTCTGACGCTCGATGTCGTCGAGCATGTGGAGGATTATCTGGGCTTCCTGCGGGCCCTGCGCCCGCGCGCGGAGCACCACATCATTCACCTCCCGCTCGATCTGTCCGTGCAGACCGTGCTGCGCGCCAGCGGCCCCCTGCTCCATGCACGCCGCAAGGTCGGCCACCTTCATTATTTCAGCAAGGAAACAGCGCTCGCGACATTGAACGACGCTGGTTACGAGGTGCTGGACTGGCGCTACACGCATGCCGCCGTCGACGCGCCCGGGCGCACGCGCCGAAGCCGCTTCGTGGGCTGGCTGCGCGCGTTTGCCCTTAAAATCCATCCGGACTGGGCGGTGCGCCTTCTCGGTGGCAGTTCGCTGCTCGTCCTGTGCCGTTGATGACGCGATGACCGACGCCCCGGACGGATTGCAGAGCAGGTTTCAGCGTGCCGACCGGCACCTCTTCTGCGGTTTCGCCTTCGACCCGATGAATCCCGATCGCCATTTCACGGTCGAGGTGCTGATCGACAATCTACCTCTGCGGCTGGTGCGGGCAGATCAGCCCGCGCCGGACCTGTCCTTGTCGCACGGCTTCAGCGTTCTCCTGCGCGATCACGAACTGGCGGATGCATCCTACGTCGAGGCACGCCTCGCCAATCTGGACATCGCCGTCGGCACGCCGATCACACTTGCCGACAAAGCCCGGCACCCCTCCGGCGATCCTCTCGGCAACGGCGACGTCCGCTGGCTCGGCGGCCTGCGCTTTCGCGGCACGATCGGCACCAACCGCCCCGCCCGCACCCATGTCGATGTGCTGGTGGAAGGGCTTACGGTGGCGCGGGCACGCCCGAGCGGCTGGACGCATACCTTCGTCGGCTCGCGCGATCCCCGGCCGCTGCGTGCCTTCGACGTGCATCTGCCCGAACACTACGCCGATGGCCGGATGCGGCGCGTCTCCTTCCTTGACGAGACGGGCCGCGAACTGCGCGGCAGCCCCATCACCTTCATCGCCTTCGCCGACGGATTGCGGTCCTGGCTTGCGAAGCACGACGATGCGCCGGAGGAAGACGCCCGCGCCGCTTTGTTCGACCGCCTGTTTCCGGCCTCGCTGCCCCTGCGCGATTATCCGCAATGGCGCAGCCGCTTTCCCCTGCCGCCTCCGCTGGCCGTGCCCCATCGCGTCGCGGTCCTCCCAGCCGGCGACGGACTGAGTTTCGACGCGGACGAACTCCGGCAGGTCATAGGGACCGATCCTGCCGGCCCCGGCATCGTTGTCCTGTGCCCGGAGGGGGCACGGCTCGAACCCGGCAGCGCCGACCGCATGGCCGGCGTTCTTGAGGCGCATCCCGAGACAAAGCTCGTCTATGGCGACCTTGACATTCTCCAGCCGAACGGGGGCGTCACTCCCCTGTTCTTTCCGGCATTCGACTACGAGCGCCATCTGGAGCAGGGCTATGCCGCGCGCCTGTTCGCCGCACGCCGGGATGATGTTCTGGCCGCGTTGGACGACGGAGCCGACACTCCGTTCGCGCTCTTTCTCGCCATTCTCGGCACGGATCGCCCGGCCGAAGCCGTGGCGCATCTGCCGGTTCCGGTCGCTGCCATCCCGTCCCACGCTTTGCTGGCGGGCACCGACACCCTTCTGAGAGCCAGTGCCCAGCACCTCACGGACAGCGGCGTTCGCGCTGAAATCGAGCCCATGTCCGGCACGTCGGTTCTGCCGGCAATCCGTATCCGCCGCCATCGCCCGGCAGGAGACGTCACACTTCTCCTCGCAGGCCGCAACAGTTCCGCACGGCTGGAACGGGCATTGGCGGCGATCATGCCCGCAGCGGAAGCCCGTGCCGCACCGATCCTCATCGTCGACAATTCATCAACCGACCCAGCCACACACGCCCTTCTCGGCAATCTTCCGCCACTCGCGACGGTGCTGAATGCGCCCGGCTCCTTCAGCCTCGCCCGCCTGTTCGATCTGGGCCTGCGGACCGCGAAAACCCCTCTCGTCTGCCTGCTGGATGACGGCATTGAGGCGGCCAGCGAGGGCTGGCTCGACGAACTCGCGTCACGCATCGGACATGGCTGCACAGCTGCGGCTCCCGTCATCGCCGACGCCGGGGGCGCGATCCTTCAAGCCGGCCTCATACTTGGCCCGGCTTTTTCGATTGCCTCGCCTTTCATCGATTCACGTGCCGGCCAGAACGGACCGGGCGACGTCCTGCGGGTCGCTCATCAGCGCAGCGCCGCCGGCGCGGCCTGCCTGATGCTCGACCGTGCCGGCGCCCTCGCCGCCGGCGGCTTCGACGCTCAGGTCTTCCCGCGCGATCTGTTCTCCGTTGATCTGGCCCTGCGCATGCGAGAGCGGGGCGAGCGCCTCATCGTCACGCCTCACGCAGTGATGACGTCGGATCACATCCCGGCTCCGGGGTCCGCCGAGATCGAGCGCCTGCGCGAAAGGTGGGGCCAGGCCCTGATGTCGGACCCTTACCATCATCCTGCCCTCGCTCTTGGTGATCTCGCGACAACGGCTCTCGCGTGGCCGCCCCGGGATCGCGGCGCGCGATGGCCTTCTGGCTCCGTCCAGCCACCACAACCATAAGATGATCCGCCTGCATCAGACCCCAATACTTCTGATTGTCATCAAAAGGTCTCGAGAGACTTCCGCCTCTTCGTCTTGGAACACTGGCCAATCGATAGTATGAATAGATGAAGCGGCATGGGGTGCTCGGTTTTGTCACGGCAACAGATCATCGACCTCAGGCGAGGCCTTTTTCTCATCCGATACGCAAGCGCGGATGATCGGACCAACGCGCCGAGCGTGCGGGTGACCCCGGCATCGGGCAGCGAGCGCCAGATCCAGTCCATCCTCCATCCGGATTCGCGGGACGCTGCACTGTGGCGGCCCGGCGCGTGCGTCGTCGTGCGCGTGGATGCGCCGGCCCAGCTTGCCGTGAGCGTTTCGCCCTCGGTTCCGAATGGTTCGGTTGCCGCTTCGGTTGAAATCGAAGCGTTGACGCAAGGCACGCCGCCCGCGCCGCAACGAGTCGCGCCGCCCGTGGCGCAGGCCATCAATTTTGCGGATGACGCCGGCCCTCGCGGCAATGCGCGCATCGCATCCGGCATCAGCCTTCTCGCCCATGTGGCGGGCCGGGGCGATGTCATCGTCGGTTCGGACGAATGGGCCGGCGGCCCCTCTGCCCCCTCGCGCATCGAGGGCATTGCCATCGACTGGCCCAACCGGCCGCCCGGGCTCGATTTGCGCTATGCGGCGCATTACGGCCAGCGCAATGTGACGAATTCCGGCCTTCAGGGTCTCGGCTCCTTTGTCGGCAGCCGTGGCCGCGCCATGCCGATCGTCGGCCTCACGCTTGAGCTTGTCGGGGCATCCTCCGGGCAGAAGCTCGTGGCGGAGGCCCTCTTTCTCGGTTCGCCGACGCAGCGTTCGGCGGGCTCGCGCATTCAGCTGGCCGGCCCGTCCCGGCACGAGCCTCTGGTGGGCCTTCGCCTCAGCATCGAGGCCGCCGCGGAGCAGCCTGCGCAAGCCCCCGCCTATCGCACGCCCACCCCGGTCTCGCTGCCGAAGCCCACACGCGGTGCTGCCTCTCCCAAGGTCCGGGTCTTTCGTGGCAAAGCGAACGCCAATTCGGCGTAAGTGACGGCGATGCGCCCGGACGATCCGGGCTTCTTCCAGGTCGACACCCACATCGTGGCGCTGGAACACGGCGTCGTGCGCGCGCTCAGCTCGTCAAATCACGACATCGCGTTCCGGCTGGCGGACCGCCTCTGCCGCCTTCTGCGGCGCGCCGAGCCCCCTCATCTCAACCTGCTGGCGGAGGCTCTGCGCGGGCTTGGCCATCGCGAAGCGGCATTGGCGACGCTCGAACGCGCGATCGAGATCGCGCCCGACGACCTCGCCACCAATCGCCGCCTTCTTGCGTGGGCCGATCCGGACCGGGCGCGTATCGCGGCGCAGGTGCTGATCCCCATCGAGCACGATCCGGCGATCCTCGCCCGCGCCGCCATCCTCCTGCGAGGGGATGGCATGGTTGCGATCGGCACGCTTACCGTCATCGGCCAGAGCATCGAAGGCTGGGCCGCCTGGCAGGACAAGGCCCCGCTCGACATTCACATCGAAACCGATTCCGGCGTGCTGCGACATGCCCGCGCCGCCGATCCGCGTCACCCGCTGGGGCAAGTCTTTCCATCCGCCGCCGGCTTCCACCTTTCCCTGCCGCCCGACAGCCGGATCCTCAGCGTCTCTCTTTCGCAGAACGGCGACGTTTTCCATTCGAGCCGGTTCGGCGCGTCTGCCTTTGCGCGTCCCAATGAAGATCCACGCCACACGGCCTCGCTCACAATCATCGTGCCGGTCTATGCCGACGTGCCGGCGACCACGGCCTGCCTCGACAGCGTCGTGCCGCAACTCGCCTCCCACCCCGATTGGCGGCTTGTGATCGTGGACGACGCGGCCCCCGAGCCCGCGATGGGCGATCTGCTCTCCCGCATTGCGCTTACACCGAACGTCGTCCTTGTGCGCAACAGCCAAAACCTCGGTTTCGTCGAGACCGTCAATCGCGGCCTCGCCTGCGCCATCGGCGGCGACGTGCTCCTCCTCAACGCCGACACCATCGTTCCGCCGGGCGCGATCCAGAGGTTGGCCGCCGCCGCGCATTCCGCGCCGGACATCGGCACCGTCACCCCCTTATCCAACAATGGCGAGTTCACGAGCCTGCCGGTGCCCTTCACGAGCAATCCCCTGCCAGCAAGCGAGGCGGTGGCGGAGATCGACCGGTCGGCGGCTTCTGCGAACGTGGACAACATCATCGATCTTCCAAACGGCATCGGCTTCTGCCTTTACGTGACGCGCACTTTCCTCGATGCGGTCGGGCCGCTCTCGGCCGATTATCATCGCGGCTATCTCGAAGACGTCGATTGGTGCCTGCGCGGCCGGCGGGTTGGTCTGCGCAGCGTCTGCGCGGGAAACGTCTATGTGGGGCATGAAGGCTCGCGCTCGTTCCGGCGAGAGAAGCGCTCGCTCGTGGTGCGCAATCTCGCGGTTCTGGAACGCCGCTTTCCGGATTACCGCGCGGAATGCGCGTCTTTTCTGGCGCTCGATCCCCTGGCTCCGGCGCGGTCGGCGCTGCAACGGCATCTGCTGCCCGCTTTGTCGCCGCCCGATTGCCTGCTTTTCACCGGCCCCGGCACCTACCGGCTGATCGCCGAAGAACGCGCCCGTCGCCTCGCTGAGCAGAACGAATCGGCGATGATCGTGGAGGTCGACGGCGACGAGCTGAAACTCACGGGGCCAGACGGTGGGCTGCCTCACGCGGCCTGTGTCGACTTCGGTCACACAGAGCAACGCGCCTGTTTCAGAGCTCTGCTCCGCAACTGGCCCCACACACGTATCGAAATCACGCAGCCATCCGCCATCGGGCCGGATCTCATGGCGGAGCTCGCAGGGCTTGGTCGCGGCTTCGACGTCCTGATCGCCGACGCGGAGGTGGCCACTATTCCGCAGGCTCGTCGCCTTTTCGCACCGGACTCTTCCGCCGCCGCATTCGCCCGCGATGTTTTCCCAGCGGCACGGATCCACGAAGTCGCGGCAGCCGCGCGCCCTCGCGTCGCCTCAGCTCCCGACGGCCCTCGCCGCCTCGGTATCGTGCCTCTTCGAGGCTCGGCGGCCAGTTTTCGTGCGCTCGACGTCCTGATCCGGGAGCTCTCCGCTCGTTTGCCCGAGCTGGGCCTGGTCGTGATCGGGCGCACGCTCGACGATCTCGCCCTGATGCAGGTGCCGAACACCTTCGTCACCGGCCCCGTTCTGCCGGGCGACATCGCGGAAGCCACGCGCCAGCACGGCATCACTCACGCCCTGATCCTGCCCGACAAGCCCTTGTTCGGACACCCGATTGAAACGGCCTGCGTGCAGCTTGCGCTGCCGCTTGCCCGATTCTCATGGTCCGGGCCGGCCGGCATCGCCGTCGGCGATCTCCATCTCACGCCGGATCGGCTGAACGATCCCGGCAGCCTTGCCGCGCACCTCGCCGCATGGATCGGCGGCGCACACGAACCGGCCGGGCCACACCGGCAAAGCCCCGAGCGGGCGCACGCGACGCGGACTATGATGTGAGATGATCGGATTCGCGCTCGCCGCCCACACCTTCTTCTTTCTGCTGCTGTGCAGCGTCCTGTTCTACCGGGGCTATGCCAACGTCTATTCGGGCCTGTTCATTTATCTGGCCTTCCATTTCATGGTGTTCGTGCAGCGTCCGCTGGCGGTGCATCTGTTCGGGCTGGATTCCGAATTCCTGTTCATGGGTTTCCACCCGGACGAAGGGGTTTTCCTGAAAACCCTGTTCGTGGCCGATCTCGGGCTTCTGGCCTTTACGCTGGCCTACATCGCGGCGCTCGGCTTCCGCCCGCACTTTCCGACGCTTGCGACGCCCCCGATCACGCAGCGCCATGTGACGAGCGTCGCGGCGGCGGCGCTCATCCTGTCGCCTCTCATTCTCTATTCCTTCTTCCTCGCCTTCACGATGCGGCAGGCCTACGACACGGACGTGCTGTTCGAGCTCAGCCGGCTCAACATCTCGATCGATCCGACGACGGGCGCGCGCCTCCTCACCGACACCACGGCCTATGTGCTGTTTGCGCGCTACATGGCGTTTCCGTTCAGCCTGTTCTTCGCGGTGGCGACGGGCAATCGCTGGTGGTCGTACGGTCCGCTCACGTTCTGCCTGCTGGTGGCGTTGCAGCTCGGCGAACGCTGGCCGCTGGTCATCGGCGTGCTGGTGACGCTCCTGGCGGTTCTCTACGCACGGCGGCAGATGACCTTCCGCGTGCGCCATTACCTCATCATCGTCGTGGCTTTGCTGGGGTTTGTCGTCGTCGGGCAGAATCGCAACGCCATCCTGGCGGGTGATTTCGATCTCGACGTCAGCCTCAGCGATTCGTCGTTCGGCAATCATCCGGACTTCGCGAATTTCGAGTTTCTGACCTATGTCGTCGGCAAGGTGCCCGAGGTCAGCGGCACCTTCTCGTATTTCACGCAATATCTCGGCGTTCTCACCCAGCCCATCCCACGCGCGATCTGGGCGGACAAGCCGGTGGGCTCGCCGGTCAACCTCGTCAATCTGCAGGCCTATGGACGGTTCGCCTCGCGCACGCCCTCGCTCGTCGGGGACGGCTGGATGAGCCTCGGCTATGCCGGGATCGTCGTCACTCTGGGGCTGGTGGGCGCGTTCTACGGACGCATGTTCCGCCGTTTCTGCCGGCCGGACGTCTCGATCTATTTTTTCTGCGCCTATTTCTGGATGATCGCGCTGCTTCTGCAATGGGCGCGCGACGGCAGCTACAAGATCCTCGACTTTTTCCTGTTCTGCGTGGGTCCGATCGGCCTTGCTGCGTTGATCGACCGTTTCATGCCGCAGCGCTCACGCAACATTGCGGGCCGAAGCCCCACGATCGCCCGGCGATAGATCCATACGCCCTTTCGGGGACCGGGATCCGTCCGGCATCTATCTGAGCAAAGCCTGATCCCGACGCACAAAAAGAAAGGCAGGCGCCGGAGCGCCTGCCTTGAATTTTTGCGAACTGTGCCCGTGGGGGCGATCAGCTGAGGTTCGTCTCGCCGTCTGTGAAGCGGAGCGTCTCGATGCCCGACACGTCGATCGACTGGCCGTCGCCAAACGTGATGCGGGTAACGCCGTTGCCCAACTGGTCGATGCTGGCTGCTTCGAATTCCGCGGTGGTACGGGTCTGGTAGCCGTCGCCAGCGACCGAGAAGTCCACCACGTCGTTGCCTTCGCCACCGTAGATGGTGTCGTTGGTTCCGCCCACGATGTAGAACGTGTCGTCGCCCGCGTCGCCATGCATTTCGGCCGCATCCGCACCGCTGATGAAGCTGTCGTTGCCGTCGCCACCATACAGGGTGTCGGAGCCGCTGCCCGCGAGCAGCCAGTCGTCGCCTTCACCGCCGTTGAGCAGATCGTCGCCGCCACCACCGAACAGCGTATCGTTGCCTTCGCCACCGTAGATGGTGTCGTTGCCAGCGCCGCCTTCGACGAGGTCGTTGCCATCCTGACCGTAGATCTGGGTGCCGACATCGCCACCATAAATGGTGTCTGCGCCGTCGCCGCCGAGGATCAGACCGCCTCCGGCCGAGCCGTAGATTAGGTCGTCGCCGACGCCACCGGCGATCGTATCAACGCCATCGCCGCCCACGAGGGTATCATTACCTTCGCCGCCATTGATCGCGTTGTTGCCGCTGTTGCCGTAGATGACGTCATCGCCCGAACCGCCGAACAGCGTGTCGTTGCCTTCGCCACCGTGGATTTCGTCATTGCCGGCGCCGCCGCTGACGAGGGTGCCGCCGTCTTCGGACGTGCCCGCCCACAACGTGTCGTTACCTGCGCCACCGTCGATGCTGTAGCCGTCATTGCCCCATACGAGGTCGTCGCCCTCGCCGCCGGACAGGCTGCCCGTGCCGGTGCCGGCAAACAGGGTGTCGTTGCCCGAGCCGCCTTCCAGCGTATCGTTGCCCGAACCCGCCAGCAGGATGTCGTCGTCGGCGCCGCCCTGAAGCAGGTTGTTGCCGTCGATCGCCTGAAGGTAATCGTCGCCCGTGCCACCGATCAGGGTGTCGCCACCGCCGCCGCCGGCATAGATCGTGTCATTGCCCGCGCCACCATCGAGGATGCTGCCGTCGGAACCGTCCTCGAAGAGGATGTCGTCGCCGTCTTCGCCGTAAAGCGTCGAATTGCCGGAACCAGCGACCAGGAAGTCGTCGCCCGAGCCTGCGAACACCGTATCGGCGCCGCCGCCGGCCTTGATCGTGTCATTGCCCGCACCGGCATACACTTCGGTGTCGCCCGTCGCGGTCAGTTCGATGTAGTCGTCGCCGCCTGCGGTCGCGACCAGGAGATCCTGGTTAGAACCGGCAACGACGTGGGCGTCGCTGGAGGTGTTGACGATGTAGGCGTCCGGCGCGTCATCCGCCGTGAACGTCACGTTTGGCTGATACGCCTGATCCACCAGCACGACTTCCGCGTCGTCTGTCGGAGAAACGTATCCGTCGACCTCGGTCGTGGCCGTATCGTCGTCGAAGACGCCACGATCATTCAGATAGTCGATAATATTGGTTCGTGTAGCGTCGTCGAAGTTTGACGAGAGCCGCTCGTCGAGCTGTGCTCCGCTAAGATCATAAGTGGCCATCGAACACCCCCTTTCTGCCGCCGATTATTTGAACTCACACGCGTGCAACAACTATTCATGAGCCGAAACCCTCAAAGGCTCACGAATACTTTCATTCGGCACATCCGCTCGCGCACTGCACGTTTCGGATTGAAATTGTTGTATATTTCCGCACTCGGTCTTTTACGTACCACAAGTTGGGTAGCCCGGTAAACCTCACATGTCGATGTTCAAATCGTTGCAAGTTTAGTCGTGTTCACACTATAGTCATTATTGTTCGAACTGACCCTTCGCTAGGGTGCACGGCGCGGCCGGGAATGCCCTGATATTCTACACGTTCGGGGTACCCGCCTCGACACCGGCATTCAGCCCCTCAGAAATTACACCCGCCCTTCACGTCTTGGCGCACCCCTGCAATGCAGAATTTGCATTTGACATTCACGATTTTATCGAGACGTCAAAGACTAGAATATTTTTAGATTATCCTTCTCTTCGCGGATCGCAGTTTCATGTAAACTCTATCAACGCGATCGGCCTCAGTTCTGCCTCTTCGATGGGTTCTGACTGGAACGGCGCGTGCTGATTGCACCGCAAGGGCGAGCTGGAATGAAGACAGCAGCAAACACGGAAAAGACGTCACCACTTAAGCGGGAGCTGAGGATACTTGCGCCCGCTTATGGTGTATTGATCTTTTTCAGCTTTCTGATGGCGGTTCTTGCTTTGACGTCGCCATTGTTCGCCGAGCAGGTTCTCGACCGGGTCGTGCTCAGCCGCAGCGGATCCACGCTCCTTAGCCTGGCCTTTATCGCGTTCTTCCTCATCTTCATCTATTGCACGCTGGAAATGCTGCGGAAGAAGGCGCTCGCCCGCCTCGGCATCGATCTGGACCGGCGCCTCAGCCGCCGGGTGTTCGATGCCGTGAGCCGCTCCCAGATGCGCGGCCGCGCCGCCGCCTTCAGCGCCGTGCAGGATTTCAACACCACGCGCGATTTCCTGTCGGGCAGCCCCGTCACCACGTTGATGGATGCGATGTGGGCGCCCTTCTTCATCCTCATCATGGCGCTCGTCCATTGGGTGTTCGTCGTCCTCGCCATCGTGGTCTGGATGGTGTCGGCCCTGCTGTCGGTGAGCAATGAACGGCTCAGCCGGGAGCATTCCAAGGAGCAGCAGAAATCGTCGCAGGCGGCGAACGAGTTCAGCATGTCCGTGGCGCAGAACTCCGAATCGGTTCGGGCGCTCGGCATGCTGCCCGTGTTGCGGGAACGCTGGTATTCGTATCACAACGCCATGCTGGGCTGGCGCGACGTCAGCCAGGGCCGGACCCATTACATTGCCGGCGCCCTGCTGTTCATTCGCAACTCCCAGATGGTGCTTCTGTTCAGCGTCGGCGGCTTTCTCTATGTGCAGAACGAGATGGCGCTCAACGGCCTCATCGTTCTCACCATCGCCATGATGCGCGGCATCAATCCCATCGTCGGCATCGTCACCAATTGGCAGATGTACACCGGATTCGCGGCGGCCTTCCGCCGGCTCGACGACCTTCTGTCGGATGCCGAGCAGCAGGGCACGGAATTCGCCGTTCCCGCGCTTGACGGCACGCTGGCCGTGCAGCGCGTGTTCGCCTCCGCCCCGGGCGAGGATCGGATCATCCTGAACGACATCTCGTTTGCGTTGCCGCAGGGTCGCGTGCTCGGCGTGGTCGGGCCGAACGGGGCCGGCAAATCATGCCTGGCGCGCATTCTCGTCGGCATCTGGCGGCCGCGCCGTGGGCAGGTATCCATCGGCGACCACGACATCAACCACATCAACCAGGATTTTCTCGGCGCTCATCTGGGCTATCTGGCCCAGGAGGTCGAGCTGCTGCCCGGCACGATCGCGGAGAACATCGCCCGTTTCGATCCGTCCTGCAGCCAGAACATGCACAAGGTGATCGCCGCGGCCGAGCTTGCGGGTATCCAGGACCTGATCCGCAGCCTGCCGAAGGGTTACGGCACCCGCGTCGGCCCCGGCGGGCACGTGCTGTCGGGCGGCCAGCGCCACCGGATCGCGCTTGCCCGCGCCGTCTATGACGAGCCCAAGCTCGTCGTGCTGGACGAGCCGAACGCCAATCTCGACGCGCAGGGCGAACAGGCGCTCGCGCTCATGCTGCAGAAGCTGCAGGCCATGGACATCACGGTCGTCGTCATCACCCACAAGCTCAATCTCCTGAGCTATTGCGACGACGTGCTGATCCTCAACAGTGGCACGGTGCAGGCCTTCGGCTCGCGCGAGCTCATCGCCAGCCGCATGCCGCGCCTGAAGGCGGCGCCGTCGCTGTCCGTCATCCAGGGCACGGCCGAGGCGCAGAGGAATTGATGCCATGACGATGCTGCCGCCGAGCGAAGCCATCAATCCGGAACCATCCGCCGAATGGCGCTCCACCATCCGCGTGGGCCTGTTCCTCGTGGTCTTCACCTTCGTCGTCATGGGCGGATGGTCGGCGCTGGCGCAGCTGCATTCCGGCGTCGTGGCCGGCGGCGCGCTCGAGCCCTCCGGCAATCGCAGAACGGTGCAACATCTCGAGGGCGGCATCGTGCGCGAGATTCTCGTGCGCAACGGCATGTCGGTGAAGGAAGGCGATGTCCTGATCCGCCTCGATCCTACCCGCAATGCCGCGACCGATCAGAGCACCCGCGAGCAATTGGCCATCGCGCTGGCCATGGAGGCGCGCCTCATCGCGCAGCGCGACATGCTGGAGGAGGTCACCTTCCCCGAAGAGGTTCTGGCGCTGCAGGGCAACCCCCTGATCGCGACCTCGATCAACGACAGTCGCCGACAGTTCGAAGCGCGCCAGAAGAGCCTGATGACCGGCATCGAGGTCATGGAGACCCAGCGCCAGCAGATGGAAAAGGAGATCCAGCAGGCCGTCATCGCCCGCAAGACCGCCGAGAACCAGATCAAGTCGATCAACACGGAATTGCCGGTGCTGCGCGATCTGATGAAGCGCGGCCTCGTTCCGGTGCCGCGCGTCACCGCGCTCGAACGGCAGCTCATCCAGACGCAGGGCCAGCTCGATGCGGCTCTGGTCTCCCACGAGGAGGCCCAGAACAAGGTGTCGGAGGTCGCCGCCCGCATCGACCAGCTGAAGCAGGAATACCGCCAGGAAGGCGCCAGCGCGTTCACCGAAGTGCGCTCCACGCTGGGCGAACTGCGCCAGAAGGTGGTGATCAGCGGGGATGCGCTGAAGCGCGGCGAGATCCACGCTCCCGTCTCCGGCACGATCCAGGGCCTGAAGGTGTTCACCGTGGGCGGCGTTGTCCAGCCCGGCGAGCCCCTGCTCGACATCGCGCCGCAATCCGACCAATTGGTCGCACGGGCCAGGATCATGCCGCTCGACATCGACCGCGTGCAGATGGGCGCGGATGTTGAGATCCGGCTGCCGCAATTCATGAAATTCCAGAGCCAGACGATCTACGGCCAGGTGTCTGCGATCTCGCGCGACAGCCTGACCGATTCCGCGACCGGCTCCACTTATTACGCCGTCGAGGCTTCGATCAATCCGGAGACCGTGCCGGAGGACATCAAGGAAAAACTGCTGGCCGGCATGACGGCGTCGATCATCATCCGCACCGGGGAGCGCACCGTTCTGGCCTTCCTCGTGGCCCCGATCGCCAACCGCCTCGCCACCGCCATGCGGGAACGCTAATTCGACCGGATGTGGCGCAGACGAGCACGCGCTGCTAGATCGGCGGCATGACGTTCAAGGTTGCCGCGCTCTATCAATTTGTCGCCTTGCCGGATCTCCACGATCTGCGGACGTCGCTGCACGATCTGTGCGAGGGCCTCGGCATCAAGGGCACGCTGCTCCTGGCGCCCGAGGGCATCAATGGCACGATTGCGGGCACCGAGGCCTCGATCGACCGGCTTATCGTGGAATTGCGCGAGGGCGCCATCTTCGCCGGCCGGCTCGACAATCTGGAACTGAAATTCTCCTCGGCCTCCGAGATGCCGTTCGGACGCATGAAGGTGCGATTGAAGCGCGAAATCGTCACGCTCAAGCAACCGGGCATCGATCCCACAAGGCGCGTCGGCACCTATGTCGAGCCCGCGGACTGGAACGCGCTGATCGCCGATCCGGATGTGGTGGTCATCGACACCCGCAACGCCTTCGAGGTCGAGATGGGCACGATGGAGGGCGCGCTCGATCCCGGGACCGCCCGCTTCAGCGATTTTCCGGCGTTCGTTTCCGCCAACCTCGATCCGCAGAATCATCCGCGCGTGGCCATGTTCTGCACGGGCGGCATCCGTTGCGAGAAGGCCAGCGCCTACATGTTGTCGCGGGGCTTCCGGGAGGTCTATCACCTCAAGGGCGGCATCCTGCGCTATCTCGAAGACGTGCCGGCCGAGGACAGCCTGTGGCGGGGCGAGTGCTTCGTGTTCGACGAACGCGTCGCGCTGGGTCACGGCCTCGCCGAGCGCTCCGGCCACAAGGAGGACGATCATGAGCGAGACATCCGAAAGCCGGCTTGAAGCGCTGGAGATCCGTGTCGCCTATCAGGACCAGACGATCGAGGATCTCAACGAGACGATCACCGCGCAATGGAAGGAGATCGAACGCCTCTCGGCCGACTTCCGCCGGCTGTCCGATCGCCTGCAGCAGACCGAGCAGAGCCTGCCGCTCGAAGACGAGCCCCCGCCACCGCATTATTGAGCGGGCTGGGACTTCGTCTCGCTCGACGGCGGCCGGAAGATTCGCTTGAAGACCAGAAGTGTCCCGAACAATCCGGCGCCGATAAGGTTCGAGACGATGATGATCGGGTCGCCTTTCATCACCCCGTAGAGGGCCCACAGAATCAGCCCGGCGGTCTGCACCAGCAGCATGCGCACGCTGAGATCGCCGGCGGCCCGCGTCTTCCAGCATTTCAGCACCTGAGGCACGCTGGCCGACGTTGTCACGACCGCTGCCGCCAGCCCGACGAAGGAAACGACATCCATGGCTCAGTCGGCGGAGCCCGGTTCGGCCATCTTGCGGTGCTGCGAGGCGAGCATCCCCGCCGGTGTGATGTTGGCCATCACCGTGGTCAGCTTGTTCTTCCAGCCCGCAACCACATCGCCCTCACCGTCCATCATGGCCTTGAAGCCGATGCGCGCCACCATTGCGGGATCGTCCTTCTTGGCCTGCCCGACATTCGTGTCCAGCATGTCAGCGCGCTCGAAGAAATCCGTGTCGGTCGCGCCCGGCATCAGGCACGTCACGGTGATGTCGGTGTCCTTCAATTCGTCGCGCAGGGCGAACGAGAAGCTGTCGATGAACGCCTTGGTTGCGTTGTAGACCGCCTGGAAGCTGCCGGGCGTGAAACCGGCGATCGATCCGGTGATGAGGATCCGCCCCTCATTACGGTTGCGCATGTCGCGCCCGACCTTGTGGATCAGATAGATCGTACCGACGATGTTGGTGTCGACCACGCGCCGGGCGGCGTCGAAATCCTGATCGAGAAAGGCGTGGCCGAGCCCTTCGCCGGCATTCGCCAGCAGATAATCCACGTCGCGGCCATTCGCGGCGGCATAGAGCCGGTCGACGCCCTCGATGGTCGAGAGATCGACCTTGAGCGCCGTCACGTCGACGCCGAGACCGCGAAACGATTGCGCCGCATCCTCGATCTCGGGCAGATCGGCGGCGATCAGCAGATCGAATCCCTCCTCTGCACAGCGCTTGGCGAGCTCATAGCCGATGCCCGACGAGGCGCCGGTGACGAGAGCGAGGGGGCGGGTGCCGTTCATCTGGACGTTCCTTGTGCGTTGAAGCCATCCTCACGGCGGCTTGGAAATGTGGCGCGCGCGTTCACGCTTTGCCGTTTTCGCTCGCGCTTTCGAGCTCCAGGAAACGCTGCGTGATGGCCTGGACATTGTCATCCAGCCATTCCGCCATGGCCTTCTCTTCCCAAAGCGTGGTCGTCAACGGATTGAAATGCGCGCGGAATCCGGCGGCATCGGCCAAGGTGATGAGGGATTTGTAGCTAGCGATCTCAAGGTTCTCGAACGCGTTGCTGGCGAAGGAATTCTTCAGCACTTCGTCGGATGCGGGAACATGGCTCAGCGCCGCCATGTTCCCCATGAACCACATCGCGGTCTCCTTCAGCGTCGAGGTGCTTTCGTCGAGTGCGGAGAAGATCGCGTCGAGCCGCTGGATCTGCCCCTTGGTTTCCTCGAGATGGTCGACGAGGCGCGCCTTGAGGTCCGGATAATTGTCCGCCCGCTCGATCTGGCGTGTCAGGAGCGCCAACGCCTCGTGCTCCAGCGCCCGCGCATTGCGAAGTCCGACGACGAAGAGGCGATGGGCGGTGTCTTCGGACATTGGCGGGACCTCACGGCGGTATGGTGCTTCAACCAGCCACACACCCTGCGGTTCCACGAGGTGCGCCTGCGCACGCTCTTCCTTGCCCGTCGGCATCGCCCAAAGCGTCGGCACCGGCCCGGCGTCAGAGGTTGAGATAGCCGGCGATCAGGAACCATCCGCTCTTGATCATGGCGTAGAGCACGCCCCAGACCACGCCCACCGAGATGATGGCCGTGAACAGCCCCGCGACGATCCACACTCCGTCTCGCTCCAGCGTGCCCAGGGCGAACATGCACACCGCAAGGGCCGGCAGCATGTTGCCTAGCGGGATCGGCAAGAGAAGGATGATGGTCAGAAGCACGCAGATGCCGCCCACCACATATTCGAAGGGTGGGCCCGTAACGGCTCCCGCGCGCGGATGCAGCAGCTTTTCGGCGCGGGCAATCCAGGGCGCAGCCTTCTCCGTCAGCTTGGCGAAATCACTTCGCGGTAGCGAACGGTCGGCGATGAATCTCGGCAGCCAGGGTGCCAGTCCGAGCATCATCTGCACGGCCAGGAAGATGAGCGGCGCACCGAGCACGGTCGAGGTTCCCGGCGGCGTCGGCAGGACGTTCGGGAAGGCGAAGATGAACATCAGCGCACCGATGGCGCGATGACGCATCGCCAACAGAAGATCGCCGATGGAGATGCGGTCCTGCGTCTCGTCGGCGGCCAACTCCTTCAGCACTTCGGACATCTTGGTGGCGGTGATGCGCGGCCGGCGCGGTCGGCGCAGGCGCAGAAAGCGTCTCTTCGCCTGAACTCCATGGTCCTCCGACGTCACCATTCCGGCTCCACTGAATGCCCACGCGATGGTTCGCGCATAACGCGAAACCATGCATCACGCCCGTTCCATCTTGATGACATGTCAACGCTCGAAACCAATATGGTGTGCCCGCTGTTCGCGACGAAGAGGCGAAATAAAAAAGGGCGCCCGAAGCGCCCTTTCCCGTTGGATCCAAGCGGTCAGGCGTCGTCGAAGCCGCCATCGTCATAGCCGCCGCCATCCTCCTCGCCGCCGCCGAACAGCTGGCCGAACAGGCCGCCACCGCCCTCTTCGTCACCGCCGGTGTCCGTCTCATCGCTGGCATTCGTTGCATTTGCCGCTTGATTGGCGCCCTCGGCGGCCTGTGCCTCGCCGCCGCCGAACATGCCGCCGATGGCATTGCCCAGCAGAACGCCGCCGGCCACGCCCATCGCGGTCTGTGCCGCACCCGCGAGGAAGCCGCCGCCGCCACTCGCAACGCCCGGCCGGTTATAGGGGCTCATCGTGTTGCCGAGCCCGCCGTCACGGCCGTAATTCGGCACCGAGCCACGCCGCGCCGGCGCACCCATGGGCTGCTCCGAACGGCCGCCGCCGAACATCGACGAGAAGAAGCCGCCGCCCTGACGCTGTTCCGGAGCGTTCTGCGGCTGCTGCTCGATCTGACGCTGCGCGGCTTCCAGAGCCTGTTCCTGCACCACCACGGTCTGCGCCAGATAATAGGCGGCGCCGGGCTGGCGGGCGAGAAGGTCTGCGATGAAGCGATCCGCCTCCGGATCGCGGGGCGGGCCCTGACGCTCGACCTGGGCCATCTTCTCGAACAGGCCTTCGATCGCGGCGCGATCCTGATTGGTCATCATGATCCTCTCCTGTGCTCCATCTCTGGCCGCGAAACATGCGGCTGGACGAGACGTGGCGACGCCCTCTCCCCCGCACAATCGGTAATTCTACCGCTGCGGAATGCCCTTTCCGCGTCAGGCCGCTTCCGGGTTGACGGCCTCTTCGGCCAGCTCGGAGAGCAATTCGTCGGTGTTCTCCTCCTCGATCAGGGTCTCGCGCAGGAGATCCTCGATCTCGGACAGGCCCATCTGCCGCGCCCAGGCCAGCATCGTGCCGTAGCGGGTGATCTCGTAATGCTCGACCGCCTGCGCGGACGCGATGAGCCCGGCATCCAGCGCCTCGCCGCCGGAGAAGTTCTCTACCACCTCCTCGCCCTCGGCGATGATGCCGTCGATGGCCGGGCACTTCTCGCCCTCGGCCTTCTGGCCCAGCAGGTCGAACACCTTCCGAAGGCGCTCGACGTGCACCTTGGTCTCCTCGAGGTGAACGCCGAACGCGCCCTTCAGCTCATCGGATTTCGCGGCCTCGGCCATTTTCGGCAGGGCCTTGATGATGGCGTTCTCGGCATAGAACGTGTCCTTCAGCTGATGCAGCAGAAGGGCCTTCAGATCCTTGTCGCCCATGATCGGCACTCCGTGTCTCGCGATGATCGGTTTGTGTCCGGACAATCGCCGCCACGGGCGCGGGGTTCCACAATGCTCGCGGTCGCGATCGTGCATCCAATTCGGGCCGTGAGGCGTTTCGGAAACGTCCCCTCACAAACAGCGAAGGAGCTGTCCATGTCGCTCGACAAGATCAAGGAACATATGGAAGTCATCGGCGCCGACGGCGTCCATGTCGGCACCGTCGACGGCATCGAAGGCGACCGCATCAAGCTCACGAAGAAGGACAGTGGCGAAGGCTCGCACAAGGGCCACCATCATTACGTGCCGGGCGCGCTTGTGGCCGAGGTCGAGGGCGACAAGGTGCGCCTGTCGGCGAATGCCGACGTCGCCGTTTCCTTCGAAGAAGAAGCCTGACGGGCGAAACTTCTCAGGCGGCCTGCCCCAGAACGAGTTCGGTCAGCGTCGTGATGGCCGGATTGGTGTTGGCAGGCCGCCAGACGAGATGCAGTTCGGCGATGTGCGTCTCGTTGTTCTCGAAATCCCGCAGCACAACGCCGTCGAAGCCCAGATTTGTCGCCGCCTGCGGAACGAGCGCAAAGCCGAGCCCGGCCTTCACCAGCCCCAGAACCGAATGGATCTGGCTGACATATTGCACGTAGACCGGCGAAATCTCGGCGGCGGCGAAGATTGCGCCGACCAGATTGTAGAAATAACGGGCTTCATAGGGCGAATAGGCGATGAAGTTCTGCTGGTCGAGATCCGCCAGCCTGACCCGCTCCGCTTTCGCCAGAGGATGCTGGGCCGGTAGTGCCAGCAGCAACGGTTCGCGCACGACGCACATCGAGCGGAATTCGCGGCGGTTGAAGGGCGAGCGGATCAATCCGGCATCGATGCGCCCCGAGACGAGCCCTTCGATCTGTTCGGCCGAGACCATTTCCCTCAACACGAGATCGATGTCCGGCGCCTGCCTGCGCACGCTGGTGATGAGCCGGGGCAGGAATTCGTAGCCGGACGCAGCCGTGAAGCCCAGGTTGAGCGTGCCGGCCTCGCCGCGCGCGGTCCGTTTGGCCGCCAGGGCCGCGCTCTCCGCGAAACGCAGCAGCCGGCGCGCCTCCGGCAGGAAGCTTTGCCCGGCCCGGGTCAGCATGACCGAGCGGCTGGTGCGATCGAACAATCGCACTTCCAGAACGTGCTCCAGCAGCTGGATCTGCCGGCTGAGGGGGGGCTGGGTGATGTTCAGACGCGCGGCAGCCCGGCCGAAATGCAGCTCTTCGGCCACGGCAACGAAGCATCTCAGCTGACCTAACTCGAACATCGATCCAAAACCGGCATTGATCGATGCCGAAACTAATACGCTCAGCTATCGCATGTCCATTAGCATGGCTGCCATGTCGCGTGCGCATTGCAACGACGAGAAGCGGCCAAGCCGCGCATTTCGTTCTGGGAGGAACACATAATGATCCGTGGTGCCCTTCGCGCAGCTTTGGCCGCTGCCATGATCACCTTGCCGGTCTTCGCCGGCACGGCCTCGGCTCAGGATTTCAGCCGCACCGTCCGTCTCGTCGTGCCTTACGCCCCGGGCGGTACGTCCGACATTCTCGCCCGCCTCATTGCGCCCAAGCTGTCGGAAGCCATCGGCCAGGCCGTCGTGGTCGAGAACAAACCCGGCGCGGCTGGCAATATCGGCGCGGACGCCGTCGCCAAGGCCCGCCCGGACGGGCACACCCTCCTCCTCGCGGACGTGGGCACCCTGTCCACCGCCCCCACTTTGTTCCCCGATCTCGGCTTCGACGTGAAGACGGATCTCGCGCCTGTCGGCATGGTCATGTTCGGCCCCTACGTGCTGGCCGTGAACCCGTCGCTGCCCGTCAAGTCGGTTCAGGAACTCATCGATTATTCCAAGGCCAATCCCGGCAAGGTCGCGATCGCCAATTCGGGCATCGGCGGCATGAACCACATCACGGCCGTGCAGATCGCCAAGGGTCTCGGCCTCGACTGGAAGATGGTTCCCTACAAGGGCGGATCGGCGGCGTCGCGCGCCGTGGTCTCGGGCGAGAGCCAGATCATCATCAACGGCGCTCCGGCCACGCTGCCCTTCGTCACCAACAAGCAGCTCGTCGGCCTCGCGCTCACCGGCGACGAGCGCAACAGCGTCGTGCCCGATCTGCCGACGTTCAAGGAATCGAACCTTCCCGCTCCGAATTCCGGCACCTTCCAGGGCATCGTGACCACGGGCAAGACGCCGCCGGAGATGGTGGAACGCCTGAATGCCGAACTGCAGAAGATCCTCGCAATGCCGGACATCCAGGCCAAGATCGCCGAACAGGGCGGCACGGCACGTCCCGGCACGGCAGCCGAGTTCAAGACCTGGCTGGATGAGAGCATCGAAGCCTACGGCAAGGTGATCCGCGAAGCCGGCATCAAGGTCGAAGGCTGATCATGCAGCGCAAGGGCGATCTGCCGGACATCCTGTTCGGCGGCTTCCTCATCCTCGTGGCGGCGGGCACCATGTTCGCCACGAGGAACCTCACGGTCGGCCGCGCCGGCGACATGGGCCCTGGCTACATGCCGCTGGCCATCTCGCTCATCCTGCTCGGCTTCGGTCTCGTCTTCGCCGGTCGGGGTTTCTTCCGGCTGAACCGTGGGATCGAGCCCGTCCAGCCGCGCCCGGTACTGGGCATCATGCTCGCGGTCGGGATGTTCGCCCTGCTGGCGGAAAGCGCCGGCCTCGTCCTTGCCTCGCTGGCCACCATCATCGTCGCGGGCTTCGCCGGCCGCGAAAACCGCCTTATCGAAAGCCTGATCTTCTCGGTCGTGCTGACGGCGGCGGCCGTTCTCCTGTTCGTCAAGGGTCTGGCTCTGCCGGTCCCCGTCTGGCCCTGGTGAGGGCGGAAGCCGCATGGATATCTTCAGCAATCTCATTCTCGGCTTCGGCACCGCGCTCGAACCGGGAAACCTTCTCTACTGCCTGATAGGCGTCCTCATCGGCACGGCCATCGGCGTGCTGCCGGGCATCGGACCCATTCCGACGGTCGCGCTGCTCCTGCCCTTCACCTTCGGGCTCGATCCGGCCTCGTCCATGATCCTGCTCGCCGGCATCTTCTACGGCGCGCAATATGGCGGCTCGACCACGGCCATCCTGGTCAATGTGCCCGGCGAAACGTCGTCGGTGGTCACCTGTATCGACGGCCATGAAATGGCCAAAAGGGGGCGTGCCGGGCCAGCGCTCGCCATCGCCGCCATATCCTCGTTCTTCGCCGGCACAATTGCCACCGTCGTCATCGTCGTCCTCAGCATTCCGCTGTCGGCGCTGGCGATGAAGTTCACGGCGGTCGAATATTTCAGCCTGCTGGTGCTCGGCCTCTTCGCCGCGGTCATCCTGGCCCACGGGTCGGTCGCGAAATCGCTGGCCATGGTCGTGCTCGGCCTTCTCATCGGCCTCATCGGCATCGATGTCAGCTCCGGCGCCGCGCGCATGACGTTCGGCATCCCGGAACTAGCGGACGGGCTCGATTTCGTGCCGGTCGCGATGGGCCTGTTCGGCCTCGGCGAGATCATGGCCAATCTCGAACGCCCCGCCGTGCGGCAGGTGGTGAACCAGAAGCTGCGCGATCTCATCCCCAGCCGGGCGGATCTCAAGGCCGCCTTCCCGGCCATGATGCGTGGCACGGCGCTCGGCTCGATGCTTGGCGTTCTGCCCGGTGGCGGCGCGGCCTTGCCGCCCTTCACCTCCTATGCGCTGGAGAAGAAGCTCGCCAAGGACCCGTCGCGCTTCGGCAAGGGCGCGATCGAGGGCGTGGCCGGTCCGGAAGCCGCCAACAATGCCGGCGCGCAGACCAGCTTCATCCCGCTGCTGACCCTCGGCATCCCCGCCAACGCGCTGATGGCGCTGATGATCGGCGCCCTGATGATGCAGGGCATTCAGCCCGGCCCGCAGGTCATGACCGAACAGCCGGCGCTGGTGTGGGGCCTCATCGCCTCGATGTGGACCGGCAATCTGATGCTGCTCATCATCAATCTGCCGCTGGTCGGCATCTGGGTGTCGATGCTGCGCATCCCCTACCGGCTGCTTTTCCCCGCCATCGTGCTGTTCTGCTGCATCGGCACCTACGGCATCTCCAACAGCATCTTCAATGTGTGGGTCATGCTGGCCTGCGCGGGCATCGGCTATTTCTTCATCAAGGTCGGCGTCGAGCCGGCACCGCTGCTGCTGGGCCTCGTCCTCGGCCCGCAGCTCGAGGAGAATTTCCGCCGCGCCATGCTGCTGTCGGACGGCGATTTCACCGTCTTCCTGACCCATCCCATCAGCGCCGTTCTCCTCGGCATCGTCGCGGTCCTGCTGCTGGCGCTGCTCTCTCCCACCCTGCTCCGCAAGCGCAAGGAAGCTCTCGCGGAATAGTACCCCTCTCCTGAAAGGACGTTTCCCGTGGACCTGCCCGTCAATCATTTCAAGCGCGCCATCCATGAGGGCCGGCAGCAGATCGGCCTGTGGAGCAGCCTGGCCAGCAACATCACGACCGAGGTGCTGGCCGGCGCGGGGTTCGACTGGATCCTCATCGACGCCGAGCATGCGCCCAACGACGTGCGCACGGTGCTCGGCCAGCTGCAGGCGATGATGGAATATCCCGCCTCCCAGCCGATCGTGCGCATCCCCTTCAACGACCGCATCGAGATCAAGCGCTATCTCGACATCGGCGTGCAGAGCTTCCTCGTCCCGATGGTCGAGACCGCCGAGGAAGCGCGCGAGGCTGTGGCCAGCACCCGCTTCACCCCCGATGGCGGCCGCGGCTTCGCGGGCGTCTCGCGCGCCTCCCGCTTCGGCCGCATCCCGAACTATCATCGCCGGGCGCACGAGGAGATCTGCATCCTCGTCCAGGTCGAGAGCCAGCTCGGCCTCGACAACATCGAGGCCATCGCGGCGGTGCCGGGCATCGACGGCGTCTTCATCGGACCCGGTGATCTGTCGGCAGAGCTCGGTCAGCTCGGCAATCAGGGCCACCCCGATATCGTCGCGCTCATCGAAACCGCGATCGGCCGCATCGTCGCCGCCGGCAATCGACCCGGCATCCTCACGACCGACGAGACGCTTGCGCGGCGCTACATCGCAGCCGGATGCCTGTTCACGGCTGTCGGCCTCGATACCGCCATCCTTGCCCGCGGCGCGGAAGCCCTGGCCCGCAAGTTCCGCGACTGACGATCCTCACCACCGATTACGCAAAACGCCCGCCGGTCCCGCCGGCGGGTGTTTTCGTTTTCGCTTTCCCGCCGTCATATCTACCGATATATAGCGACACACCATAACGCTTGCCGGCGGTCGGATGTCTATCGAGGCCCTTATTACCTTGCGCGGAGAAACGGCTCCCAATGTGGGCCGTGACCGCATCCGCCTGCTGGAAGCGGTGGCGCGCGAGGGCAGCATCTCGGCCGGCGCGCGCTCCATCGGCATCACCTACAAGGCGGCGTGGGATGCGCTGGACGCCATGGCCAATCTGTTCGGCCAGCCGCTCCTCATCGCGCGCACCGGCGGCAAGGCGGGCGGCGGCGCAACGCTGACGCCCACCGGCCTGCGCGTCATCCGCGCCTTTCACCGGCTGGAGGCGGAGATGGCGCGAATGGTGCGCGCGCTCGAACCGGAATTATCCGGCACCGGGGTCACACCTCTCGATCTCATGTCAGGCTTCCTCATGCGCACCAGCGCCCGAAACGCCCTGCGC
Source organism: Terrihabitans aquatilis (assembly GCF_052542005.1). Taxonomy (NCBI): domain Bacteria; kingdom Pseudomonadati; phylum Pseudomonadota; class Alphaproteobacteria; order Hyphomicrobiales; genus Terrihabitans; species Terrihabitans aquatilis. The sequence goes on along the minus strand of NZ_JBOCUO010000003.1, from coordinate 557,704 downwards.
GGCATCATCAGATCCATCAATTCCGACGCCATCACCGCGGAGGTGGCGGTCGCGGTGTCGGCCGATACGCTGATCTACGCGCTCGTCACCAGAGGCAGCGTCGAGGATCTCGGCCTCGTCGCGGGACGCGATGTCACGATCCTCATCAAGGCGCCGTTCGTCATCATCGCGCCGGGCGACGCACCGCCGGCCGTCTCCGTCCGAAACAGCATCCCCGGCATTGTCCGACGCTGCGAAATCTCGGCGGTGAACGCGGAAATCGTCCTCGACATCGGCGACGGCAAGACGCTCGCCGCCACCATTTCCGCCCGCAGCGCCGAGGCCCTCGGTCTCGGCGAAGGCGCGAAAGCCTGCGCCTTGTTCGACGCAGCGCACGTCATCCTTGCCATTGATTGATCGAAAAGGATTTTGGGATGAAGTTTTTCCGCACGCTCACGGCCGCCATCGGCCTTGCTGCCGCCCTCGCCGCCCCGGCCTTCGCCGCCGAGACCAATGTCGCCGTGGCCGCCAATTTCACCGAGGCCGCGAAGGATATCGCCGCCGCCTTCAAGGACAAGACCGGCCACACCGTCGTGCTCAGCTTCGGCGCCACCGGCCAGTTCTACAACCAGATCAAGCAGGACGCGCCGTTTCAGGTGTTCCTCGCCGCCGATGACGAGCGGCCCACTCAGGTGGTCAAGGATGGCCTCGGCGTCGACGGCAGCGTCTTCACCTATGCCATCGGCAAGCTCGTTCTGTGGAGCAAGGATGCCGACGCCGTGAAGGGCGAGGAGACGCTGAAGGCCGGCAAGTTCCAGAAGCTGTCCATCGCCAACCCGACCGCCGCCCCCTATGGCGCCGCCGCCGTCGAGACCCTGAAGGCGCTGAAGCTCTACGAGACGGTCGAACCCAAGATCGTGCAGGGCAACAGCATCGCCCAGGCGTTCCAGTTCATCGACACCGGCAATGCCGAGATCGGCTTCATCGCGCTCTCGCAGACCATCGGCAAGGGCGGTTCCAGCTGGAACGTGCCGCAGGACCTCTATTCGCCGATCCGGCAGGATGCGGTGCTGCTGAAGAAGGGCGCCGACAACGAGGCGGCCACGGCCTTCATCGACTTCCTGAAGTCACCGGAAGCGCGCGCCATCATCGAGAAGTACGGCTACGCCTTCGGAAACTGATCGCACATCATGCTGGGCCTTCCTCCGGACATCTGGCAGCCGGTTCGACTGACGGTCGAACTGGCGGCCCTGACGACGCTTGTGCTTCTCATCGTCGGGACGCCGCTCGCCTGGTGGCTGGCCCGTTCTCGGGCGTGGTGGAAGGAAGGGGTGGCCGCCGTCGTAGCGCTGCCTCTCGTCCTGCCGCCCACCGTGCTCGGCTTCTATCTTCTCGTCGCGCTCGGGCCCAGCGGCCCGGGCGGTGTCATCGGCAGTCTCTGGGGCGCACGCACCCTCGCCTTCACCTTCGAGGGCCTCGTCATCGGCTCCGTGTTCTATTCGATGCCCTTCGTCGTCCAGCCCATCCGCAACGCTTTTGAGGCCATGGGCGAGCGGCCGATGGAGGTTGCATCCACCCTGCGCGCATCCCCGCGCCGCGCGTTCTGGACCATCGCCGTGCCGCTTGCGCTGCCCGGTTTTCTCACGGCGACGGTGCTCGGCTTCGCCCATACGGTCGGCGAATTCGGCGTCGTGCTGATGATCGGCGGCAACATCCCCGGCCAGACCAAGGTTCTGTCGGTCGCCATCTTCGATTACGTCGAGACCGCGCAATGGCGCGAGGCCAACATCCTGGCCGGCGGCATGGTGATCTTCGCCCTCGTCGTCATCCTGACCATGACCTGGATCGGCAAGCGCATGGCGCGGGTGGGCGCATGAGCCATCATATCCATGTAGCGTTCCGGGGCCTGCTCGGACGCTTTCCGCTCGACGCCAGTTTCACAGTGCCCGCCAGCGGCATCACCGCTCTGTTCGGCCCGTCCGGCTGTGGCAAGACAAGCGTCCTGCGTTGCGTGGCGGGGCTCCAGCACGTTGCGGAAGGCCATTGCGACATCGCCGGTGAGATCTGGCAGGACGCCCATCGCTTCACGCCGGTCCACAAGCGGCCTATCGGCTATGTGTTCCAGGAAGCAAGCCTGTTTCCCCACATGTCGGTGCAGAAAAACCTGCTCTATGGCGCGCCGGCCGGCACCGCGCAGAGCCCCGAATTCGGCGAGGTCACCGCGCTGCTCGGCATCGGCCATCTCCTCGACCGCGCACCGCGCAATCTCTCGGGGGGTGAGCGGCAGCGCGTCGCCATTGGGCGGGCCCTTCTGTCGAAACCGCGCCTGCTCCTGATGGACGAACCCCTGTCGGCGCTCGACCGAGGCACCAAGGACGAGATCCTGCCGTTCCTGGAGCGCTTGCACGAGACGCTTTCCTTGCCCGTCCTCTATGTCAGCCACGATATGGCCGAGGTGGAGCGGCTGGCCGACCATCTCGTGCTGATGCGCGATGGACGCGTCATCGCCGCCGGCCCGCTCGGCGAGTTGCAGAGCGATCCGTCGCTGCCGCTGGCCGCGAACCGCGAGGCGGCGGTGAGCCTCGACGCGCAGACCAAGGCCTATGACGCCGCCGATGGCCTTCTCACGCTGGCGGTGCGCGGCGGCCAGTTCATCATCCCCTCGCCGCCTTCGGAGATCGGCACCATGCGTCGCCTGCGCATTGCTGCGGGAGATGTCAGCCTCGCGCGCGAGCGTCCCGGTCCCAGCACCATCCTCAACGTGCTGCCCGCACGCATCCTCTCCGTCACCGAACCCGCGCCGCACGAAAGGCTGGCCGTGCTCGGCCTCGGCGCGGACGGCGCGGGCGCGCGCCTCCTGGCGCGCATCACCGCACGATCGTGGCAGCAGCTCGGTCTCGGCGAAGGCGTCGAGGTCTATGCCCAGGTCAAGGGCGTGTCGCTCGCCCCGCGCCACTAGCGCACCGGTCAGAGACGCGGCTGGAGCGTCCCCACCACGCGCAACGACAGGCCCTCATAGGGGTCGAGGCGGATGACGAACTCGCCATTCTCCTCGAGGTCGCCTTCCACCGTCTCGTTGATCATGTCCACCACCGGTCCGGGCGGGATGCCCGGCAGGTTGATGGTCTCCTCGATGAACTCCCCGCTGAAGTTCAGCGCCGTCACCTGCGTGCCGCGCTCGTTCGGCAGTTCGTGCACCATCACCAGCAGTCCCGGAGAGGTCACGTCGGGGATCAGCACCTGCCGGGCCTGCGCGATGTCATAGGCCTGCCGCACCGAAAGAAGCCGCTTCAGCTGCGACGCAAACGAATCCGGCCGCTGCAATTGCTCGTCCAGCGGGCCGTAGAGCATCTGCGCGCGCGGCAGGCCGGTGTCCGAATGCGTGGCGTCCGGATTGACGCCGGCGAGGTCGTAGGCCCCGCGATTGATCCAGCGCGTGTCGCCCTCGGCCACGAGGTCGGCCACCTCCTCCGCCGCCAGGGGCAGCGCGCCCACCAGATCCCAGCCCGACAGCGCGAACACACCCGGCTGAAATGCGTTGAACATCGCCAGCAGGATGTGCACCCGCTGGATAAGCTCCACATCGTCCTCGTCCAGCTCCGCAAGATCGGTCACGCCGAGCGCGGCGGCGATGATGCTGGCCGTGGTGCAGGCCACGCCATTCGTCGTGAAGCGGAGATTGTAGGGTGCCTTCTCGCCCGAAATGGCGTCGTACATCGCATTGCGGATGTGGTCGCGCAGCACGATGCCGGGAGTGTCCTCCCCCCTGAACATGTAGCGATCATTGGCATGCGTGGTCCAGAAATGGACGAGCTCCAACGTCAGCTCGTCATGGTTCTGCAGCGCATGGATCAACGAGGCCGGATCGATGCCGAACTGGTGCACCTTGCGCAGCATCATGCGCAGGAATTCGGTGTCACCCGTCACGAGCGCGTGGTGATAGGCCGGCCGCGTGATGAAATCATAGGACAGATCCGCTCCGCCCACCGACATGCGGGCGATGTCGTCGACGGTCAGGTTCAGCTCCTGGAAGGTGAAGCCGCCCACCTTGCGCACCATGCCGGAAATAAGCTGGTTGCCCACCACCGAGAGCGGGTGCCCTTCCGACCAGGCCGGTCCGTTCGCCCGTCGCTCCGCACCGAGAAAGCCGTTGGCATCCAGCCGGATGCCGCGCGCCCCCAGAAGATCGATCGAGTTCAGCGCGTCACCGACCACCATGGTCTGGGCGGCGAAGGTCGGGTCGAGCCAGTTGAGCGCCGGCTGGCCTTCCTTGAAATAATGCAGATAGACCCAGCGCCGATCGACCCCGTCGGTGCCGGTCACGACATCGGTCGCGCTCCAGTCCGTTTCCTTGACGCCCGGCTCGAAGAAGATCACGCGCTGGAGCTGGCCGATGATGTAGCCCTTCTCGCGCAGCTGATCGACGACGTCCGGCAAGAGGTTCACCGAATCCCGGCCCTGCTGCACGGGCGGCAGGAGCTCCCAATCCTCGGGGCGGATCTCCACCATGTGGTAGAGGCCTGGATAATCGCCGTGCGCCCGCTCGGCCAGCCGCCAGTCGAAGCCCTTGCCCGTGTGTGCGGGGATCACGTCGTCGATGACGATGGAATTGTGCGCCGCCGCCATGCGGCTCATCGCCTTGAACTCGTCCTGCGTGCCGAAGGCCGGCTCGATGTCGAAGCTGATGCGGTCGAAATTGCCGTCCACGGTCGGGGTGAAGTCGCGGCCATCGATTCCGCCCGAGCGTTTGGTCGGACCGGTGTGGATGCCCTGGATGCCGATGGCCGCCAGCGATTGCCACAGCGCCTGATCGCCGAGCGTCTTCAGCACGCTCTCGCCTTCGCGGGTGATGATGGCGGCCGGATAGGCCGTGAACCAAACCGATGCCATGGCGGAGGCCGCGCGCGGCCGCGTCTCGGCATAAGGCCGCTGCCATTGCCGCGCGTGGCCGGAATAGCGCGTCGCGCACATCTTGGCGTGGCCCAGCATCGATTGGCCGAGCAGCCAATCCACATATTCGGCATCAGGACGGGACATGGAAAATCCGCACGCGAGAGCTTCAGCAAGGCCGGCATCAAGGCCCGATTCGCGCGCGGTCTCATAGGGCATTCTGGCCCGAAACCGCGCGATGTGCGGGATGTAACGCGCAGATCGCCGAAGCCCACCGGGGCGGGAAAATTCGCCGTTCGGGCCGCCGTATAACAGCGGCCCGATGTGCCCGGTCAGGCGAAGCCGGGCGAGAGCGCGCCGGGGGCGGCGGCGGAACCGGCCGCATGGCGTCGCCGCATCGGTTTCAGCACCGCGATGGCGAGGAGCGCCGTCAGCACGTCCATCGCGATGACGACGGTGAACACGAGCCCCCAACCGCCCGTCGCGGCATACATCAACGCCGCCACAGGCCCGCCCAGTACCGAGCCGACGCCCTGCGCCATATAGAGGAAGCCGTAATTCGTCGTGGCGTGCTTCGTGCCGAACGTGTCGGTGAGCGTCGAGGGGAACAGCGAGAAGATCTCGCCCCAGCCGAAGAACACCACGCCGGACAGCACCACGAACCAGAACGGGTCATGTGCCAGCGCGTACCACACCGCTATGGCCGCCCCCTCCAGCCCGAACGCCAGAAACATCGTGTTCTCGCGGCCGATCCGGTCCGAGACCCAACCGAAGAACGGCCGCGTCAGCCCGTTGGTGATGCGATCGACGGTCAACGCCAGCGGCAACGCTGCCAGTCCAAACACCAGCGCATCGGCCACCCCGAAATCGCGCGCGATGGCGCCCATCTGCGAGATCACCATCAGGCCTGTGGTGGACATCATCGTCATCATCACGAAGAGCAGCCAGAACACGGGGCTCTTCAGCATTTCACGCGGCGTGTAGCTGCGGGCCGTGCCGAGCGCGTCCACCGCCGGCACCGACACCTTTGCCGCGGCAAGAGCCGCCGCATCCGGCCGCCGCATGCCGAGCGCAGCCACGATGCCCACAAGCCCGAGAATGATGCCGAACACGACGAGCGTGTTGGAGAAGCCGTTTGCCGCCAGGGATTGCGAGATCGGGAACGTCGTCACCACCGCGCCGAAGCCATAGCCCGCCGCCACCACGCCGGCCGCGAAGCCGCGCCGGTCGGGGAACCATTGCACCATCATGCCGACCACGCCGACATAGATGATGCCCGTGCCCACGCCGCCCATCAGACCGTAGGTCAGATAAAGCCCCCAGATCGAGGTGACGTTCGCCGCCGCCACCCAGCTGAGGCCGGTCAGCGCCGCCCCGACCGAGAGCAGGAGACGCGGTCCGAAACGATCGATGAAATAGCCCTGCAGCGGCGAGAGGAAGGTTTGCAGCACGATGAGAATGGAGAAGGTCACCTGAACCTCGGCCAGGCTCACGCCCAGGCTTTCGGTCAGCGGCTTGGTGAAAAGCGCCCAGACATATTGCGGGCTGGAGATCGCCATCATCGCGATCAATCCAAGAAGAAGCTGCATCCAGCGCGAGCGCCGGCCACTTGCATTCACATCGTGCAAAGCCATGAGGTGTTTCCTCGATAAGATCCCCCGCCCTCTGCCTGTCGCCGCCCCAAGACTGTCATGTGCCCTGACATGTGGACCGAGGCTTCTCCCCTCGACGATCATCGGAAGCATGGAACGTGCCAACCGCCCGACGTGCTGAGCGCTCTCGACGCCCACGATCGAAGAGGTGTTGCGTCCGCGCCCTACAAAAGCCATTCCGGGGCCTGAGGTAGATCCTCCGGTTGACGATCGCGGCCCATCCCTTCAGGGTGATCCCCGCATCGCCTGCCGGACGGACGACCGATCCGGCGCAAGGCTCCGAAGGCATCGAGGCCGCGGACCGGATCGGGAGCGATGTACGATATCTGGATGCGCGGGTCGGTGGCCGACCGGAGGAATATTCGCATGAAAGCTGGCGCCCGTTCGACGTTCGCCTCCCTTGCCCTGCTCGCCCTCGTTCCCGGTTCGGCCTTCGCTGAAGAGGAGGCGCCGCGCCACAGCCCTCTCAACGTCGAGAAGGTCTACAACGTCAACCGCACCAAGATCCTCGAGAGCAACACGCCGTCGCTCCGGCCCGGGTCGGTCTACGATGTGGTGACCTATTTCGAGGCGCTGCTGCGCGCGCCCCGTCCCGGTTACAATTACGAATTCATCGATTCCGGCCTTGGCGCCGCGGAGCCGCTGTATCCGATGATGCAGAAGGGCCATCAGGCCAGCTACGGCCAGCTCATTCCGGCCTTCTTCTTCGATTCGCGCCACATCGACCATCAGGCTTCGCTGGAGACGCCCGAGGGCTGCAAGGTCGACAGTGCCTATCTTTTGCGCAACATCACCGAATATCCGGACCATATGTTCCAGAAGGAGCGCGCCGAGGGTTACACCCGCGTCGTCGTGCGCCTCGAGCATTACACCAAGCTGCGGGCCGACGCCGAATGCGGCCGTCACGTCGCCCATGATCCCGACCCGAACTTCGATCCCATGAAGTTCATGTGGGACCATCGTGACGCGATGACCCTCGAAGATTACCCGCAGGATCAATTGCATCGCTTCGAGGCCAAGCTGTCGGTCAATTATCCGATGACGGAGGAGCGCGGCTACGACAAACGGCCCCGCTTCGACCTCAACGATCTCAAGAAGAACTCGCTCTGGTATTATCCGGACGGCCACACCTTCGATTACGGCATCGACACGCCGCGCCCGCAGAAGGCGCTCGACACCCTCTCCCTACCGCGCCAGCTGGTGGTCCAGGGCACGCCGGAGCTTCAGGCACAATATCCGCTGCGCTCGGTGCTGAAGGAGGCCGAGTTCGCGCGTCTGGTCGATTACATGGACGGCAAGCCGTTCCCGGATTTCGACCCCGCCGACGAGCCCGGCAACGACGTTCTGCGCTTTTCCGACGTGACGCCCACCAACGTCTACACGTCCGGCCTGTCGATGACGCCGATCAAGAACGTGCGGGACGACGTCTCGAACATCGAGAATTTCCGCCTCGTGGGCATGACCTTCAAGCCGCAGGAGCCGCAGCTCGACGCCGACTGGACCGGCGAGCGCATCATCCCGCAGCTGCGCTTCGTCTACCAGATGGTCAATCCGAACGACCCGAAGCATGTCGCGGAACAGGTGTTCCTGCACCTGAAATTCGACACGACCGACCGCACGTCGGACGAGGCCACACGAGCCGAGCAGCATTCCTATTTCATGAGCCGGCTCGACGCCCTCACCAAGGCTCGCGAGGCCGGTGGCGGCGAGGAGGAACTGCGCCGGTTCGTGCAGGAATTCACGCAGGCACGGCCGGTCCATTCGCTGTCGTTCAGCTCTACGCTGACGGGCGTCTGGATCTTCGGCAACATGGAGCGCGACAACACCACGCGCGAATTGCTGCCGCTGCGCACCGTTCGCCACGGCATCGATTACGGCTTCTATTCATCGGTCTACGACAACGACCAGCTGCGTGCCGAGATCGAGCGCACCGAGGGTGCCCGCAAGGCCGAGCTTCAGGAGGCGCTGGCTTCTCTGACGGTCAACACCTTCCGCGATCCGAAGCGGCAGGACGTGCATGCGCTGCGCTTCAACACCGTGTCCTGCGCGCAATGCCACCAGATGTCGGGCCGCGATGGCGTTCACATGTCGCTCAACGACGGCATCAACAGCAAGATCACCACGCCCACCATCGTCTCGGAATATTTCTTCCACGATGCCGATGCCCAGCTCAGGGGCGACATGCAGAAATGGCTCGCCGCGAACTGAGGCGAGCCATCACATCAGGCGTGTACGGGTGTCAGGCGGCCCAGCTGTCCCAGCTCGGAAACGGGTCAGGTAGTTTGCGCCATGCATCGGGTGTGAAGGCGTTCGGCTTCCCCACCAGCGCGCCGTCGAGTTCCGCCCGGATCGCCGCTTCGTCCATCTGGTCGGCAAGGCCGATGAATACGATCTCCTGCCGGCGGTCACCCCAGACGCGGTCCAGATAGGGCTTCATGGTCTCGTGCCAGCCCTCGTTGTCGGGCCATCGGGCGCGCGGCACGGATGCCCACCACACGCCGCGCTTCGAGGTCCGCACCAGCGCCCCCGCCTGTGCGATCTCACCGACATGGTTCGGCCGCGTCGCCAGCCAGAAGAAGCCCTTGGCCCGGATCACGCCCGGCCAGGATTTGCCGATGAAGGCGTTGAATTCGGCTGGAGCGAACGGTCGCCGGGCCCGGTAGACGAAAGAGCGGATGCCGTATTCCTCGGTTTCCGGCACATGGTCCCGGAAGCCATTCAGCTCCTTGAACCAGAGTGGGTGCGCCTGCGCGCGTTCGAAATCGAACAGCCCAGTGTTCAGCACGGCATCGAGAGGCACCCGGCCATAATCGGCCTCGACGATGCGCGCCTCCGCATTCAGTGCGACGATGATCTTGCGGGCCAGGTCGCGATGTTCAGGCGATGCGGAGCCGGCCTTGTTGAGCACGATCACGTCCGCGAATTCGATCTGCTCCACCAACAGGTCGACCAGTGTGCGCTCGTCCTCCTCCCCGGCCACTTCGCCGCGATCGCGCAGGAAATCCTTGCTGGAATAATTGCTCAGCAGGTTTGCGGCATCGACCACGGTCACCATGGTGTCGAGCCGCGCCACGTCGGAGAGTGACTTTCCTTCCTCATCGCGGAAATCGAAGGTGGTCGCGACCGGCAACGGCTCGCCGATCCCCGTGGACTCGATGACGAGATAGTCGAAGCGCCCCTCGTCCGCGAGGTGGCGCACCTCCTGCAGCAGGTCGTCGCGCAGCGTGCAGCAGATGCAGCCGTTCGACATCTCCACCAGCTTCTCGTCGGTTCGCGAGAGGCCACCATTCTGCTTCACGAGTTCGGCGTCGATGTTCACCTCGCTCATGTCGTTGACGATGACGGCCACCTTCAGACCCTCGCGATTGTTGAGGATGTGGTTCAGCAGGCTCGTTTTCCCCGCACCCAGAAAGCCGGAGAGAACGGTGACGGGAAGGCGGGGATCGTTGGTGATCCGATCGGTCATGACGCACCTATGTAATAAAGTAACATTCTTTCTGTTACACTATTACAATCCCAAGGCGTCAAGAGCCGGTCCGCCGGACCTCTGAATTATTCGGCGTCAAACGGTATGGCGGCGCGCAGTGGAGAGCCCCCAGTCCAGCAGGTCCTGAGCCTTCTCGGCATTCGCGGCTTCCACATAAACCCGCAATTCGGGCGCGTTGCCCGAGGCGCGGAAATGCACCACGTCGCCGCCCGCCAGCGTCAGGCGCAAACCATCGCGGCCATCCAGTGTGGCCACGCCACCGCGCTCCGCAAACACCCCTTCCCGAAAAGCACCCTCCGCCTCGATCTCCCGGAGAAAGGCGGCGCTTTTCGAAGACGCCACGTCCTGCACCCGGTTGGCCGCCGCCGCCTTGAAGGTGAAGGATTGCGCAATCGCGCTGAGGGGCGTTTTTCGCACGGCGATCTCGGCCAGTGCGCAGAGAATCGGCAGCAAGGCGTCGCGCGTGGGAAGGGCAGCGAGCACGTGCCCGGCGCGCCGAACATCCGAGCCCAGCAGCACGCCGCCATTGGCCTCGAAGCCCAGCACCAATCCTGCCTCCGCAGCCATCGCCTCGATCACGAAGGGCGAGCCCACGCGGGTGCGCACCACCTTGCCGAACAGGCCGGACGCCTCCAGCGCCGAGTTCGACGTCACCGGCGTCACGATCACATCCGCTCCGAGATGCTGTGCCGTGATCGCCCCGACGAGGTCGCCGCGCAAAAAGCCTCCCGTCTCGTCCGCGATCAAGGGCCGGTCGGCATCGCCGTCGGTGGAGACGATGGCATCGAGCCGGCGCTCGGACGCCCAGCCGCGCGCGAGCGCCTCATCCTCGGGCCGCAGAGCTTCGGTATCCACCGGGATGAAGGTGTCGGCGCGCCCCAGCGGCACGGTCATCGCCCCCAGTTCCTCCAGCACCTCCACCAGGAGGTCGCGCGCCACGCCGGAATGCTGATAAACCCCCACCTCCAGCCCGGCGAGCGCACTCCTCCCGAAGAAGTCCACGTAGCGCACGCGGTAAGGTCCCAGCGCATCCTCGCCGACCACCTCGCCTTCCTCATCGTCGAGATCGGGTATCTCGGCATCTGAATGCAGCGCGGTGATCCGCACCTCGTCAGATTTCGTGATCTCGCCCCCCGGTCGGTAGAATTTCAGCCCGTTTCGATCCTCCGGGATGTGGCTGCCCGTCACCATGATCGCGGGCAGGCCCTCGCGCTGGGCGTGAAAGGCGAGCGCCGGCGTCGGCAGCGGCCCGCAATCCACCGGCGAGAAGCCGCTATCGCTCAGCGCGCGTGCGCACAATCGGGAGATGCGCGGGCTGCTTGCGCGCAAATCGCGCCCGATGAGCAGACGGCTCCCGGCTTCCGCGCCATCCTCGGCCATCATCCGGGCGAAGGCGCGCACATAGGCATAGGCCGGCGGCCCATCCAGTTCGACCACGAGTCCGCGAAGCCCGCTCGTGCCGAATTTCAGCGATGATCCCGACATGGAAGCCCCCCGGCCTTTTCTCAGCACCCATTTGCCGACGATAACGCCGTCATTCCAGCAGAAGCGCAATCCGTTCCAGCACCAGCCTCTGCCTGTCGAGCTGCCGCAAGCGGCCGGCTGCGATCTTCATGTGCCGCTCCGCCTCGCAGAGGTCCTGCTCCTCCTCGGCCTCCCGCTCGAAGTTGGAGCCATCCTCGTTCCCCATGAGAGCCGCGGCCCGCATGGTCGCCTCGTCCAGACGGCGCTTGAGGTGGGCGTGCTCGGTCTCAATTTCGGACGCGACGCGCCGGATTTCCGCGCGGAGAACACCCATCCGCGCGGCGTCCGTCGCACCGTCCCGATTCTTCGACCGCGTGCGAAAGTTCGCGGGATCGGCGGACGGTTTTCGTGCGAAGCGTGTCCGAAGTGCCTGAAGGCCGTTCTGATACCAGCCGGGCTGTTCCGCGCCCAATTCGTCGTCCTGATCAGACTGGTGAGCGTTCATGCGTGCTGCCTCCGACCCGGCCCGTCAGGAAGACGGTCGCGGTCGGAATGCACGCAACGATCATGCCACCTAATCGCGTATTATTCAGAAATCGCCCGCAAGGCGTGCAACGGCAATCAACGTATCCTGAGGCGGCTCAGCGCGCTGCGGACATCGTTGATCGCGTCCCCTTTCCGGCCGGAGATGATGGCCCGGCAATTCGCCAGAAGCGCCACCGCTAGCACGATCCCGCTTGCCACGAAGGGGCCGGCGAGGAGCGCGAGGATCGGAGAAAAAGGCCAGAGCAGCACGATGGCGCCAAGGCCGCTGGTCAAGGCAATCGCCAGGAGAGCGATGATCATGGACGGTCCCACGCGCCGCACAATGTTTCGGCCGGTCCATGTTGTCGGAAGGTTTCCGGGGAATCAACGTCCCGTCAGATCTTTCGCGAAATAATGCGGGGATGGTAGCTGAGTAATTAACGTGCATTTTATCGATCTGGCCGGATTCTTGCACAGCCTGTTCGTTGATTTCGAACGGGAAATGCGATGCCTGATCTTTCTCCCGCCGCCCGCCGCCACACCCACCTTTTTCCCTGTCTCGCATTGATCCTGGGCATTGCATCCGCTCCCACGGGGCCGGCCCTCGCCCAAGGCCATGATTACAAGCTCGGCCCGCAGGACAAGATTCGCGTACGCGTCACCGAATGGCGCACCGCTTCGGGTCCCGTCGAATGGACCGCGGTGAACGGCGAGTACGTGGTCGGAGCCAGCGGGCTGCTGTCCATCCCGCTGGTCGGCACCGTCAACGCCCAAAGCGCCGCACTCGACGAACTCTCCTCCATCATTTCCGAGCGGCTGAAAAACGTCGCCGGCCTCGTCGTCGCTCCCAGCGCGGCGGTGGAAATTGTCGATTACCGGCCATTCTACGTCACAGGCGCCGTGCAGAACCCGGGCGGCTATCCCTACCGCCCGGGGCTGACGGCCCTGCAGGCGGTGACGTTGGCAGGAGGCCTCTACCGGCCTGATTCCTCGGCGCGCAGCACGCGCGAGCAGCTCTCGTCGGAGGGTGAGATCGAGGTCAACGAGGCGCTGCGCTGGTCGCTCATCCTGCGACAGGACCGGCTGCGCTCGGAATCCGAGGACCGCTCCAATATCGCCTTCTCGGCCGAAGTGCTGGATCGCGCGAAGAATCCCGCGATCGCACAGGGCATGGCGCAGGAGAACATGATCTTCACGTCGCGGCTCACGAGCCTTCAATCGCAGACGCGCCTGCTCGAGCAGACCAAGGCCATGCTGGACGAGCAGTTGAAGACGCTCGCCGCCAAGGAGGGCAACCACACCCAGCAGAACGAGCTAATCCGCAAGGAACTCGGCACCATCAAGGGGCTTGCGGCAAAGGGGCTGGCCACCAGCCCGCGCGAACTCGCGCTGGAGCAAAATCTCGCTCAGCTGCAGGGGCAACAGCTCGATCTCGATCTGGCCGTCGCCCGCACTCGGCAGGACATCAACCAGGCGGAACGCGACCTCGCGGAACTCAGGAACCAGCGCGCCAACGAGGTGCACAACGAGCTTCGGGAAACGCATGTCAGCCTGCGCCAGATCGAGGAAAAGATCCGCTCACAGCGGGCCCTCATCCTGGAATCGCAGATCCACGGTCTGGATCACGCCACGCTGCAGCAGGAAGGCCTCAGCATCGCCCTGAAGCTCGTCCGCAAGGACAACTCGGAGAGCCGCGAATGGATCGTCGCGGACACCGACGCGATCGAACCCGGCGATCTCGTGAAGGTGGAGATTCAGACCCGCGGAAGCACCGCGTCCCTGGCTCAGGGCAACACGGCCGATCTCGCGCCCTGAGGCGGCGCCAGATCCGACACCAGACTCAGCGAAGGCTGCGCCGCCTTGCGGCTGCGCTGCGCCAGTAGCTCGTTCACATGCGCCGTCATCCGCTGCGCGAATACCTTTTCCGAGAAGGTGCGCGCATGCGCGGCGATGATTTCGGGGCGCACCTCCATGCGGTTCAGGCGCTGCACCGCATCGATGATCGCGTCCACATTCTGCTCTTCGAAGAACACGCCGGTCACGCCGTCCACCACCGTCTCGGTGGCCCCGCCGCGACGGAACGCGATGACGGGGCGGCCGCTGGCCATGGCCTCGACGGGCACGATGCCGAAATCCTCTTCGCCTGGAAAGATCAGCGCCCGGCAGCGGGCATAATGGTATTTCAACACGCTGAACGGCTGCGGCCCCAGCACGGTCACGTTGGGCGCGGCAAGCTTGCGCACCCGCGCCAGCATCTCTCCACCGCCGATGATCACGAGTTTGTGGCCGGTGCGGTTGAACGCCTCGACCGCAAGTTCGGGATGCTTGTAGCCGACCAGCTCACCGACCATCAGATGGTAATCGCCGACCTCCTCGTCGGGCACAGGCTCGAAGGCGTCGACGTCCACCGGCGGATAGATCACCTGCGATTGCCGCCGGTAATAACGGCTCAGGCGAGAGGCCACGGTCGATGAGTTGGCGATGTAATGATCGACGCGGTTGGACGACACCGCATCCCAATTGCGGATGTAATGCGCCAGCATGGGCATCATGAGGCGCGTGAGAAATCCGGAGCGGCCACGATATTCGTGGAACATGTTCCAGATGTAGCGCATCGGCGAATGGCAATAGCAGATGTGCATGGACCCCGGCGGCGGGATGATGCCCTTGGCCGGGCCGGATTCGCTGCTGATGATCAGGTCGTAGCCCTGCAGATCGAGCTGTTCGAGGGCCAGGGGCATCAGCGGCAGATAGCGCTGGTAGAGCCGGTTTGCCCTGGGCAGTCGGTTGATGAATGTGGTCGTGATGCGGTGCCGCTTGATCGTGTCCGATATGGCGTCGGGATCGAGCACATGGGTGAAGATGTCGGCGTCCGGATACAGCCGGCACAGAGCCTCAATGACCTTTTCGCCGCCCCGCATGCCCACAAGCCAGTAATGAACGATGGCAATCTTCATGGCCCACCTCGCGGCTGGTCTCCGGAGCCTGCCCGACGGGCGCTCCTCGCTCACTCACTCATTCATTGATGATGACCCCGGCGATCTTCGCACCGGTGCGGGTGAGCGCCTGCACCATCGCAGACGTCTCGGCCAGCCGTGTCCGTCCCGCCTTCACCACCAGCACATAGGCGTCCAGATGCTGGGCGACGGCCCACGCGTCCGGCAGCACGGAGAACGGCGACAGGTCGATCACCACACGCTCGTAGCGCTCGCGTAATTTTCCGAAGAGCTCGTCGGATTCCGGCGCCTCGAAGGCGTCGCTGAGCTCGGCATGGCCGCCATCCGCGCCCAACGGCATGAAATGCAGATTGCCCATCGGCCGCTGCACGATCATGCCCTTGAGGTCGGGTGCTCCCGCCATCATGCGCACAAGGCTGATCACCTGATGCGGCCAGGATTGATCGATCAGGCGGCCGGACAGCTCGGCATCGTGGGCGCTGGCATCGACCAGAAGGGTCTTGCGGCCGGACGCTGCGAAGGCCAGAGCGAGGTTCAGCGCGGTCGTGCTCTTGCCCTCGCGCGGGTTGAGAGACGTCACCCCGATGCACTGGCGCTCGGCGCTCCGCGTCGTCCGCTCGAACGATGTGCGGATGGTGCGGATGTCCGGGCTGGGCACGGAAGGGATCTCCGGCCCTTCCGCCGGCAGACGGAAATTCCCGAGAAAGTTCAGGCCGAGCCGATCCTCGATGTGAGAACGGTGCCGGATCGTCCGGGTCAGGCGATGGCGCAGCAGTGCCGAAGCCCCGCCGGCCATCAGACCCAGCGACAGCGCGAAGCCGAGAATGACGCCCTTGCGCGGCGCCGAGGGCCCGGTCGGCACCAGGGCCGCCGAGATCACGCGGCCGTCACTCGAGGGGAAAGCGGCGATGTCGATCACGCCGGTGCGGATCGCATTGCGGGCTTTCGAATTGGCGTCGCTGAGATCGCGGATCGTGCGCTCGAACTGGCTGCGCCGCTGCGCCTCGTCCACATGGGCGTCGAGCTGGCGGCTGATGTAGGCGGCGGTCACCGCATTGGCGAGGCGCGTGGCCTTTTCGGGGTCGATCGAATGGAACCGCACCTCGATCACATAGGATTGGCCAACACGGCGCACGTCCAGCTTGCCCGCGAATTCGCCCGCGATCGCACCATAGGTAGGAACCGACGAGCCGGAGCTGCTCAGCAGGCCCCGTATCCGGGCAACGAGCGAGGGTGGCGGATTGGCGAATTCGGGATCGACGCCCAGATCGTGGGCTTCGATCACGGCGCGGGCGATCTGCTCGGATTCCAGGATCTGAATCTGGCTTTCGATCTGCGAAGCATCGAGCGTTGCACGAAGAAAGGCCCGTTGCGGCGCGCCTTGCTCGTCATTGGCCGTTCCGGGGTCGAACAATATCTTCGTCGCCGCCACATAGGTCGGCTGCGTGGTGGCGATGATGGCAAGCGCCACCAGCACGGCCGCCACGCAGAAGCCCAGCAGGATCGGCCAGTAGAGACGGATCGCGGTCAGCAATTCGAGATCGTCCGGCAGAGGGGTGCCGCCGGCAGGTACGGTCTGCGCGATGTCGATCTGACGTGAGACCTGGAGCATGTTCAGCCGCGCACCTTCTGGCGCAATGCTGCGCCTTTGCCCTCACATCACCTCTGCTTTGCTTGGCCCCGCCCCGCTTGCGGATGGCCCCTCTATCGGCTGCCGCGCTGGTTGAGCACCGCCGGAATGGTGCGCAGCAGGATCGCGACATCGCTCTGCAGGCACCATTCGTCCACATAGCGCGTGTCCAGCGCGATCCGCGTGCCGTAACTGCAATCGCTGCGCCCACTGACCTGCCAGAGGCCGGTCACGCCCGGCGCCACGGAAAAGCAATGGGAGAAATGCTCGCCGTAGCGATGAATCTCATCGGGAACGATGGGGCGCGGGCCTACGAGGCTCATCTCGCCACGCGCCACGTTGATCAGCTGCGGAAGCTCGTCGAGACTTGTCCGGCGCAGGAAATGACCAAGCGGCGTGATCCTTGGATCGCAGGTCAATTTCTGCGTCTTCTTCCATTCCTCGGCAAGTTCCGGGTTCTCCGCAAGATGACGCGCCAGCGATTGCTCGGCGTTCATCTTCATGGTGCGGAATTTCAGGCATTTGAACGGGCGTCCGTCCCGCCCGATCCGCGTCTGCCGGAACAGGGCCGGGCCGCTGTCCTGCCCCCTCACCCAGAGCGCTATGCCGATCAGCAACGGCGCAAGCAGAAACAACGCGATCAGCGAAATGGCGAAATCGGCCATCTGCTTGACGACGTATCGTGCCGTCCGCGAAAAAGGGATAGATTCCTCAATTGAGAGTTGTATCGGGAAGGAGAGATCATGAGCCTTCATAGGGAGATTGCTCTCACAACCGGAACGGGAAGTTAACAAATGGTTGATGAAGCGCCCCATCGACGCAAGCCGATTCTTTGAGCAGCCAACCGCTCTCTGAAATACCCTAAAGTTGCATAAAATTTAATCATAAGTTGCACAAAAATTATACAACTTTATTTTGTACCTTATCGCACATTCGTGGTTTTGCAATATAAATTCGCCTTATGAGGGAATTTCCGCCGCTGCTTTTCGCGAATTGAAGGTTTGGCGCCATGAATGACCGCCCTTGGTCCATTAATGGACGCTTCCTTACGCAGAGCATTACCGGCGTTCAGCGTTATGCGCGTCAGATCTTGCACGAGATCGACACCTTGCTTGCCGAGGGCCATGATCTGACCCGGGACCTGGAAGTAGAAATATTTCTTCCGCGCTCATCAGCGCCGGCTCCCGCGATGAAGGCCGTCACGATGCGGGAGGTCGGACCGGGCTCGGGCCATGTCTGGGAACAGATCTCCCTGCCCCGCCATCGCCGGGGGCATATCCTCAACCTTTGCAACACGGCGCCGTTATTGCCGCGTGGCAACATCGTCTGCATCCACGACCTGAACGTGCAGGACTTTCCGCAAAGCTATTCGCCGCGATTTCGGGCCGTCTACAACACCCTCATCCCCCTCGTCGCCCGGCGCGCACGCCAGGTCGTCACGGTGTCGGATTATTCGGCCCGCCGGATCGCATCCCTCGGCGTTCCCCGAGAGCGCATCGAAGTCCTGCCCAATGGGCACGAGCATGTTTCCAGCTGGACGGCCGAGCGATCACCCGCCGTCGTGGCCGCCTCGGGCCCTGACGTGGTCGTCGTCCTGGGCAGCCGCGCGCCGCACAAGAATGTCGGCATGCTGGTCGCGCTCGCCGATCGCCTCGCACAGGCGGGGCTGCGCCTGACCCTCGTGGGAGACGCCAATGCGGACGTGTTCCAGGAGGCCGGCGCCGCCGCCCGCGACAATGTCCACGTGGCCGGCCGCCTCTCGGACAATGAGCTCGCCGCATTGCTGTCGGACTGCCTGTGCCTGGCATTTCCATCCTACGTGGAAGGCTTCGGCCTCCCGCCACTGGAGGCGATGGCGCTGGGATGCCCGGTGATCGCGTCCGACCGCACCAGCATCCCCGAAGTGTGTGGCGATGCGGCGCTCTATGCCGATCCCGACGATCCTGAAGCCTGGCTGCACGCGCTCTCCACCCTCAAGGCCCAGCCGGAGCGCCGCCGCGCCCTCGCCGCGGCCGGCAAGGAACGATCCCGAGCGTTCTCCTGGCGCAAATCTGCGCTGGGTTACCTGGCCCTGATGGCGCGCATCGACGGCCGCCTCGGACCTGACGCGCATTGAGGTCCTGTGCGCGGAAGCGTGCGGATCGGGTGGCACAGCTTTTGCGATACGCGCTCTGCGTGTGACCACGCCGGGAAGCCTGGCACAGACCAGGATGAGGCCCCGGAAATTACGTGGATGGCGTTTGAGGATGGCGGCAATGACGGACAGCAGACGGAAATCCTGGAGCCTCCCCAATGTCGAACGTCTCGGTGGTGCTTGCGACCTACAACGGCGAGCGTCATCTCGGTGCTCAGCTTCAGAGCATTGCGTGGCAAACGAAACAACCTCATGAGGTCATCGTCTGCGACGATGGCTCATCCGATCGCACGCTCGAAATCGTTCGCGAGTTTGCCGGCACGGCGCCGTTTCCCGTCATCGTGCGGGAAAATCCCTCGCGTCTCGGCTATGGCGAGAACTTCCTGCAGGCCGCACGCCTCGCATCCGGCACCTTCATCGCCTTCTGCGATCAGGACGATGTCTGGCACAAGGAGAAGCTGGAACGGTGCACCGACGCATTGTGCGCCACTCAGGCGCTGATGTGCGCCCACACCGCGACCCTGATCGACGGCCAGTCGAACTATATCGGCTTCTTTTCGCAGGGCATCACACGCGGTCAGGTCTGCCCCCCGCTGACCCTGCCGCCCTGGAAGGTTTTCTTCGGCTTCTCGCAGGTGTTCCGGCGTGAGCTGATAGAGGTGCTCGATCCGGAGCAGCGCGGCGCGGACAATCACGATTTCTCGCAGAAGCTCGCCCATGACCGCTGGATCTATTTCCTTGCCGGCAGCCTGGGCTCTACGGTCACGCTGGCGCATCCTCTCGTCGCCTATCGCCAGCACGGCAAGAACGTGTTCGGCGGGATGGAGCAGAGCATATCCGTGCGCATGCGCCGCAAGCTCACCGGGTCTGCCATTTCGCTGCGCCAGCACATGGCGCTCGCCTTTCACCGCTCGCAATTGATGCAGGATCTCGCCCGCCGCCCGGCATCGCCCTGGTCGTCGGAGGCGAAGGCTGCGGCGGAATATTGGCAGGCGCTCGGCCATTCCTTCGCCGCGCGTGCGGAACTCTACGAGACGGCAGGCATCGCCAACCGCCTGTCGCTGTTCCGCACGCTGGTGAAGCAGGGCCTGTACGATCAGCGCGACGGTATCGGCCGGCCCCTTCTTCTCAAGGATTTCGTGCTCGGCTCGCTTCAGATGACGCTCGTTCCGCCTCCTTCCGAGCGAAGCGGCGTGGAGAAATCCGCGCGCGTGGAGGAGCGGCTATGACCCCGCCCCAGCCGCGCTACAGCAGGGTCGTGGTCCTTGCGCCCTCGGCCACCTCCACGGGTGGACCGGAGCTCCTCCACCAACTCGTCCACGAAATCCGCCTTCAGGGCGGCGAGGCCCTCATCCATTATCTGCCGGACCCCGCAGCCGAGGTGCCGGAGCGCTATCGCTGCTACGACACGCCGGTTCTCAACGAGCTGGGGCTCGATGCGGGCGATTGCGTCGTCGTGCCGGAAACCATGGTGCCTGCGCTTCCCCTGCGCTCGAAGGCCCGTCACATCGTCTGGTGGCTGAGCTTCGATTTCTTCGAGAGCCGGCGCGAGCCTCCATTCTTGCGCGCACTGGCCAATGCCTACCGGCGCAGCCTTCTGAAGGTCCAGACCCTGCTTGGCGCCCTCCATCTGTTCCAATCCCATTATGCCCGCAGCCGCCTGAAGGAATGGGGCATGGATGGGGCCATGCTGTCCGATTACCTGTCGCTGTCGCCGCCCGCGCCGGATGCCGCGCCGCGCCGGGACGTGATCCTCTACAATCCCAAGAAGGGGATCGAGATCACGAACCGCCTGCGCGAAAGCTGCCCGCACCTCACATTCCAGCCGATCCAGAACATGACGAAGGCCGAGGTCGAACAGGCCTTCGCCCAGGCCAAGCTTTACATCGATTTCGGCGAGCATCCGGGCAAGGACCGGCTACCGCGCGAGGCGGCCATGATGGGCACGGTCGTCGTCGTGGGCATTCGTGGTTCGGCCGCCTTCGACGAGGATGTCGGGCTCGCCCCCCTCTACAAGCTCCCGATCGACGCCGATCTTCCCGAAGCGTTCGCACATCTCGTCGATGACATCTTCGGTGATTTCGCGCGGCATCAGCAGGCACAGGCACCTTACCGCAACGTCATCGCGAAGGAGCGGCAAGTCTTTGCCGAAGAGGTGCGGGCCGTCTTTTTCCAGCCGGCAGGCGCCGGGGCCAGTTCATGAGATTTCTCATGAACATCGCGGCGCTGGTGGTGTGGCAGGGCAGCGTCTACCTCATTCCGCTCATCACCACGCCCTATCTGGCCCGCGTGCTCGGACTCGAGCCGTTCGGCTACCTGGCGATCGCGGGCGCGGTCGTCAGCTACATCTCCCTGGTGTCCGAATGGGGCTTCAGCCTCAGCGCCACGCAGAAGGCCGCGCAGAACGCATCCTCCCCCGAGGTGCTGCGCCAATTGTTCTGGGATGTGTCGCTCGCGCGCGCACTGCTCGCCACCGCGGCGATCGTCGTGGCCGCCATCGTCGTCCTGCTGGTGCCCGGCCTGCGCGCCATGGCACCCGTCCTCCTCGCCTATCTCCTGCAGGTGGTGTTCAGCATCCTCAATGCCGGCTGGCTGCTGCAGGGGGTGGAGCGGATGGTGGGCTTCGCCTCGGCCTCCCTCGCCGGACGCCTGCTCACCGTGCCGCTGATCTTCCTGTTCGTGCGCACGCCCGACGATGTGGTGATCGCGGCCGCCATCCAGGGCGGCACGTTCCTCATCTCGACCCTCGCCTCCCTCTACGCCGTCTCACGCACCGTGTCGCTCGGCCCCGTCCGGCCCAGCCTGTCCGGCGCCTGCCGCGAGATTCGCGAGGGCATGCATATCTTCATCTCGACGGGCGGCGTCAGCCTCTACAGCCAGGCCAACCTCCTCGTCCTCGCCGCCATTTCAGGAGCGGCCCAGGCCGGTCTCTACACCGGCGCGGACCGTATCAAGCGCGGCGTGCAGGGGGTGATCGGCCCGGTCAGCATGGGCGTCTTCCCACGCGTGAGCAATCTCCTCGTCCACGCACCCCATCGCGCGCGTCGCCTGATGACGATCGTCGCCGCCGTCCAGGCGGCGGTGACGCTGGCGCTCAGCGTGCTGATGTACGTCTCGGCCGATATGGTCACTCAGGTCTTCCTCGGATCGGACTTCGTCGGGGCTGCGGATATCGTGCGCATGCTCGCGCCCGTCCCGTTCATCGTCGGGCTCAGCAACATTCTCGGCATCAACATCATGCTGCCGCATGGCATGACGCGGACGTTCATGCAGATCACGCTCGGTGCGGGCGTGCTGAACCTGACCCTGCTCGTGCCGCTCTGCCTTCTCTATGGCGGCGTGGGCGCCGCAGCCGCCACCACCATCACCGAGGCCATGGTGACCTTGTGCATGGCCGGGGTGGTCTATGCGCGGCGCCACCGCCTGTTCCCCACTCCACAGGGCGTCGCAAGCCCGGCCTGAACCGTGAGGTGATCGCACATTGACGTGGCCCGTGCTCGTCTTCTGGGTTCTCCTCACCTGGGGCGTCTTCAGCCGCGGACCGGTGCTGCTCCATCTGTTCTTCGCCTCGGCCGCCTTCGGCACGCTGGCCGTGGTTCCCGTACAGGCGGTCGGCGGCATCAATCTTCTGCCGCAGGCCGTCTGCGCCGCCGCCCTCGTCGGCAAAAGCCTGCTGGATGGAGGCATGCGCCGCCGGGCCATCGCGCTCGCCTTCGACCTGCGCGGATTGGGCTGGCTGACATTGTTCTGGGCCATGGCACTGATAGTCACGGCGTTCGCGCCACGCATCTTCGCCGGCGCGGTGGACGTGGTCTCCATTTCCGGCGTGAAGGAAGGGCCCCAGCCTCTGCGCCCCGGCTCCTACAATTTCACCCAGATGGCCTATCTCACGCTCTCGGTCGCCACCACGCTCGTCTTCGCGGCCCTGCCTCGGGATGGGCAGATCGGGGGCCGCGTCCGGGAAAGCGTGCTCGTCGGCGGCGCCGTTCTCGCACTTTCCGGCTTCGCGGTCATGGCGCTGGACGCGGCGGGCCTTTCAACCGTTCTCGACGCATTCCGCACGGTGAATTACGCGCTTCTGACGGAGGTGGAGACGCTGGGCGTGCGTCGTCTCACGGGGCTGATGGCGGAGGCCTCATCCTTCGGCGCTCTGGCGGTGGTCTATGCCGCGCTCGTCGCGTTTCTGGTGCCCGGCTTTCGGGGCCGCTGGCGCACGTTCGCCGCCGGCCTTGCATTGGTGCTCTTTCTGCTGGCGGTCCTATCCACCTCATCGACCGCCTATGTCGGCATCATCCTCTGCCTCGGCCTGTTGGCAACGGACTGGTTGCGGCGCCTGACGACGCCCGTGATCGAGTACCGGAGCAGTTCCGCCACTGGTTATTTCGTGGCCACGGGGCTGGTCGCGACCGGTCTGGGAGTGCTTCTGTTCGCCCCTCACTGGATCGATTACGCCCACCGCATGGTCGACCTCATGCTGTTCGAGAAGGTGACGTCAGATTCCTATTTCGAGCGCATGAGCTGGAACGAGACGGCCTTCAACGGCTTTCTGGCCACCAGCGGCATCGGTGTTGGGATGGGGTCCGCGCGGGCGTCCAACTGGTTCGTGGCCGTGCTCTCCAACACCGGGCTGGTCGCCAGCCTGTTCATGGCGCTGTTCATCCTACAGACCTTCGGACGCCGAAGCCCTGCGCGCTCCCCCGGGCAATTAGAGATACTTGTCTCCCTGAAGGCGAGCCTGCTGGTGTGCCTCGCGCTTGCGGCGCTTGCCGGGACATCCGCGGATTTCGGCGTGGGCGTAGCCGCAATCTACGGGCTCATTACCCACTTCGGATGCGTTGTGACACATGGCATTCACCGGCAGCCTCTTGCTCAGCCGTCGTCTCCCGAGCCGGGCATCGCGGCCTAGCCGCCTTCCTTGACGGCGCGCAGGAAGGCTTCCCGAAACGGCGATTTCTTCAGCGAATTCCAGCAGACATATTTTCGGTACAGCCAGAGCGATCCGCTGCCGATGATCAGAGCCTTGATGCGCTTCTTCAGGCCGGAATTGGGTTTCCAACTCTGCTCGAAATGGTGGATCGTGTAGTTCAGCCTCTTGCCGAAGGAGGGCTGCTCGAAGGCATAGCGATCGGCCACATGAATGCCATCGACCGTTTGCTTCCGTCCGTTCAGGCGAAACCCTGGCACATGATCGAGGAAATATTGCGTGAGGGTGTCGTTATTCGGCGAGATCAACGTATCCGGATCATGATCGTGCATGGCCCTGATCTCGCTGACCACCTTGTGACCCGGCTCGCATCCGATCACCGCGGTGCCCAAAGTCGAATCCCACATAAAGCCGATGAACATCTGGTGGTTCAGCAGAGGATCGAAGGGTCGAACCACCTCAATGTCGGTGTCCAGATAGATACCGCCATATTCTTGAAGCACGTCGAGGCGAACGTAATTGGTGACGAGAGACCATTTTCGGCGATCGTAAGCCCGACTGATAGCCTCCGATTTTCGAAAATCATAATTTTGCTCGGTCCAGGTGCGGACCTCATAGCCTGTTTCACGCAGGCTCTCGATCGAGCTGACGCAGCTTTGGATCTTGCTGCTCATTGCGCCGCCGCCGAACCAGCAGAGATGAATGATCTTCGGAATCGTCATGCGTCACCTCGGCAGGCACACGAAGGCCCGGTTGATTTGTATAAATGCCATTCCTCAAAATAGAAAAAACTTTTCGAGGCCACCTCCGCAGCATTTCTAAGGCTATTTTGCGTAAATGCGGACGTAATCGACATACATATACGAAGGATTTGGAGTGTCCGTGATCGGCCAACCGCTTCCGAGCGCAAGATTCAATAATGGGAACAAGGGCTGCGCAAACTCAGGCGGCGATTCAATTTGCCAATATGATTCACCGTCGAGGTAGAACGTTGTCACGTCCGGCGCGACCAGCACCCCAAAGCGGTGGAATGTTTCGGTCAGATCGAAGTCAAATCGCGCCACATGAGGCACCTTGCGGGCCGGGTAGACCTTGTCCATCGACCAGATGTGATAAACGCTGTGGATCGACCTCGGGTCACGGCCATATAATTCGAGAACGTCGATTTCCACGGCATAACGCGTCCGTTCAATGCCCATCAGCCAGAAGGCCGGCCAAACGCCGGGACCGGGTGGCAGCTTGGCCCGCATTTCGAAATAACCGTATTGTTGGGCAAAGCCGCTGCCTTTCAGATTATGGCCCGCCAACAGCCCCGATTCCCACCGCCCCTTCTCGTTCTTGCGCGCCTCGATCCTGAGGATGCCGTCCGATACCGTGAATGGAAAACCGGGCCGGGGATCAACGAATTTCGCATCGCCGAAATCACCGTTCCAGGGCGTATGGGCTATCCAGCGGGTGCCCGGCCCCCAAGGAGAGACGTCGAGGTCGTCAAACTCATCCGCGAAAACCAACCGGTAGCCGTCGAGGTTCAGGCGTTCCGCCTTATTTGCCGCCTGCTGAGCCTCGACCGGCGTAAACGCAGCAATCGAAATCAGCAGAGCAAACGCAAACACTCGACAGTTAAGGTCCGTCATGCGTAGCTCCATGATCGTTTGTGGTGTTCCCGCTATTTGTACTTGAGGATGTTCTTCGGGTGCGCGCGTCCGCACAGCAAATCGACCACACCCAGAAGATTTCCAAGCAATCGGCCTCTCCGGTCCACGTAGGGCTCGGGACGCAGCGCACGCCGTATATTCGAACCCACATTTCGGGCGACCTGGATCAATGCACGATCCGCATCGATCGTGCGTTTGCGGAACAGGTACCAAGGGTTTGCGATCTGCGAATAGCCGAAACGCACTCCCGAAATGCGCCCGCGCTTCACCCCCAGGTGAATGCCCTGCATGCGGCTGTTGATCACCACCCGACCATAAGAGGCAATACGGCGGCTGAAGTCGACATCCTCAAGCCAACCGTAAAGCGGGAGATCCTCGTCGAACCGGAGACCATGCATCCTCAGCACAGACATCCGCACGGTCATGTTGCAGCCGTAGCCGTTGTACACGCTGCGAATGGCGGCTTCGTCGACCTGCCGATGGCCGGCCGCGATGATGGCCCGCGCCTCGTCCGTCGACAGACCCGGCCCCGGAGCCCCATCGGCCAGAACCAGGCCGGATGCCAACACCACATCCGGCTGCGCAGCGAGAAATCCTTCCACCTCCTGGAGATAATCGGCCATCGGAAAAAAATCGTCGTCGAAGAATGTCAGGAGCGCGTCGTCGTGCGCGCACAATCGGTCGATGATGGCGTTGCGCTGGTAACAGGACCCCCGAGGCGCTTCCACGAGACTGACCTTCAGTGGCAGTGACGCGACGAATGCCATATCCACATCGTCTGGCGTTGTGGGGCAGATCAGCACCTCGTCCGGCAGGCGCGTCTGTCTTGAAATCTCCAGCAGGGTTTCGTTGAGGACGACCCGTCGCCCGGATGTGGGGATCGCCACGAAAAGAGGTGCTGGCGCCATGAACAACACTCCACGATCTTCCGATCACGACAGGGGTGAGTCCGCTCGCGCCTTCCACCGGGCCGGCAGCGACGATCTTCGCCTTCCCGTAAGCAGAAAGCATGCCAACCAAAGCGGGAAGTCTGTACGCTTACGCGCCCAGATGGTGCCGTTACAGCTGCGAAATGTGATGGGCCAGCCGGATGCTGAGACACACGATGCTGAAGGTCGGGTTTGCCGCCGCCGAGGTCGGGAAAACACTGCTTGAGGCCACGAACAGATTGGCCAGTCCGTGCACGCGGCAATCCGGCGTCACCACGCCCGATCTCGGGCTCGCACCCATGCGCGTGGTCCCGATCTGGTGGTAACCGTCTCGGGCCTGGCTCAACACCGCGTCCATCCGGGCCCGGGGCTCCTGCCAGTACTCGAGCCGACCCTTGCCGGAAGCGCGCAAGGCCCCGTCGAAATGCTCGTGCGCCCGCAGGATGGAGCGGGCGTCGTCCTCGCAATAGCGGAAATCGATCGACAGGCGCGGCCCTGTTTCGCCGGAGGATGGCGCGCTCAGGAAGATCCGGCTCTGCCGGTTCGGCGCCTGCTCGGCGTGGTAGCGCAGCGAATAATGGCCGTGGGGATTGGGCAGAAGGATCGGCAGTTTGCCCCGACGCGCCATCCAGAGCAGCCGCGCCGTATCCGCGAGCGTCACATGAGGCCGCCTGAGGATGTTGCCGAGATGGCTGACCATGCCGCCCCACCGCCGGGCGGCGGTGCTGCGCAAGCCGCGTGAACGCGCGAGCCCCCGCAGCATCGCGGTGTGCGAGGCGATATAGGCGAGCGATAGCGCGCCGCTTCCATGCTCGCTGTTCATCAGCGGCGCGGCCCTCAGCGTGAAGGCGGTGTTGAGCATTCGCATCCGTGTTTGCACATCGTCGGCGACACGCAAGCGGCGCTGATGCGCCACCCCCGTGCGGTCGAGCTGGACCAGAAGATCGCCCGCCTCCTCCGGCCGTCCGATAATGATGGTCGCGATCTCGCCCGTCACATGGCCCATGTAGAAACGGCCGAGCGGGCTTTCGGGCGGAAACAGAAGCGGATGCTCTGCCTGAAGGTCGAGCAACAGGGCGGTGGTCTGGATGCCGCCGCCCGCCAGCACGTAGATGTCGGCCTTCGGCCCGGCCCGCATGCCGGATTGTCCGGATGCGCGCAGGCCCCGGATAATCTCCCTCTCGCTGTCGGCCTCCAGCGCCAGCACCCTCATCCCGGAATAGAGGTGGATCCTTTGCGAGCGTGAGATGTGGGGGCCATAGGAATGGGCCAGATTCCACGTCGCGGTGATCTGACCCAGACTGCCGGCATCCACGCCGCCCTGCATTTCCCAAAGCGGCAGGTCGGACGTGAATTCCCGATCTCCGAGGCCCAGAAAACGGCGGGCCGCCGACTCCCATTTCATCATTTCGGCATGGGCGATCGGCCAACCGGACTCCGGTACGTAATCGCGCACCGCGAAGTCGATCGCATCGAGCGGAACGCACAGCCCGCCCCAGGCGGTCGAGGTTCCTCCGAATTGATGGCGGGCGCCGACATGCAGCGGCACGTGCCGCTCCTCGTCCAGAATGTCCGCGGTGAAGATGGGACGGGCTTTTCGGCGTGGGCGGCCCGTGCCCGCCTCGACCAGCGCCACCGAGAGATTACGTGCCTCGCATTCCAGAGCGAGGGCCAGCCCGCCCGGTCCGGAGCCGATCACGCACACGTCGTAATGTGGGGAACGCCCATCGCCCTCGGCCACGATCATGCCCGGCCCCCGCGCCACAACATCGCCGCACGCTTCGGTTGTTGCAAAACGGCGACTGCAATTATCGCGCCAGCGACTGACTTCGTCCGAAACCGTGGAAAAGCCGAGAGAAAAACCCGCCTTGGCGTCCGGTTCAGACCGGTATAAGGGTTAACAAGATGCGGCTGGTCGGGGGCACATTCCTATGACGGGGACCAGAATCGTACCGGTAATTCTTTGCGGCGGCGCAGGCTCCAGGTTGTGGCCATCGTCTCGCGAAAGCCGGCCCAAACAGTTCATTCCTTTTAT
Source organism: Terrihabitans aquatilis (assembly GCF_052542005.1). Classification (NCBI taxonomy): domain Bacteria; kingdom Pseudomonadati; phylum Pseudomonadota; class Alphaproteobacteria; order Hyphomicrobiales; genus Terrihabitans; species Terrihabitans aquatilis. The sequence continues at coordinate 529,443 of NZ_JBOCUO010000003.1, read as the reverse complement.
CGGCGACCGGTCGAGCTTCCAGGAAGCCCTGCTGAGGGTCTCGGACCCCGAGATCTTCGCGCCCCCCATCGTGGTGGCCAACCGGGACCATCGCTTTCAGGTGGCGGAGCAGCTCGCGGAGCTCGGCATCTCGGCCGATGTCCTGCTGGAACCGGGGCGGCGCGATTCAGGGCCGGCCATCGCGGTCGCAGCGCGCTTCTGCCACAACCGCGATCCGCACGCGGTGCTCCTCACCCTCGCCGCCGATCATCTGGTGGAACGTCCGGAGGCATTCTCACGGGCCTGCGTCGCGGCTCTGCCTGCGGCGGAAGCCGGGCGCATCGTCGTGTTCGGCATCACGCCCAGCGGGCCGGTCACGGGCTATGGCTATATCCAGGCTGCGCCCGAAATCGGCGAAGGCGGTCTTCATCCCGTCGCCGCCTTCGTCGAGAAGCCGGACGCCGCCACCGCCGAGCAATATGTCCAAGAAGGCTATCTCTGGAACTCGGGCAATTTCCTCTTCAGCGCCGAGGCCATGCTGGCGGATTACGCCCGGTTCGAGCCCGACAGCGCGGCCGGCGTCGACAAGGCCGTCGCCGGCATCGAGCAGGATCTCGGCTTCCACGTCCTGCCGGCCGATCGTTTCCTCGGCATCGCGGCCAAATCGATCGATTATTCCGTCATGGAGCGCACGGAACGCGCCTCCGTCATCCCGGTCGATTGCGGCTGGTCCGATATCGGCACGTGGTCCGCGATCTGGGATGCCAGTCCGAAGGACAAGAACGGCAACGTCACGCGCGGCCCTGCCCAGATGGTCGGCAGCGAGAACTGCATCGCCATCAGCGACAAGCCTGTCCTCGCGCTGTCGGGCATGAAGGATGTCGTTGTCGTGGTCGATGACGACGCGGTGATGGTCGCCAACCGTTCCGATGCCGAAGGCGTCAAGGCATTGGTGGGCCATCTGCGCGAGAAGAAGATCGCGCAGGCCACCGCGCATGCCCGTGGCTACCGGCCGTGGGGCTTCTACCAGTCCCTGGATTCCGGCTCGCGCTTCCAGGTGAAGCGCATCGTCGTGAAACCGGGCGGCACCCTGTCGCTGCAGAAGCATTTCCACCGGGCGGAGCATTGGGTCGTCGTGCGCGGCACGGCCGAGGTTACGATCGGCGAGACCACGAAAATCCTCTCGGAGAACGAATCCACCTACATCCCGCAAGGCGCGATGCACCGGCTTCGCAATCCCGGCCGCATCGATCTCGAACTGATCGAAGTGCAGACCGGCAGCTATCTCGGTGAGGACGACATCGAGCGCTTCGGAGATATCTACGGGCGCTAGCCGCCCCGGACGCCGCGGCTACGGCCGCGGCGCAGCATCCGGCAGGGCGATCGTCTCGGAGAAACGCGCCTGTTCGAGTCGCAATTGCTCGCGGGTTCGCCAGACGCGCTCCAAATCACGGTAATAGATGCATTCCGATTGCGACGCGGCATCTTCGGCCAATGCCGAGAGCCGGTCGGCCTCGACACGATAATGCGCCGCCTCAAAATCGGGGTTTCTTTGAGGTACTGGCTGAACGCTCATGATTACCTCCAATATTGGCCGGGCAGCGTAATCGGCCAAGCTTTACGATGTAAACGGGCCTTTCGCATCTGTCCGCTTTCAAGCTTTTGATTCAAATTTCCGAAAACGACCGGATGGACAGGCCTACCCCCTCTCCAAGGGACGCCGCTCCGCCTTCATAAGCGCACAAACCGCAACACCTTTTGGTTGCATATCAAATACTTAGCGGCATCTGATTATGATCAGGGCAATGCGAGTTCAATATTTATACAGAAACGCGATAACATCCTGATTGTATTTGCCTATTTTCATAAAAAATCAGATGCAATCCCGTGTGGCGTGTGCAAGTTTTCGTTTCGCTGTCCCGCGTCCTTTTGCTCCTCTCCTCAATGGGGGTCTTCGTGTTTGACTGGCTGATCGTTGGAGCCGGTTTTGCCGGCAGCGTCCTGGCCGAGCGACTGGCCAGCCAGCGCGGGGACCGGGTGCTCGTCATCGACCGGCGGCCGCATATCGGCGGCAATGCCTATGACCGCTATGATGATGCCGGCATCCTGATGCACCAATACGGGCCGCACATCTTCCACACCAATTCGGACGCGATAGTCGATCACCTGTCGAAGTTCACGCAATGGCGCCCCTACGAGCATCGTGTGCTGGCTGAGGTCGACCAGCTCCTCGTGCCGATCCCCATCAATCTCGACACGGTCAACACGCTCTACGGGCTCGATCTGACATCCGAGGAACTGGAGAGCTGGTTCGCCGCACGCGCCGAGCCGGTCGACGAGATCCGCACTTCGGAAGATGTCGTGGTCAGCAAAGTGGGCCGCGAACTCTACGAGAAATTCTTCCGGGGCTACACCCGCAAGCAATGGGGCGTCGATCCGTCCGAGCTCGACAAATCCGTCACGTCGCGCGTGCCGACCCGTACCAATCGCGACGATCGCTATTTCGGCGATACGTTCCAGGCCATGCCGCTGCACGGCTACACGCGCATGTTCGAGCGCATGCTCGATCATCCGAACATCAAGGTGATGCTGCAGACCGATTATGCCGAGATCCGCGAGGAGATCGTCTACAGCCGGCTCATCTTCACCGGCCCGATCGACGAATTCTTCGGCTTCCGCTACGGCAAGCTGCCCTATCGCTCGCTGCGCTTCGACCACCAGACGCGCGACGTCGAATGGCACCAGCCGGTCGCGGTGGTGAACTATCCGCAGACGAACGATTACACGCGCATCACCGAATACAAGCACCTCACGGGGCAGCAGAGCGCGCGCACGACGCTCACCTACGAATATCCAAGCGATGTGGGCGACCCGTATTACCCGGTGCCGCGGCCCGAGAACGCCGAGCTGTTCAAGAAGTACGAAGCCCTCGCGCGCGCTTTACCCGACGTCTGGTTCGTCGGTCGCCTTGCCACCTATCGCTATTACAACATGGACCAGGTCGTCGGGCAGGCGCTCGCCACCTTCCGGCGCATCGAGGAAACCCATCCCGTCCACCGGCGCAAACGTGGCGACGGCCAAACAGCCGAGCGGGCCGGCTGAGGACACGCGGTTCGATATCGAAGAGATGGTGATCCCGGGAGGGCTCGAACCTCCGACCTACGGTTTAGGAAACCGCCGCTCTGTCCAGCTGAGCTACGGGACCGCCGGGGCCTGTGCTAGCATAGGCGCGGGCGATTTGCAGCCCGTTGCGCACGCATTCGCGGGCAAGATCGAGCCTCATGTTTCGCCGTTGCGTCCTCTCCTTTTGCGCATCGCTCCTGATCGCGGCTTGCCTTGTCTTCACGGCCCGCGCCGCGCCCTGCCCGCCCCCGGCATCCGGAGGGGTTACCGTGGATCGCGCCCTGGACGGCGAGACCCTGAGGCTTGAAGACGGCCGCATCGTCCGCGTGGCCGGCATCATCGCGCCCTCCGCAGCAGCCCGCTCCCGCCTGGACGCGCTCACCGCCGGCAAGGCGATCACCTTGCGCCCCATGTCGCGGCCGCTCGATCGCTGGGCGCGGGTGCAGGCGCATATCGAGACGCCGGAGGGCGTCAATCCCGCCGAAACGCTCATCGCAGAAGGGCTCGGCCACGCCGCCTCGATCGGACGCGACACCTGCCTGACGCCTTATCTTGCTGCTGAAGCCCGCGCCCGTGCGGGCAAACTGGGCATCTGGCGCGATGGCGGCAGCCAGGTTCCGGTGCGGGATATCACCGCCCTCACCGCCCGTTTGGGCCAACATGTTGTCGCGGAAGGCACACTCGCGTCCGGACGTAGTTTCCGGGGTCGCGTCTATTTGAATTTTGCGCAATATTGGAAAAACGGGTTGAGCATCGTGATCGCACAACGGGACTGGGACGCACTCGGCAAGGGCGCATCGCCGGAGGATCTGGCCGGGCGCGCGGTCCGTGTGCGCGGCTGGCTCGAATGGCGAAACGGGCCTGCCATTGTGGCCAATCCGTCGGAACCCATCGAATCTCTCGATGGGCAGCCTCTTGCGGCGATGGAGCGGTGACGGCGTCGATGCGGTTCGGTTTGGCAAGACGCCATGGCGGCCTCGGTCTCGTCGCCTTCTGCGCACTCTTTCTCGCGGCCTGCTCGGCCACGCAGAAGGCAGATGCGCCCACGCTCGGCCTCGCGCCCAGCGTCGCGCCGCGTGTGGTCGGGGCCGATACGCCCAGCCGGCGCGAACACACCCGCATCCTCGCCGCCTATGGCGGAGCCTATGACGATCCGGCGCTCGATGCGCTGCTCACCCGCATCTCCGCCCGCATCAGCCGCGCGTCCGACCGGCCGGACATCGTCTATCGCGTCACCGTGCTGAACTCGCCTTCGGTCAACGCGTTCGCGCTGCCGACCGGCGATCTTTACGTCACGCGCGGGCTTCTTGCGCTCGCCTCCGACAGCGCTGAGATCGCCGGCGTCATCGCGCATGAAATGGGCCATGTCACCGCCCACCACGCCTTCGTGCGCGCCGACCGGGAGCGTCAGGCCGCCCTTGTCAGCCGTGTCGCAACCGAAGTTCTGAACGATCCGGAATCCGGCGCCGCCTCGCTTGCCCGCTCCCGCATGGCTTTGGCCAAGTTCTCGCGCGAACAGGAACTAGAGGCCGACGGCATCGGCGTCCGCACGCTCGCCAAGGCCGGCTACGATCCTTACGCGCAGGCCCGCTTCCTTAACGCCATGGGCCGCAATGCCGGCCTGCGCGCCACGGCCCAATCACAATCCTCGGCCGATCTCGTCTCCAGCCATCCTGCCACGCCTGAGCGCGTGCAGCTTGCCCTCGCCGCAGCTGAGAAAGTCGGCAAACCCGGTGATGGCGCGCGTGATCGCGACGCCTTCCTCACCGCCGTCCAGGGCATGGTCTATGGTGACGATCCGAGCCAGGGCTTCGTGCGGGGCAGCCGCTTCATCCATCCTGTGCTCGGCTTCGTGTTCGACGCGCCGCCCGGTTTCGCGTTGGAAAACGCTGCGGAATCCATCGTCGGCCTCGGCCCGAACGACACGGCCTTGCGCCTCGACAGCGTGAAAGTGCCGCCCAGCCGCGACATCGGCGAATATCTCGGCACGGACCTCATGGAAGGCGTCGAGGTCGGCCCGGTCGAAAAGCTGACGATCAACGGCTTCCCGGCCGCGACCGCACAGGCCCAGGGACGCGACTGGCAATTCCGCCTCGTCGGCGTCCGCTTCGGGTTCAACGTCTATCGGTTGGTCTATGCCACCCGCAATCTGACGCCAGAGACGGACGTCGCCTTCCGCAATTCGCTGATGAGCTTCCGCCGCCTCACCGGGTCGGAAGCCGTCGACGTGCGTCCGCAGCGTGTTGCGGCGGTCGAGGTCAAGCGCGGCGATACGGCCGCCAGCCTTGCCGCGCGCATGACCATTCAGGATCGCGCGCTTGAGCGCTTCCTCATCATCAACGGCTTCACTTCCGCAGAGGAAGTGAAGGCCGGGGAACGGGTCAAGCTCATCGTCGAGTGATCAGACGAAGGCGGCCATTCCACCTTCCAACGCGCGCTTCAGCTTCTGCAGCGCGCGATGCTCGATCTGACGGACGCGCTCCTTGGAGATGCCGAGAACAGCGCCGAGAGCCTCAAGCGTCTGCGATTCCTCGGCCAGCTGCCGCGCGCGAATGATCTTCAGCTCGCGCTCGTCCAGCACTTTGAGCGCATCTCGTAGCCAGTCGTTGCGGCGTCCCTCGTCCACGCGCTCGGCCACGATCTCTTCGGGCAAAGGCCCGTCGTCTACCAGAAAGTCCATGCGTTCCGAACTGTCGGATTCACCGTCCGTCAGCGGTGCATTCAGCGACATGTCCGGCCCGGAAAGCCGGGAATCCATCGTCGCCACGTCCGCTTCGGACACGCCAACAGCCTGTGCGATCTCACGATAGATCTCGGTGTTGCTCAGCCCTTCGGACTGGCGCGCCAGCCGCCAGCGCAGACGGCGCAGGCTGAAGAACAGAGCCTTCTGGGTCGAACTCGTACCTCCGCGAACGATCGACCAATTGCGCAGCACGTAATCCTGGATCGCGGCGCGGATCCACCACGTGGCATAGGTGGAAAACCTGACCTCGCGGTCGGGGTCGAAACGCGCGGCCGCTTCCAACAGGCCGACATGGCCTTCCTGAATAAGGTCGGACATCGACAAGCCGTAATGGCGGAATTTGCCGGCCACCGAGATCACCAGCCGCATATGCGAGGCGGCCAGACGGTGAAGGGCGGCTTCCTCGCGGCCCTCTTTCCAGCGAACGGCGAGCACGTGCTCCTCGTCCCGCTGAAGGAATGGCGCGTTCATCGCTCTGCGAACGAAACCCGGACCTACACCTTCGGCACTTGCCATGATCAACGCTCCTTCCACCGTCCCGCAGCGCCGCAGCGCAACGGGGATCATAAGAAGAAACGGCACAGCGCTTGATTGGTTCGATTGCTGCCCTAAAAAGCATGCCCCCAACGAAAAAGGCCCGGCTTGAAGCCGGGCCTTGATGCACAAATCTCTCGGAAGATCAGGCGGCTTCCGCCTCGTCCCCTTCGCTCTCCTCGGTCTCTTCGGCGGCCCGCGGGGCGCGCTTGGGGCTCTTGGAGAGAATGTCCTCGATCTTCTTCACCGACTCGGTTTCGGTGAGGTTCTCGACAGCGCCCAGTTCGCGCGCCATGCGGTCGAGCGCAGCCTCATAGAGCTGGCGCTCGCTGTAGGACTGCTCGGGCTGCGTGTCGGCGCGGTGCAGGTCGCGCACCACTTCGGCGATGGCGATCAGATCACCGGAATTGATCTTGGCTTCGTATTCCTGCGCGCGGCGGCTCCACATCGTACGCTTCACGCGGGCGCGGCCGGCCAGCGTCGTCATGGCCTTCGACATCAGATCCGTTTCGGCCAGCTTGCGCATGCCGACATTGGCGATCTTCGACACGGGCACGCGCAGGGTCATCTTGTCCTTCGTGAAGGTGATGACGAACAGCTCCAGCTTGTGCCCGGCGATTTCCTGTTCCTCGATGGCCACAATTTCGCCAACGCCATGCGCAGGGTAGACAATGTGTTCGCCGGTCTTGAAACCGTGACGGGCAGGTGTCTTCTTGGCGGCGGTGGTCATCGGCGTGCACTCCATGTCACTGACGGCGGCCTTTGGAGGGCCGCTCGCTTACGGGTCGGGGACCCGGTACCCGGTTCGGCGAACCCGCGGGGCGCGGATCCTGTGCTCCTGCCCACGGCGAAGTGCCTGCGGGGCTGCCTTGCTTCGAACCTTGAAGCCGGTCGAAAAAAATGCTCCGTGCAAACGGAGCATTGCCCTGTGACGGGCTTTCGAGCATTCAAGAACCTATCACAAAAAAGCCTTTTCCGCAAATCAGTGCTTGCATCGTTGCGAACACGTCACGGTGATGGCTTGTCCCGAACCGCTCTTCCGATCAATCGCCGTCACCGGGATTGGCCGAGAACAGCTCGAACTTGCCCGGCTTCCCATCCCATTCCTTGTGGTCGGCCGGCGGGTCTTTCTTCTCGGTGATGTTGGGCCAGGACTTGGAATATTCGGCGTTCAGCGAAAGCCAGGATTCCACGTTCGGCTCGGTATCGGGCTTGATCGCCTCGGCCGGGCATTCCGGCTCGCAAACGCCGCAATCGATACATTCATCCGGATGGATGACGAGCATGTTCTCGCCTTCGTAGAAGCAGTCCACCGGACACACTTCGACGCAATCCATGTACTTGCACTTGATGCAGTTTTCGGTAACCACGTAGGGCATCGTCACCCCTTCTTCAGAACAATTTCAAAGTGTGCCTAGTCGAGCCGGCCGGGCGGCGCAAGCCGCCTCCTAGTCGCGGCCGAGCAGGCGGTCGGTTTCGCGGCGCTCGCGTTTGGTCGGTCGTCCGGCGCCGTCCTCGCGCAACGGCCCTGTCGGGTCGGGCCCGGCATCGTCGGCGCGCTGCGGTGGCGGCGGGCTCAGATCCTCGTAAAGCGCCTGCGCCAGGGTCGCGCTGCCACGCCGCTCCGCGAAATTCTGCACTTTCAGAATCCGCACGCTTTGTTCCAGCGCAATCGTCAGTACGTCACCCGCCTTCACGGCCTGGCTTGCGGAATCCACACGCGCACCGTTCACGCGCACATGGCCGGATTTCGCCAGCTCCTGCGCCAGCGTGCGGGTCTTCACCACACGGGCGAACCACAGCCATTTGTCGATGCGCTGCCGTCCGCCCTCCATCTCACTTGCGCCTCTTGCCGCCGTCGAGCTGCGCCTTCAGCGCTGCCAGTGCCGCGAACGGCGAATCCGGATCGGCCGGACGCTCACGGCGCTCGGGGCGCGGCGGTTGAGCCGGGCGTGCCTGTCGCGGATCCCCATCCTTGCCGCCTTTCGGCCGGTTGGCTTTCCAGTTCTCGTTGCGCGGCGGCTTGCCGGAGCGGCCTTCGCGCCCGTTTTCGCCACGCCCTTCCGCCGGGGCCGCGCCGCGTTCCGGACGCGGTCCACGCCGTTCGCCGCGGTTGGGCTGCTCTCCGCGGCCCTCCTGACGACGGTTCTGATCGCGACGCTGATCCGGTCGACGATGCTCGGAACGGCCAGGCCGCCAGATCTCGATCATCGCAGGCTCGGTTGGCTCGGCTGCCGCAGGAACCTCCTCACCCGCAACCTCCTCGGCGCCCGTCACGGCCTCGATTGCCGCGACGTTCATGTCCTGCGCGAGAGGGTCGGCCGACGTGCCCGCGCCGCCTTCGACGGGAAGCACGGCCTCGGTCTCCACGGCTGCCGCTTGGCCTTCGCTCACGCTCGCGTCATCGGGCTCGGAATCCACCGCGACGGGTTCCGCTTCCGCTTCAACGGCAGGCTGCTCGCCGACCGGTGCCACGGCCTCGGGCTCGGTCTGCGCGGCATCGGCCGCGCCCTCCTCCGGGGTGACGGGTGCGTCGGCATCGGCGGCCGGGGCATCCTCGACCATTGCGCCCTCACCGCCCGCCTCTGCGATGTCCGCCGCCAGTTCCGTGCCCTCCGCCGAAGCCGTGGGCTCCGCGACCGCAATCTCAGCCGGAGCGACCGGTGCCGGCTTGCGCTCCATGCGATAGCCGAGGGAGCGCAGGATGTTGGCGAAATCGTCGCCGGAACAGCCGGTCAGCGACGTCATGGCCACGGTCACGGTGAAGCCGTTGCCCTCCGCCGCGCCGGCCGGGGCCTCGCCCGAGGTCAAGCCGGGGCGATAGGCGATGGCGGGGCGGATGAGATCGGCCAGCCGCTCCAGAATGTCGACGCGCACCGCGCGGTCGTGGCAGACGCGATAGCCAAGCACGCGGTAGAGATCCTTCGGCACGCGCGCATCGGCCTTGAAACTGGTGCGCCCGCTCGCCGCCAGTGCGGGGATCTCGTCGAGCCCTTCCGGAGGAACGGCCTGCCCCAGCGCCCAGAGCTGCGCGGCCAACTGGCGCGGCGCGGGCTTCAGAAGCGCGGGCAGATAAAGATGATAGGCGCCGAAGCGCACGCCCAGCGCACGCAGCGCGGCGCGGCCGTCCTGGTCGAGCGTCTTCACGTCGTCGGAGACGCGCGTGCGGTCGAGCACGCCCAGCGCTTCGACGATCTGGAAGCCGAGGCCCCGCGCCAGTCCGGTCAGGCTCTCCGAAGCCTCCATGATGCGCAGCGGGCCGAGCAGCTTCTGGATCTGGGAATCGATCCACAGCTGGAGGCGACCTTCCGCGCGCTCGTGATCCGGCGGCGCCAGGGTATCGTCGGCCAAAAGCCGCGCCCGCGGATGCAGCGCCCGATCACCGGGCACCAGCTTGCCCACCGGCTCGCCCAGCCAGCGCAGCACGCCGTCCGACGACATGACGATGTCGGCATCCGGCGCGGCGGCCAGCCGCTCCGCCCGCTTTGCGTATTCCGGTCCCAGCGCCTTCTGCGCGGCGGCACGCACGGCCTTGCCGTCCGGCCCCTCGGATGAGGTGTCCGCCGTGAAGCGGAACGCCGACAGGCGCCCGACATGCTGGCCCTCGACGAGCACGTCGCCGTTTGCGTCTACTTCTGCCTCGATCATGCCTTTGTCCCTGAGGCGCCGCATCAAGACACTTGAGCGACGGTCGACGAAACGCTGCGTCAGCCGTTCGTGCAGCGCGTCCGAAAGCTTGTCCTCTACAGTGCGCGTGAGCGCCTGCCAATGCGTAGGATCAAACAGCCAGTCCGCACGGTTGGCCACGAAGGTCCAGGTGCGGATGTGCGCGATGCGTGCCGACAGCGTATCGATATCGCCATCGGTGCGGTCGCATTGCGCAACCTGGCGGGCGAACCAATCCTGCGAGATTCGCCCTTGCCGCATCAGGAAACCATAGATCGTCATTGCGATCTCGGCGTGAGCGGCCGGCGACACCTTACGATAATCCGGGACCTGGCACACCTCCCACAGCCGCTCCACAGCGTCGCGGTCCGTGGCCAGCGCGCGCATTTCCGGATCGGCGATCGCGCGCTCCAGCACGATCACGTCCTCGCCGGTCGGCGCCTTGGTCAGCCCGGGCTCCTGGGGCAGCACGGAAAGGCTGGCCTGCAGGCGGGCCAGCGAGCGGAAATCCAGCTCGGAATTGCGCCATTGCAGCACGCGCACGGGGTCGAAGCTGTGGCTCTCGATGCGTTCCACGAGTTCCGCCTCGAAGCCGTCGCAGCGCCCCGTGGTGCCGAAGGTACCGTTGCGCATGTGGCGGCCCGCACGGCCTGCGATCTGCGCAAATTCGGAGGGGTTGAGGCGGCGGAACTGAAAGCCGTCGAACTTTCGGTCGCCGGCAAAGGCGATGTGGTCGACGTCGAGGTTCAGCCCCATGCCGATCGCATCCGTGGCGATCAGATATTCGACGTCACCCGATTGGTAGAGTTCGACCTGGGCGTTGCGGGTGCGCGGCGACAGCGCCCCCAGCACCACCGCCGCCCCGCCCCGCTGGCGGCGGATCAATTCGGCGATCGCGTACACTTCCGAAGCCGAGAACGCGACGATCGCGGTGCGGCGCGGCAGGCGGGTGATCTTCTTCTCGCCGGCAAAGGTCAGGGTGGAAAGGCGCGGCCGGCCCAGAATGCTCGCACCGGGCAGAAGATGCTCGATCAGGGGCCGCATGGTCGCCGCGCCCAGCAGCAGCGTCTCCTGCCGCCCGCGCATGTTCAGAATGCGGTCGGTGAACACGTGCCCGCGGTCGAGGTCGGCGGCCAGCTGGATCTCGTCGATCGCCACGAAGTCGACGTCGATGTCTTTTGGCATCGCCTCGATGGTCGAGACCCAGAACCGCGTGTTCCTCGGCTTGATCTTCTCTTCGCCGGTGATGAGTGCCACCTTGTCGGCGCCCACCTTCTCCACCACGCGCTGATAGACCTCGCGCGCCAGAAGCCTCAGCGGCAGGCCGATCACGCCGCTCGGCTGCGCCACCATGCGTTCGATGGCCAGATGCGTCTTGCCGGTATTGGTCGGCCCGAGCACGGCGGTGACGCCCCGGCCCCGGACGGCGGGTGGATTGGCGTTGGTCGGCATCGGGCGGGTTTTGACATCCATCAGGAAGGGAGCGCCGAAAGATCAGGCCGGCGGGTCAATGCGCATCCCCAATCTGGGAACGTTGACCGAACAAATCCAGCCCGAATCGCTTACCTCGCGGGAATCACGTTTCGTTCGCCGCGCGCGTCTTAAGGATTTGGCCGTAGCGTGAACGGAGCCGGTCCGAATCGGAGACCACATGATGTTCCGGTTCCGGTCCCGCATCATGCGGCCCTTCTGCCCGAGGAACATACAAGATCTGGCGGCGCGGGAAACAGCCGCCTGTGCATAACCGGACGAAAAAGGTTAACGCGTCGTCCGCAATTGGAACGTCGCGTCGAGCGGCGCAGCCTCTGCGCGCTTGGTGCCGCCGCTGGCGGTGAATTCCTCGGCCTCCAGGATCATGGTGCCGATCTTGGTGCCGAGCGAGACTTTCCAGGGTGCCAGGAGATTGGTGCCGTCTATGGGCACCAGCCAGGCCTCCATGCTCTGATTGTTCTCCATGTACTCGACGCCCGCCACCTTGCGATGGCCGGCGACGGCCTTGTAGTTCGCACGGCACACCAGGGCCTGCCCCTCATAGCCCTTCAGCGATTTCACCTGCTCGGTGCGCAGATAGGACAGCCGGATGTCGAAACGCTCGGTGCCCTCGAAGATGCGCAGCACGCGGTTGCAGTTCGCGGCGTCCAACGGCGCGCCGTCCACCGATACCGGCATCATCAGGGCGCTGATGGGATCGATCACATTGTTGCGGTGCGCCTGCGTGATCGGCACGCGATCGGCGCGGTAAGGCACAGGCGGCGTCACCAGTTCGCGCCGCACCTTGCCGCGCGACAGGGCGATGCGGATCGAGCGTTTTTCGGAGCTGTCCTTGGTGTCGATCGCGGCGCTGACAGGCGACAAACCGCCGGGGATCACCGTTCCCACCGCCTTGCCGCTCATCGCGAAGCCGATGCCGTCGGCGCCGAAATCCACGCTGTAGCGGCCTTCCTGCGGCAGCGAGGCGGTCAGCGTACCGGTCGCGAACACGATGGGCAGATAGGACAGGCGGGCATTGTATTTGGCGGTCAGCTTGGTTTCGGCCTGCGCCTGCATCGGCACGGACAAGGCGGCAGATGCCGCCAGTGCCGCCACGGCAAGCCGTCGGCGGATCGCCCGCCTGTCGTTGTCCCTGCTGCCTGTATGGGTCATGATACCGTGTGCCGCGCCGCGCAAATCAGCCTTAACAATGCGGCAGGACGCGGCCCGCGTCGAGAGTCCGGCGCCGTTTCCGGGGCAGGCGTTGCCGCGCGGACTCACTTCGGCCGCGCGAAAAGCCGTCCTTACCTTGACCTTGCGCCCCGCCTGCGCCTATACAGCCGCACCTTCGAGCGCCCCGGCTCTCGGGGTCGGTCTTCTTTTATCCAAGGAGGATCGGCTTCCAGCCCGCTCGGTCCGAAATCTCTCTTGTATGGAGCACTGCGATGACGCGGCGCTGCGAACTGACTGGTAAATCCGTGCTGGTGGGCAACCTCGTCAGCCATTCCAACCGCAAGACGAAGCGCCGCTTCCTGCCGAATCTCGTGCAGGTATCGCTGCTCTCCGATGTTCTGAAGCAGTCGGTGCGCCTGCGCGTCACGACCCATGCCCTGCGCTCGGTCGAGCATCGCGGCGGTCTCGACGCGTTCCTCCTGAAGGCCTCCGACGACGAGCTGTCGCAGAAGGCTCGCGAGATCAAGAAGAAGATCCGCAAGGCCGGCGAAGACACCGCGGAAGCTGCGGCGGCCTGAGGCCGTCCGTCTCGCCGATGACGGACAGAAGCGCCCCTAGCGCGCTCTTCCTGCCGATCCTGGCCATGGCCGGGGTCGTGCTGCTGTCCAATTTCGCGGTCCAATACCCGATCGAATATTTCGGTCTGCGCGATTTCCTTACCTGGGGCGCGCTGACCTATCCGCTCGCCTTTCTCGTCAACGATCTGACGAACCGGCGGTTCGGGCCCCGCCTCACACGGCGGGTGATCTATGTCGGCTTCGCGCTGGCCGTTGTGCTGTCGTTCTGGCTAGCCACGCCACGCATCGCTTTGGCCTCCGGCACGGCCTTCCTGTTCGGCCAATTGCTCGACGTCTCGGTTTTCAACCGTCTGCGCCGCCTGCAATGGTGGCGCGCGCCCCTGGCCGGCGGGCTGCTCGGCTCGGCGCTCGACACGGCCATTTTCTTCTCCATGGCGTTTGCCGGTGTCGCCGACATGTCCGAACCGGTCACCTATGGCTTGGCCGGCATGGGCGTCACGGTCCCGTTGTGGGTCGGCCTCGCCTTCTTCGATTTCGTGGTCAAGGTCAGCATGGCGCTGATCCTTCTGCTGCCCTACGGCGCGCTGATGAGCCGTGTCCGTCCCATAGAAGCGGTGCGCGTCGGCCGCTGACGTTATTGCGCTGACGTCGCCTCAGCCGACATCCCGAATTGCAGCATCACCGTGCGCTGAAACAGGCTCATATTGTCATCCGACATCAGCGTTAGCACAATCGTGCCGTCCGGCGCACGATGTGCCGAGATCGCCTCCATGTTGTCGATCTCGTGCGCAAGCGAGGCTTCCATCAGCACCTCGCCGTCCAGCACAGCCCCCGCCTTTACGTCCGCTCCCGCGATACGCCGCACGCGCATGTGCAGCGACAGAGGTTTGCGGTAACGCCGTTCCAGAAGAACGAGGTCGCCGTCCGGATCGAATATCGCATCGGTCACCGCATAGCCGTCGCGCGCCGCAACCGAAAGCCGTTTCGCCGCCGACTCGCCTTCTGGATCGACCAGCCAGCCGGCATGATGCCCGTCCTTGCCGAACGCCTCTTCGGAGATCACCAGCAATCGTCCGGCCTCCGGCGCACCGACGGGCACGCGGGCGATCGATTCGAGCCCGGTGTTTCCCGGCAGGCCTGAGACCTCCTTCGGCATCGGCAAGGGCGTTCCGCGTGCCTCTGCCGCGTCCTTCGAGAGATCGAACCGCAGGATATTGTCCGAGCCCTCGGTGCAGATGAAGGCCGTGGTGCCGTCGATCTCAAGCCCCTCAGTGTCGTCGTCGCGCGTGCCGTCGAGCGGCTTCGCGGTTCGGCCCAGCACAGGCGAAAGGTCGGTGTCGTCGATACCCGTGGGCCGCGCACCCTCATAGACGATGCGCCCGCTCAGCCAGTGCGCCCGATCCGAGACGGCATGAAACCGCGCGCCATCGGCATCGAGGCGCAGACCCGAATACCCGCCGAAACCGCGCGCGCCTGACGACAGAACGAGACCGCCACGAAATTCGAGCGTCCCGAACAGGGTCCTCTCGGGCTCGGCACGTGAAAACACCGGAATTGGCGTCGCGGCAATCTGAATGGCCTCGGCCGAAGCACCTGCCCCATACCCACACGTCAGCGCCAGCCCGAGCAGCCACGCCGGCGGGAAAAGGCGAAGCCTCACCCGCGCGTTCCGGCCCGCCGCCGTGAAGCGCTGCGCGCATTCGCCGGGCCGCCATCCTCGAACAATTCGGCCAGCTTCTCGGTCATCGCACCGCCCAGTTCCTCGGCGTCGACGATGGTCACGGCACGGCGATAATAGCGCGTCACGTCATGGCCGATGCCGATGGCGATGAGTTCGACCGGCGAGCGCGTCTCGATCTCCTCGATCACGCCGCGCAGATGCTTCTCCAGATAGGAGCCGTGGTTCACCGAGAGCGTCGAATCATCGACCGGCGCGCCATCCGAGATCATCATCAGGATCTTGCGCTGCTCGGGCCGGTGCAACAGGCGCTGGTGCGCCCACAGCAGAGCCTCGCCGTCGATGTTCTCCTTCAGCAGGCCCTCGCGCATCATCAGGCCGAGATTGCGCCGCGCCCGCCGCCACGGTGCATCCGCCGATTTGTAGACGATGTGCCGAAGATCGTTCAGGCGGCCGGGGTTGACCGGCTTGCCGGCCTGCAGCCACGCCTCGCGCGACTGGCCGCCCTTCCAGGCCTTAGTCGTGAAGCCAAGGATCTCCACCTTCACGCCGCAGCGCTCCAGCGTCCGCGCCAGGATGTCGGCGCAGGTGGCCGCGACGGTGATGGGGCGCCCTCGCATGGAGCCCGAATTGTCGAGCAGCAGCGTCACCACCGTATCGCGAAAATCGGTGTCACGCTCGCGCATGAACGACAGGGGCTGCATGGGATCGGTCACGACGCGCGACAGGCGCGCGGGGTTGAGCACCCCCTCCTCGATGTCGAATTCCCAGGCGCGATTCTGCTGCGCCAGAAGCCGCCGCTGCAGCCGGTTCGCCAAGCGCGCCACCACGCCCTGCAGGCTGGTCAATTGTTTGTCGAGATAGGTGCGAAGCCGCGTCAACTCCTCGGGGTCGCACAGCTCCTCGGCCTTCATCGTCTCGTCGAACGCGGTCGTGTAGGCGCGATATTGCAGGGTGAGTTCGCCCTCGCTGTTCGACATCGGACGGCGCGGCGGCTCGCTGGTCTCGGTCGCCTCGTCCGGATCGCCGTCGTCGGCCATGTCGGACGCCGGGGCATCGGCCTTTTCCAGCTCGCCGAAATCGGGCTCGTCGTCGCTCGCCTCGGCCTCGGTGGTCTGCATGCCGTCGGAGGTTTCGTCGCCCCGTTCGCCGCCTTCTTCCTGGCCCGGCTCGTTCTCGGAATCGGGCTCGCCCTCCGGCTCCTCCAGCTCGTCGAAATCACCGGCGGTCTCATCGCCGATCTCCAGCGCCGACAGCAGATCGCGCATGGAACGGGCAAAGGCGTTCTGGTCGTTCAGGACATCGCCGAGCTGCTCGAAATTCGTGCCCGCGCGTTCCTCGATCCAGCCGCGCCAGGCCTCGACGATGGGCTTGGCCGAATCCGGCGGCTCCAGCCCCGTCAGATGCTGACGCACCATCAGAGCCAGCGCGTCCTGGATCGGCGCGTCGTCGCGGCCCACGACATCGCGATAGGCCGCGCGGCTGTAGCGATCGTCCAGCATGGCGGACAGGTTCGCGGCCACGCCGGTCATGCGCCGCGTGCCGACGGCTTCGCAACGCGCCTGCTCTACGGCGTCGAACACCGCGCGCGCCTCGCTGCCCTTCGGGCCCAGCCGGTTGTGCATGGCCGGATCGTGGCAGGCGAGCTTCAGGGCCATGGAATCGGCCTGCCCGCGCAGGACGCCGGCGTCCTTCTGCGTCATCCGCCGGGGCGGTTCCGACAGGCGCACGGAATTGCCGGACGCACCGCCGCGATCCTGCGAGAACGTCACCTCGAGGTCGCGCTTGCCCGAGATCGCGCGCACGGTGGCGGCGACCGAGCGCTTCAGCGGCTCGGCCGGCGGTTCGCGCGGCGTCCTCGGGGCGTTGCTGTTCGAGGAGGAACCAGCCATTTCGCGGCGATCCGCCATGTCAGCTCAGCGCGACGTTCAGCGCCGATTCCGGCAGTTCCTTGCCGAAGCAGCGCTGATAGAGCTCGGCCACCAGCGTACGCTCCAGTTCGTCGCATTTGTTGAGGAAGGTCAACCGGAAGGCGAAGCCGATATCGCCGAAGATCTCGGCATTCTCCGACCAAGTGATGACAGTACGCGGGCTCATCACGGTGGAGAGATCGCCCTGGATGAACGCGTTGCGGGTCAGATCCGCCAGCCGCACCATGCGCGCCACCGTCTCGCGGCCATCGGGCCGGTCGCGGTAATGCGGCGATTTCGCCAGCACGATGTCGACTTCCTTGTCGTGAGGCAGATAGTTCAGCGTGGTCACGATCGACCAGCGGTCCATCTGGCCCTGATTGATCTGCTGGGTGCCGTGATACAGGCCCGACGTGTCGCCCAGTCCCACCGTGTTGGCGGTGGCGAACAGGCGGAAGGCCGGATGCGGCTGGATCACGCGGCGCTGGTCGAGCAGCGTCAGACGGCCCGAAACCTCCAGCACGCGCTGGATCACGAACATCACGTCGGCGCGGCCGGCGTCGTATTCGTCGAAGATCAGCGCCACGTTGTTCTGCAGCGCCCAGGGCAGGATGCCGTCCTTGAACTCGGTCACCTGCGCGCCGTCCTTCAGCACGATGGCGTCCTTGCCCACGAGATCGATGCGCGAGACATGGCTGTCGAGGTTGATGCGCACGCACGGCCAGTTCAGCCGCGCCGCCACCTGCTCGATGTGCGTGGATTTTCCGGTGCCGTGATAGCCCGTCACCATCACGCGGCGATTCTTGGCGAAGCCGGCCAGAATGGCGAGCGTCGTCGTGCGGTCGAACAGATAGTCCGGATCGATGTCCGGCACATGGGTATCTTTTTTCGAGAAGGCCGGCACCTGGAGATCGCTGTCGATCCCGAACGTCTCGCGCACCGAAACCGTCACGTCGGGCAGACCCGCACCTGCCTCGCTTGCCATCGTCATGAAACCTCCTCGACCGCGTGCGCGAACCGCGCGCGGACACGTCCCGAACGGGCGTGGTTATGCAGCAGAAATCCGGTTCCCGCCATCCTGCGGCCTCAGCAGAAGCCAGCCTGCTTCAGGTAATTATAGGCTTGGATCACCGCACGCAATTTATCCTCGGTGCCGCGGTCGCCGCCATTGGCGTCCGGATGCAGCCGTTTCACCAGGGTCTTGAACCGGGCCTTGATCTCCTCGGGCCCGGCATTCTCCTCGAGGCCGAGCTCGGTCAGGGAGCTGCGCTCCACCTTGCGCAGCGTGCGCTGAGGCCGCTCCGGCTCGGGCCGTTTCTGTTCCTGTCCGCCGCCGAACAGGTTGAACGGATCGGCGAAATCCCAATCGCCGAATCTCGGATGGGCGCCGGAAGGCTTGGCGCGCGCACCGCCACCGCCGGCCTTGTTCACACCCATCGTCCAGGTCGGCCGATGGCCCGTCAGGCTGTCCTTCTGCCAGGCCGCGACCGCGTCGTCCGGCATGTCACGGAAATAATTGAACGCCTGATTGTACTCGCGGACGTGGGTGTAGCAAAAATTCCAGTACTGGCCTTCACGGTCGCGCCCTTTCGGCGCGCGGAATCCGGACTTGTTCGGGCAGCCGGGAAATTCGCAGCACCCATCCGCCACGTCCACTTTCGCCTTTTCCGCCGCGGCTCCTTTCGGCGCGGTGCGGATGCGATCAAACCATTGGGAGTCGAGTTTCATGTGGCGATTATGGTCGGATGGCGTGTTCGGGACAAGCGAACGCGGCCTCTGGCCTCACGTCGCATGTTCCGGGTTGACGGGGTTTGCGCGCTTCGTCCCATTAGCGGAAACAGGGAGACACGGCATGACATTGCCCGATATGCGCAGCCGGATCGAAGACAAGCTGATCGCCGCCTTTGCTCCGACGAGCCTCGACGTCATCGACGAAAGCCATCATCACGAAGGGCATTCCGGCTCGCGCCCCGGCGGCGAAACGCATTTTCGTGTCCGCATCGCCTCCCCTGCCTTCGCGGGCAAGAGCCGTATCGAGATGCATCGCGCCGTGAACGCGGCTCTCGACGCCGAATTGCGCGAGCGCGTCCATGCCCTGGCCATCGAGGCTAAAGCCGGCTGACGCGCCGGTGTTCGTAATGATCGCGGATGCGGGCATTGAAGAAGCGGCCCTTCGAGCGGGCGCGCAGAAATTCGTCGTGGATGTCGGGCTCCACACCCAGATAGGTGTAGGTGCGCCCGCTGCCAAGGAAAGTCACGTCGAGTTCGCGGTCCGCCGGCAGATAGCGGATGTTCGAGATCGCGGTCGAAGGCATGTCGTCCTCCGTGTCCCAGCCCGGCTTCACGTTTGTGAACGCGCGAGCGTGCATCCGGGTTCGCCCCAGCCTTGGCAGCGCCACACTCCTCGCCGATATTGAGGCCGTGATGAACGACAGATTCTCCTTCGGGACATTTCGTGCCCGCACCCTGAAGCTGCCGACATGGCAGATCGCACTCATCGGCGCGGTGGCTGCCGCACTGGTGATCGCGCTCGCCATCCTGGCGACCGGCGTCTTTCTCGTCGCCTTCCCGGTGATTTTCCTGATCGATCAGGTTTATCGCTGGCGCGCGCGCCGCAGCCGGGCCTCCGCCAGCATGGCGCGGCCCGGTCAGCCCATCGTCATCGAGGCGGATTATCAGGTCCTGCCGCCGGAGCGGCAGGACCGCTAAAGCCTTACTGACCCGTCTGGTTCGCAGAGGGAGGCGCGTCGAGGCGCGACGGCTCGGCATTGCCAGGCGTGGTGTCGGAGCTCGGCCCCACCGGCTGCTCGGCAACAGGGTTCGGCGGCGGATTTTCCACGCCCGTGCTGACGAAATAGAGCAGCGCCAGGATCGCCAGCGCCAATCCTCCGATCAGCACCCACAGAACGGGCAGCCCCCGGGCGCCCTGGCGTGCGTCGGTGGGGGTCTTCACGGCGTTCGAATCGTGCGGATGCTGGTGGCTCACGATGATGTCTCCCTCTTTGGGGAAAGAACGCTCGTTCCTCAGGCCGGTTCCGCCATTTTCGCATCCGCTTGCCGGGCGGCGTCGCGTTTCTTGCGGAACGCCAGCAGCACGGCGTTCAGCTCTCCGCCAAGGATGAACGAGGCCGAGTTGATGTACAGGAAGAAGATCACGGCCATGATGCCGCCGAGCCCGGCATAGGTGGAGGCATAATTGGCGAAGCCCGCCAGCCAGAATCCGAACACGCTGGCGCTCAGCAGCCACAGGAACAACGTCAGAAGCGTGCCCGGCAGCACGCACACGATGGAGATGCGCTGCGGCGGCAGCCACAGATGCGCAAGGACCAATCCGCCGGCCAGGAAAAGCCCGGTGCCGGCATAGCGCACGCTGTCGGCCGTGCCGGTGATGAGGCGCAGCGGCGGCGTGAACGACGTCGCGAAATCCCAGATCGGCGTCCACAGCACCACCGTCACGGACAGCAGCAGCATGCCGAAGGCGCCCAGCAGCATGAAGCCGATGCTCTGGATGCGGTTCAGCCACCATGCGCGCGTGTCCGGCAGGCCGTAGGCGCGCACAAGGGCGATCCGCATGGCCTCCACGGCCGACGACGCCGTCCACAGCAGCAGGAGCACGCCGATGGTCAGCACGTCGATGCGCCGTCCGGTCAGCACCCGTGTCACCTCGCTCGACAGCGGATCGGCCAGAACTCCCGGCCAGCCCTCGAAGGCAAGGCCCACCACCTCGTTGGCGGCTTCCGGCGTGCCGATGAGACTGGCAAGCGCGGTCACCACGATCAGGAACGGGAAGATCGCCAGCAGCACGCCCAGCGCCACATGGCTGGAAATGGCCCAGGCATCATGCGCCTCGAAGCGCACATAGACCGAATAGAAGATGCTCCAGAGAGATTTCAGCACTTGGGGCAAGGGTGATTCCTGCGGCGCGGCGGGCGGTCGGATTTTACTACAGCTTTAGAGGCGCGGAGGTTCCATGGCCACCTTCGGCTGGATCGATGCCGCGGCGGGGTCTATGTCTTGGCGCCGCCGGGTCAGGATAGGAGATGCGCATGAACGTGACGCGAAGCTTCACCATCGAGCGGCTGCGCTCGCCGCTTGCTCTTCTGGTCAGCGCCCTGGTCTGCTTCGCCGCGTTGCGGCTCGGCTCCATCTTCACGGTGCCCAATATCGGGCCGTGGTATTCGGGCCTCGCCAAGCCGTTCTTCACGCCGCCGAACTGGGCGTTTCCCGTGGTGTGGCCCATCCTGTTCATCCTCATGGCGCTCGCTTTGTGGCGGGTCGTGACGCGCCCCGGCATCCCCCTCACCCGCAACGGCGCGCTCGGCCCGTTCGCCCTTCAGCTCGCGCTTAACGTTCTGTGGTCCTACGCCTTTTTCGCCAGCCGCAGCCCGGCTTTCGGCCTCGTGGTTATCCTGGCGCTCCTCGCCGCCATCGTCTGGACCATCATCGCCTTTCGCCGTCTCGATCGTGTGGCGGCGTGGATGCTTGCTCCCTATCTCGTATGGGTGGGCTATGCGACCGCCCTCAACGCCGCCATTTGGCAGCTCAATTCCTGAGCGCCCGAGGTCCGATCATGCTGTCCTACGTCCTCCTGCCCATTGCGGCCGCCTCGGTCGCCGTCGTGCTCGTGCTCGGCCTCGTCAACATGATGCGCGCCGGCAGCGCCGAACGCTCGCAGAGCCTGATGCGCTGGCGTGTGCTGCTGCAATTCGGCGCCATCGCGGTCGCCATGGCCGCCATCTGGGCCTCGGGGCGCGGCCCGGGCTGATTCGGGTCGGCCAGGCGAATCAGTTACGTAATGGGGAAGGTCGGCCAGACCCGTTCACGAGGCGCGCCTTGGTCTTCATCCCGCTCAGCGACGACAATCCGCGGCTTCTGATCCGCTACCCCTTCGTCACCTGGGGCCTGATCGCGGCCAATCTTCTCGTCTATCTGCTGTTCCAGTCCGGCTTCGTCCTCGAAACGAGTCCGGGCTTTGCCATGTCGTGGGGCATGATTCCCTCCGTCGTGTTCGGCAAAGCGGTGCTGCCGCCCGAGCTGCACTACATGCCCGCCCTCGCCGGCTTCGTCACATCGCTCTTCCTCCATGGCGATCTCGTCCACCTCGTCGGCAATCTGTTGTTCCTGTGGGTGTTCGCCGACAACATCGAGGATTCGATGGGGCATATTCGCTTCACCGCCTTCTATCTCCTGTGCGGGATCGCGGGCGGCGCGGCCCACGCCTTCGTGATGCCGCTGTCGAACGCCCCTCTGATCGGGGCCTCCAGCGCGGTATCGGGCGTCATCGCCGCCTATCTCCTGCTGCACCCGCGCGTGAAGCTGTGGATCCTACTGTTCGGCCGCTTGCCGCTGCGGGTCACCGCCGTGTGGATCATCCTCGTCTGGTTTCTCGTCCAGATCGCCGGCTTTTATTTCGGCGGCGACGAAGCGGTCGGCTGGTGGGCCCACCTCGGCGGATTTGCCGCAGGCGCGGTTCTCACCCTCATTTTCAAGCGTGGAATGGTTCCACTCTTCAGCCATCCGCCCAAGACATTGACGGCACCCGGACCCTCCACTCGCTTGGAAGATGTCTAGTTACCTTTGACGTTTACGTTTGCGTGCTCTTAGGTTTCCACGCCGGGTTTTCGCGTAATGCGAAACGATCCGGCCCTTCCCGGATTGTGGTTGCATGGCAGGTTCAATTCGCACGGTCGGAGTGGTCGGTGCAGGCCAGATGGGCACGGGTATCGCGCAAGTGTGCGCGCTGGCCGGCCTGAACGTCCGTCTCAACGACATCGATCCCCAAAAGCTCGACGCCAGCATCGAGACCATTGCGGCCAAGCTCGACCGTCAGGTTGCGCGCGGCGAGCTTTCGGAGGCCGACAGGACATCGGTCTTCGGCCGCATTCAAAAGGCCGAGACGCTGGAGGCCCTGGCCGATTGCGATCTCGCCATCGAAACGGCGGTGGAAGACGAGGCCGCCAAGCGCACGATCTTCCGCGACCTGTGCGCGGTGCTGGGGCCGCAGGCCATCATCGCCTCGAATTCCTCCTCGCTGTCGATCACCCGCCTTGCCTCCTCGACCGACCGGCCCGAGCAGTTCATCGGCATCCATTTCATGAACCCCGTGCCGAAGATGCAGCTCGTCGAGCTGGTGCGCGGCATCGCCACGGATGAGCCGACCTTCGAGGCGGTGCGCGATTTCGTGGCGCAGCTCGGCAAGACCATCACGGTCGCCGAGGATTTCCCGGCCTTTATCGTCAACCGCATCCTGCTGCCGATGATCAACGAGGCGATCTACACGCTCTACGAGGGCGTGGGCACGGTGGACGCTATCGACACCGCCATGCGGCTCGGCGCCAATCACCCGATGGGCCCGCTCCAGCTCGCCGATTTCATCGGTCTCGACACCTGTCTTCACATCATGCAGGTGCTGCACGACGGGCTGGCGGATTCGAAATACCGGCCCTGCCCGCTGCTGGTGAAATACGTCGAGGCCGGCTGGCTCGGCCGCAAGACCGACCGCGGCTTCTACGATTATCGCGGCGAAAAGCCCGTGCCCACGCGCTGATCCAGGCCGGTCAGCTGCCCGTCGCCGCCCGGATCAATGCCTTGCCATCGTCGGAATCCCATTCCGCCGGTCCGGGCAGATAGCCGATCTCGCAGCCATTGCCGTCGATCAATATCGTGGTCGGCAGGCCCACGGCGCGGCCGGCGCGCTTCAGCGTCTGGAACACGTTGGTGGAGCGGTCGGCATAGAATTTCAGGTGCTCCACCTTCAGCTCGGCCAGGAAGTCGCGCGCCTTCTGCTCGTCCTGGGTGTCGATCGTCACCGCCACCACGTCGAACGCCTCGTTGCTCAGCTCGCCCTGCAGCCGGTCGAGCGCGGGCATCTCCTCGCGGCAGGGTGCGCACCACGTCGCCCAGATGTTCAGCAGCACGGTTCTGCCGGCGAAATCCTTCAGCGTCTTCGGCTGTCCGTCGGTGTCGGTGAAGGCAAGTTCGGGCAGCGGGCGCGGAGCGTCCGGCACCAGCACGCCGGCCACCTCACCCCTCGCCAGGGGCTTCATGCGCGCGAGAACGGCCGGGTCGCCGGCACAGGTTGCCGCGCTCTCGTTGCCTCCGAAGCCGGTTTTCACATATACCGCGCCAACGCCGACAGCCGCACCCAGAACTGCCAGAAGCGCGATCGTGCGCAATGTGTTTCGGGGCCTGTGCGTTTCGTCGGTCATGATGATGTCTGCTGCACTGCGTCGATGGGGGCCGGGGGATGAGCAACAAGATGTGGGGCGGGCGTTTTTCCGCCGGGCCGGATGCCGCCCTTGAGGCAATCAACGCCTCGATCGATTTCGACCGCCGGTTTTATGCGCAGGATATCAGGGGCTCGCAAGCCCATGTGGCCATGCTGGCCAAGCAGGGCATCGTCACGGACGAGGACGCCGCCGCCATCTCCAGGGGGCTGACGGAGATCCTCGCCGAGATCGAGGACGGCACGTTCACATTCTCGCGCGCGCTGGAAGACATCCACCTCAACATCGAATCGCGCCTTGCCGAGAAGATCGGCGCTTCCGCCGGCCGCCTCCACACCGCCCGCTCGCGCAACGACCAGGTCGCCACCGATTTCCGGCTGTGGACGCGCGACACCATCGACGAGATCGACGCCGCTCTGGCCTCCCTCCAGACCGCGCTGGCCGGCAAGGCGCTGCCAAACGCCACCACCGTCATGCCGGGCTTCACCCATCTCCAAAGCGCCCAGCCCGTCACCTTCGGCCACCACCTTCTCGCTTATGTCGAGATGTTCGGCCGCGACCGTGGCCGCTTCAGGGATGCCCGCGCCCGCCTCAACGAGAGCCCGCTCGGCGCGGCGGCCCTGGCCGGCACCGGTTTCCCCATCAATCGCCACGCCACGGCCGAGGCGCTCGGCTTCGCCCGCCCGATGGCGAACTCGCTCGACGCCGTCTCGGCGCGCGATTTCGCCCTCGAAGTCCTGTCCGCCGCCGCCATCGCCGCCACGCACCTCTCACGCCTCGCGGAAGAGATTGTGCTGTGGACCACGGCGCAGTTCGCCTTCGTGAAGCTTTCGGATCGCTTCACCACCGGCTCCTCCATCATGCCGCAGAAGAAAAACCCGGACGCGGCCGAGCTGGTGCGCGGCAAGACGGGCCGCGTCATCGGCGCGCTGGTCGGCCTTCTCACGGTCATCAAGGGCCTGCCGCTCGCCTATTCCAAGGACATGCAGGAGGACAAGGAAGGCACGTTCGACGCTTTGGACACGCTCGGTCTCTGCCTCACGGCCATGACCGGCATGATCGATGATCTGGAGCCGGTGGCCGAGACCATGAAGGCCGCCGCCGGCTCGGGCTATTCCACCGCCACCGACCTTGCCGACTGGCTGGTGCGGGAGCTGAAGCTGCCGTTCCGCGAGGCCCACCACGTCACAGGCCGCATCGTCGCGCGCGCCGTGGAGACCGGCAAAACGCTGGACGCTCTGCCGCTTGCCGACCTTCAGGCCGTCGAGCCACGCATCAGCGAGGCGGTGTTCGACGTGCTCAGCGTCGAGAAGAGCATCACCAGCCGCACCTCGTTCGGCGGCACCGCGCCCGCCAATGTGGAGCGCGAAGCGCGCCGCTGGCTCGATCAACTCGGTGCGAAGTTCTGAACGCGTTGGCCAAGCGGCTTGCGTTCTCCTTCCTCTTCCGGGAAAGTGCGCGGCCATGAACCCCCATGCGTTCCCCGCTCCGAACGGAGATCCGGCCTTGACCCGTCGTGCCATCGTCACCGGTGCAATGGTCGCGCTCGTCCTGATCGCCGTCGCCGGCTGCGGCCGCAAGGGTCCGCTTGAACTGCCGGAGGCGGCAACGCCCGCCCGCGAGCAGGCGGCGCCCGCCGCGCTCATTCCCGCGCCCACGGCCTATTCGTCGCCGCAGGCGTCGTCATCCAGCCTGTTGCCGCCGCCGACCAATACCGCCGCCGGCGCAGCAGAATGGTCCTACCAGCAGCCGCGGGATCCGTTGCCCGTGGCCGAGAAGCCGGCCAAACCCGCGAAACGGACCAAGCCCGATCGGCCGTTCATCCTTGATTCCCTGCTGAACTGACGCAGGCCCTTCGCAATGCATCATTTCGTCCATCGCGACGGCGTGCTTCACGCCGAGGATGTCGCTCTTCCTGCTCTGGCCAACGAGGTGGGCACCCCGCTCTACGTCTATTCCAGCGCTACCCTTGAGCGGCATTACCGCGTCTTTTCCGAAGCCTTCGCCTCGGTGCCCAGCCTCGTCTGCTATGCGGTCAAGGCCAATTCCAACCAGGCCGTGCTCGCCACGCTCGCCCGGCTCGGTGCGGGCATGGACGTCGTCTCTGGCGGCGAGCTGAAGCGGGCGCTTGCCGCCGGCGTTCCCGGCAGCCGCATCACCTTCTCCGGCGTCGGCAAGACCGAGGCCGAGATGGCCGCCGCGCTCGATGCCGGCATCCTGTGCTTCAACGTCGAGTCCGAGCCCGAACTGCACCGCCTGTCGGAAGTCGCATCCGCACGCGGCGCGATTGCCCGCATCGCGCTCCGCGTCAATCCCGACGTGGACGCCCGCACCCACGCCAAGATCTCGACCGGCAAGGCCGAGAACAAGTTCGGCGTGGCCTATGCCGCGGCTCGCGCGCTCTATGCCAAAGCGGCCCACCTGCCCGGCATCAAGGTGTCCGGCGTCGACATGCACATCGGCAGCCAGATCACCGAGATGGCGCCTTTCGACGCCGCCTTCGCATTGCTGGCCGACCTCGTCCGAGACCTGCGCGCCGATGGCCACGAGATCGATCACGTCGATGCCGGCGGTGGCCTCGGCATTCCCTATCGCCATGCCGAGCAGGCGCCGCCGCTGCCCATCGATTACGCCGGGATCGTACTGCGCCATCTCGGGCCGCTCGGCGTCACCATCGTGTTGGAACCCGGACGCCTCATTGCCGGCAATGCGGGCATCCTGCTCACCCGCGTGCTCTACGTAAAGGACGGCGCGAACAAGAGCTTCGTCATCGTCGATGCGGCAATGAACGACCTCATCCGCCCCACTCTGTACGAGGCCCATCACGACATCGTGCCCGTGGCGGCGCCCGCGCCGGGCACGCCGGAAATTGTCGCGGATGTCGTCGGCCCGGTCTGCGAGACCGGCGATTACCTCGCGCTTGGCCGCAATATGCCCCGCCCGCAGCCGGGCGATCTGCTGGCCATCATGACGGCAGGCGCCTATGGCGCTACCCAAAGCTCCACCTACAACACCCGCGCGCTCGTGCCGGAAGTTCTGGTGCGCGGTGGCGAGAGCGCGATCGTCCGTCCCCGCCTCGATGTCGATGCCCTCATCGCGCTCGACCGCCCGGCGCCCTGGCTGGACTGATCGTCAAAGCCGCCGAAGGTTCGCCGCATTCCGGGCCCACGCTGTGCCCGGTGTCACTTCGGCGCGAGCCTGCTGCCAAGCAGCGTCCCGCCTGCTAAGGTCGGGCACATGAAAAGGCAGGCCGCGTGACGGACCACCACATCGCCCCTTCCCCGCCGCCGGATCTCGAGCGTCTGCTTGGCCGCGCCCGGCTGGCGATGCTGTGGGAAGCGGCGTGGCCCCCGCTCGCTTTCTTCGGCACGATCGTCCTCGTCTTTCTCGCGGTCTCCTGGTTCGGCGTGTGGGACATGGTTCCGCCGTGGGGCCGCATTGTCGGCGTCGTGCTGTTCGCGGCGCTGGCCGGGCTCGCTTTGTTCCCGCTCGTTCGGCTGCGCCCACCCAGCCGCGCCGGGCTTCTCGCCCGCGTCGATCGCGCCAGCGGCCGCATTCATCGACCAGCCACCGCTCTGGCCGAGCCGCTTGCCAGCCCCGGCGATGATCCCGTCACACGCGCTTTGTGGGATGCGCACCGCGCCCGCGCGGCACAAGCGGCGCGCAACCTGACCTCCGGCCCCGTCCGGCCCGGCCTGACGGCACGCGATCCACGCGCGTTTCGTTTCCTCGCAATCCTCGTGGCGTTCATCGCCTTCGCACAGGCAGGCGGCGAGCACGGCGCGCGCATTGCCGCCGCCTTCGACTGGCGCTCCCCGGCCGGCGCCACCACCACGCCGCCGCGCCTCGACGCCTGGGTCACGCCGCCGGCCTATACCGGCCGCCCGCCCATCTTCCTCACCAACGCCCAGCCGGCAGACACCGAACGCGCCGCGATCACCGATCAGCCTGCGGCCCTGTCCGTGCCGGCCGGCAGCGTGCTCGTCATCCGCACCAGCGGCGGCGGGGCCGAAATCGAGGCCACGGGCGGCGCGCGCGCGGTCGAGGTCGATGCCGCGCAGACCACATCCGGCGCACCGCCGGTCGCCGCCGGTACCGCCATCGCCGAGCACCGCTTCTCGCTCGATTCCGACGCCCAAATCAGCGCCCGGCCTCGGTCAGGCGACACGCGGCACTGGCGCTTCGCCATCGTGCCCGACCGCGCGCCAGAGATCGCCTTCCAGTCCGTTCCGCGCCTCGATGAGCGCGGCGCGCTCGTGCTCGAAACCCGCATGGAGGACGATTACGGCATCACCGGCGCACAGGCCGAGATCGCCCGCACGGAACCCGTCCCCGCGCGTCGCAAGGCCGATGCCGTCCCGCCGCGTCCGCTCTACGGCGCCCCGGAAATTCGCCTCGCTTTGCCGCAGGGCCGCACCCGTTCCGGGCCGGCCACGACGACCTATCACGGCATCGACCATCCCTGGGCCGGCGCCCGGGTTCTGATCACTCTGGTGGCGCGGGACGAAGCCGGACAGGAAGGCCGCAGCGAGCAGCTCGAAGCCGTGCTTCCCTCGCGCACGTTCAGCCATCCCCTCGCTCGCGCGCTCGTCGAGCAGCGCCGTATTTTGGCGCTCGACGCCCGCTCCCGCGACCGCGTGGCCGAGACGCTCGACGCGCTGGCCCTGTTCCCGGAGAAGTTCACGCCGCAATCGGGCATCTATCTCGGCCTGCGCGCGGCCTATTGGCGGTTGGCCAAGGCGCGCTCCGACGACGATCTGCGCACCGCCGCCGATTACCTGTGGGAAATGGCTCTCCAGCTTGAGGAGGGCAATCTGCCGGGCCTCGGCAAGGATCTGCAGGCGGCCGAGAAGGCGCTGCGCGACGCGCTCGACCGCAATGCGCCCGACGACGAGATCAAACGCCTGATGGACGAGCTGCGCTCGGCGCTCAACCAGTTCATGCAGGAATTCGCCCGTCAGGCGCAGCAGAACCCGCAGCGTCAGGCCCAGATCCCACCCAACGCCCGTGTCCTCACCCCGCAGGACATGAAGGACATGATGGACCGGCTGGAAAATCTGGCGCGCGGCGGCGACAAACAGGCCGCCAAGGACATGCTGTCCGAACTGCGCGACCTTCTGAACAACCTCCAGCAGGGCCAGACCGCGCAGCAGCAAGGCGGCGAGAGCGGGCAGGACCCGCAATCGCAGGCCCTCGACGAGCTCGGCCGCATGATCCGCGAACAGAGCGAGCTGCGCGACAAGACCTTCCAGCAAGGCCAACAGGGCGATGGCCAGCAGGGCCAGGAAAACGGCGAAGGCCAGCAGCAGGGCCAACAGGGTCAGCAGAACGAGCAAGGCCGACAGGGCCAGAACGGCATGGGCCAGCTCGGCCAGCAGCAGGGGGCGCTGCAGAAGCGCCTGCAAGAGCTGATGCGCAGCATGGAAGGCCAGGGCATGGAGGGCGAAGGCGCACTCGGCGAGGCCGGCGAGGCCATGGGCCGCGCGCAGGGCCAGATGGGCGATGGCGATGCCGAGGGCGCGGTGGGCCAGCAGGGCCGCGCGCTCGACGCCCTGCGTCAGGGCGCGCGCAACATGGCCGAGCGCATGCAGCAGGGTCAGGGCCAGGGGCAAGGTCAGGCGCAGGGCCGGCCCGGGCAGCGCGGCCAATCGGCCAATGGCGAAGACACAGATCCGCTCGGCCGCCCCACCCGCGCCCGCCGTTACGATCCGGGCTCCAATGTCCGCGTGCCCGGTGAGATCGAGGCCCAGCGCGCCCGCCGCATCCAGGAGGAGCTGCGCCGCCGCGTGGGCGAGCCGTCACGCCCGCAGGACGAGATCGATTATCTGGAGCGCCTGCTGCGCGAGTAGGCCACCCGGCTCAGGCGGCCGCGCGGCGCGCCTGCAATGCGCCCAGCACCGCGCCGCGAATGTCGGCCAGGCTGAACGGCTTCGACACCACGTCGTGCACCACCCGGTCAAGCTCCTCGCCGCGCTCGCGCTGGAAGGCATAGCCCGTCATCAGCAGGATGGTCAGCGCCGGGCAGTCGCGCGCGGCCGATTTCGCCAGATCGATGCCGTCCATCAGCGGCATGCGGATGTCCGACAGCAGAAGATCGTAGCCGTCCGGATCGGCGCTCAGCGTATCGAACGCTTCGGCCCCGTCGCAGGCGATCTCCACCTTGTGGCCGTCGAGTTGCAAGGCCCGGCTGACGAAGCCGCGGATCGATTCTTCATCATCGACGACAAGAATGCGCGCCATCTCACAATCTCCCCGGATCGTCGGAAGGCTTGGAACTCGTATGGTCGATCACGCCCACGAACGGCAGCTGGCGGTAGGAATGGCCCACGTCCATGCCATAGCCAACGACGAACAGGTCCGGGCATTCAAACCCGACGAAATCGGCATCGAGGTTGACGGCACGCTTGTTCGGCTTGTCGAGCAGCACGCAGGTCAGCACCTTGTTGGCGCCCCGCGCGGCCAGCAGGTCCTTCGCGAAGGCCAGGGTGCGGCCGGATTCGAGAATGTCGTCGATCAGCATCACATCGCGGCCCTCGACGTCGCTGTCGATGTCGCGCACCACTTCCACCTGACCGGACGACACCATCGCCTTGCGATAGCTCGACAGCTGGATGAACTCGATCTCGGGCTCCAGCCCAGCATAATGCAGGGAACGGATCAGATCGGCGGCGAACACGAAGCTGCCGCGCAGCACGGCGATGACCAGGAGGTTGTTGAACGTCTGCCCGGCAATTTCTTGCGCCAGCTCATGATTGCGCTTGGCCAGCACATCGACGTCGAAGAGAACCCGCACGTTCCTGTTCATCGAACCCTCTCATTGGCGGCCAGCAGCGCCTCGCCCTTGTCGGCAAAGCGCACCGCCACCGCCTGCCCGTCCGGCGGGGGTGCCGCCAGCCTGGCCCAGAATCGTTGCGCGTCGCCGGGGGCCAGATGGTCCCGGGCCGGCGCTTCGGCCCACACATAAATCTCGCGGCCTGAAGCTTCTCTTACCGCAAAGCGCAGTTTTGGAACGTTCACAGGCCGTGTCCGCACGTTCTGGATCGTACCGCTGACGATCAGGACAGGCGTCCCGTTTTCGTTCATCTCCACAGTTTTAAGGTCGCGCAGGGCCAGTCCGCGCAGGTTCACGGGCAGGCCGAGGGCTTCGAACAAGCCCGCGCTCACCGGCAAAGCCGCCACCACCCGCTCGCGCTGCAACATTGTGCCGGCCATCACCAGCACGGCCATGAGGCAGATCGCGGCCGCGCCCCAGCGCCCCAACAGGTTGCGCGGCGCGGGGTTCTTGCGCATCGCCTTCGGCACGGGTCCGGGAAGAAGAACGTCCTCGGCCGAATCGGCCCGGATCAGGCGGCGGCCTTTTTCGGGCGCCGACGCATGCCACACCGTCCGGCAGGCTCCGCACCTCACCTTTCGGCCCGACGGCCCCAATGCGGCGGCGTCCACGGAGTGCTCGGACTTGCAGTGAACGCATGTGATCAGCATGGTGGCCGGAATCGAGCCTTCGGGGGTCGCGCGCGTAGACAGCGCCGAGGAAATTTCGCCTCGTTAACCCTCCGCGTTTACGGTTAATGTTCGGTTAACCGGCCTGCGCGATGATCCCCGTCCGCGCATTCAGGATGAGAGTTTGGTCCGTTTCGAGAATGTCGGCCTGCGTTACGGCCCGGGTCAGGAAGTGTTGAGGGACCTGACGTTCCGCATCGACAGCCATTCCTTCCAGTTTCTCACCGGGCCCTCGGGCGCCGGCAAGACGTCGTTGTTGCGTCTGCTCTTCCTGTCGCTGAAACCCACGCGCGGGCTCATCAGCCTGTTCGGGCGCGACGCCACCGCCATCGCTCGCCACGATCTTCCGGACATTCGCCGCCGCATCGGCATCGTGTTCCAGGATTTCCGCCTGCTCGACCATCTCACCACATTCGAGAACGTGGCTTTGCCGCTGCGTGTCGCGGGGCGCGAGGAATCGGTCTACCGCGCCGAGGTCACCGAGCTTCTGCGCTGGGTAGGCCTGGGCGAGCGCATCCATGCCTATCCGCCGGTTCTGTCGGGCGGTGAGAAGCAGCGCGCCGCCATTGCGCGCGCCGTCATCGCACGGCCGGAATTCCTGCTGGCCGACGAGCCGACGGGCAATGTCGATCCCCATCTCGCCCGCCGCCTGCTGCGCCTGTTCGTCGAACTGCACAAAACAGGTACCTCGGTTCTCATCGCAACCCATGATATCGCCCTGATGGATCTGTACGACGCGCGCCGCTTCATGCTCGAAGACGGCCGCCTTACCATTCACGATTGATGGCACACGATACGACCCGCGCGCGCCGCGCCCCCACTTCCGAAGACCCGACGGAGAACCGGCGGCCGCCTTCGCTCGTGCCCAGCGGCTCGCTGGCGGGCAGCGCGCTCATCGTCATCATCGCCATCATGACGTTCCTCGCCTCGCTCGCGGTCGGCGGCGTCGACATCGTGCGCGCGGCGGCCGACAGCTGGCGCAGCGGCGTCCTGCAGGAGGTCACCATCCAGGTCCGCCCGGTCGAGGGCGGCGATCTGGAGGCCGGCATCGCTCGCGCCGTCGAACTTGCGCGGGAGACGCCCGGCATCGCCTCCGCCCAGCCCTATTCGGAAGCCGAGATGGCCGGCCTGCTGGAGCCCTGGCTCGGCACCGGCGTCACGCTCGATCAATTGCCCACGCCGCGCCTCATCGTGGTGCGGATGGAGGAAGGCGCCCAGCCGGATTTCGAGGCCTTGGCCGCGCGCCTCACCGATCAGGTGCCCGGAGCCAGCCTCGACGATCATCGCGCCTGGCTGGAACGCCTGCGCCTCACCGGGCGCACGCTCACGGGCTTCGGCCTTGCCATCCTCGTTCTCGTCGTCTGCGCCACGGCGTTGTCGGTGCTGTTCGCCACGCGCGGCGCGGTCAACGCCAATCGCGACGTGGTGGAGGTGCTTCATCTCGTCGGCGCGCGCGATCGCTACGTGGCCGGCGCCTTCTCGCGTCGTTTCCTCAGCCTCGGCCTGCGCGGCGGGCTCATCGGCGGGGCGGCGGCGCTCGTGCTGTTCGTGCTGGCCGGCATGTTCGGCACCAGCGGCGGCGACCCGGGCTCGGATCTCCTGCTCGGCCGGCTCGACATGACCGTCCGGGGCTATATCGGCATCGTCGGCACGGCCCTGTTCATCGCAGCCCTCACCGCCGTCACGTCGCGGCTCACGGTGATGGCCCATCTGCGGCGGCTCGACTGATGTCGGAGAGGCAAAAGCGCAGACAGGCCGGATGGGGCCTGCGCTTCGTGCGCACCGTGCTGATGTTCGGCATGCTGGCGGTGGTCGGCCTCGCCATCGGCTTCGCCGCCTTCATCGCCGATATCCCGGAACGCGAGCCGACCCCACCCAAGGGCGACGCCATCGTGGTGCTGACCGGCGGCGCCGAGCGCATCGGCGATGCCATCAACCTTCTGGCCGACGGGCGCGCCCGTCGCCTGCTTATCTCGGGCGTCAATCCGGAGACCACGAAGCCCGAGATCGCCCGGCTGCATCCACGCGCCGAGCGCTGGATCGATTGCTGCGTCGATCTGGGCCGCCGCGCGCTGAACACAGCCGGCAACGCCGCAGAGACCCGGCAATGGGTACGCCGCCATGGGTTCGAGACCATCATCGTGGTCACCTCCGGCTGGCACATGCGCCGCTCGCTGCTCGAATTGCAGCGCGCTTTGCCGGAATCGATCCTGCTGCCCTATCCCGTGGTGCCCCGCAACGGAGCAGATAATGAATGGTGGCGCGAGCCCCGGACCATTCGCCTCATCGTCGCGGAATATGTGAAATATCTCGCCGCCATCATCGAAGTGCGGCTGGCGCCCCGCCTGTCGAGCGACGAGGAGGAGATCACGTGATCGCGCTGCGCTCGCTCGTCTTCAATGCCGTCTTCTACGGCAGTTTCCTCGGCCTGGCCGTGCTGGGCCTGCCCATGCTTCTCGTGCCCGACGGCGCGCAGAAGATGGCGCGGGTCTGGGCGCGCATGAACCTCTGGACGCTGCGCCATGTCGCCGGCATCCGCGTCGACTTCCGCGGCCTGGAAAACCTGCCGCGCGAGGGCTGCCTCATCGCCGCCAAGCACCAGTCCGAGCTCGAGACGTTCGGGATGGTGCCTGTCATCGGCCCCTTCGCCTTCATCCTGAAGCAGGAGCTGAACCGCATACCCGTCTTCGGCTGGTACACGACACGCGCCGGCATGATCGGCGTCGATCGCTCGGCCGGCGCCTCGGCCCTGCGCCAGATGGTGGCCGACGGCCGCGCGGCGCTCGACGCCGGCCGCAAGGTCGTCATCTTCCCGGAAGGCACGCGCCGGCCGCCCGGCGCCGAACCCGATTACAAGCCCGGCATCGCCCAGCTCTACACCAAGCTCGGCACGGCCTGCGTGCCGGTCGCGGTCAACACCGGCCTGTTCTGGCCGCGCAGCACGTGGCTGCGCTATCCGGGCACCGCTGTCGTGGAATTCCTGCCGCCGATCGAACCGGGGCTCGATGGCCGCTCCTTCCGCACCGTGCTGCAGGACGTGCTGGAGACCAACACCGATCGTCTTGTGGCCGAAGCCCGGGCGCGCCGCGAAGGCATCCCGGCCGACCGGCTCGACCCCGCCGCCACCGACGCCCTGCCCTGATGCCTGCCGTTGCGCGGCACACACCGCGCAACGGGAGCTTGGTCAATTGGCCGGGTTGAGCTGCGCCAGAACCTGATCGAACGTTCCGCGGACTTCGGCGAAACGAAGACCCCCGACCCGCTCCACCAGGATCTCCGGAGCGTCGGGCTGCCGCTTCATCAGCGCCAGAACCTCGTCGGCAAAATCGTTGAGCGGCAGATAGCCCTCGCGGCTTTCCTGTCCCGGCGTCAGCGTCGTCTGCACGGCAGGCGGTGCAAGCTCGATCACCTCCACCTTTCCCTTCAGCGCCTCGCGCAGCGACACGGTATAGGAGTGCAGCGCGGCCTTGGTCGCGGAATAGGTCGGCGTCGACACCAGCGGCACGAAGGCCAGCCCGGACGTCACGTTGACGATCGCCGCATCCTTTTGAGCGGCGAGGTGCTCCACCAAAGCGTTCGTCAGGCGGATCGGTCCCAGCAGATTGGTATTGATGGTGGCTTCCGCGTCAGCGAGATCGCGGCGGCCTGCCAGCTTCTCGAAGCGCATGATGCCGGCATTGTTGACGACGACGTTCAGCGCCGGATGCTCGGCCAGCACGCGGCGGGCAAAGTCCTCGATACCCTCGGCATTGTCTATATCGAGCGTCACCGGGAAGATGTTCTCGCGCCCCTCCGCCGCCTTCTTCAGCGTCTCCGCGTTACGGCCCGCGACGATGATGGTGTTGCCGAGATCGTGGAGGCGGTGCGCCAGCGCTTCGCCGATGCCCGAGCCGCCGCCGGTAATGAGGATGGTGTTGCCTGTGAGCTTCATGGATCGTCTCCATCGAGGTTGATGCGGGGTTATGTATCCGTGTAGTCTCCAAACGAAAGAAGGCACCTGAAAGAATTATACTTACCTTTTGGAGAGTGTAACCGTTGGACGCGCGAAAGACCCCTTTGCCGAAACCTTGGCCGGACAGCACGCCGGAGGTCGATGCCCTCGTCACCGACGTCATCGGCCGGGTTGCCGACAAATGGACCATGCTGATCCTCGAAGAGCTCGCCGACCACGGCACGCTCCGTTTCAGCCAGATCGGCCGGCAGGTGCCCGGCATCAGCCAGAAAATGCTCACCCAGACGCTGCGCCAGATGGAGCGCGACGGCCTCGTGGACCGCGTCGTCCACCCGGTCATCCCACCGCATGTCGATTATCGCCTCACCGATCTGGGCCTCAGCCTCGGCGCGGCCTTCTGCGGGGTGTGGGCCTGGGCGGAGGAGAATCTGCGCCGCATCCAGACCGCGCGCACGGAATTCGACAGCCGTCAGACGCGCTGACCCATACCCTGCTTGGGTTGACCCCAGGTCAGTTTCAGGCGACTTGGCCTCGTGGGTTTGGGGCAGCACAGATGAGTTCACCGCCGGCAAGGTTCTGGTCCCTCTCGAATTTCAACGTGCGGAACGCCGCCGCAATGGCCGGAACGGTCCTCGTCGTCGCGCTTGGTTCCCGCCTGCCCCTGCCGGGTGTCGATCTCGCGGCGCTGACCTTTAAACTCCCCGATCTGTCGAGCGGCAGCGTCGGCCGCATTTCGATCTTCGCGCTTGGGATCACGCCGTTCTTCACGGCGCTGGCCTATGCGGAAATCCTCAAACTGGCCTTCCCCTCCATTCCGAGACGAATGGCCGCTTCGGCGCGTTACCGGGATGGCGTGAATCTGGCCATCCGCGTCCTTGCTCTCCTCATGGCGGGGTTTCAGGGATGGGCGATCACGATCGCGCTGCAACAGTCCGGATTGGTGGCGGACACCGCCATTGCCTTCGTCCCCGTCGGCATCGCCTGCTTCGTCAGCAGCACGGCTTTTCTGATCTGGCTTGCCGACCGCGTGGAACTGCCGGGTGTCGGCCACGGAGTCTGGCTGCTGGTCTGTCTTCCGCTGCTGACATCGCTTCCCGCTGTGTTCAGCTCCGCAATCGAGCTCATGCAATTCGGAGCGCTGCAGCCCTTCCACCTGCTGATCGCCCTCGCCGCCCTCATCGTCGCGACGGTTTTGATCGTTCTGGTCAACAGGCTTCTGGCCGGGACCGAGGATGGCCGCGCGGCGCCGATCCCAATCACCATCCTGCTCTGGCCGCCGTTCCTCGCCGGCATCGTCGCGGGGCACGTCATCTCGCTGCCACTCATGTTCGTGCCCGACGATTTGTCCCGCGCAGCCTGGAACGTCATCGAAATGTCCGTCCCGGTCCTGAGCGGCCTCCTGATCCCCGTCTTCGTCTACGCCTATTTCCACGTCCTGGGACTCGACCGACTGCCCGCCTCCCGACGCGGCCGGGCGCTCCTCGTCGCCACGCTCGTCGCCTGCGTTCAGATCGTGCTCGCCGTGGGAGCCGAAGCTCTGGAGATCGCCCTGAACATGCCGCTCGGCCTGCACGGCGGGTTGTTGATCGTTTTCGTCACGGTGCTGACGCTGTTTCGCCGGCCCGTCGAAAGCCGCAAAGAAATTGCCGGAGAACACTCATGAACATGTCCGGACGTCTGCTATTCCTCGCGGCCGCCCTGTGTCTGGCCCAGCCTGTCGCCGCCGAACCCATTCAGCCGAACGGAGATCTGGTGATGCGGCTCATCTTCGAGGACTGCCTGGGCTACATCCGCCACGGCCGGCAGCCGTTCACAGGGCTTGAGACGCGCCAAGCCTCGCCGGAGGCTTTGCAGGGCTTGCACTCTCCGGCCACCAGCCGCGCGGGCACGGTGCAACTTCTCTCGCCGCGCTACGTGGCCGATTGGGGCTCGGACGCCAGCGCCAGCTTCTGCATGATCCAGACGGTCCGCGACGACAAAGGCGAGCCGATTTCCCCATCGGGCCATCTCGGCGTCGAGCCGAAGGGCTTCATCGGCCGTGTCACCGAACGCGCGGTGCGGGAGGGCTTCACCGAGCGCGATGTCGGCGAGGAATTGTCGCCCCTTTTTATCAGCACGTGGCGGCAGCCGGATAATGGCCAGGAAATTGGCCCCGAAAGCCCGATCCGGTTCGTGATCATGCCGACCGGCGAGGACGACGCGAACGGCCTCGTGGACGCCGGGCTCATCGTCATGCGCGGCCCGCCGCGGTCGCATTGATCATCCGAGGGCCGACAATGTCCGATATTATCAACACCGCCCAGTTCACCCTGACCGAGGATGATATGGCGGACGCCTCCGATCTCTACATCCGCACCAATCTGATGAACTGGCGCGCCATCGTCGCAATGGTGCTCTGCGTGGGCGGCATCATGACGGCGATGGCCTATATCTCGGACAAGGAGATCGGCCCGTTCGACCTCATCACCTTCTTCGTCTTCGCTCCGATCGGCTGCTTGATCGGGTTGTGGCTCTATCGGTTCGCGGCGCGCGGCGGGGCCCGCAAGCAATTGCGCGAATTCAAGGCGCTGGCCGCACCGACCACGATCTCCTGGACGCCCGATTCCATACGTTTCGACCGGGAGGGCGCCTATGAGGACATGCCTTGGGCCGACGTGCACAAATTCGCCGTGAACGAGCACATGCTCCAGCTTTACCGCACCAGCCGCCTCTACATCCCGATACCGATGCGCGCGCTGTCTCCCGCCCAGCGGGATAGCCTGATAGAAGCGGTCGAGCGCGCCCGGTCAAAGACACGCTGACCCGCCTCACACAGCCGGCTCCGGCACGGTCTCCACCGTCTGGCGCGCGGGCGGCGCATGCCTCTCCTCCACATGGAGCGGCACGCCGGCCGGCGTCGTCGGCGCCTGAACCTGCAGCGTGCTCTGCCGTTCCACGGGAACGCCGGCGGCAACGCGGATGCGCCACAGGCCGAAGCCCAGCACCAGCAGGGC
Organism: Terrihabitans aquatilis; assembly: GCF_052542005.1. Taxonomy (NCBI): domain Bacteria; kingdom Pseudomonadati; phylum Pseudomonadota; class Alphaproteobacteria; order Hyphomicrobiales; genus Terrihabitans; species Terrihabitans aquatilis. The sequence continues at coordinate 490,918 of NZ_JBOCUO010000003.1, read as the reverse complement.
CACGAGGCCGGTGAAGACAAACAATCCTCCGGCACCCATTCCGCTCATCAGGCCGGACGACAGGATCGGGCCGAAGGTCGCGCCCGAGGAATAGGCCAGAACGAGACCGCCGCTGGCCGCCACCCGCTGATCGCGCGCCAGATAATCGTTGGTCAGCGCCACGCACAGCGGATAGAGCACGAAAGCCGCCCCGCCGAACAGCGCGGCCGTAGCCAGCAGCACGAAAAAGCCGAACGGCATCGAGAAGAGCATCGCCCCGCTCGCCAGCGCGATCGCGACGAGAACACCCGCGATAACGCGGCGCCGTTCCAGCCGGTCCGACAGGCGCCCCACCGGCCATTGCAGCGCCACCCCACCCAGAATGGCCACGCCCATGAACAGCGCGGTGCCCGGCACATCCACCCCTTCGGCCGCGGCGAACACGGGGCCGAGCGTGAACAGCGAGCCCAGCACGAGCCCGCTGCCGATGGCCCCAATCACGCCCAGAGGCGAAACCCCGTACAGCCGTTTCAGGCTCATCGAGGCCACGTCGGGCAGCGGCGGCGGAGCCATGCGCGTCAGCGCCACCGGAAGCACAGCCATGGAAAACAGCACCGAGATGACGATGCAGGCGACGAAGCCGGTCGGGTCGGGGATGTTCAAAACGCTCTGGCCCAGCGCCTGCCCCAGATAAAGCGCCGACATATAGAACGCGAGCAGCCGCCCCCGCGTCGCGGGCGTGGCATGGTCGTTCAGCCAGCTCTCCATGCAGATGAACAGGCCCGCCATGCAGAAGCCCTCGATGAAGCGCAGGCCGCCCCAGAGCGCCACCACGTCCGACATCGGATAGACCAGCACGCTGGCCGAGCTCAGCGTGGCGAAGCTGGCGAAGGCGCGGATATGACCGGCCCGCACCACCACGTGGAAGGCCAGCAGCGCGCCCGCCACCAGCCCCGCAAAATAGGCGGCCGAGACCAGTCCCACCACCAGCGGCGGCGCGATCGCGCTCAGCCGCAGCGCCAGAAGCGAGAGCAGCGCGCCGCTGGCCGCGTTGATGAGAAAGGCGGCGGCAAGCAGCACAGAGGCGGAGCGGAGGGAGCCGGGCATTTCGAAAAACCAGCGAGGGACAGATTGCCACCGGGCAGATGGCGCACCGGCATGGTCAAACAATGGCGTAAATCTCAGGAAGAAAGCCCGTCCGGGATCGGCGCCATCCGCTTCGGCTGCTGCAGGACGACGAGGGTCTGGAAGCTGCGAACATGCTCTTCGGCATGGAGCGTTTCGCGCGTCACGCGGTTATAGGCCTCCATGTCGCGCGCGATCATGTGCAGCACCAGATCGTGGTCGCCCGTCACTGACCAGATGTCGATCACTTCCGGCGTGCGCCGCAGGCGGGCCACCACCTCGTCGACGATGTGCCCCCGGTCTCGTTCCAAAGTCACCAGAACGATCATCGAGATGGGCCAGCCCATCGTCTTCGGCGCAACGACGGCGATCTCGCGCTGGATCGCGCCCGATTCCCGCAGAGCCCGCACCCGGCGATAGCAGGCCGGTGCCGACAGGCCCACCCGCTCGGCCAGCTTGGCCATCGGAATCTGCGCGTCCTCCTGCATCAGGCGAAGGATCGCCCTGTCGAACCGGTCCATTGCGTGCCCCTCCCTCAGTGACGATAAAGTTTATCACTCATCGGCAATCTGAGACCGCTTTTATCGCGTCGTCTTGATAATTCCTGCCGCGTCTTCTCCCCGGTTCGGATCATGGCAAGCCCGTCGCTCTCCCTTCCCTCCCGCGATCTCGAATTCGCACCCATGGGGGCCATGCTGCTCGGCATGGTTTCGATCACGTCGGGCGCGAGTTTCGCCAAGACCCTGTTTCCGCTCGTCGGGCCGGTCGGCGTCACCACGCTCCGGGTCGTCATGGCGGCCCTCATCCTGGCGGTCATCCAGCGGGTCTGGCGCGCACGCATCACCCGCGCAAACCTGCCCGCGGCCCTGGCCTATGGTTGTGCCATGGGCGGCATGAACCTGCTGTTCTACATGGCCATCGCCCGCATTCCGCTGGGCATCGCCCTCGCCTTTGAGTTCGTCGGCCCGCTCACCATCGCTGTCGCCTTCTCGCGCAGGGCATCCGACATCGCCTGGGTGGTTCTGGCGGTCGCGGGTCTGTTGCTGCTCCTGCCCCTGCAGCACAACGACATCGCGCTGGACCCGATCGGCATCGCCCTGGCGCTCGCGGCGGGCGCGTGCTGGGGCGCCTATATTCTCGCCGGCAAGCGCGCGGGCGCGGCGTTCGGGCCGCAGGCCGCGGCGCTGGGCATGGCCATCGCGGCCTGCCTCACGCTGCCCTTCGGCATCGTGTTCGCCGGTTCCTCGCTGCTCCAGCCCTCCATTCTCCTGGCCGGTCTCGTCGTCGCCGTTCTGTCGAGCGCCATCCCGCAATCTTTGGCCATGTTCGCCCTGAAGCGCCTCCCGTCGAAAAGCTTCAGCGTGCTCACCAGCGGCGAGCCGGCCGTCGGCGCCGTGATGGGCATGCTGCTGCTGGGCGAGCATTTGCCGCTCACGAAATGGCTGGGCATCGCGGCCATCGTCGCGGCCTCGCTCGGCACCACGCTGAGCGGACGTTCCCGCCCCGCCCGGACCGAGGACGCACAGCAATCGTAAGGCATGCTAGGGGGCGGCTCTTGCGCCCCGCAACGGAACCGACGCACCCATGTCCTTCAACATTCGCCCCGCATCGCCGCAGGATGAAGCAGAGGTCGTCGCGCTGTGGCGTGCCTGCGACCTCGTCGTCGCCTACAACGATCCCGGCGCCGATTTTCGCTTCGCCCTCGCCGGCCCCTCGTCCACCGTTCTCGTCGGCACCGATGAAGCGATAAACCGCATCGCGGGCAGCGTCATGGCAGGGCATGACGGCCATCGCGGCTGGCTCTATTACGTGGCCTCGGCGCCGGATGCGCGCGGCGCAAAAATCGGGCGCCGCATGGTGGAAGCAGGAGAGGACTGGCTGCGCCAAAAGAGCGTTGCGAAGGTCCAGCTTCTGGTGCGCGAGACGAATACGGGCGTCATCGGCTTCTACGAGCATCTCGGCTACGAAACCGCGCCGCGAATCATCATGAGCAAATGGCTGGTAGACCCGGCTTGACGCCTCAGGCCGCGGCCGCCACCAGCCGCTCGGCCATCCATTCCAGTTCCTCGTCGTGCACGCCCAGCTGGCGCAGATGCGCCACCGTGTTCAGCACGTAATCGAGGTTGGAGCCGGCGGTGCCGTGGCTGCGCGTGATCATGGCCAGCCGCTCTTCCGGCAGCAGCGCACCGGCATATTGCACATGGGTCGCGTCGGCCACATAGGCCAGGGCCTCGGCCGTGTCGCCGCTCTCGCAGAAGGTCACCTTCTGCCGGGTCTCGTGATAGACGCGGTTGCGCAGCTCGCGCTCATGCAGATAGGCGAGGGTCTCGTCCACCCGCTCGCGCGCCACGCGGAAGGCCACACCGTGGCAGGTGTCGCCCGCATCCAGCCCGAGAACGAGGCCCGGCGCTTCCGGCGTGCCGCGCCAGTGCTGCGAGTAAATGCACAATGCGCGATGATAGCCCGAGAGCACCGCCGGGCGCGCCTCGTCGAACACGAAGCCCGGCCGCCACATCAGCGAGCCATAGCCAAAGACCCAGAGATCCGAAGAGGTGTCCATCGTCCTGCGGCTGACGGGGGGTGCGCGGCTCCCGTCACCGAATCAAGTCAACCAATGACCTGCGGCAAGAGCAAGGCAAATAATATTACACCCACCGAAAAAATGTGGTTTCAGACCCGGCCGCGCTGCCGTCCGAAATCCGGCTCGGCCGTGTCCTGGCCCTGCTGCACGATCCCGCGTCTGATGTCGCGCGTGCGGCTGAACTGATCGAACAGGGCATCGCCATCGCCGCGCCGGATCGCGCGCTGAAGCGCGGTGAGGTCCTCGGTGAAGCGTCCGAGCATTTCCAGCACGGCGGTCTTGTTGTGCAGGAAGATGTCGCGCCACATCGTCGGGTCCGACGCTGCGATGCGGGTGAAATCGCGAAAGCCCGAGGCCGAGAACTTGATGACCTCGGAGCGCACGCTCTCCTCCATGTCGGCGGCGGTGCCGACGATGTTGTAGGCGATGAGATGCGGGATGTGGCTCGTGATCGCCAGCACCAGATCGTGATGCTCGGGCGTCATCACCTCCACATTAGCGCCGATGCCCTGCCAGAAAAGCTGCAGCCGCTCCACCGCCGCCGCATCCGTTTCCGCAGGCGGCGTCAAGATGCACCAGCGATTGCGGAACAGCTCGGCGAAGCCGGCATCCGGCCCGGAATGCTCGGTGCCCGCGATCGGATGCGCCGGCACGAAATGCGCGCCCTTCGGCAGATGGGGCTGCATCTGCCGCACCACGGAGGTCTTCACCGAGCCGACGTCGGACACGATGGCGCCCGGCTTCAGTGCAGGCGCGATGGCTTTCGCCACGGCCTCGGAGGCGCCCACCGGCACGCAGGCGATGACGAGATCGGCGCCCCCCGCCGCCTCCGCCATGTCGAGCGTGTAGGCATCGCCCAGCCCCAGTTCCCGCGCGCGCTCCAGTGTCTCGGGGCGGCGCGTCTGCACCACGATCTCGCGCACCAACCCGAACTCGCGGGCCGCGCGCGCGATCGAGGAGCCGATCAGGCCTATGCCGATCAGCGCCAGCCGTTCGAAAACGGGTTCAGCCATGGCTGGGGCTCATGAACTCTCGGAGCACGTCGACCACAAGGCGGTTGGCCTCCTCAGAGCCGATCGACAGGCGCAGCGCGTGCGGCAAGCCGTAATTCTCCAGCCGCCGCAGGATAAGCCCGCGCGACGTCAGGAAATCGTCGGCCTCGGCGGCGGTGCGGCCGGCCTCTTCCGGGAAATGGATCAGCAGGAAGTTCGCCACGCTCGGCGTCACATGCAGGCCGAGCTCGGCGATCTCGAGTTCCAGCCAGCTGCGCCATGCGGCGTTGAATTCCACCGATTGTTCCAGAAACTCCCGGTCCTCGGCTGCCGCGACACCCGCCGCGATCGCCGCGCCGCTGACGTTGAACGGTCCGCGGATGCGGTTCACCACATCCACCACGGCCTCGGGGCCATACATCCAGCCGATGCGCAGATTGGCGAGGCCGAACACCTTCGAGAAGGTGTGAGTCACCACCACGTTCGTCGCCGCATCCACGAGCTCGCGCCCGTCGTCGTAATCGTTGCGGCCGACATATTCGGAATAGGCGGCGTCGAGCACCAACAGCACATGGCCCGGCAGGCCGGCATGCAGGCGGCGCACCTCTTCCACCGGCAGATAGGTGCCGGTCGGGTTGTTCGGATTGGCCAGGAACACGATCTTCGTGCGCTCGGTCACGCAGGAGAGGATGGCGTCGACGTCGGCCGTGAACGAGGTTTCCGGCACGGAGACGGGCACACCACCGCGCCCCATGATGGCGATCTTGTAGACCAGGAAGCCGTGCTCGGTGAAAATGCCTTCATCGCCCGGCCCCACATAAGCGTGCGCCAGCAAATTGAGGATCTCGTCCGATCCCGCCCCGCAGACGATACGCGCCGGGTCGAGCCCCTGAGCCCGTCCGATGGCTTCGCGCAGCAGGTGCGAGGAACCGTCGGGATAGGCGGCCAGCTTGGCCGCGGTCCTGGCATAAGCCTCGATGGCGCGCGGGCTCGGGCCCAGCGGCGTCTCGTTCGAGGACAGCTTGAAGACCCGCGCCACGCCCGGCGCTCCGGACTTGCCGGGAACGTAGGGGTCGATGTCGAGAATGCCCGGACGCGGCTGCGGCCCGGAAGAGTTCGTCATGTTCGTGCTCATAGACGTGCACCGTTTGCGTCCAGGCCGATGGGCTGGGCGTAGGAGCCGGCCTTGCGCGCGCCGTCCGGCACCCGCATCGCCTCCAGCGCCACCAGTCCCCGCCAGCGGTCGGACAGATTGTAGGCCAGCACCTCGAACGCGCCATCGGGCGGCGGCGCGGCCAGATCGAGGAACACCACCGCCATTTCATCGACCGCCGCGTCGCCGAGCGGCTTGGCGATCACCACGGCGTCGGCCCCCGCCGGCCGGTTCGGATAAATGAGGAAAGGCAGCCGCGCCATCACCTGGGGCTGGCCTTCCTGGCCGAGATCGGTCCACCACACGTCCGGGCTCGCGCCGATGCCGATCAGGCCAAGATCGCCCGGTGAGGCCGACACCGCGTCGATCACCGCCCGCGCGCTGTCATGCATCACCAGCGGCACGTCGAAGCCCATCTGGAAGCGTGCCAGATCGCGCATCGCGCCCATATCGCCCGAGCCGTCGACATGCACCGTGTAAGGCGCCTGCACGTGCGTGAAACCGGAAATGATCGTGCGCCAGATGTGCTCCACCGCCGAAAAAGGCAGCCGCCCGCTATGGCGCGCCACGAGGCGGCGCATCATATCGGCCTCGCGTCCCGGCCGGAACGCGGAGCCGGTCTCGCCGGTGCGCTTCACCCGCACCAATTCGTCGATGATCGCGCCGCGCTCGATCAGGAGGCGGTGCATGGCCTCGTCGAGGCGGTCGATCTCGGTGCGCAGTTCGTCGAGCGTGTTCGGTTGGTCGGTCATCGTCCGGGCAGGTCTGGCGCGGCATGGCGCGGGCGCCCCTTGATAAAGCGCCCTTCGCCGATGTCAAAGAAACGTTGACTTCGTCGGGAGGCGGTATCTAGCTGTCCGCCCCGTGAGGGATGGCAGGAATACAGGCAGGTTTATGCAGTCGATCAAGGACGTGGCGCGTCTTGAGGCGGATCATCCGAGCAGCGAGATCGTGCGTTTCGGAGCGGATCGTCCGCTCGCGCTCGATTGCGGGATGTCGTTCTCGCCGCTGCAGATCGGCTACCAGACCTATGGCCGCCTCAACGCCGACCGCTCCAACGCCATCCTTATCTGTCACGCGCTGACGGGCGATCAGCACGCGGCCAACACCAACCCCGTCACCGGGCGCGGCGGCTGGTGGCAGACCATGATCGGCCCCGGCCGGCCGATCGACACCACCCGCTATTTCGTCATCTGCTCCAACGTGCTGGGCGGCTGCATGGGCACGTCCGGCCCGGCCTCGCTCAATCCCGACACTGGCCATGCGTGGGGTCTCGATTTCCCCGTCGTCACCATCGCCGACATCGTGCGCGCCCAGGCCATGCTGGTCGATCATCTGGGCATCGACCAGCTGTTCGCGGTCATCGGCGGCTCCATGGGCGGCCTTCAGGTGCTGCAATGGGCAGCGGCCTATCCCGAGCGTGTGTTCGCGGCCATCCCCATGGCCTGCGCGGCCAAGCATTCGGCCCAGAACATTGCCTTCAACGAGGTTGGCCGCCAGGCCATCATGGCCGACCCAGACTGGTCCGGCGGCCGCTATCTCGACGAGGGTCAGCTGCCGCGCAAAGGCCTCGCGGTGGCCCGCATGGCCGCGCACATCACCTATCTGTCGGAGCCCGCATTGCAGCGGAAGTTCGGTCGCGAATTGCAGGACCGCGAACGCCCTACCTTCACCTTCGACGCCGATTTCCAGATCGAGAGCTATCTGCGCCATCAGGGCTCGACCTTCGTCGAGCGGTTCGACGCCAATTCCTATCTCTATTGCACCCGCGCGATGGATTATTTCGACCTCGCGGCGGATCATGACGGCGTCTTGTCGCGCGCGTTCCAGGGCTCGAAGACGCGCTTCTGCCTCATCAGCTTCTCGTCGGACTGGCTGTTTCCCACCGCCGACACCCGCGCCATCGTCAAGGCGCTCAACGCCGCTGCCGCCAACGTGTCGTTCGTCGAGATCGCCTCCGACAAGGGGCATGACGCCTTTCTGCTGGACGAGCCGGAATTGTTCGCCACCACACGCGGCTTCCTCGCCGGCGCGGCGCGGGCGCGCGGCCTGCCGGAGGCCGAGGCATGAGCCCCACCAAGCGCGAAGGCGCGCCGCTCGCCGCGGGTCCCGTCAAATCGGCTTTGCCGGATGCCGTCCGCCCGGACCACCTCCTCATCGCCGATATGGTGCGTGAGGGCGCCCGCGTGCTCGATGTCGGCTCCGGCGACGGCCAATTGCTGCGCCTGTTGATCGAGAAGAAGAACGTCGACGGCCGCGGCATCGAGCTCAGCCGCGCGGGCGTCAACGCCGCCGTGGCCCACGGCCTGTCCGTCATAGAAGGCGACGCCGACACCGACCTCGACGATTACCCGGACGACAGCTTCGACTACGTCATCCTCTCGCAGACCTTGCAGGCCACGCGCCAGCCGAAGCGCGTTATGGAAAACCTTCTGCGCATCGGCCGCAAGGCCATTGTCTCGGTGCCGAATTTCGGCCATTGGCGCATGCGCTCGCAGCTCATCTTCCTCGGCCGCATGCCCGTCACGCCGACCCTGCCGGCCACCTGGTACGACACGCCCAACATCCACCTCTGCACGATCCGCGATTTCGTGGATCTATGCGACGCCACGGGCGCCCGCATGGTCCGCGCCGTGGCGCTCGACAGCCACGGCCAGCCTGTGCGCGTCAACGCTCCGTGGTGGTTCTGGAACCTGTTCGGCGCCCAGGCGGTGTTCCTGCTCTCGCGGCAATAGGCAGAGTATACCGCCTTTTCGGCCATGCCGGGGGTTGCATTTTGCAAGCTAGCGTCGCGGAAAAGGCGGCTGCTATTCAGGGGTCAGCAACCCCAGTGATGCCGCCTTCACGAGAGCCGACGAGATGGAGCGGGCTCCCAATCTCCTGCGCGCGGCATGAAGATGAGAGCGAACCATGGCCCCCGAAATACCAAGCTCTGCCGCGATCTGTTTTGCCGTGTTTCCGTTGGCCAGACACTCAAAACATCGCTTCTGCCGCGCGGTCAGTATCGGCTGGCCCTCGACCAAAATCGACGATCGCTGCAGGCGGAACACGACATCGTGGATATACGGCCCCAGAACGCTGCCTATCCCTCGACACATCCATTCACCCCGCTCCCATTCTCGCGCAGACTGGAAAGTGGTGAGTGAGAGCACCCCAGCGGTGCCCAGACCGCCTCGCACAGGAATACTGACGCCCTGCCGGCCCACGCCATAACTTTCGGCTTCCCGGAAAAGCCACGAGATTGTGGGGCAGCCTTGCGGGAAGGCGGTCCAGGAGATGGGCGACGTCCGGAAAGGATCGAAGCGGGCCACAGGATCGATCCGATCGTATTCCTTGCTCACATAGCGCTCTGCCCACTCGCTCGCATACGTGAAGACGGAATTGGCGGCACCTAGTTCCAGTCCTGATATTCCGGGGACGCAAAATGAAAGGTTTGCCACCCCAAGTCTTTCCCGAGCACCGAGAAGATATGATTCCAACATTTCGTAAGAAATTATCTTATCGATTTCTGAAATCTCATTCTTTGCTGAATGAAAAGATAGGTCGATTTCAATTTTATCTTCCTAATACTTCTGACCCATTGCGTTGATGAGATCGGCAACGCGTCGGCATGTGGATCGCCATCGTCTGCCCGCTGGGGCACCCTCAAACTAAAGGAACAAGTTATGTCGAGAACTGCACGAAAATATGGTCTCGCCCTCGTGCTCGTACTCTGGTTGCAGCCGGCATCGGCCGAAACAGGCCTCTCGAAACTGGATGGTGAATGGGTGTCCGATTGCGTGTCGATCGGTAAGGGCGGCCGGCACGGCACGATCGTGCGCCTTGCTATACGCAATGGCTCGCTGCAGGCAGACGCTCAATTGTACGCTCGCAATACATGTCAGCAACCCACCGTCCGGTCGGTGTTCGCGGGCGATTTGACCTCGGGTGGCAGCAGCGACAACCCGCATCTGCAGATCGACATGGTCGTCGGCAAAATGCTGACCACCGCGAACGCTGTCGATGTCGTGGCCCATTACAATATGCCGACCAAGGACCAGGCCGGCTGCGGCCTGACCAATTGGGAACTGAACGTCCCAAAATCTACCGCCGGCCTGAAATGTGGTGCATTCCAGTGGCCGGCTTCGGGGGCAAAAATGTATGAGAGCGTCTGGATAAGCGGCAACGAGCTCCGCTTCGGCGCGCTTCCATTCATCTGGAACAACACGTCCCCCGAGGCACGCCCGGAGCGCCCCTCGGAGGTTATCTTCTACAGAACGGGGTTCTGAAAAAGCCTCAAATCGTTGCGCCGCCCTCAGCCCGCGCCCGTCCCGATCCCGTTCAGGGCTTCCATCGCATCCTCCGGCAGGTCGAGCGCGGCGGCGGCGATGTTCTCCCGCAGATGCGCCACTGACGAGGTTCCGGGGATCAGCAGAATGTTCGGCGCGCGGCGCAGCAGCCAGGCCAGGGCCACCTGCATGGGCGTTCGGTCCAGCCGGCGCGCGACATCGGAAAGCGCGGCTGATTGCAGCGGCGCAAACCCGCCGAGCGGGAAGAACGGCACGTAGGCAATGCCCACCTCCGCAAGCGTGTCGATCAGGGCATCGTCGTTCCGGTGCGCCAGATTGTACTGGTTCTGCACACACACGATCTCGCAGATGCCGCGCGCCTCATCAACCTGAGCGGCGGTGACGTTGCTCAGCCCGATCTGCCGCACGAGGCCCTGCTCCTGAAGCTCCGCCAGCACGTCAAGCTGCGGCGCGACCGTTCCCTCGGCCGGGCTGCGGCCCTCATCGCCCCAGAAGCGCATGTTCACCACGTCGAGGGCCTCGACGCCCAGATTGCGTAGATTGTCGTGCACCGCCTGCCGCAATTCGTCGGGAGCCGGAGCCGGCAGCCAGGACGCATCGTCACCCCGGCGGGCGCCGATTTTAGTCACGATCACGAGGTCGTCGGGATAGGGCGACAGCGCTTCGCGGATCAGCTGGTTGGTGACGTGCGGGCCGTAGAAATCGCTGGTGTCGATGTGGTCGACGCCCTGTTCGACCGCCTCGCGCAGAACGGCGATCGCAGCGTCCCGGTCGCGTGGCGGCCCGAACACGCCGGGTCCGGCGAGCTGCATCGCACCATAGCCGAGGCGCTTCACGACATGGCCGCCAAGATGAAACGTACCGGCCTGATCGATGATGGACATGGGGAATTCTCCTGTTGATGTCCTCTCACCTAAACACTGGAAGCCCGTACGATTAGCCGCCACAATCCGCACGGCCTGTGCGGAAACCTGAACAATGCGTGTCAACCTCCCCGATCTGAACGCCTTCCTCGCTGTCGCCCGTGCAAGGGGCTTTCGCGAAGGGGCGCGCACCAGCGGCATCAGCGCCTCGGGGCTCAGCGAGGCGGTGCGGCGGCTGGAAGCCGATCTCGGCGTGCGCCTCCTCAACCGCACCACCCGCAGTGTCGTTCCGACCGAGGCCGGCGAACGATTGCTGGCCCGACTCCAGCCCGCCCTGCTCGAAGTCGATGCCGCGCTCGATGTCGTCAACGGCTTTCGGGAGCGGCCGGCCGGCACGCTGCGGCTCAACGTACCCGTCAGCGTCGCCCGGCTGGTGCTGCCCGCCATCGTGCCGCGCTTCCTCGCGGCCTATCCCGACATCCGGCTGGAACTGGTCGCGGAAGACAGCTTCGTCGATGTGCTCGCGGCCGGCTGCGACGCCGGCATCCGCTATGACGAGCGGCTGGAACAGGACATGATCGCCGTGCCCATCGGCCCGCACCGGCAGCGCTTCGCCACGGCCGCCGCCCCGTCCTATCTCGACGCCCGAGGCCGGCCCGGCCATCCCCGCGATCTCCTGAACCATGCCTGCCTGCGCGGCCGCTTCGCCAGCGGCGCCCTGCTTCCGTGGGAATTCGTGCGCGACGGAGAGGTGGTGCGGGTCGATCCGCCGAGCCCGCTCGTGGTCAGCCCCAGCGCCGCGATCGATCTCGCCGTGGAGGCCGCCATCGCCGGCCTCGGCATCGTCCATCTGTTCGAGGACTGGCTGCGCCCTCATCTCGACAGCGGCGCGCTGGAGCCGGTGCTGGAACCCTGGTGGGAAGCCTTCTCCGGCCCTTTTCTGTATTATCCGGGTCGGCGGCTCGTCCCGGCCCCGCTCCGCGCCTTTCTCGATTTCATCAAGACCGCGCCGGGCTGAACCTTCCACAGCTCGCGGCGTCAGGGCTCTTTCCGCAAGGCAAGCCACGTCCAGCTTACGCCCATCGCCCTGTTGCCCGGCTGGACGGATTCCACGTCGGTCCGCCGCACGAGGCGGAAGCCGGATAAACCCGCCTCCGCAATCGTGCGATCCGCCGAAACCGGAAACGCATGCCGACCGGGTGCGCCCGGCCCGTGGCGCAGCGACATCACCAACAGCCCGCCAGCCGCCATCATCCGGCCGAGCTGCACGATCGCAACGGATCGCGCCGCATCGTCGATGTGCTGCCACACCCCGCACAGGGTCACGAGATCGAACGGCCCATGCCCCACGGTCGCTGAAAGATCCGGAAGCCGGTCGTCCAGCCAGGCGATCGCCTCGCCCGCATGCAGCGCCATTCCCGCTTCGCGCAGCTCCCTCACGGGCTCCACCGCCAAAACCTCATGGCCCCTCGCCGCGAACCAGGCGGCGTCCCGGCCGGTCCCGGCGCCTATATCGGCCGCACGCACGGGGCGCGCGGGCATGAGATCGAGCACGCAGGCATAGAGGGCTTCCGGCTCGAAGGCCTCATAGGCTGCGATCAGCGAGGGTGTGGCCGCTTCCGCATAGCCTTCCAGAATGTCGTTCACTGCTTGTTTGCCCTGTCCGTGCCTTGATTACATGTCACTCGATCATTTCAGATTCTTTCCCGAGATCGGACCGGCTTCGTTTCACCCGGCCCTTTGGTGCGCTTCATGTTTGCAGTTCCGGTCCCAGCCATGGCCCGTTCCTTTCGTCGCCTGTGCGCCGTCACGCTCCTCGCGGCGGGTGTCGCGGGCTGCGCGGGAATGGACAACAGCAACATCAATCCCGCCAATTATCCCTCCGATGTCGGCGCCGGCAGCGACGTCGTCGTCGTCACCACGCGCAAGGCCATTGCCCAGCCCTTGAAGGACCCGTGGTTCGGCCCGCAGAGGGCGGACGCCAGCATGGCCCGGGTGAAGCTGTCCTCGCCCCATCTCGCGGGGCGCTTCTCGATGGCGGCGGCTGGCCTGCGCGACTGGAAGATCGAGAACGTCGAGCCCATAGGATCGACGCAATTGCCCAATGGCGGCACGCGCGACGTGCTGGTCTATATCCACGGCTACAACGAGACGTTCGAGAGCGCGGTGCTGGACGCCGCCCGCCTGTCCGACGCCTTGGCCTATCGGGGCCGCACCGTGGCCTTCAGCTGGCCCTCGCGCAATTCGGTGTTCGACTACATGGCCGACCGGGAGAGCGCGGTGTGGTCGCGCGATGCGCTGGAGGACACCCTCAACAATCTGCTCGCGGATCCGGGCGTCGGCCGCGTCCACATCGTGGCGCACAGCATGGGCAGCATGCTCACGGTCGAGGCGCTGCGGCAGGTCTACGGAGCCAACAGAGGCGCGGCCAACCGCTTCGGCGCCGTGGTCTTCGCCTCGCCGGATATCGACGTCGACAGCTTCTCGTCGTCCGTGCGCCGCCTCGGCAGCCTGCACCGCCAGATGACGGTTATCACCTCCATGGACGATCGCGCATTGGCGGTCTCGGCCCGTCTCGCCGGGGGCAAGCGCGTCGGGCGCGCCGAGAGCGCCGCGCTCGAAAAGCTCGGCATCAAGGTGGTGGACACGTCCGGCATGTCGGGCGGCCTCCTCAAGCACGCCACCTTCCTCCGCGACAAGGAGGTGCAGAAGCTCATTGCGCAGGCCATCGCCGATGCCCGCGTGGGCACGACGCGCTCCGGCCCCTCGCCCTTCCCGGTGTTCGAGCCCAACGCCGCCGTCACGCAGCAGCCGCTCGCCTCGGTCCCCGCACCCGCCGCCACCACGCCGCCGCCGGCGGCTTCCCCGGCCCCGGCAAGCGCGCCGGCCATCGCGCCCGCTCCGGTCGCGGCTTCCATGGCGGCGCCGCCGGCCGCCGCGCCGGCCCCCGCGATCATCGTGCCGGCACCTGCCGAACCCGCGGCCGCAGCACCGCCCGCCGAAGCGCCTCCCGCCGCCCCACCCCCGGTGTTGATGTCGCCCGAACCGCTGCCCTCCGACGGCTTCGTGCCGGCAGCGCCCGCGCAATAAGGCTCAGGCGCGCGCCGCCTTCAGGGCGCGTTCCAGCACGTCGAAGGCGCGCGCATCCATCTGCGCCACGTTGAAGCGCATGAAGCCGGACGCGGTCTGCGACACGCTGAACACGTCGCCCGGCGCCAACACCACGTTCTCCCGCAGAGCCGCACGCGCCACATCGGACGCATCGCAGCCGTCCGGCAGAGCGCACCACAGCGTGAAACCGCCGCGCGGCATCAGCCAGGGCCGAACGCCCATCCCTTCCAGCCGAGCCGCCACATCGCGCCGCGCACGCGCCAGCCGGCGGCGCAGCGCCTCCAGATGCTTGCGATAGCCGCCATCGCTCATCGCCGCGAACACCAGTTCCGACGCCATCGGGCTCACGCCGCTGAAGCTCGTCGCCACCTGCAGATCGATCAGGCCATCGATCCAGTCGGCCCGCGCCGCCACATAGCCGCAGCGGACGGACGCCGATAAAGTCTTCGAGAAGCTGCCGATACGGATCACCCGGTCGAGGCCGTCCAGCACGGCCAGGCGCGGCGAGGGCTCGGGCTCCAGATCGGAGAAAATCTCGTCCTCCACGATGGTCACGTCATGCGCCGCCGCCACGTTCAGCAGGCGGTGCGCCGTCTGCGCGCTCATGGTCGCGCCGGTCGGGTTGTGCAGGGCGGCATTGGTGATGTAGAGGGGCGGCCGGTTGGCCTCCGCCAGTTCGGCGAACCGCACCACGTCCGGCCCGTGCGGCGTGTAAGGCACGCCCAGAACCGTCACGTCGTGCGCCCGCAGCAGGGCCCGAAAGTTGAAATAGCAGGGATCGTCCACCAGCACGCAATCGCCCGGCCGCAGCAGGAAGCGGCAGATCAGGTCGAGCGCCTGTGTGTCCGATCCGGTCAGCAGAATGCGGTCGGGTCCCGCGTCGAGCCCTTCCCCGGCGAGGTTCCGCGCCAGCAGACGCCGGAGCGCAAGCGACCCCCGCGTCGGCCCGTAATCGCACAAGAGGGCGTCGTCGGCCTTGGCCAGACCGCGCAGTGCGCGCCGGATCGCCGCATTCGGCATCCACTCGGCCGGCAGCCAGCCGCAGCCGGGCTTTGCGATGTCGTCATCGCTGTCGAGCGCCTGCCGCGTCACCCAGAACGGGTCGATCGCACGGTCGAGCTTCGGCCCACGCTCCGCCAAAGCGAGAGGCGGCGGCGCGCTCGCCACGTAGAAGCCCGAGCCCGGTCGCGCCCGGATCAGTCCCTCGGCGGCCAGCCGGTCATAAGCCTCCACAACGGTCGATGGCGACACGCCCATCGCCCCGGCGAATCTGCGGATCGACGGCAGCCGGTCGCCATATGTCAGCGCCCGCGATGCCAGTCGGGCGCGGATCGCCCCCATGACGTCCGCCGTGCGCGTGCCGCCCCGTTCCGTCACCCCGTGCTCCGTATCGAAGTCCGAACCCATACAGTTCTGACCGATCGTATGGGATTGTTTCTGGCTGCGCCATCACCCAGCGCCTAGCGTCCAGGCTCAAAGGCAGGGCCGAATGAAATCGAATACGGACGGCGTGGGCAGCGGGCTCATGGGAGTGCTCATCTTCAGCGGATCCCTGCCGGCGACCCGCGTGGCGGTCGGCGGCTTCACGCCGCTGTTCCTTACCTCCGCGCGTGCCGTCATCGCGGCCCTGCTCGGTCTCGCTCTCGTCTGGCTGCTGCGGGAGAAGCGCCCCGCGCGCGAGGATCTTCCCGCATTGGCCATCACGGCGCTCGGCGTCGTCGTCGGCTTTCCGCTGTTCACCGCGCTCGCGCTCCAGCACATCACCTCGGCGCATTCGGTCGTCTTCATCGGCCTGCTGCCGCTCGCGACGTCGGTGTTCGGCGTGCTGCGCGGCGGCGAGCGCCCGAAGCCGGCCTTCTGGATCTTCTCCATCCTGGGCAGCCTGCTCGTCGCCGGCTTCGCACTGTCGCAAAGCGGGCCGGCCTCTCTCACGGGCGATCTTCTGATGCTCGCGGCCATCCTCGTCTGCGGGCTGGGCTATGCCGAAGGTGCCCGGCTGTCGCGCCGGCTCGGCGGCTGGCAGGTCATCTCGTGGGCGCTGGCCATCGCCCTGCCCGTCATGGCGCCGCTCGCGCTGCTGACGCCGCCCGGCGAATGGAGCGGCATCGGCCTGCCCGCCTGGCTCGGCCTGTTCTACGTCTCCGTCTTCAGCATGCTGGTCGGCTTCATCTTCTGGTATCGCGGCCTCGCGCTCGGTGGCATCGCCGGCATTTCCCAGCTTCAGCTGCTCCAGCCCTTCTTCGGCCTTGCGCTTGCCGGCCTCCTGCTCGGCGAGCCGGTGGCCTGGAGCATGGTCGCGGTCACGGCCCTCGTCGTGTTCTGCGTCGCAGGCGCAAAGCGGTTCGCCTGAACACGCCAAGCCTGTAGGATGCCGCGCAATTTCTCGGGGAAGAGAAACGATGCTGGCGACCTTCCTGCTCTACGTCTTCTACACCCAGATCCTCATCGAGGTGCCGGGCGCACCGCTCGAATCTCCCTTCTGGACCGACGACCATGTCGCGCAGGGCTTCGCCTGGTCGCCGAAATCCATCAGCTTCGGCCTGCCGGATTCGGACGGGCAATCGAAGATCATCGTCCGGCGCTCGGAGAGCTTCCAACCCTCCGAGGAGACGTTGTGGGCCGTACAGACCCCGCTCGACGTCCCGGCCTCGCCCATCAGGATCAGCTCACCCACCACGGAGGAACATGAGGTCGCGGTTGCGCCCGGGCGCTACAATCTCGTGTTCGAGGCGCAGGCATCGCACGCACCGCCGGAAGCGGACATCGCCTATGTCATCCATCTCCACCTCATCCCGACCGAAACGCCCGCCTTCGCCATCCTCAAACAGGGCCAATTGGGCAGCGACCGCATCCTGCGCGAAACCACCGAGATGATCCCAGTGCCGGTCCAAACGCCCTGATGCCATTCCAAGTTTGGATGCCGTGCGCAGAAGAAGCCCAGATCGGAGAACGGCCTTGAGATGCGTTAGGAAAATAATTTTCGTGATCTCTCTGTGCCTCCCCGCCAGCGCACTTTCGGCTCCGGCTCCAACCGTCGTGAAGCTCGCTTATGCGATAGTTCGGGTGGATGCCACTCCAGAACAGGCCGTCACCGGCGAAATACAATGTTCAATCGGCAGAACGTGCGTGCTTGAAGAAGATGGCATAAGAGCCGAAATCGTTCTGAACTCCGACGTCAATGAATTGAGCGACGTCCGAATTTCCTGCTTCAAGCAGCCTCACTGCTCATTCCCCAGCGGGCGAACCTCAGCGCAATTTGGCTCCAAAGCCACCCTTGATCTGTACGAAGGCGCGGAAGGCTCTGGTCTTGAGCAGAAGCTGGTGATGAGGAGCAGGACGTCGTTTGGCAAACTGTATCTGGCAATCGATCGCTGACTAAACTTCACGCCGCTATATGACGCTTATGTTGCAGCCCGGCTAACCCCTCCTTCACCGTCGCTTGGCACAAGGCGCGCGAGGAGAGGACCCCCGTGTCATGAATGTTTTGCCGGAAGATCCACCGGGCTCCTGGCTCGCCACCCAGTTCGCCGCGATGGATTTCGCCTACCAGCCCATCATCAGCACGTCGTCGCTGAAGGTTCACGGCTTCGAGGCGCTGGCCCGGCCGCAGAACGGCGCCGATCTGCGCGCTGCTCGATCAGGCGGCCGACGCCGACATCCTCAGCCGCATGGATCTGCAGCTCGTCCAGAACGCCATCCGCAAATTCTCCCGCTTCGAGGGCGCGGGCTCGGTGCGCCTGTTCTGCAATGTCGACAATCGCAGCTATCGGGCGCCCGCGCTCAGCACCCGCTCCATCACCGATCTCGTCGAACAATGCGGCCTGAGGCCCGGCGATCTCTGCCTTGAAATCTCGGAGCGATTGCCCGTCCGTTCCTCGGCCGATCTCCTCCACACCATCGAGCTTCTCAAGGGCATGGGCGCGCACATCGCGCTGGATGATTTCGGCATCGGCACGTCCGGCCTGCACATGCTGATGATGATCGAGCCGCATTACGTCAAATTCGACGGCGTCTTCATCAAGGACATCGCCGGAAACACCCGCAAGCAGGCCATCATCTCCAAGCTGTGCGGCCTCGCCCATGCGCTGGGCTTCTTCACGGTCGCCGAGGGCGTGGAGACCGATGCCGATTTCCGCATGGTGCGCGACCTCGGTTGCGATCTCGCCCAGGGCTATTGCATCGCCCGCCCGACCACGCGGATCGAAGACCTTGCCCTTGCCTATGGCGGCACGCTCGCCAACACCGTCGAGCCGCGAATGGCGCCCACCGTCGCCAGCCGTCTCGCCCCCGTCACGCCTCTCCTGATCGACGAGCCCCTGTCGGCGGCCGCCCATATCTTCCAGTCCAGCCGCGGCCTCAGCGTTCTTCCCGTCACCGACAGTTCCGGCGTGGTGATGGGGGCGCTGCTGGAAGAGGATGTCCGCCGTTTCCAGCTCAGCGATTTCGGCCCGGCTCTTCTGGCCAACAAGGGAGCCGCACCGCGCCTCGCGAAGCTCGTCCGCCGCTTCCCCATCGCCGACGCCCATGGCAGCGTGGAAGCCATCATCAACAGCTACGTCGCGGCCGACAACGCGCACGGCATCATCCTCACCACGGAGGATCGCTATGCCGGCTATCTCAGCAATCATTCGGTGCTGAAACTGGCGGCCGAGCGCGAATTGTTCCTGGCGCGCGAGCAGAACCCGCTCACCCATCTGCGCGGAAACCGCAGCGTCCTGCGCCACATCGAGGAGGTGCTGGCGCGCCACGGCACCCAGACCCTGGCATTCCTCGATTTCGATAATTTCAAGGCCTTCAACGACAGCTACGGCTTCGCCGCCGGCGACCGCGCCATCCTCATGTTCGCCGAGATGCTGCGCAAGCTCGAGGTCGCGCGCGACATCTTCGTCGGTCACATCGGCGGCGACGATTTCTTCATCAGCCTCGCCATGGACGATTCCGAGAGCGCCGCCCTCATCCGCGAGCTGTGCCTCAAATTCGCGAGCGACGTCGAAAGCCTCTATTCGCCAACCGATCGTGCCGCCGGCGGCATCACCGCCCACGACCGTTTCGGCGCCGAGCGCTTCTTCCCCCTTATGCGCGTCTCCGCGAGCCTGCTTCACCTGCCGGTCTCGCGCGCCCATCTCGACGTCGAGATGGTCAACAACCAGCTCTCGGCGGGCAAGCTCGCGGCCAAGAGCTCGCCCACCGGCTTCGCCATCAAGCGGCTGCCGGAAAGCGGCGTGCCCCGGCTTCACGCCTGAGGGGGCAGGCGCTCGCCGCCCGCCTAAAGCCGCGCCTTGAGCTGAACCAGAACGGACCGCGGCTCGCCGTAATAATGGCCGGACGTCGCCAGCGTCTCGTAATATTCGGCATCCAGCAGGTTCGAGACCTTCAGCGACAGGTCGACCTGGTCGGTCACGGAATAGGACACCGCCGCATCGAGCCGCAGATAGCCCGGCGCCCTCACGGCATTGCTGAAATCCACGAAATGGCTCACCGCCATCCCGCCCGCGCCCAGCGTCAGGCCGCGCAGCCGGGGATGCTGCAGGTCATAGCTCGTCCAGAAGCTGAATTTGTGCCGGGGCGTGTTGGCCGAGGTCAGCCCAACGCGGCTCGCATCGCGGGATTCCGTCACCTCGTAATCGGTGAATGTATAGCCCGCGAACACCTTCCAGGCATCGGTCACACGGCCTGTCAGCTCCACCTCGAAGCCCTGGCTTTTCGTCTCGCCGTCGGTCTCGAACGCGCGCGGCGGTCCGCGATCCACCAGAAACGCCTCGTTGTTGCGGGTGATGTCGAACATCGCGAACGTCGCCTGCAGCCGCCCGTCGAGCAGCGCGCCCTTGATGCCGGCCTCATATTGCGTTCCGGTCATCGGCGGCAGCGCGGCGCCGGCGCGGTCGCGCTGGAATTGCGGCTCGAAGATATCCGCATAGCTTGCATACACCGACAATGCGGGGTTGATCGTGTAGACGAGCCCCAGCAGCGGGGTCGCGAATGCCTTCTCCTCGTAATCCTGGATGAACGGGCCGGTCATGTCGGATTGGAGGCTCGCCCAATTGAGTCGGCCACCGACAATGCCGGTAAGCGCATCGGTCAGTTTCGCGTTGAGCTGGCCGTACACGCCGTATTGCAGATAATCGCGATCCTGTCGGATTCCGTCATCGGCCGATCCGGGCACCGGCAGGTTCGGGTTTGGATCATAGATGTTGTCCGGAAACTCGTCGTAACCCCAGCGTTCGTCCACCTTCAGGTTGGAGCGGATAAGGCTCGCACCCAAAGTCGCATCGTGCTGGCGGCCGAACAGGTTGAAGCTGCCGCTGAGGGACGCGTCCAGATTCTGCCCGGTCTCGCTGTCGCGGTTGACGTTGAGCGAGGTGAAATATTCCCCCGTGTCGCGGTCGGCCCCCGGAAACAGCATGAGGTCGGCATTGTCGAGCTTCTGGCTGAAATGGCTGCCAGCGATGCGCGCCTTGAGCCCGCTCGTGAACTCGTGGATCACTTCCCCGGTCACGAGCAGATAATCGACGTTGAACCGGCCGAACCGTGATCCCAGAAAAGTCGAACGGTCGAGGTCGATCAGCCTGTCGTCCGTGTCGGCGGGCAAACCCCAGAACGGGGTCCGGTCGTCCTTCTGGTAGATGGCCGTGACGCGCGCAATGGTCGCGTCGCCGAGATCGGCTTCGAGGCTGCCCAGCAGCGCGATCTTCTGCTGGTCCGCCACGTCATAGAAGAAGTCGCGGTCGGTCAGCGCTGCGGCGAAGCGGCCACGCACATCGCCATCCGCGGCGACGGGCGCCGCGATGTCGAATTCCGCACGCCGGAAATCATGGCTGCCATAGGTCAGGGACGCTTCGGCCCCGAAGCCCTGGATCGGCCTCTTCAGCCGCCGGTTGGCGACGCCGCCCGGCTCACCCGCGCCCTCGAGCAGGCCCGCCGGCCCGCGCAGCACCTCGATGCGCTCCAGAAGGAAAGCGTCGATCACGGGCGTGAAATTGCCGTCCTCGCTCATGATGCGAAGGCCGTCCACATTGTTCAGCGTCGAAAAGCCCCGCGAACTGATGAATTGCGCGTGCGGTGATCCGCTGACATTGACGCCCGTGGTCCGGGCCAGCGCGTCCGCGTCCGAAAACAAAAGCTCATCGTCGAGGCGGCGCCGCGTCACCACGCTCACCGATTGCGGCGTCTCGCGGATCGACATGGGCAGGCGGCTGGCCACGCTCGCCTGATCGGCCGCATAGGTGTCGGCCTTCTCGTCGTCTCCGCCCCCGACTTCGATGACCTCGAGCGCGATCTCCATCGCATCCGGAGCCGCCTCCTGCGCGAAACCGGGCGTCGCCGCGCCCAGAGCAAGCACGCATGACGTCACGAACCAGCGCGCCGGCCCAGCCGGCATCCCCGCCGGCAGCCGGCTTTCGGCATTCCTCATCACAGACCCCCAATTCCCAAAACGGGGGCCTGTGTAGTGTATTGTTATAACATTTAATAGTTCGACGATTGGGTGCCCGGGGGCATTTTCTTCGAACTCAGTGATGGCCAAAAACGCTGCAGTTACCGCACCGTCGGCTCTCCGCGCGCCCCTCTGGCAGGCACGCGGAGAAACCTTGGCTCTGCGATCAGAAGGGCGCGTCGATGTCGACGACGTCGATCAGCTTGTGGTTGACGAATTCCTTGATGCCGAGGCCCAGCAATTCGCGGCCATAGCCGGAGCGCCGTACGCCGCCGAACGGCAGATCGGCCTTCACCATGGTGGGGTGGTTCACGAACACCATGCCGGTCGAGATCTTGCGGGCCACTTCCGCGCCGCGCTTGGTGTCCTGCGTGAACACCGAGCCGCCCAGCCCGAACGGGCTGTCATTGGCGATGCGCACGGCATCCTCCTCGTCCCTGGCGCGGAACACCATGGAGACGGGGCCGAAGAACTCCCAGTAGCGCGCCGGATTGTCCTCGCCGATGTCGGTCAGGATCGTCGGGCGCACGAACGCACCCTGGTTCGGCGCCTCCGGTCCCACTTCGGTCGCGGTCGCGCCGTGCTCAACCGCCTGCCGGATCATGTCCTTGATGTCGTCGGCCGCCTTCTGCGACGACAATGGAGCAAGCGTCGTCTCGGCGTCGAAGGGGTCGCCCATCTTCAGCTCGGACACGCCCTTGGTGTAGCTCTCCAGGAACTGGTCGTAGATCTCGTCGGCCACGATCATCCGCTTGGACGAGACGCAGACCTGCCCGCCGTTCCAATGCCGGCCGAACACCGCCCATTTCACCGTCTTGGCAAGGTCGGCGTCCTTCAGCACCACGAAGGCATCCGCACCGCCGAGCTCCATCGTCGATTTCTTCAGCGCCTTGCCGGCCGTGGCCGCCACCGCCGCACCGGCCGCTTCCGAGCCGGTCAGCGCCACGCCGTGCACGCGCGGATCGCTGAGGATCAGCTCGATCTGGCCATGGGTGCAGAACAGATTGATGAAGGCGCCGTCCGGCAGCCCGGCCTCGGCCATCAGCTTCTCGAAAGCCTGCGCGCTCTGCGGCACGTTGGCCGCGTGCTTCAGCAGCATCGTGTTGCCGGCCGATAGCTGCGGCGCGATGATGCGGGCGATCTGGTAATAAGGGAAGTTCCACGGCTCGATGGCGAGCAGCACGCCCAGCGGGTCGCACACCAGCACGGCTTCGCCCTCGGTCGGATCGGCCACGGACAGCTTTTCGGGCTTCAGCAAGCTTTCGGCGTTCTTGGCGTAATATTCGAAGATCGCGGCAGAGAGTTCCACCTCGGCCCGCGCCTCACCGATCAGCTTGCCCATTTCCAGCGTCAGGATCGGCGCATAGGTGTCGATGTCGCGGCGCAGGATGTCGGCCGCGGCCTGCATCACCTTCGCGCGTTCCGCAAACCCGGTTTCGCGCCAGGTCTTGAACGTCGCGTCCGCCTTTGCGATCGCGGCCTTGATCTCGTCGTCGCTTGCGGTCGGGAAGGTCTTCACGACCTCGCCGGTGTAGGGGTTCGTGGTTGCAAACGCCATGCTGTCGTCCTTCGCTCTTGGTCGGAAGGGTGGGTTTCGCGGTGATCGAAACCGGCCGCCGAATGCGGCCTGCGGGTCCACCGTGCCGTCCGCGAAGGTCCTTCACAGACGGTGCGGGCGTATCATCAACACTGCGCCCGCCGGCGAATACTGGGAATACTACGTAAGGCTAAGCAGCCGCCCCTTTCGTCGCCAGATGTCGAGGCATCACATCTTCTCGACCAGGCGCGGCACAGCACCCCGCGCCCGGTCCGATTCTACAGCGGCAGCCATGAGCGGGATGCCGCGACAGGCTCAGCGCTTGCGGACGAATTCCGTGCGCAGAACGAGGCCCTTGATCGCATCGTGGCGGCAATCGATCTCCTCGGGATTGTCGGTCAGGCGGATCGAGCGGATCACCGTGCCCTGCTTCAGGGTCTGGCCCGCGCCCTTCACCTTGAGATCCTTCACGAGAACGACCGAATCCCCGTCGGCCAGCACATTGCCGGACGCATCGCGCACCTCGGCCCGCCCCGCGTCGGCGGCGGCTGCCGCCATCTCGGAGGCCGGGCGCCATTCGCCCGTCGCTTCGTCATAGACGTAATCGTCGTTCTGATCGCTCATCCCTTGCCCTTGTCGCTCCTCGTGCTGCCGCGCATAGCGGTGTGGGCCATCTATAGCAGCCGAAATCGCGCTTTGAACCGCCACCCGTCGCAATTGCCTTTCGCGCCTCGACGTTTTCTCGACATGCCTGCCTTGCCAGAGGCAGTCCACATCGCTAAAGGCATTTGTAATGTTATTACATTAAATGAGTAGCGACGATGGTGCGGACAGGGAAGAAGACATCTCGTTGGCAGCGGATATCGGGCACCCTGCTTGCGGGAGGGAGCTGCGCAATTATCGGCCTCAACATGGCCTGCGCCCAGGAGAGCGCCGCCTCCGCGGCATCCGGCGCCACCGACGACATCGAGCTGGAAACGATCGTCGTCCACGGCTCGCCCGCCTCCGGAAAGGGCGCCGCGACCGAAAACACCAATTCCTACACGGCGGAAAAAAGCACGATCGGCGGCAAGCTCGTCCTGCCGGTGAAGGACACGCCTCGCTCGCTCTCCGTGCTCACGCGCAAGCGGCTCGACGACGAAAACATCACCAGCGTCACCGAGGCGGTGGAACGCGCCCCGGGCGTCTACAATCGCGATCAAGGAGACATGAGCGACGGGCCATTCTTCTACTCGCGCGGCTTCCAGATGTCGGTGTCCGAAGACGGCGTGCCGCTCGACACCTCCAATTATGGACCGGGCCTCGACACCGCCATCTATGATCGCGTCGAAGTGCTGCGCGGCCCGGACGGCCTCATGCAGGGACAGGGGCAATTGGGCGGCTCGGTCAATCTCGTCCGCAAGGCCCCGCTTGCCGCGCCCCGGTTCCAGACGGAGCTGTCCGCCGGGCAATGGGACAAGTTCCGCGGCGTCTTCGACCTGTCGGCTCCCCTCGTGGAGTCCGGCGCGTTGCGGGGCCGCGCCGTCGGCGTCGTCGAGACCCGGGATCATCATCTCGATTTCGTCGGCCAGGACCGCTTCATCGGCTACGGCACGCTCGAGGCCGACATCACGGACAGCACCACGATCACCCTCAGCGGCCTCGCCCAGCAAAGCTGGATCAATCCCTATATGGGCGGGCTCCATTATCCGGGCACCGACCGATGGACGCCGCGCGATCGCTATATCGGCGCGCGCTGGAGCAATTACGATCTGCAGAGAACCGAAGGCACGGTGAAGGCCGAGCACCGTTTCAACGACGATTGGACGCTGACCGCCACGACGACTTACCGCGTCTATGACAACGCCAAGAGATTCGCGTTCCACAATCCCAATCCGGGCTTCTCCGACACGGGCCTGTCGCCGCTCATCAACCGCGCCACCTGGTTCGAGGGCGAGCAATGGACCGGCGACGCGCATGTGAACGGGCGCGTGCACGCCTTCGGCCGCACCCATGAACTTGCGTTCGGCGCGAATTTCGAGAGTTTCGATTACGAGAGCTGGACGCGGAACGCCGCATCGGTCGGCCTCTGGCCCGTGGGCGATCCCGACGTGCCCTACCAGCACCTTGAACGCGGCGCATCGAGCGGGACGGGCATCGAGCAGCGCGGGATCTACGCGCAGGCCCGCCTCGAAATCATGAACCGCCTGCACGCTCATCTTGGCGGCCGGCTCAGCGATTACTTCTCCGACCGCGTCAGCACGCAAGGCGTGAGATCGGTCGCCTATGATGAGGACAACGTCTTCACGCCCTATGGCGCGCTCGTCCTCGGGCTCACCGAATCCGTCAATGTCTATGTCAGCTATGCCGACATCTTCCGCACCCAATCGGTCGACACGCTCGATGCCGGCGACAACGTGCTGCCGCCGATCGTCGGAGAGCAATACGAAGCCGGGATCAAGGCCGCCTTGTTCGACGGGCGCCTCACGCCCAGCTTATCCATCTTCCGTGCGCGCGACACCAACCGCGCGGTCTACGATGGCGGCAGCGATGCCTATGTCGCCGCCGGCGAAGTGGAGAGCCGGGGCTTCGAAATCGAACTCAACGGCCGCATCCTCCCGAACTGGGAGGTCGCCGCCGGCTACACCTTCACCAAAACGGAATTCCTGGCCGGCCAGCCGGCCGAGATCGGCCAGCGTTTCAACGCCTTCTTCCCGGAGCAGAGCTTCAAGCTCTGGACCAATTACACCATCGAGCACGGCACCGTTTTCGACGGGCTGGAGCTCGGCCTCGGCATCCGCGCCTACAGTGAAAGCACCTCATCGATCGCCGCGCCCTATGCCGCGACCTTCACGCAGCCGGCCTATGCCGTGGTCGACGCCCGCCTCGCTTATCGGGTGAACGACAGCACCGATCTGTCGCTCAACGTCTTCAACATCTTCGACGAGAACTATCTCGCCTATCCGAGCGTGCGCGCCTTCTATGACGAACCGCGCCGGGCCGAGGTCAAGGCCGTCATGCGCTGGTAGGAGCGGCCTGAATGCGGCCCTCTCACCGTGGCCGCCAGCGCAGCAGCCGCATGGCGTTGGCAGTGACGAGCACGGTCGCGCCGGTATCGGCCAGGATCGCCGGCCACAGCCCCGTCACACCGATGATGGTCGTCACCAGAAACACCGCCTTCAGGCCCAGCGCCATGGCGATGTTCTGGCGGATATTGCCCATCACCGTCTTCGACAGCCGGATCATGTCGGGCACGTCGCGCACCCGCCCGTGCAGGATGGCGGCGTCGGCGGTTTCCAGCGCCACGTCGGTGCCGCCGCCCATGGCGATGCCGATATCGGCCGCCGCCAGCGCCGGCGCATCGTTGATGCCGTCGCCCACCTTCGCCACCACGCGGCCCTCGGCCTGCAATTCGGTCACGATGCGCTGCTTGTCCTGCGGCAGCAATTCGGCGCGCGCCTCGATGCCCAGTCCCGCCGCCACCGCCTCGGCCGTGGTGCGGTTGTCGCCCGTCAGCATCAGCGGGCGCACCCCGGCCGACGCCAGTTCGGCGATAGCCTCAGCCGCGTCGGGCCGCGCCTCGTCGCGCATCGCGATGAAGCCCGCCACGCCGCCACGCGCCAGAACCACCGACACCGTCTTTCCCTGCGCGTTCAGCACGGCAATGGCGGACATCTGCTCGGCATCGAGCGGCACGCGACGTCCTGCCGCCTGAGGCGATCCGAGGAACACGCTCTCGCCGCCGACATTGCCCTCCACGCCCTCGCCGGGCACGGCCGAGGCGTCGAAGGCCGGCGGCACCGGCACGTTGTCGGCCTTCGCCCGCTCCAGGATCGCCACGGCCAAGGGATGGCTCGACCCCCGCTCCAGCGCGGCGGCCAGCGACAGCACGTCCCGCACCGAGCGGCCGCCCGCCAATATCTCCGTCACCACGGGCCGGCCTGCCGTCAGTGTGCCGGTCTTGTCGAAGGCCACGGCATCGATCCGGCCCAGCGTTTCGAGCACGATGCCGCCCTTCATCAGCAGGCCGCGCCGCGCACCGGCCGACAGCCCTGCCGCAATCGCGGCCGGCGTCGAGATCACCAGCGCGCAGGGGCAACCGATCAGCAGGATCGCGAGCCCCTTGTAGACCCACTCGCCCCAATCCGCCCCCATCACCAGCGGCGGCAAGGTCGCCACCAGGGCACCGACGACCAGCACACCGGGTGTGTAGACCTTCGAAAACCGGTCGATGAAGCGCTCGGTCGGCGATTTCGATTCCTGCGCCTCCTCCACCAGCCGCACGATGCGGGCGATGGTGTTGTCGGCGGCGGCCGCGCTCACCCGCACCCGCAGCACGGAGCCGGCATTCACCGTGCCGGCGAACACCGCATCGCCCACCGCCTTGCGCTTGGGCACGCTTTCCCCCGTCACCGGCGCCTCGTC
Organism: Terrihabitans aquatilis; assembly: GCF_052542005.1. NCBI lineage: Bacteria > Pseudomonadati > Pseudomonadota > Alphaproteobacteria > Hyphomicrobiales > Terrihabitans > Terrihabitans aquatilis. The sequence goes on along the minus strand of NZ_JBOCUO010000003.1, from coordinate 463,452 downwards.
GATCTCGCCCGCGCCTTCCACGATGGTGCCGTCGGCCGGCAGCCGGTCGCCCGGACGCACCAGAATGGTCTGCCCGATCTCGAGGTTTTCAGCCGGGATCTCGATGGTCGCGCCCTCGCGCTCCACCAGAGCCGTCTTCGGAACGAGCGCGGTCAGCCCCTGAATGCTGCTGCGGGCCCGGCTGGCGGCCAGGCCCTCCAGCATCTCGCCGATGAGGAACAACAGCAGCACCATCGCCGCCTCCTCTTCGGCCCCGATGATGACGGCGCCGATCGCGGCGATGCTCATCAGCGTCTCGATCGAGAACGGCGTGCCGAACCGCGCGGCGCTGATGGCGCGCCAGCCGACCGGCCCCAGCCCCACGATCAACGCGGCAATAAAGGCCGGGCGCTCCAGCGCCGGAAAAAGATGGCCCAGCACATAGGCGGCCACCAGCGCCGCACCGCACAGCGCGGTCAGCCGGGCCTTTTTGGTCCGCCACCACACCGTCTCGCCGTCGTCCGCCCCGTGCGAATGTCCGGAATGGCTGTGATCGTGGCCGGCATGGTCGTGGTCCCCGTGGTCGCGGCCGGGGGGCACCTGCACCGCCGCGCGTCCCATTGCCGGTTCCGCGCCATAACCGAGATTGCGTACCTGCCGCACGATGTCCGCGCGGTCGATGCCCTCGCCATGGCTGACGCGCATCGTCCCGGCAGCCACCGAAACCTGCACATCGTCCACGCCCGGCAAACGCCGCACGGCCGTGTCGATCTTGTTGGCGCAGGCCGCGCAATCCATTCCGGTCACGCGGTAGCGGCTTTCGGTCTTGGCGGCGTCCACAGCCATCTCCTTGCATCTCGTGACGGCAGGCTTAATTCCTCTAGTGACTAGAGGAGCAAGCGCCAAAATGAAAAAATCCGTGCCGATCGGGCAGGCCTCGCGCGAAAGCGGCATCAAGGTGCCTACCATCCGCTATTACGAGCAGATCGGCCTCCTGCCCTCTCTGCCGCGGACGGAGGGCAACAGGCGCCTCTACGATGCCGACGATCTGCGCCGCCTCCGCTTCATCCGCCACGCGCGGGAACTGGGCTTCGAGATCGAGCCGATCCGCGATCTCATGGCGCTCGCCGAAGATCCGGATCGTCCGTGCGAACGGGCCGACCGCATCGCACAGGCGCATCTCGCCGACATCGACCACAAGATCGCCCGGCTCACCGCCCTGCGGGCGGAAGTGGCCCGGATGGCGGCCTGCTCACACAGCTCCGCCGGCGATTGCAAGGTGCTCGAAGTCCTCGGCGATCACGGCGAATGCCTGTCCGACCGCCATTAGCCGAACGGCCGCGCACACCCAACCAACTGCCGCTGGCATGCCCGAAGCAACCCGCCGATCCGGCGCGGCGGTGAGTTAGAACGACAGATCAGTCGACGGGCTCCGCCGACACGCGGCACAGATCCGCAAGGCGCGCCCGGTCCACCAGTTCGCCCGCCACGAAGCGCAAGCGCACGGACGAGGAGCCGCCGCGATGGCGCTCCAGCACCCCCACGATGCTGTCCTCGGCCTCCGGAGCATCGATCCGAACCTCGTTGATGCGCCCGGGCACGAGATCGACGGCGATGTTCCGCGCCGGAACGCGCAGGGTGTAGATCTCGTCGCCCGACGTCACCAGAAGCCGGACAGGTTCGCCGGCCGGCAATGCGATCACACCCCGGCTGGCGCATTCCCTTTGGTGAGGTCCGTTCGGATTGTCGATCGTGTAGTCCAGCGCGAACACACCGCCCGCCGCCATCACCCGCACCGAAAGTTTGGACTCGGATTCATCTGGCATGCGCATCAGCAATTCGGCCCCGGCCTCGCAATCCTTGCGGCTGTCGGGCGGAAGCTCGCGGCAGAAATCCAGCGGCGTCACGGCGTCCTGCGCCGCGGCGCCTGCCGCCGACAGCCCGTTCGCTGCGAGGCTCACGGCGATGAGGATGGCGCTCGGTCTGACAGCCATGGCGAATGTCCCTGTTGCTCGGTTCTCATCCGCTGTTCGCAATCTCGGCGGCAACACGCAAGGGCAGCTCGGGGAAAAATCCCCGGCTCTTGATGGGCCGGGCGTCAACGGGCATGCACATGCGGGATCCACCCTCCGTCCGTCCTCGAAGGACACCGCATGACCGAGCTCGCCATTTCCGCCGCCGACATCCGCGATGCCGCCGCCCGCCTGAAGGGCGCGGCCGTTCGCACCCCGCTCCTGGAATTCGCACCGCTCAACGAGCGCGCGGGGCGGCGCGTTCTCGTGAAGTTCGAGGGCGCGCAGCACACGGGCTCGTTCAAGTTCCGGGGCGCCTACAATCGGCTGTCGCGCATTCCCGAGCACCAGAAGGCGGCGGGCGTGCTGGCGTGGTCGTCGGGCAATCACGCGCAGGGCGTGGCGGCTGCTGCGCGCAGGCTCGGCCTGCCGGCGATTATCGTCATGCCGGCCGATGCGCCCGCCATCAAGATCGCCAACACGCGGGCGCTCGGCGCCGAAGTGGTGCTGTACGACCGTTACACGCAGGATCGCGAGCGGATCGGCACCGCCCTCGCCGAAGAGCGCGGCGCGCTCATCGTTCCGCCCTTCGACGACCCGTTCATCATCGCGGGCCAGGGCACGGCCGGGCTCGAAATCCTCGAACAGGCGCGCGAGGCCGGCGTCGAGATCGGCACACTCCTCGCACCCTGCGGTGGCGGCGGCCTCGTCTCGGGCATCGCCACGGCCATCAAGGACGCCGCCCCCCACGTCGCGGTGCACAGCGTGGAGCCCGAGGCGTTCGACGACACCGCCCGCTCTCTCGTCAGCGGCCAGCGCGAACACGTTTCGGCGGATGCCCGCTCCATCTGCGATGCGCTTTTGTCGCCAAGTCCGGGCCGCCTCACCTTCCCCATCAATCAGGCGCTGCTGTCGGGCGGGCTAACGGTCAGCGACGATCAGGTGCGCGCAGCCATGCGCTTCGCGTTCGAGAAGATGAAGCTCGTCATCGAGCCCGGCGGTGCGGTCGCGCTCACGGCGGCGTTGGAGGGCCTCGCCCCGCCGGCCGAGGGCGCTCTCGTCGTCGTCGCCTCGGGCGCCAATGTGGACCCGGCCCTCTATGCCGGTATCCTCACCGCCTGAACATCGTCCTAGAGAGGCGGCACACGCTGGGCGGCCGAGCCCAGGATGCCCAGCACGCTGACGATGAAGGCGATCCAGCTCAGCTTCGAATTCGTATAGCTGGCAAGAGCGTCCCGCCCCCGCACGAGCCGCGTGCCGTAATAGATCACCGAATGCACGAGGTAGAAGACCACCAGCGGCGCGAACACCAGCTGGCCGACGGCCTCGCCCCAATTGCCATCGGATGCCATCCGGGCTGCCAGCGGCGCATTGCACAGCGCCGAGACGGCAAGGATAATGGCGATGCAGATGATCTGACGCATGACGCCGCTGATACAGGATTCGATGTTCCCGCACAGCCTTCCTGAGCCCGGCCTCATCATTCTGCGGCGCCACGAAGATTCGTCATGGCGCTGCGTCGGCTGTCACCGCGAATACGATGACAGCCTGCCGGATCACTCTCCCTGCGGGCGCGCCGGGTCCAGAGCCGCCAGGAGAACCTCTGCCGTTCGGGTCGACGAAGACGGGTTCTGGCCAGTGATGAGCTGGCCATCCACGACGGTGTGAACGCCCCAGTCCTTCACCCGCGAGAACATTGCGCCCTGACCGACAAGCTCGTCCTCAACCAGGAACGGCACGATCTTCGTCAGGCCGACGCCCTCCTCCTCGCTGTTGGTGAACCCCGTGACATGGCGGCCCTTCACCAGCGGCGAGCCATCGGGATTGGTCACATGGCGCAGCACGCCCGGCGCGTGGCAGACCAGCGCCACGTTCTTGCCAGCCGCCAGAAAAGCCTCGATCAGGCGGATCGAATCCCGATCTTCCGCCAGATCCCAGAGCGGACCGTGGCCGCCGGGATAGAACACCGCGTCGAAATCATCCTGCACGACGCTGTCGAGACGGACGGTATCCGTCAATTGGGCCTTTGCGTCCTCATCGGCAGAGAAGCGCCGCGTCGCATCGGTCTGGAAATCCGGCTCATCGCTCTTCGGGTCGAGCGGCGGCTGGCCTCCCTTGGGCGACGCGAGAACGATGTCCGCGCCCGCATCCTTGAAGACATAATAGGGCGCGGCGAGCTCCTCCAGCCAGAAGCCGGTCTTGCGGCCGGTGTCTCCAAGCGTGTCGTGGGACGTGAGCACGATCAGAACCTTCATCGTCATATCTCCTGCGGATGGCGCATCCGGCGCGAAAGACCGGGATTGCGCTGACATCGATGAAACCCATCGGCGTCTTCCTGAGACCCAAGATGATGCGTCGGTATCTATTCGAGAAATTTATTTCTTGTATTCCAGATATTGTTATTGATTTTGATCTGGATGAAAGTCGACCTGAACCTGCTGCCCGTGTTTCTCGCATTGATGGAGGAACGCAACGTCACGCGGGCCGCCGATCGCCTCGGCATCACGCAGCCCGCACTCTCGAATGCGCTCAACCGCCTGCGCGACATGCTGCGCGATCCCCTGTTCGTCCGCGAGCGCTATGGCATCCGGCCAACCCAGCTGGCCGAGGAGATCGCGCCATCCATCGAAGCGACGCTGGCGCGCTTGAACGATCTGATCGCACAGCAGCAGGTGTTCGACCCCGCCAAGGCGGACCGCCTGTTTCTCATCGCACCCAACAGCTATGCGGAACTGGTTCTGATGCCGGCGCTGATCGCCCGGCTCGGCAGGCTCGCACCGGGCATCCGGGTCCGCATGACGCCGTTCGGCAACGATCTCGCCGAGACGGGGCTGATGTCCGGCACGACATCCATGGCCCTCGGGCGGATCGTCGACCCGCCCGACAACCTCGTCATCCAGCATCTGATGGACGACGGTCTCGCCTGCATCGTGCGTAAAGACCATCCGGACGTGGGCGACAGCCTGACCCGCGCTCAATATGAGCGGCTGAAGCATGTGAACGTTCTGCCACCGGGGCGCATCCGGGCCGGCCTATTCCAGGCGCTGGAACAGCAGAACGTCCGGCGCGAGGTGGCGGTGTCGGTCACGCATTTCCTGACGGTCCCGGAGATGGTCGCCGTCACCGATTATTGCGCGACCCTGCCGCGCCTCATCTGCCGTCACCTCAAGCAGGACTCCCGACTCAAGGTTCTGCCCTCACCGGTCGATCTCGGCACCTTTCCGGTCGAGATGGCCTGGCACGTGCGCTACCGCAACGATCCCGCGCATCTTTGGCTGCGCACCACGATCGCAGACGTCGCCCGCGAGCTCGTGGCGGGCTGATCCATCCGCGCTTGCGGCCTCAGCCGCGCTTCGCCGGCACGCCCACGCCCGGCACTTCGGGCCGCCCCACCTCCGGCACCAAGCCCTTGGCGAAGCGCCGCACCCGCCGCACGCGCGAGGCACGCTTCTTCACCCGCACAGGGCGCGGGTCCTGCTTGATCGCCTCCACCATGTGCACGCCCGCGAACGGCGCCCAGAAGCGCACGCCCAGCCGCTCCAGCGCGATGGCCGAGCGCAGAACGATGGCCCGCTCGATCGGCGGAAACATCAGGGCCTCGGCCCATTCCACCGGCTGGAATTGCAGCCGCCGCAGCAGCCCGGTCAGCTGGCTGCGGCTGTAGGGCCGGCCATGGCCGAACGGATTGTTCTCGAAGGCCGACCACGGCGCACGGCGATTGGCGACCACAGCCAGCAGCCGCCCGCCGGGGGCCAGGCAGCGCCAGCATTCGCGCAGCACCTCGTCGGGGTCTTCCGCGTTCTCCAGCGCGTGCACCAGCACGATGCGGTCGACGGCCGAATCCGGCAGCGGCCACATTTCGCCGTCGGCCAGCACGCTCGCCACGCCGCGCGCCGAGCGCCAGTCGATCACGCCCTGCTCGGCCGGCATGAACGCCATCACCCGTTCCGCCTCGTCGCGGAACGCGCCGAGAAACGGCGTCACGAAGCCGAAACCCAGCACGCGCTGGCCCGCCACGTCGGCGAACCGCGCCCGCAGCTTGGCCCGCAGCACACGCCGCGCCACCTGGCCAAGGGGGGAATGGTAGAAATCGCGCAGTTCGGTGATGTCGAGCGACATGGCTCAAGTGTGGCGCTCAACGCCCCCGGCGGCAAGCGGCAGCTCTATGGCTCCGCTCAGGCGTCGTCGTGGTCGCCGCGCAGCCGGCGCGGCAAGGTCACGTGGAAGGTCGTGCCCTCGCCGATCGTGGACGTCAGCGTCACGTCGCCGCCGAGCCGCCGCACATAGGCCCGCACATAGGCAAGGCCGATGCCCTCGCCCGGCTGGTCCTGACGCCCGGCGCGGCGGAACAGCTCGAACACGCGCTCGGCCTCGTTCTCGCCGATGCCGCGGCCATTGTCCGTCACGTCGATCTGCACGTTGCGGCCGGCGTTCTTCGCGCTCAGCACGATGCGCGGCGGGCGCTCGGGATGGGCGTATTTCACCGCATTGTCGAGCAGATTGCCGAAGATCTGCTCCAGCGAGAACTTGTCGGAGACGATGGTCGGGAAATTGCCTTCCACCCGCACCTCGCCGTCGCGCTCGCCCACGCGGTGGCGGATGTTGACCGCGGCGTCCTCGACCAGCTTGCCGATCTCGATCTTCTCGGGCGTCAGCGGCCTCTTGCCCTCGCGCGAAAGCTTGAGGATGGCGTTGATCAGCCCGTCCATCTTCGTGGTCGAGGTGCGGATGAAGCGGATGGATTCGTCGAAATCCTTCTCCAGCTCCACCTCGTAGGCGCTGGCCTCCACGCCGGCCTTCTCGCGAAGGCCGCGCACCATGTCGAAGATCTCCTTGCCAAACTCCGTCAGCTCGCTCGTGAAGCCCATCACGTTGACGAGCGGCGAGCGCAGATCGTGACCCACGATGTAGGCGAAACGCTGTAGCTCGGAATTGGCGCGGTTCAGCTCGGCGGTGCGGTCGGCCACGCGCTGCTCCAGCCCCTCGTTCAGGGCCGAGAGCTCGGTGCGCGCGGCGATCAGTTCGCGGGTGTAGCGCAGCGCCATGAAGGTGCACGCGCCCACCACCAGGAGGATAAGCAGCGTCGCCGCGAACACCGCGCGCTGCAGGTTGGTGATGCTGTCGGATTGCGCGTGGGTGCTGACCTCGAGGCTCTGCTCCACGCGCATCACCAGCGCGTCGAACATCGCCCGCGCCTCGTCCATCAGCACCTTGCCGCGGTCGGCGCGCACCAAAGCCAGCGCCTCGTCGCGCTGCCCAGTCTGCGCCAGGGCGATGGTCTCGGCCAGCTCGGCCATCTTGGCGTCGATCACCTCCTGCAGGCGGCTGATCGGATAATCCTCGGAATTCGGCGCCAACTCCCGCAGCCGCGCCGTCACCTGCGGGATGCGCGCTTTGGCGGCCTCATAGGGCGCAAGATAGGAGGCATCGGACGTCAGCAGGAAGCCGCGCTGCCCGGTCTCGGCATCTTGCAGCAGGCTGCGCAGCGCCACGGCGGAGGCGCGCGTCTGGCGCGAGCGCAGAACCTCCTCGGCGATGGTCTCGGTGCGCACCGACAGCCAGAACGTCACCCCCACGATGGCGAGAAGGGCGGCCAGCCCCACCAGCAGGAGCACGGCGGTGGTGCGGATGAAATTGACGTTCGAGAGCGACATGGGCCGGGATGCACCGATGTCCGGAAGCGGACCCGCGCTCATACATCGCCCATGCGCGGCGCGCTATGGCCAGCAGTGCACAATCCGTGAACATTTTGGGCGCCGCGCACCGCTTTTCACGCGCGCCATTGACGCGGCCGCGCCGGACGGTCATGCCTTGGTGATGTCAGCGTCCGCGATCCGCCTCGTCATCTTCGATGCCGACGGCACCCTCGTCGATTCCTTCCCCTGGTTCTGCACCATCGTGAACGAGGTGGCGCGCCGCCACGGTTTCCGCGAAGCCCGGGAGGACGAGGTCGACAAGCTGCGCGGCATGCGCACCCGCGATCTGCTGAAAGAGCTGCGCGTGCCGTTGTGGAAGGTGCCCGCCATCGCGCGCGACATGCGGGCCCTGAAGCTCGCGGCCTCGGGCGATCTGCGCCCCTTCCCCGGCGTGTTCGAGGCCCTGTCGGCGCTGCAGGCGCGCGGCATCCTGCTGGCCATCGTCTCGTCCGACGGCGAGGAAAGCATCCGCCGCACGCTAGGCCCGGAAATCTCGGCCCTGTTCAGCCATTTCCGCTGCGACGCCTCCCTGTTCGGCAAGGCCCCCCGCCTCAAGGAAACCCTCAAGGCCCTGAAGATCCCGGCCGAGGAAGCCATCTACATCGGCGACGAAACCCGGGACGCCTCCGCCGCCAAGAAAGCGGGGCTCAGGTTCGGCGCGTCGACATGGGGCTACGCCACGGAAGAAGCCTTGCGCGGCGCGGAGCCGGACTGGGTGTTCAAGGGGATCGGCGACGTGGCGGAGTTAAGAATGATATCCGAGATACCAGGTTCTTAGTTCCCCTAAAGGAATGAGAGAACAGGTCGCCTTGGTAATTAAAGATTAAGACGCAATTTCATTGACTTGTTAGCAGTATGGAAAGCATCTTTTAACCTCGTAATCTGCGAGGGCCATCATGACTAGAACGACAGAGGCAGAGATCGGGAAAGCTGTAATTAAAATACTTTCCAGCAAGCCCAATAGGTCGGCTTCTATAGACGATTTAAAGAAGGAAATTCCGAATTATATCTCCCTATCTGTAGAGGATCGAGCCCCGTCTACAACTTGAAATGGTGAAGAGATGTGGGAGCAGCAAGTGCGAAATCTTGTCTCGCACCGCAATACAGTAGGAAATATTATATATGAAGGCAGGGTGGTTTACGGTCCCAATCAGCTATCTCTGCCTTAAGCGTGACGTGCTTTGTAGCCGGGCTTGAACCACTTTAGTTCAGTTCTACTGGGCGCATCCTTATCCCAAACAAACCAAGCGTAGGCTGTTGTTCCACTGCCCTGCTGCACGGCACCGGCAGGATAAAATGTAATTCGTTCGCTGAATACCCAGACACGACTAGGAGGCATCTGCGAGAAAATTGTATTTGCCCGATTAGCACCTTCAAGAAAAGCAAGGCGCAACAAAAGAGCAAATTTGTGCCTTGCTGAATGAATGCCTGAGCGCACAAATCCTTCAGCGGCATTATAAGGTGGATTTGTCACGATATTGTCTGCGGTACGGGAGGATCGCAAGAAATCCACGCCAGCTTCGCCGAAGCCTCGATCATAGAGATCTGAACTTTCGACGCTTGGTGAGGCCTCCATCAACACCTTCGACATGGCACCGTTGCCACACGCACTTTCCCAGATGTTTCCCTCGAAACTTTCATTATCGATAAGCGCGTATGTGGCCCCAAGCTGGCGTAGGAAAGAAGTCTGGACCATTTAGATCAGCGAACCGCTTCGCCGTTGGCTTAAAGCCGCCGTTTAAGTTGTAAGTTGGATCCATCGACGCTCTCTCCCGGCTGACGCATTACCCGCTCAATATGGTTAACGCCGCATTAACATCCACTAGGTGTGGCCGCTCCAAGGCACACAAATAGGATGTTTGTCTCAAGCGCTCTTGGTACCCCCCTCAAAACACCAAAGACCGGTGCACGAACGCCCCGGTCAGCGCCCCATTCCCCACCGCGATGGACACCGAATGCGGCACATGGGCCGCATCCCCGCAGGCGAACACGCCGGGCACGCTCGTCTCGTGGGCCTTCGTCAGGATATGCGTGCCGAACGGCGTCTCCTCCAGTTCGCAGCCCAGCGCGTCGGCAATGGGCGTCGAGGGCGCGTTCTCGGCCTTCGTGAACAGGCCGGCGAAGGGCAGAACGCGTCCATCCTCCAGCCGCACATCGGCATGCCCCTCGATGTCCGCGATGCGGTCCGGCTCGATGGTGATGCCGCGCTCCACGGCCTGCTCCCATTCCGCCGCCTCGGGCTTGAAGCTGCGGTTCAGGAACAGGGTCACCTCGCCCCATTCCGTCAGCAACGCCGCCTGATGAAGCGCCATCGGCCCGGTCGCGATCACGCCGATCCGGCCCATGTCGAGTTCATAGCCATGGCAATAGGGGCACAGAAACACGCTCCGGCCCCAGCGCTCGGCCAGCCCGTCGATCTCGGGCAGTTGGTCGCTGACGCCCAGCGCCAGGATGAGCCGCGCGCCGTGGTGCACCTCGCCGTCGGCGGTCGTCACCGCGAAACCGCCCTTTTCCGCCGCCGCGCCCGTCGCCAGCCCCTCGCGCCAGCTCAGCGTCGGATAGGCCATCAATTGCTCGCGGGCCTTGCGGGCGATCTCCGCCGGGTCCTCGCCATCATGGCCGATGAAGCCGTGGGAATGGGCGGCAAAGCGGTTGCGCCTCTGTCCGGCATCGATGACGAGCACCTTGCGTCGCGCCCGCACCAATTGAAGGGTCGCGGCCATACCGGCATAGCTGCCCCCGATGACGATCACGTCATGGCGCATGATGATGTCCTTTGTGATGTGCCGCGCGCCGCGAGAATTCGTCGGCAAGATCGGCCAGGGTGACGGAGGCGAAACGGGCCAGCAGCAGGGCCTCGGCCTCGGCGAAGACGCCGTCCAGCGCCGCGTTCACGGATTGCTCGACCAGGCACTGCGGGTTCTCTGAGCGGTTGCCCATCGCGAAGAAGGCCGGCTCGCCCAGGGCCTCGTGCAATTGGCGCAAGGTCACCGCGCCGAGATCGACCGCAAGCGACCACCCTCCCGCATGCCCCTTGGCGGAGGTCACGTATCCGGCCTCGCGCAGCAGCCCCATGGTGCGGCGCACCACCACCGGGTTGGTGGTCATGCACCGCGCCAGCACGTCAGAAGTCACCGGCTGGCCCATATCGGCCATGTGCAGCAAAGCGTGGAGAACGGAGGAAAGGCGGCTGTCCAATTTCATGTAACTTCGTTTATTACGAATAAGCCTGGATAACAAGGCGCACACAAATCTTGACAATATTCCTATTCTCTGCTACACGTATTGGCATCCTCACCCTGCGAGGAGCGTCGGCCGGGTACCAGGCGGGCGGCGTGGGATGAGGAGCGGCGCCTGCGCCCGTGGTCTGGTCGCCACGGTCCCGGGAGGCTGGAGGTTAGGGCGTGCAGAGATGCGCGCCTGACGAGCGGGCCCGTCGGGCACCATGACCCGTCTGCGACGATTGGATCGCTGGGGACGGTTCGGGTGGCCGGGGCCGACAAGGCTTCGGCGGCCCGTGCCGTGGAAGCGCCCGCCGCCTCCGGACAGAAATCGCCGCGCGTGGGGACGCAGATTGCGTCAACACTTTTGCTTTCGAGGACGCCGTCTGCGTCCCCCGCTCCTCGTGAGGGAGCACCTTCCGGACATCGCGACAGACGAGGAGACGCGAGGATGAATCACGCCCCTGCTCCGCAGCACCCTGCCCCGCCCGGAGACACGGACCGCCTGCGCCGCGCCCATGAGCGCGATCCCGCCAGCGTGCGTCTGCTGAAAGCCCTGTCGGGTGCCGCCGGCTTTCTCGATCATTGCCCGCACCGCGCCTGTCGCCGCGCCAAGGCCTGCACCTGGCATTGGCCCAGCTGCTATGCCCGAGACGAGGCCGGGTTCAAGGCCGTGCTGCACCCGTTCGCCTGGGCGCTCGGCCTGTCCGCCGGGGCGCTTCCTTCCGACGACACCGAAACATCCCGCATCAATGCCGATCTGCGGCTCGGCCTCATGCTGCTTCAGGCGGCGCGGCTGGAGGGCATGCTCGTCCTGCCCCGGGAAGGCGGCTCGCCCGAGGCCATCCATGCCCTCATGCGCGATATCCGCACCATCGTCGTGGAGGATGCGGAAAAATCGCTGCCTCCGGACACGATTACCGGCGCTGCCCCAGTTGACGACACCCCTCCCGATGGCCAGTTTCGAGCCTACCCCAGAAGGAAAGCCCGATGCCCGAGATCCGCCTCGTCCCCTGCCTCGCCGACAATTACGCCGTCATCGTGAAGGAGGGCGAGACCGTCTTTCTCGTCGATGCGCCGGAGGCGGCCCCGATCCGCGCCCAGCTCGACGCCGATGGCTGGCGGCTCACCCACATCCTCATCACCCACAAGCACGACGACCACATCGCCGGGATCGCCGAGCTTGCGGCGGCCGACAATCCGGAGGTGATCGGCCCGGCGGCCGAGGCCGACAAGATCCCCGGCCTGACGAAAACCGTGCGCGAGGGCGACGTGGTGGAGGTCGGCCCGCTGCGCGCCGATGTCTACGACACGCCCGGCCACACCCTGGGCCACATCGTCTATCATTTCGCCGATCTCGGCCTGCTGTTCTCGGGCGACACCATGTTCGCGCTCGGCTGCGGCCGCCTGTTCGAGGGCACGCCGGCGCAGATGTGGGATTCGCTGAAGAAGCTGCGCCGCCTGCCGGACGACACCATCGTCTATTGCGGCCACGAATACACGCTCTCCAATGCCCGTTTCGGACTGGCGCTCGACCCGGAGAACGAGGCGCTGCAGACGCGCGCGGCCGAGATCGAGCAGGCCCGCGCCGATGGCGTGCCCACCGTGCCCTTCCGCCTCGGCCTCGAAAAGCAGACGAGCCCCTTCCTGCGCGCCGACGATGCGCTGCTCGCGGGCCGTCTCGGCAAGGTGGGCGCCAGCGGCGCGGAGGTGTTCGCCGAGATCCGCGGCCGAAAAGATCGTTCATAACCCCGTTGCAATAGCCGAGAATCTGGGGCATAGAACCGCCCACACCGAGGCGGCAACGCCCCGGCATTGAACTGGACACGCGGGCGTAGCTCAGGGGTAGAGCACAACCTTGCCAAGGTTGGGGTCGAGGGTTCGAATCCCTTCGCCCGCTCCAGTTTTCTCCTCAGAAATGAGCAAGTTTAAAAGCGCGGCGTCGAAAGACACCGCGCTTTCTTTCTGGTCGGTCAACACCTGGTCAACACGCGGAGTGGATCGGCGCATCGATATCTCCCGCACCTACTCGGGACGGATGGAGAAGCCCAATGGCTGATAATCCCATTGAAGAAGGAAGCGGCAAGTCCTCTATCGCGCCAAAACGCAGTCGCGGCCGCACGCCTAAGACGGACGCGGAGATCCCACTCTTTCCGACCGAAGCCCACATTGCACGTCTCGTTCTAGGACCCGGGCAACCGAACTATTGGCGCGGCATCGCTGGCATTCTTGAGTCGCATGGCCTACCCAAGATTGATCCCATGATGGGCGGACGCTACTGGCCGGCGGTGAAGATGTTCTTCGACCAGTGGGCTGGGATTGCTACCCAGCCCACTCTGCCTGTGCGCGACGGAGTCGAGAACTGGCCAGTGAGCAGCCGCCGGTTGGTTCGCCCGGGAAAGAACTGATGGTGTGGAAAAAGGATTGGTGGCTGGGCGAGGCCGACAGCATCCCGGGCCACGCCTGTGACGCTGCACTCGGGCGCCTGAAAAAGCGGGTGCGCTGTAAAGCTCCCGCACGGGCCTCTGGGCTCAACCGCGCACGTGAGCGATAGTCGGCATGATCCCCCCGTTCAACATATCAGGTGTCCTGCCTCCCTTTGTGGGAGAGAACTCAACGAACAAGGCTGCGATGTCGCCATACAAGGGTGACTTCAGTGACCTAGCCATTAGCCTCGGAACGACGCCCCAACGAGTTGCGCTGCTGCAGGGTTTAGCCGCCTACCGGACAGCTCTTCGTAAAGCAGGTTTTGCAGAGGGATTTCAGTGGATCGACGGCAGCTTCGTGGAGGACGTTGAGACCTTGAAAAAACGTCCTCCGAACGACATCGACGTGGTAACATTCGCTGCCCTGCCTTCTAGCCCAACTGAGCAAGCGGAGATCTTCGAGAAGCATGGCATGTTGTTCGATCCCGGTGAGACAAAGCGGATCTTTCAATGCGACGCGTACTTCGTCGACCTTGCAAAGCCGCCAGCGCTCCTGGTCAAGGACACTTGCTACTGGTTTGGCCTCTTCGGACACCAGAGGGTAACTTCTCTCTGGAAAGGTATGATCGAAGTCCCTCTTAGCTCGGACGACGAGCTTCTCCAGTTCGTAGTGGAAGTCCCAAATGCTTAAACTTCTCGAGAAGCAAGCGCTCCGGGCCGACCTAGCAAGCGTCGAGGGGCTGCTAAGTGAACGCACATCTGCACAGGACCCGATCGGCTGGATGCAATTCAGCAAACGCGCCGAGAGGCTCCGCGGCGAGTTGGAACGGTTAGAGGCAATTCAGCAGACCTCGGCCGCTGTTGGCCTTTTCTTTGGCGGCAAGCCGGTCCTGGGCTCCAAGGGCATTCAGGCTGACTTCGGCAGCGAAGCGATCATTAAGTTCCAAGAAGTCGTGACCACCAAAATGGCATCCACGCAGGGACCGTTGGCCATGCGCGGACCGATCCCTCAGCGGGACCGAGCACAGCTCATGATCACGGATGTCGCTCGGGGGTCGTTCGGGTTCGTCCTTGAGGAAGCTGCCGCCGATCATCTCGTAGACAGCTCCCTAAAGAAGGTCGTGGATGAGACCGTTGACCTCTTGTATCGCATGTCCGCTCCAGATCACGAGGCATTCGAACTAGCCCTAGAAACGGTTGACGACCGTCTCCTTCATTCCTTGCAGCACTTCTTCCGACTTCTAGATGAGGCCGGCGCAACTTTACGTCTGGTTGAAGGCGATCGGGAGTTCTCTTTGCTCAGCGACGCTATAGATCGTGGGCGGCAGCGAACCGACGCATTGTCGGTGTCCGAGGAATCCGTTCAGGAAGCTGGCAAGCTATACATCCTTCCCGAAGGCCGAAGGTTCGAGCTCCACGGATCCACTGGTGAAATCCTCCGCGGGTCTATTCCACGAGAGAAGGCGCTCTCTGCTCCGAGCAAAAGCTGGGATGAATTCATAGGCAAAGAGTGGATCGTGCTGCTGACCAAGAGGGTGGTTCAGATGAGGTCGCAAACCCCGCGCACCTCCTATTTCCTTGAAGACATTCTGGACGATTTTGCCGGAAACTAGCGTGCACTTTCTGCGTGTTTGCAGGGCTCTGCGGATCGCTGCATTGCAGAACAAGGCTCACGGCCTCGTGCTCACTCCCGAGTGCCAGACCAGCTCATAGAATTGGTCATCCAGCTCCAGCTCCTGCACTGCCCCGCGCTGCTCAACGAGCAGGAACTGCAGAGCTTCGGCCTCATCGGCGCCGAGCATTACGGGACCACGCTGGATCAACTGATCGCCAACCAACACACTGATCGCGGTCTGCCGTGACTTCAGTCTTGAAGATCCGTCTCGCTCTCCATAACCCTGTTCCGCGCGAAATTCCGTTCGCTTCCCGGCTGCTCGCAGACGTTAGATGCAGTGGTCATAGGTTGGGCTCCAGCGCCCACTTGCGAGCACATTCCTCGGCGCCTCCCATGCAGCCCGCGAGGTGTTCGCCTCGCCGTGCCTCGAAGTCCATTAGCAGCGCGAGGCATTCGCCGGCCTCATCATCATCAGGTGCCGCGTTCCGGACCACCCCCGCAATGGCACCCATAAGGTCATCCATGTACTCGGATAGCTGGTTGGCGATGCCTTCAGCGTGCCTATCGCACTCGATCCGAGGCATGTTAATTGCGCCTACGAAAACCCACTGAGCAGCGCCCATTGCCTTGTAGAGGCCCAAGAGCGCGCCGAGGCGGATTCCTGAGAAGTCGGGCACGGGTAAGCTGGTGGCGCCGGCCGGAATATTGCTTGTCATCGTTAGTCTCCCGCAAAGGAAGGGGATCAGGCCAGGGCGGGCGCTGCGCAGAGACGCTGGATCAGCATGGCCACGAACAACTGAGACGCGAGTTCCTGGGCTTCGAAGGAATGGGAGCCGTCGATGTAGGCAGCCTTCGCGAGTGCCTCAGATTCGTTGAGCGGCCGATAGGTGAGAAGATCGGCGCGCGCCTCGACTTCGACCACGTGCGCAGCGTCTGCCTCACGCCCAGCCTCGATCACGCCCGAGGCTTGCTCACGGGCATCGTATGCTGTGCAGGAGCGCTCCAACCCTCCAGTGCCTTTGTCTCAGACCGATCGATGGCGACCTTCATCTTGGCCGCTCCATCCGGAGACATCAGGCTGGCCGATGGCCCGCAATGGATCCGGCGTAGCTCATCGTGGCGGCGCTGGATGGCCTCCCGAATCTGGTAACTGAGATATCGCGAGCGCTCATAGCCGTCGCCCTCGGGCTCACTGCCTCGATATGCGATCGGCACGAATTCATTGCGCGCGTCCTCCGCCGCTTGGAACCGATCCTTAATCGCCTCCAGGTACGCGGATGCAGCTCTATCTGCCTGCACAGCGTTCTCGTGCTTCTCAAGCAGAGCCAGAAACTGAGGGCTCATCTTGAGGGCAGGCTGGGCAGCCATGGCTGTGCCAGCAGTGGCGACGGGGAGAGAGGCGGCCGCGCCGGCCAGCAAAGCTCGACGGGACAGCTTTGCGGAAGGCATAGCTTCACCGGCAGCCGAAACGGTGTTCGTCATGGGGAGCGCTCCAGATGATTGCGTCTAAACGATCATGACAGAACCCATACCAATCGGGCGCTGCACTGTGTTTTAATCACAGTATGGAGTTAACTATCCATAGTATGATCTGTCAATGCTAAAACGTGTTTTAGACACAGTGTGACGTGTGATAGCCCTATTTAAAAGCAGAGGATCGCATGCTCATAACGGGAAATCAGCTAAAGGCCGCTCGCGCGCTTGTCGGTATGGATCAGTCCACGCTTGCTGAGAAAGCCGGCGTCCACCTGAACACAGTGGGCGCGATGGAAAAGCGGCGCGAACAAGCGCTGATCAGCGGGATGCCGACCATTCGTGCCGTCATGAACGTGCTGGAGGCAGCAGGCGTCGAGTTCTTGAACCATGGGCGCCCAGGTGTGCGACTTCGCGAGCGCGAGCAATGATAAGGTGGGCCCAAGGCCCAGTGATCAGAGCAGATATTGCGAGTTGATCAGCAGACCAGCGCCCAACATAATAGCTCCACCAAGAAGCGCGCCCCAAAGGCTGTACAGCAGACGAGTTGACCCTCGTCTGGATCGCTCTTGCCCCTTGCCCCAGCCGATGAGGCCACCCCAGGCCACGCCGACTAGCAACCACGTCAGCAGCGTTGTGGCCATCCCCGCCCTCACTCGCTAAACGCCGGCGCCCGTTGCGGGCTCGTTGTGCCCGGGGCGAACCAATAACTCTGCCCGAACTCCTTCTCAGCATACTGCTGCATTCGGCTGAAGCTCTGCCGATAGTCTGGATCCACGGCCGTCTGCACCTGATCAAAGATCAGCCGGTCAATTCCCAGCCGCGCCCACCAGATGTTGGCTCCAGGCGTCCATCGCTTCGCGGCCCGCAACAGTGAACGTCCAGGGTTACCCTGCTCTTCACCTACTATGCCGCCAGCAGCGTCTCGGAGGGCTTGATAGGTGTTCACTGCCTCTCCGATCACTGGGCCTACAACAGTCTCGAACGGGCCTAGGCCTGTTCTCGTGATCGTTGACGAGAGAAGGTCACCATAGATGCCCAGCGCGCCACCTGAGAGCGTGGCCGAAGCCCAGAACTTGGGATCATCCATTGGCCTCGGATCTTTGCCGGACAGGAGGCTCTTTGCCTGCACCACCAGCGCACCCGCGGCTGTAGATGCGACCATGAATGACACCGCCTGAGCGGCGCCTTGAGGGGTACCGGCGTTGAGCCACAGGCGCATCCCGTGCGTCATGATCATGGTCAGCGGGAAGCTCTTGAATTGCAGGCTCGATCGCATGAACTCGCCGGTCAGCGTGCCGCGCTTGGCCATCGCAAGTTGGGCTGTCCGAGCGCCGCTCTCGATCACCGCGTAGCGCCGCTCGTCGAAAATGGCAGCCAGCATCCGGTCGGATAGCGCACGATCCTCGACCGCATCAGCGTCCCAGAATTTGGCGCCATCAACGTCGAACAGAGAGGCAGAGCGAAGAGTCTCCCAGTCGGCTTCTCTGAAGCGGTGCCGCTCCAGAAAACCACGGAACTTCGGGTCGATTTCTGCGAACCCTTTGCCTGACTGATCGGCGATCAGCCCGAGAAACTCCATCTCGAAGGCCCGCTTGATGCTGTTAGTCCATCGGTTCAGCCCCTGAAGACGCATCACCGCATCCGCGGCCCGGCCGGCGACATTCCGCGGCAACACCTCGTCATCGAAGCGCTGAGCGCCGAGTACGTGGTCCATCAGTGCGTGCGATGTGACATTCAACCGGGCGGCGGTGGCGCGCGTGTCCGCGTTCTCGGTGACGATCTCTTGCATCGCTCGCGAGATAACCCGCGCCATCGGCAGGCCATTGTGGTTCGCAGCGAAGGCCGCAGTCACGGTATCACCAGGCACGGCCGACACCACAGCGCTGCCCAGATTCGCAGCACTGGAGAGGGTACGTGCGGTGCCGAAGATGGTGGCTACCGTTGAGCTCTCTACTGCGTTGAGCTCGCCCGTCAGGTATCGATACATACGATCGAAGGCTCCGGCGCCAGAGAACCAGTGAGCCGGGTTGAGCGGACGAAGCCCGCTCTTCTTCATGTCGCCTTCTGAGACGATCCTCTTGAGCATTGCAGCCGTAGCCGCATGGTCAGGGCCCATGATCTGCACCAGCGCGACCTCACGTGCCGCTCCCTTGAGGTGGCCGATCATCATGTCGAGATAACCGCCGGTGCCGGGACCGTACTTGTCCATCAGCCTGAAGAAGGCAACGTTGCCCGCCTCATTGTCCTGGAAGCGGAAGACACGAGTCGCGGTGCCGAAGCCCGGTGCCGCTCCGCTTGTGCCGCCGCGTTCGAACTGGATCGCATCACGAGCCGCGCGGACGATGTCCGGGATCTTATCGGCCGGCGCAGGTGCATAGGTCTTCTTATCCCATATGCGCAGCGCTCCCTGCGAGACGGCATCCAGGATGTCGCGCTCGAAGTCGTCACCAAATTCCCGCACCCGTGCCGAGTCCCAGAACTGCGGCGACCGCCAGTCGCCCAACTCGTGAAGCAGACCACCATTGGCGCGGTAAAGCTTCACCGCCTCCTCATTAGCCGTCCTGAAACCAACGGCAGCCCGCTTCGCGACGTCATCGCCGGTGTCAACGCCGCGCAGTTCCTGGATCGTCTTCCTGCCGCCTGCAGAATCAGCCACTGCACCAGGCAGGCGAGACTTGTAGGCCTCCAAAGCTTCGCTGAGATGCTTGAATAACCGCCGTTCGACAACCTGGATCTGGCTTTCCACGTTGCGCACGCCACTCTCGAACGGATCGCCCGCCAGAACGGCGGAGGCGCCCCAGCCCACTCCCTTGGGATGGGCAAGAACCTCGTCGCGGATTCTCGCCTGCTGCGTCGCCTGGATCGAGACCTTCAGCTTCCGCTGCCTGGCCTGATCCAGCATGACGTTCGCCACCTCAATCGCGGCAACGGCATCAGCTGGTGCGCGGCCAAGCGCGTCGGCTGATCCTTCGACCAAGCTGCGGTGGAATTCCTTCGCCCGCTCGCCGAGCTCAGGCTTGATCTGCCGCGCTTCGACAAGGCGATCAATGCAACCGGAGACGTCGCTGGCACCCTTGGACTTGACCGCCTTCATGCCATGCCTCCTGTCGCGCAACCCCGGATCATCTCCGCTGCAGCGATCTCGTCATCGATCTCATCAAGCACTTCGTTGAGATTGCGCTGTGCTGTGACCGTCGAGCCGTCGGCCGCTTCCGAACTGAGCTCCACAACGAAGGCTGGATCATCCGTCCTTAGACGATCGGCTCCTCGAAGAGCTGCCTCGATCGCTTCCGGAGTTGTGGCGTCATCTGGAGTGCTGAGCCTCGCGGAGCCGATTCGCTGCGCCAAGGCAGGATCAGATGGGAGGATAGCTTCCGGCGGTTCGATCAACCTCGGCAGCTGAGGGTTCTCCAGGAAGGTAGCCGGCCTGGCGCGGAACTCATCGAGCATGCGGGCCGCCGCATCGTCATCAGCATCGACGATCATCCGCGCGAGCTTGCCCGCCTCGTCCTCTGTCAGGTCGTGACCTGCGCGCGCTGCCAGCTGCTGCAGCTGGCCGATGATCGGTGCCGGAGCCGGGGGACTGCTTGCAGGGGCCGCCGGCGTGAACAGGCGTTTCAGGCGGCCTGCCACATCCTCGGCCATGTAGGTCGCGTCATCAGGATCTCCGAAGCGCGCAGCGTAGGCACCGCCGGCATCCTTGATGACATCCTCCACGTCTCCACCAAGGCGCTGCACCTCCGAGATCAGGACCTGCATGCGTGCGACTGACAGTCGCCCATCCAGATCGAGGTTCGTTGGATTTTCGGGAAGGCCACGGAACGCGACGGAGAACTCTCGCACTGCATCATCCAGCGTGTCCACGGGCTGAAGAGCATCGGCAATCCGGTTGAGGCTTTCCTGGTCCGTGGGAGCATCGCCGTAGAACAGGAACTTGCGCTCGGCAGCGGTGAGGCTGTCCGGATCCGCGTAGTCCATGTCTCCGAGTTCGGAGACCCGCCGCTTCCCGTACTTCTTCAGGATCGCGGCCTCAGTCGCCCGCGCATTGGTGCGCAACTGGTCGAGCTCATCGAAGACACTTCGCGGATCCTGGGACCATCGCTGTGCAAGAGCGACAGGATCATTGAAGCCTTCGGCGGCCATGAGCGTCGCATCGAGGCCTTCGACATCAGAGGGCTGTGAACGCGAGCCCGATCGCGCTGAGAGAATGGCTGAAGACCCGTCGTCGAAGTCGAGCAACGCCTGCTCTGACAAACGTGGCGCAATCGGCTCGCCCCGCTCTAACGCGGACACCGTGTCCTCCAGTCCCTTCCGCAGCTCCAGCCCTGCCTCGCTAGTGGAGAACGGGTTAGAGCGCTGGAGAGCATCCTCCGCCTCGATGACATTGCCCGCGTCGCGAACCGAAGTTGGCCAGGAAGACTGCTTCACATGGCGCCAGGCAACCGCAGCGCCCTTGATGCCAGCGCCTAGGATCGCGCCGCCGGCTGCGGCGGTGGCGATGTTTCCTGCGATGTCGGAGGCGCCGTATTTCGGGTCAACGCTCTGCTTAAAGTCGGAGCTGGCGACTTCAACAGCGGCCTGAGATGCCATGCCGATGCCGCCTTCTACCAAGGCGGTTTTCAGGATGCCGGTTGCTGCTCCGGCGCCGAAAACCATGGAGCCCAGGTTGATCGGGTCACGAAGAGCTCCGCCCACACTGCCGATGAACTGCCCGATTGATCCTCCAAGGGTCTGCGGCCGCTTCTGAAGGTCCGTGAGGCCTTTCCTTGCGGCGCCGGACCGCTTGCGCACCTCGTCCCCAACTTCAGCGCTGGTAAGCCCCGGGAGGCTGACATGGCTGAACCGCTCCCGAAGGCCGGGCATCTCGTCGTCAGCCCATTCGGTGATCGCCTCGGCCGTAGAGGCGGGACCGAACAGGTTGAACGGTAGAGGCACGCTCTCGCCTGTGGCTCGCTCGAACTCCTCCATGCGTTCGCTGACGATCTCGAGCCGCAGGATGTCCTGGGCGTTCGACGCCGAAAACTCCGTGGCTTCCCGCCAGGCAACCGACAGGCCTTCGCCGAGCTCTACGGGGGGACCTGCAACTTCCGGCGTTCCCGACGGGTCGAGCAGCTGGGCATTGTAGAGATCGAGCATCATTGTCCGACGACCTCCTGCCAGGGGGTTCGCATGAGCCTCTGCGTGGTCGCTTTAGATCGCGGAGATGCAGACGAAGGCGGCTGCGCAAGATCCACTGCAGTCAGGTCCAGGACGAACGGGCGGCCGATCTGGAAGGCGTCGCCCGAGCCGCTGTTGGTCACCGCCACCGCACCATCGAACGAGACCCAGTACTTGCCGTCTCCGACGGACATCAGAGTGGCGCGCCGCCGGATGACCTCACCTGTGAGAGGTGTGCCGTCGGCGTAGAACGCACCGGGCACGGGACCAGAGCCGAGCGCCATCAACCGCTGATCGAACTTGGCCTGGCTCTCACCGGGCACTGCCGTCGCTATGCGGCTGCCATTGTGGAGCACGACACCGCCGGTGACCGTGTTTACGGCTTGAGCAAGGCGGGTGGTGTTCAGCTTGCCGGACCTGTCATTCGCCGTGAATGATAGGTCGGCGTAGACGGCCTCAACGACCTTTTGCAGCTGAGCTTGAACTGGCGCGGCCGCAGCCGGCATCTGGGGTAAAGCAGCGACAACGGTAGAAGAGGCTGTGCCTTCCTTGGACCAGCCAAGTTTCTGCTCCGCCTGCAGAGCCTGTTCTCCTCGCAGGATCTGCTCGGCGGCAGCTGGACTGGAGCGGGCCAAGCCACCAGCCCAAGCGAGCGCCGCGGTTTCATCCTTGCCGGCCAGCTTCGCCAGTGTCGCTCGCAATGTGGCAGACGGCAGAGTCTCAGCGAGATCCTGCACAATGCGAGTGCGGCCAGCGAGGTCGGAACGGGTCCATACAGCCTGCAGTGCCTCGGCCTCGCCTGGACGAAAAGCTGCGACACTGGAGGTCTCTTGCGTAATCTCTACAAACGGCGCTCCGGCAGCCCGCTTCTGCAGTTCGGCACGAAATGCTTCAGGATCGGAAGCGTCTAGGCGACCCAGCCGCTCCTCTGGACGACTGGGCGATCGCGTCACGTCGTAGAAGTAGAGGGGATCGTCCCGAAGCTTGCTCTCAAGGCGCTCCGCACGCTCTCGCTTTATACGCCAGATATCGACAGCTGCTGGGTTAGCACCAGTCGCCTGCATGGCAGCCCCTTCAGCGTCCACCGCAGCACGCTGTACCGCCACGGGAACGGCAGGCGATGTCTCCTCGAAGGCGACGCCGTAAGCTTTCAGCCCATCACGTACTTTCGCGACGGCATCAGGGCTGTCTGCGAGACGCGCATAGCGGCCGAGCTCGACGAGCGTTTCCTCATTCGGGCGGATGCCGTCCTTGAGCCCGCGTTCCACATCGGTCCACGTCTCGTTGAGGAACCCGGTGGCGTCTTTGCGGTAGGCCTTTAGCTCCTCGGAGCTTACCTGAGTGGCGACACCGCCCATCTTGCGATCAGCCCAGGCGATCACCTCACCGACGGTTTCGCCGCCGACGAACTTCCCCGTCCGTTTGTTGATGTTCGCCCTGTAGACTTTCTCCCCGAGCACCTCCCGGACAGGGGCGCTTGGATCTGCACGCAGAAGAGAAGTCGCTCCGCCGGCACCGGCGAAGTGAGCGAGATACTTGGTACCAGGGGTCACGGGCAGGCCAGCGGCAGACAGTGCCGCACTGTTCTCTTCCTCGTAACGGGCGGTCATCTCCCGCGAAAGCGCCGGGTCATTGCGAAGTGCGAGGATCTCGCTTTCCGTCCTGCCGGCCGCAACATCGGGGCGATTGCGGCGGATTACATCCAGCCACGTGCTCTCGATGAACTGCCCCGCACCGGTCGCGGTGGAATCTGGGTTCTTCGCGGTGGCGACACCGTTGCTCTCTGCGCTGATAATGCGGTCGGTGATGCTGCCCCCAGCATCAACGGTAGCCAAACGCTTCTTTCGAATCTCCGGCAGCTGAGCCAGATAGCTGTCAGACTTAGCGCCGAAGCGTGCTGACCTCAGGGCGCCCGCCTTCACGTGCGCGCCGGCACCGCGCAGCTGGGCGTAAACCCGATCATATTCAGGGGAATCCGCGCCAGCGGCATTGCTCTTCAGGTCCTCGATGAGCGCGTCTGCCTCCTCCAGAATTGCCACCTTGGCTTGAGCGCTTTCTCCCGCTTTACCGGCAATGAAGGCGCGCGCTTGCTTGATGGCCGCCGGCTTGTCCGCAATGTCGCTGGCGTTGATCGCCGCCTCGGTTTTCTCGAATACAGCAGCCGCCTTCGAACGAGGATCGCCAGGCGTCTTGTCCCATCCGCGCTCAATGGCCCCGAGCAGGCTTTCCGAGACCGCCTCGTCCTCGAAGACCTTCATGTCTAGATCAGCATGCTCTTGGCTGTAAGGTGACAGGGGCGTGGAGACGCGGCGGCCGCGGATCGCACGGATCTCTCCGACCTTCTCGGTGTACTCTGGATCGTTGACCCGGCCCGCGCGAGCCAAGCTCTTGGCTTCGGTCGAGAGCACTTCAAGGCGCGACTTGTCAGCGTCCTCCGCCCGCGCCATCGTCACCTTCATCTGCTGATCGGCAACGCGGTCGATGGCTCGAACGCTCTGCTGATCGACGTACACGCCAAGAGCGTCGGCAGACCGAGCGTTCGGGGCGCCTTTGATGATCGTGGATCGAAACGCGCTCATGGCCGTCTTCAGCCCTTGTGGGTCGGTCGGGAACTGTCGCTCCAGATCGCCCCGCTTAAGATCGATGGCGTTCTTTTTCTCATTCAGCCATGCGTCGGTGGTCCGATCCTCCAGCTCTTGGAAGAACCCGCCGACGGATGCGACACCTTCCGCGATTGAATTGATCGGTCGAACGAGATCGGCGCCCGACAGGCTCGACTTTGCTGCCTGGGTCGTCGAGTTCCTGCGAGGGACACTGGGTAGATCGGCCATGCTTTCTGTCTCCGGTGAATGGGAGACTGAGCCGTCGGTGATATTCTGCAACGCACAGAACTGCGGCGATGATGATGGAGTGCGTGCGGGGCAGTTGAGTGCGTTGCAGGCGTCCTGCGATGCGGCATGCTTCTCGCAATGAGGAGAGCCGCAATGACCCCCGCCCAATGCAGAGGCGCTCGCGCTATCGCGAGGATGACGCAGGACGAGCTAGCTGCTCAGGCCCAGCTCAGCCCGCGAGCCCTCCAGAAGTTCGAGGCCGCAGAGACACGGCCTCACCGCACCAGTATCGCCTCACTTCGCGCCGCTCTTGAGAGAAGCGGCGTCGAATTCCTTGAGGGCGGCTGGGTGCGTTGCCAAGCGAGCAACCATACACACGGAGAGTGATATGAACGCGCCCGTAACGACTGACGTCCACTCGCACTCGATCGCCGCCCTCTGCGCAGCTATCGCGACCGTAGTTCGAGCGCTGGATGCTCAGCAGGTTCTTGATCGCGTTGTGATCTCGGACGCGATGAAATCCGCGCTGCCTGCCATGAGAGCGGAGGAGACGGATAAAAACCTACCGCCCATGGGCTCGTTCATAACGACGCAGATCATCAAGATGATTGATGAGCCTGGGTACGGCTTCACACCGGTGATTATTGAAGGTGGGAAAACAGACTGAAGAGGACCTGCCCGGCGGCGGTAGAGGCGTTCAACGAGAAGCAAGGCATCCGCAACTCAGGCGGCAACAGGACCGCGAAGCAGCTGAGCAAGGCGACCCACAACTCCCCTGATTTACAGACAGAGATCGCGCAGCATACACCACGGCTCATCCAAGCAGCCTAGAGGGCGCCATGTTCTTCACATCAATAGGTCGAGTGCTCGCTTACATCCTGTTTGCTCTTGGAGCGATGCGCACTGGTATGGGCCTATACGTCGCCATTAATGGTACGGCCGCGGATGTGCAGCGTTACATTGGCTCGGGGACAACCGGCGAAGCAATCGATCAAGGGCTGATGTACCTGATGGCAGGCGTCGTCCTTGGCGTCATCACCGAGATCAGCCGAAGCGTCTCAACGGCCAATGCAGTTCGCTGAGCTTACGACGGCGCTGTACGCGAGCAAGACAAGCCGTCAGACTAGGATGCTTTAAGCAGGAGAGGACTATGGCCATTCACATCAACGATCTCATTGAAGACAAGGCGCGCGGCGGTGATGGCCTTTACGCGATAGCTTACGCGCTGCTCCAGCTTACCGTTCAGCAGAAGGCGACTGCCAAGGCCCTTCAGGAGATTGGGGTGTCAGAGTCCATCGACCATCCTGGGGCCCTTGAGAAGATCGCGATCGAACTTACGGCATTGACCCAGACACTTGCAGAGCGGGATTAGGAGCTTCGGTGAAGCCCGTCCTGTTGGCTGTGGCGCTGCTGGCGATTTTGTCTGCAGGAGTGCCCAGCGCCGGCAATTCCGCTCCCATCACGGGCCGCGCCTCGGTCATCGACGGCGACACGATCGAGATCCACGGCCAGCACATCCGGCTTTGGGGCGTGGATGCCCCCGAAGGGCAGCAGACCTGCCAGAACGCGGCGGGCAAAGCCTATCGCTGTGGGAAACGCGCAGCGGATGCGCTGGACAAGCTGCTGGCTGAAGCGCGCCCTACGAGCTGCGAGCCGGTCGATGTCGATCGATACGGGCGCGTTGTGGCGCGCTGCACGGCCGGTGGGCGGGATGTCGCCGAGGCGCTGGTTCTTCGCGGTCTTGCCGTCGATTATCCCATGTTCAGCCGCGGCGCCTATTCGGCAGCGGAACGAGAGGCCCGATCAGCGCGGCGTGGTCTCTGGCGTGGATCGTTCGTCAAACCGTGGGAATGGAGGCGGGCCGAGCACCACCGGCGATAGATCGTCAGTCCGATTGACCGCCTTCTCAGTCCGTGAACAGACTAAGAACATGCCTCGCTTCGTCAACAATCCCCGCACCGTCCAAGACTTCATCGATATGGAAATGGGCCTGTTCGGCTGGTGCGATGTCTGCCAATCGTCCGTCAATATCGACCTGCACCGCCTAGGCACGCTGAAGGGCTTCGACCTCGATCTCTACCAGCGCCAACTGCCCATCAAATGCGCGCGCTGCGACACGCGCGTTACGCAGTTCCGTGTCAAGGCGAATCCGCTGTCGTGGCGGCGCGAGGAGGATGGCTAGTCGCTTTCTCTCACCGGCTCGCGGATATGCTTTTGTGGTTCGCCAACATCAGCAGCACAGCGGCATGGTACGATTGGTTTAAGCCCCAGCACGCAGGACCGATGATCTCAACATTGCACATCGCCATGGCGCCACCTCTCGTTCAGAGGCAGACTGGCGGGTGCAGAGAATGCGGCAACGCACAGCGGATAAGGAGTTGAGATGCCCAATCATTTGCTTTACGGCAGCGCCGTTCTCATCTGGCTGCCTCCAGATGCTGATCCTCGTCAGCCGGATTTCAGTATGGATGTTGCGAGCGCCCCACCAGACCCGAATCCTGAGCCATGGTGGCGGTTATCCGACGCCGTCAGATATGCTTGCACCCTCGACCACGACACAGGGAAGATCCCTTGGATCAAGGCGGGTGAAGATCTTCTCGGGCCAAAGGAAATCCGAGAGATGTTCGAAGGTATTGGGAGCATCTGAAGATACCCGCACATAAGAGCTGCGGATGCTTGAATGCACCGGCGGCTCCGAATTGGTTGCAGGGGCAGGATTTGAACCTGCGACCTCCAGGGTATGAACCTGGCGAGCTACCGAGCTGCTCCACCCTACGTCAAACTGGCGGGCCGGGCGCTACTCCAGCTATCCGGCTTCAACGCTTGGCCGGCACCGTCCGTCGATGGCTGCGTGTCTGCTTTCCACGCCGCCGCCAGTGATGAGAGGATGGCGCGAGGACCGAGAACCCACAACGCACTGGAGCCGTCGTGACAATCCACCAGAAGATCGCCCGTTGGTGGGATGGAGAGTACAAGCATGCGGAATACCCGCTGATCGGGATCCGCCGGCATCGGCACTGGACATCAACCTGGGCCAACCGGATGTCGGGTTGGTTGCTGACGAACGCCTGGCAACTCGCAGGTACCTTGATCGCTGCGGCCGGCGTCTGGGTGGCCTACCTCGCCATCACGTGACTGCGATCGTCATTCATTCAACGCTGATCAGGCCGCTACGCACCTCTTCAGTGATGTCGATAGCTGGATCACTCTTGTCCGGAGGGTCCAAGTAATACCTCGCACGCTCTTCCAAATCGCTCCCAACTCCTATCCTCACCTGCCGCACGCGGCCCCAGTACTCGCCAGGCTCTAGGGTTTGACCGTCGGTCAGGATAACCGGCATTAAAGTGTGGAAACGGATGATGTCGCCTTCGGGGATCTCTGGCAGCACAGGTGAGCCTCCATTGTAGACACAGCCAACCATGAAGATGTGAAGGCTGTCGAGGCCTGCAGTTTGCAGCGAAAGAAAATTTGGGCGACTGAGCTTACCCGAAAGTCTCTCGCGGGCAGACTAGGAAATCCACGACCCGCGCCAAATTTTGCACCCCCCACCCCCTAGTGACGGTCCGCTACAACAAGGGAGGTGGGTGCCGGGCCTTCCGGCGCCTGGTGCCGTGCAGACCGGGTGGATACCTATGCGGGGGGTGTAGTGTTTGCGGTCTCAATGATCCGGTAGACAGAGCCCCGGCCGATCCCAACACTCCTCGCGATCTGGGTAGGCGTCTTCCCCTCGCCGAGCAGCCGCAGCACCTCGTCGCTCTTTGCACGCGCCGTCGGCTTGCGGCCCTTGTACTTGCCCTCAGCCTTGGCCTTCTCGATCCCCTCGCGCTGGCGCTCCAGCATCATCTCCCGCTCAAACTGAGCAAAGCCTGCGAAGATGGTCAGCACAAGCTTGCCGGTGGCCGACTTCGTGTCGACGACATCGCCACCCAGGTTCAGAACTCGCAGACCAACACCCTTGGCATCAAGATCTTTGACGATCGCCCAGAGGCTCGACGTGTCGCGCGCCAGGCGATCCACCTTCGTCACCACCAGCGTGTCACCTTTGCGAGCAAACGACATTGCCTTGGCCAGTGCATCGCGCTGCGCGACTGAGGACACCCGTTCAGAGAACATCTCCTCGCAACCTGCGGCTCCGAGATCCCGCTGTTGGGCCTCCATGCCTGCTTCCTGCTCCGTTGTAGAGGTCCGTGCGTACCCGATCAGCATGTTCGCTTTCCGTCCAATAGATTCTAGACCATTGAGGCGGATGGCGTCCGGATTGTCAATCGGCTCTATTGGACACATTTGGTCTCTCATGTGGACGCGTCCGGTAGATCAGGCTCTATGGGACGATGCTCACAGCTGAAGGATGACATTCACTCCGAACATCGCTCACCGAGCGGAGGGAGAACTTTGTAACCTGCGTCGGCAGGTGGTCCGATCGGCGCCTGTGGTGCCGGTTCCGCGCGGCCGCCAGCTCTGGGGAAATCCGGCGGCGCCAAGACGTAGCCGGCCGTGACCTGCACGCCGACACCAATGCTGACCTGCGTCCGAGCAACTTCTGCCGCAGGCTCCAGCCCTTTGATTGCTTGCACAGCCGCGGTGAGATTCGCGTCCTGGTCTCTGATCTGTGCCAGTCGGCGAATGTTCTTGCCACGCTCACCGTCGCGCATCTCTTGCAGAACTCGGTTGTAGTGCTGCTTGGCCAAGGGATGCGCCGCATATTTCAGGGCCGTCGATACCGCGATGCCCATATGAGCTGCGGCCTCCCGGACATTCATGGGCCCCTTCTCGCCGTCCAAGGTTCCGATCGCCATCAGCTCGCAGAGCTGTTGAGCGCGAGGAGACATCTTCGGCGGCCGCCTCATCCGATCCAAGCTTGGGGTCAACGATCTGGCCATTCCGCGTCCTTCCTATCCGTTTTTCGGCCCGTCCTCTTGGCCAGAGCACCACCATTGCGCGACCTCATCAACGCACTGTCTGTTTCTCTTGAGCTGAAGCTATGCGGCAGGAAGGCTAGGTGGCAGCAGGTGGCAGGTGGGACTGTTTACTCACACACGCGTGCGCACGCGTATCAGTGTAGACCTCTGCTCGTGCCACCTCGTGCCACCTAGTCATTAGCGCTCCTCGACCGGCCGTTTGGCTTCAGGCGCACACCGCTAAAGGCGCGGGCGCCTTGGGCCTTCTTCCTTCTCTGGAAACCTTGCCGCTGCATCCGTTCAGCGAATTCCTTGGCGCCGCCAGAGCGCTCACCAGCCCGCGCTGCGAAATCCGCCCATGATGAAAACAGGAGGGAGGAGAGTTCCCATTTGTGCTCGTTACCGGGTTCAGCGTCACAGAGCTCATCGATCCACTGACCAAAGACATCCTGAGCGTCGAAATACTCATCAGTAGCGTGCTGCACGCTGGCCGGCCGGCTGAGGCCATTGGCTTGCCAATCCAAGCAACCATCGATCATCCATCGAAGGATCCCCGGATGTTCTGCCTGGAGTTTCGTCTCGAGCTCGGGATCGGGCCGCTGGGGCTTTAGCGTGAAAGGAACGATGTTGAAGCGACGACGGGCTGCATCATCCACGCTGTGGAGAGCAGGCTTGTGGTTGCCCACGATCATGAGCTTGAAGGTCGGGGTGAAGGTGAAGAAGTCTTGGCGCATAAATCGAGCAGTGATCGGGTCGCCGCCGGTCAGCTGCTTGATGCGAGCCTCAGCCCAGGCTTTTCCCTCCTCCGTCTCAGAAGCAGTGACAAGGCGTGCTCCACGCAGCATCGCAAGTTCGGTTGGGTGCCTGTCACCATGAGCCGCAGTGAAGGTGTCCATGCTCGCCGTCGTCGCATAGTCGGCAAGGATGCCCGTCAGCACGTTCAGGAACACGCTTTTCCCGTTCCCGCCTGGCCCATGAATGAAGAGCAACGCGTGCTCTCGTGTATTGCCGGTGAGGCTGTACCCCGCCCACTGCTGCAGAAAGCGGATGAGCTCCTGATCACCACCAGTAGACTCCTGCAAAAACTGCAGCCAGCGGGGGCAAGTGGGGCCAGCAGCAGGAGCTACTGCCAGTAGCCGAGTGATCCTGTCAGAAGGATCTGGGCGTCGCAGCCTTCCGGTCTTCAGGTCCACGGTCCCGCCGGGTGTTGCGATGAGAAATGGATCAGTGTCCCAGCACTCCGCCGTGACCGCGAAAACTGGATCGGTGCGTGCGAACCGTTCCACGCCAGCAGCGAAGGCAGTCTTCGAAGCAACAAACCGAACCTTGTCCGGAGCTTTGATCGCTAGCTCTCTCGCAAGCTCACGTGCCTGATGGAAGGCGATACCACGTCGCTCCTTCTCCCAACGCTGGCCTGACCAGACGAACCATGAACCGGTGCTGTGGCAGTACAGCAGCTCGCCAGCGTGCTCACGAGCAAAGGCTAAAGCCACCCCATCTTCGGTGATGAGTTTGTCGAGCGGAGCCTTCTTCGGTTTCATCTCTCGGACAGTAATTCTGCCCTGCAGCCGCGGGTCCGTGATCGGAAGGTTCAAGAGGCGAGCTCCTTCCATACGTCAGCGAAGTCGCCGCGGGTGGTTGGCGTGACGAGATTGACCTCTGCGTCTGCAACAAGCCACCGCTGGCCACACTGATCTGAGGCACGCTCATTGGCGCCGGAGTCGTCTGTCTCGCCCAAAATGGTCAGCGCTTCGATGCCTTGCAGCACCGGGAAGTTCTGGATGCCTCCAGCTGATCCTAAGGCCCAGGTGGGGCGGAAGCCGGCTAAGCGAGCCGCCAAGCAGGTCTCCATGCCTTCGCCTACCGTCAAGCCGGTTGTGACATGTTCATCCGCATCGAGCTTTATGGCGGCGCCCTTGGCCCTGCCCAGCATCAGACGATCGATCTTCGTGCCATCGGCCTTGAGGATGGTTCGCTGGATGCCGCAAGGTTCGTCTGTCCGGACGTCCCGCATCAGGCACACCATTCCGGAACATCTGCTGCCGGCGTAGCTCAGTGCGGGGCGGAAGCGGATCACCTGCCCGGTAATCGTGTCTTCTAAGCCGACTGCTCGGGATCGCAGATAGACCTCTACAACGGTGCCTCGAGGATCACTCGCGCTATTCCAGATCGCCAAAGCTCGAGCGACGCGGCGGGCCTGTTCCGCATCAGTGATTGCTGATGGGGAAGACTGGGGAGGCGGCGAGGAGCTCGCTGAGCTCGGCCACTCCGGCGATGCCTTCCAGTCGCCAAGCCCCAATCGCTGTCGCACGTAGTCGCGGCACTGGATAGGGTCGTCACCGGCATAGGAGTGCACGATGAAGCCATCCTTGCCAGGCGGTGTGTTGGTGCTGAACAGGACCGATAAGCTGCGGTCGGCCGGTGAGTGACCAGGCCCGGGTGCTAAAATGGACTGGGCGCCAGCAACGCGTCCGCCAAGTGCCTTGGCATATGCACGCAGGTTCATGGAGTTTCCTCCACCGCTACTTGCGACCAGGATCCTGTGACAGTGAAGCCCGGGAGGAAGGGACAGTGCAGCTCATCAGCGCGTGCTTCAGCGTCGCTTAGAGCCGAGGCCAGCTTCCGGTGGAGGCGCGAGATCGAGTCCCATGTGCCATCAGGCTGAATGAGAACGATCTGGTACCGCATGCCAGCGCCGCGAACGCTTGGGCTTGTTGCCCAAACCTCGACGAAAGTCACAGGTGCGGCGGAAAAGGGAAGGCTGGCCTTCATGGCGTGCCCTCCACGCCGACCCAGGCGGTAGGCAGGTCGACCTGGTCCAGCATGGCAGGCAGAATCAGCCGACCGAGGGGAAGCCAATCGCCAACTTGCGAGAGGCTCTCACAGGCGCTATTTTCTCGAGGTGTAGTCTGCTCGCCAGCGACGACATTCCCGAGCCCGGCACGACCGCCCGTCGTGGCCGGGTTCATGTTTTCAGGCATTAGGCCGCAGCCTTCCCCTGATCCGAGGTGGACGTGCGAGCTCGACCCGCAAGCCAAGCCTCCACAACGGTGATGTCGTAGAGAACTCGGGCTCCACACTTGATGAAAGCTGGGCCGGCGCCTTTGAGCCGCCACTTCGGTGGGGTTCCAGGCGCTACCTTTACGAAGGCAGCAAACTCGTCGCTTGTTAGGTAGCGTTGATCGCGGTGCATGCTTGTCGTCCTTGATGCACGCCGACTCATTCGGCGGAACGACAAGCAATGTTCAGCGCATTTAACCCCGATAATAACGCTTAGTTTTCGGGTGACTTGGCCCGATGCGATTGCACCCTGTTGGCCAGCGTCTTTGCCAACTGATCAAGCTCGTTTCGACCTTCTTCGTCTAATCGGTGCTCGCCACCTGGGTGAATGGAGATTGCTAGCGCCTTGGCAGCCTCTTCTTTCGTGAATGAACGGGCTTCTAGCACCTGCATCGCAGCCGCAAGCATCCCATCGCTCCACCCCGCAAGGTGTGGGCTCGAACCCTTTGGCCTTCCCTGCGGCTTGGGAGCGGTACGCATCGAGGCGGCGAGATCTGGAAACGACTGCGAAGCTGGACCTTCTAGAGCAAGCTGGAAGCCCGGAACCGTATCGCAAGCGAGTGCAAGCACCAGTGCAGGCCAAGACGACTCGGAAGGAGACAATCCATAATGATCGAACAGCAGTGGGAGCTTGCCTAAGCGCTCATGAAAAATGCTCTCGGACCATTTGGCATGCCTCTGCTCGTTCTCAGCAGCCTCAAGCACCAGCGAATACGCGGGCAGGTCTCGCTCGATAGGAGCGGCTAGGCTCCCGCTGAAGCCCGCTTTCTTTGCGTTCATCAGGAAACTCCCTGCCGTATCTCGTGCCCCTTCCTGAGAGCAGCCTCGATCCGCTCTGATACTCGATCGGCGGCCAGCCGAGCTGGATCCTTGTCAACGTGGGCGTAGAGCGCTGTGGACCTCGCGTTGGCGTGACCGAGGATTGCACCCGTTAGAAGAATTGCTTCTCCTGAGGAGGACGCGACGCTGCCGAGGGTGTGTCGGAGGGTGTGCGGCGTTATGCCCGGTAGATCAGCCCGCGCTACGATCTTTGGCCAGATGCGCTTGGTTCCTTGGTAAGGTCTGTCGGGGGTGCCGTCCGCCGGAAACACGAAGCCCTGGCCCGTGTTCTTGACCGAAGCGAGGAGGACCCTCGCAGCTGTTCCAAGAGGCCGCACACTTCGACCAGTTTTGCTATCAGCAAGCCTCAGGAAGCCAGCCTGCAAGTCAACTTCAGACCAGCGCAGCGTGGCAATCTCATCGCGACGGCACCCGGTCAGCGCCCATAAACGGGCAATGTTGAGCGCCTTTGGGTTGATGCCCTCCGCCTCAAGTTCACTAAACGCCCGACCCAAACGCTCAATCTCCTCCAGCGAGAGGAAGCGATCCCGTCGATTGTCAGTCTTGCGGATCGCGGCGCGATCGACTGGATTCTCGCTGACAATGCTTCGGCGTCTGGCAAATGAGAAAACAGCAGATAGATCTCGGACGGTCTTTCTTGCGGCGCCTTCACCACCGCGGACCACTATACGGGCGCGCCCCTGTTTGATGTCCTTGGCAGTTCTGCCTGCGGTGACATCGCGGACGAACCGTTCAATCTCACCGGCGCCTATCTCGTCGACGCGCTTTGATCCCAAGAGCGGGATCACGTGGTGACGTAGGCGGGCCAGAGTGTAGGCCTTCGTACGGTCTTTCATGGGTTGCCCCTGAAGACGACCTCGCTGAATGAAGCACCCTTCTTCCGCATAGAGGTCTATCAGCTGCCGGACGGTAAGTTCCTTACGTCTTGTGGAGCGCTCCCCAGCAGGGTCCTGCCCCGCAGCCACCGACCCCAGTAGCACGCGCGCACGCTTACGAGCTTCATCGGGCGTGAGCTGGCCATGCCTACCAATGGTCATCAGCTTCTGGGGAGCGGTGCGACCGCCACCATTCGCCCTGTACCGGATGAAATAGGTTTTTACGCCGGACGGCTCAATCCTCAATCCGAAGCCAGAGAGATCATCGTCCATCAGCGTGAAGCGACGCTCAGCAGGCATAGCGCCATCCACCACGCGCTTGCTGATGCGTACTTTTCTTTCCAAAAGATCATTCCCGAATGGATGCAGGTCAACACCAAGTCAACACCCTAAGGGGAATATGGAGGAAAGTCACGGAACTTCAATCAATGGAAAAGAGGTTTTATGTCAAAGCCTTATCTATGCACGGGAATCTAGTGGAACCCGAAGGAATAGGATCGAACAACCTTGCCAAGGTTGGGGTCGAGGGTTCGAATCCCTTCGCCCGCTCCAGTTTCAAAGACGCAAAAAGCCGCGGGAAACCGCGGCTTTTGTCGTTTCTGGGGGTTGCGGCTGAAAGCGGCCGGAGATGGCGCGGAAAGGCGCGGGTTACCGCGTGGTTACCAGAGCTTCGAAGCCTAGCAAGCATCGAACACCTGAAGCGCCCCTGGTGCATAGAATGGCTTAAGAGGGCTCGAAGAGTGGATCGTGCCGAACGCAGCGATAAAGCTGAACGTTGAAACTTGCTTCGAGGCGGGGTTGGGCGGCTTTGTATCAGTTGGCTGCTCACAGAGCCTACCGCCGTAGGCCTCACCTTCTTCGATCAGCGCTTTGCTCCAGCCCGCTAAATGGCGTCGCCCACAGGTCGCAAGCAGAAGCTTCACGAGGCCGCCTAATTCATATCCTGGCCCGCAGGCGCAACAGCTAGTCGATCGAGACAGTGCAGTCGTGCCCGGGCCCCTACCGGTACTTGCAAGCGAGACTTACTCGTGAGCAGAACAACCTTCGTCCACGTCGACCCTGCCAACGACGCAGGGGGATCCCAGGTGGGCTATCATGTGACCAGTGGGAATAAATCTGAGGTGCGAGAATCAACAGGATACCCACACGTCTTCCACCGGCTTCTCGGCCGCTTATGCAGGGATCGTTTGATGCCAAGGTTGCGGTGCCGCGCGTAGAATGAAACGGTGCCCAAAATTTGGGTAAAGTGGCGACGGACAGGACGTTGGTCGCTGCCACGATCCGTAGCTTGGCCGCAGCATAGCTTTCGTCGGCCTCTACAGGGCCAAAGGATAGAAGCTCATCTGGCGAGGTCTCAAGCACTGCCGCAATGCGGACCAAAGTCGCGAGATCGGGTTCCCGCCGGCCGCTTACGTAGTTTCCGTACCGTCGTTCGCTAAGACCAACTCGACGCGCCGCTTCAGCATTGGAAATCCCTAGCTCTTCGGCACGCTTCCTGAGGTTCGATGCGAAAGGCTCCATAGGAACATTTTGTTCCTGACATACCCCACGGGTCCATGTACGTTCCGGCACCACGATGGCGAACGGAGCGTGGTGGTGAAAGAGCAATACGTCGGGGACATCAGCGACTATCGGAAATACGCGCTTCTGAGGGCATTGAGCGCCGAGGGCAGCAACCGCATCGGTGTGTGTTGGATGCTGACGCCTCCGGACGGCCGCAGTGATGGACGCAAGATCAGCTATCTAGAAACAGCCGCATCGCTACAGGTGCTTCGATCCGGAACTCTTCGACCTGCTTGCACAAGCTGCTGCCCAGCCTGATCGACGTCGGCTGCATTCGATAGAAGACAGCGGAGCCATTCCGGGTGCCCTCTACTTCAACCAAATTCTGGAAGACAGTGTCGTCGAGCGCCACTCCTTCATGCAGGCATGCCGATCGGCGTTAGCCTCTGCCGATCTGGTGTTCTTTGATCCGGATAACGGTCTAGAGATTTCCCTACGGAAAGGCCGCAAGAACTCGTCGAAGTTTGTGTACCTCGATGAGATCGCCGCATTCTACGCTGCCGGCCAATCAATCCTCATCTACCAGCATTTCCCGAGGATCGAACGCGAAGCATTCATTGCTCGATGTGCTGAGCGTCTGCGCGCCATAGCACCCAACGCCGATGTCTGGGCGTTTCGCACAAAGCACGTCGTCTTCCTTCTGCTGATCAATCCACGCACCACAGCAGCCATCGAGCCTGCGGCGCACTCGGCCACTTCACGCTGGCCGGCCGACTTCATCCGTGGGCATCGGATCGAACGATAATTGTTCCGACTATTTTCACTATGTTTTTTTGGGGTTTTGGGGAGGGTTTGTGATGACGTTCAAGATGATAGCGACCGCGGGTGCAGCCGCTTTGATGGCAAGCGCCTGCACGCCGGTTGAGAGGAGGACTGAGCTGACCAGCGCGGTTGCAGGACGCGAACTAACGGCCGGTCCGGGCGACGTTGTGATGGAATTCAAGGCCACGAAGCCTTTGCCGAATGCGTTCGGAAGCGCGGACATCTTCGGCCGCACGACAGATGCGGGACGTACGATTGTGCGTTTCGTTGGGAGCCAAGGGCGAAGTGCGATCTTCGAACGCTCCGACATCTCGGTCGAGAGCAATGCCACGACCATGAATCAGA
Source organism: Terrihabitans aquatilis (assembly GCF_052542005.1). Lineage (NCBI taxonomy): Bacteria > Pseudomonadati > Pseudomonadota > Alphaproteobacteria > Hyphomicrobiales > Terrihabitans > Terrihabitans aquatilis. The sequence continues at coordinate 426,696 of NZ_JBOCUO010000003.1, read as the reverse complement.
CGCCGCTGGTTATGCCTCAAACCTCGCACACAAACGTTCAGGGCATGGTCGGCGGGACGCCTGTCACAGCCACCTCAACGTCGACCTCTTATTCCGTTGTCGGTCCTCGGCCGACATCCAGTTACGCGACAGCGTCCGCACCGATCATGATCTCTCTGGCTGAGGGACAGAGTGCACCGATCCAAGGCCGCGTTCTGAAGGTGATCCAGGTCTCCGCGACTTCGATTGTGTACAGCGTGAACTAACACCCAGCCGGTTGGGTAACGTTCCCCGGATAGGTCGCAGCCGGTTTCGGGTCCCTTGAGCCATCGCTAAAATAACCAGATATAGGGGGAGGTTTGAATGCCTCCCCGGCTGAAGCTGGTGGGCGCGCTAGGGCGGCACGAGGGGCACTGGGCCCCTCCGCCCCCGCCGCCATGCAGCGGCCGTCCGCGTACGGCCCCTGCCCCGCCGCGTACACGCCACGCCGGCAGCTCACCCATAGGCGGCGTCTAGCGCGGCCACCGCAGCCGCGAATGGCCAGCATTGAACCAACGCCAATTTGCGCTCGTCATCATCTCGCATCGGCGAAAAGAACACGTTGGACGCTAAAGTAGTCTGATCTACATTTGTTGATAAATATCCGATCCAATATTTCTGCTGACCTTAAAGTAAATGTGTGCAAATTTCGTCGGAAAGTATCATTTTCTGGCGCACGTCAGTATCGACGAAGTTGTCCTCCACGGCCCGCATGGCCATCGCCGGATCCTGCTGACGGATTGCCCGTATCAGATCATCATGAAAGTGCAGCATCTGCCGAAGCGGCCCCAATCCCAGCATGACGCTGACATGGGTGATGAAGTCCGAATGGATCGACCGATATGCGTTGATCATAAATGGGTTCTCGGTCGCTTCGATGATTGACAGATGAAACCGATGATCAAAGTCGGCGAATTCCGCCACATCGCCGTTCAGCGCGGCATTGTAGCACTTCTGCCAAGCGTCCTCGATCGCGGCGAGCGCAATGGCTGATCGTCTCTCGGCCGCAAGACGCGCGGCCGGGACTTCGATCGTCCGGCGGAATTCGAAAAATTGCAGTATCGCACCTGCAGAGCCGATCTCTCCGGTCTGCCGCTCAGGGAAGTCACGCCCTGTTACGAAAGTTCCGAGCCCGCTTCGCGACTGCACAAGGCCGAGATGTCCCAGCACCCGCAAAGCCTCGCGAACTGTGGAGCGGCCGACGCCAAGCTGAATGCTGAGTTGCTGTTCGGAGGGAAGCCTTGCGCCTGTGCTCCATCCTTCTTCCTGAAGCATGACGCGGATTGCTTCGATTACCTCATCGACCAAAGACGTGCGTGCAACTTTTTTCAGCGACTTCGGCACAAGAGACTTCATCCTTACCCCTTTGCTTGCCTCTTCATAGCGGCTTTGCCTATGCGCTGGGCGGCGTATGGCGAACATATCATCATGCTACCAGCTTGTCTGACAGCTATCATCATGGTCTGCTTTCAAAAGGATCCTCGTTGGCCGGCTGTATTATGAGGTAGGCGATGGAATTGAAGCAATTGTTTTATTTCCGAGGCATCGCAGAGGCTGGAAGCTTTGCGCGTGCTTCTGAGCGCCTGAATGTCGTGCAGCCAGCACTCAGCAATCAGATCAGTAAATTGGAGTGCCAACTTAGGACGCAATTGTTCAAGCGGCACGCGCGGGGCGTCTGGCTGACGGAGGCGGGAAGCCTGCTGCTCGACCATGCGGTGCGGATATTGGATGCGGCCGACGAGGCTCGACGGTCGGTGGAAGAGTTCGGCCTGAAGGACCCAGAGGGTAATGTCACCATCGTGATGCCGACCACGCTGGCCCTGGTGATCGCACAGCCTTTGCTGGATCGCATCCGTGCCTTGTTTCCAGGTCTGAACGTGCAGATCGTCGAGGCTCTAAGCGGTGAAATCAACCAATGGTATGCGCGGGATCGCTTCGATCTTTCGGTTCTCTACGAGAGCAGGAGCAAGGTTGCAGACGATGCAGTCCCGCTGTGCCGAGAGGATCTCTATCTGCTTAGGCCAGCTGGGGGCACCGCAGATTCCGTGCCGACAATTAGCTTTTCGGAAATTGCCGGCTATCCCCTTTATCACACCTCGCGCATCCATTCCTGCCGCCAACTGCTCGACGAGACCAGCGAACGGATGGGAATTGCATTGAATTATGCCGCGGAGGTCAATTCCATCCAGATCCTCCAGGAAATGATAAGCCAGGGTGGGGGCTTTTCTGTCTTTCCCTGCGTTGCTCCACCTCAGCCGTCTCGCAATGGAATCAGCTACCAGCGCATCGTTGATCCGGGCATGAGCCTCAAAAGCTATATTGCCCCCGCTCGCAACAGGTGCGTATCGCGCGCGCAAAGAGTGGTTATGGACCTTCTCCCAAAGCTCGTTCGTGGGCTTGCTACTGGCGAGCCCTCGCGAGAACCGCGGGACAGCGCGGAATTCGTGAGCCTCAAATCCGCGTAGACCCTTCGCATATCGCGATACCTCGCGTAATGAAAAAATATTGGAAAATAAATATCCAATAAAATAACACTGAAAACACAGATACTGTCTTTCTGAATCGATCAAGATTGAAATATTGATCGGTTTAACCGAAGTGATGCGGGGAAATACATGCGCAATGCGTTTTCTATTATCTTCGCATCTCTTGTGTTTTTTTCGCCTGCTTTTGCGCAGGATGTTCAGATCCCGGTGATCGCTCCGCTGACGGGGCCGATCGCCTTGGAAGGAACATCGCAACGCAACGGCGCTGTTCTCGCCATCGAAAGTGCTGCTTCGCTCAAGATCGGCACGAATGTGCTCGACACGGCCGGCGCGGCGGAGGGCGGGGCGAATGCGCTTGAGCGCGTCGCCGGAGCGAAAGGAGTCGTTGCGGCAGTCGCGCCGATGTTTGGCACGCAAGTATTGCCAATGATTCCGCTTGCTGACGAATACGAAATCCCGCTTTTGACCACGGCGGGAACTGCAGCCATCACGGAAAAGGGAAGTAAGTTCGTCTTTCGCTTCTTTCCTTCCGACTTGGTGGCGAAGCGCGCACACGCACGATACGTTCTGGAGGATCTCGGAAAGAAGCGTATCGCAATACTCTACAATTCCACAGCATACGGGCAAAGTGGATACGAGACGTTGTCCTCCTACATCAAGCAGGGCGGCGGTGATGTCGTATATTCAGACGGAATTGAACTTACGATCAAGGATATGATGCCGACGTTCGCCAAGATGCGAGCGGCCAATCCCGATGTTGTTCTTATTCAAATGCACACAGCGTCCATGGCGTTGCTGCTGCGTCAATATCGACAGGCCGGCTTTAATTTGCCGGTCGTGGCTAACACCATGCTCACCATGCCGTCCACCGCCGCGCTCCTGGATCCCGCCGAGTTGAAAGGCCTGTGCGCTGAAACCTCTGCCTGGATCGGCAAGGGTTTGTCGCCGGAGCTCGACAAGTTCATCGACGATTACACAGCCAAGTATAAAGCCGCGCCGGATTTCTTCGCCCTGCAGCAATATGACGGGGTGAACATGGCGATCGCTGCGTTGAAAGCCGGCGCGCAAACGTCGGCTGACGTCCAGGCATTTCTTGCGACCGAGGAATACGCCGGCGCCGCTATGACATACAAATCTGACGGCAAGGGCAATATGGCCCATTCATCCGTCATTGTCTGCTTCGACGGCACCTCTCGGACGCCCGTCATGATCAAGAGCTACGCCGGGAAGCCGGACGGCCTCTGATCTTCTTTCCGCAGAGCCAGATACAGGCAATCGACAATGTTGCAGCTTGCTGTGAATACCGTTGCGCTCGGCTGCGCCTATGCGCTCGTGGCACTGGGGCTTGTCTTGGTGCTGAACGCCACCAACGCCGTCAACTTCGCGCATGGGTCGCTGGTGATGCTCGGCAGCTATCTGGCATTTGCGATAGGTGCGGCTGTGCCTGCCATGGGCATCGTCATTCTTCCGCTGGTGCTGCTGTCAGCCGCTGCTTTCGGTCTCGTTCTGGCGCTCGTCGCCTATTTCCCGCTCCGAAATAAGCCTGTGGTCGCGGTGTTTATCTCAACCGTCTCCGCGGGCTCCATCTTCGAGAACCTCGTTCTGCTCACCTTCGGACCGGAACCGCGCAGCGTGGTGCCGATCTTCGGTTCCGGGATCGTGTCTCTCGGAGATGTCGTCATCAGCCAGCAATCGGTGGCGGTGATCTGCACCGCCACCGTGCTGATCCTCGGACAATATCTGTTGTTCACGCGGACACGGTTCGGGCAACGGATGCGCGCCGTGGCGCAGGACCCCGAGATGGCGGCGGCAGCGGGCATCAACGTTCACATGATGATCGCCTTCACCTTCATGCTCGCCGCTGCGCTTGCTGGTGCTGCCGGCATGTTCCTGTCGGCGACCTATTACGCTTCGCCGACCGATGGCGGAAATTACATGATGAAGGCCTACCTCGCGGTAACCATCGGCGGATGGGGCAGCATTCCCGGGACCGTCATCGGTGCCTTCATGGTCGCGCTGTTCGAGGTTCTGATTCCCGCCATCCCGGCGCTGATCCCCGGCCTTGAGGCCGTATTGCCGACCCACATCCTGTTCTCGATGACGTCGTCCACCATCGCGCTCTTCCTAACCTTCCTCGCAGTTCTCCTGCTGCGGCCGCAGGGCTTGTTCGGCGAAGCGATCAAGAAAAGGGCCTGACGGTGCATAGCCTCAATCCTCGTATCGCGGTCGGGCTTGCTGGCCTGCTGGCGCTCTGCGCGTGGCCAATGATTTTCTCGACGCCCTTCGAATTGCGTATCTTCACGCTGGTCGGCGTGTTCGCGCTGATGGTGATCGGCTATCAATTCATCTTCGGGCATGTTGGCGCGCTTGCGCTCTCGCAGGCAACCTTCTTCGGTATCGGTGCCTATGTGACGGCCATCCTGGCCGTGCGCCTGGACTTCACCTTCCCGGTGACCCTTGCCGCGTCCATCGTGTTCGCGCTGCTGATCGCCTTTTTCATCGCCATCCCGGTGTTGCGCCTCAGCTCGCATTATTTCGCGCTGGCAACGCTCGGTATCAGCCAGATCGCCACTCTCCTCGCGCTGGAATGGGTTTCGCTGACCGGCGGCGGAAACGGGCTTCCAGGTGTGCCGTTGCCGTCGATCGGCGGGATTTCGATCCCACGCGGATGGCCCATGCTGTTGCTGGTATGGGGATTTGTCGCAATCGGCGCGTTTTTCGCCTGGCAGATGATGCGCGGGCTCTATGGCAAAGCCTGCCATATGCTGCGCGAGGACGAGGTTGCGGCCCGCTCGCTCGGCATCGACATCGATCGAATCCGGCTGACCATGCTGCTGCTGAGCGCCGGTTACGGCGGCGCCGCCGGCGCGCTCTTCGCTCATGTGAATCGCATCGCCTCCCCCGAGGCGCTCGAATTCAAAACGATGGTCCTGTGCCTGACTATGGCTGTCGTCGGCGGCCGGACCCGCGTCTCGGGTGCGATCATCGGGGCCTTCATCATCGTCCATCTGCCCGAATGGTTTCGTGTGTTCGAGCAGGCCTACGTGATGATCAACGCGATCATCCTCATCACCCTGCTGATTCTGGCTCCTGAAGGCATCGCCGGCCTGATCGCGCGGCTTCTGCCGAAAGGGAAAGGTGTCGATCGGCAGAAGATGCTGTCAATGAGCAGTCGTCCCGGCGCGAGCCCGGAGCCGCGCGGCGCGCTCCTGCCGTCGAGCACGCCCATCCTCGAAGTACATGGGCTCGTCAAATCCTTCGGTGGCGTGCGGGCGCTCGACAACGTCTCGTTTCGGCTCCAGAGAGGTACCATAACGGCCGTCATCGGGCCCAACGGTTCTGGCAAGACGACGCTCGTCAACTGCATCACCGGGCTGGAAAAGCCGGACGACGGCGCGATCACCCTCGGCGGCGCCGAGATCACGGGTGGCATGCCGCACGACATCGCCCGGCGTGGCATCGCGCGGACGTTCCAGAATCTGCGTCTCGTCGACGACATGAACGTCCTCGATAATGTAGCCGTCGCACGTTTTGAGGCGGAGAAGATTTCGCCGCTCGCCGCTCTGCGGGTGGGGCGCGAGGACGCAAGCCTCCAGCGGGCCCATTCCTATGCATTGCACCTGCTGCACCGCCTTGGCGTCGAGGAGGTGGATCGACCCTGCGGTTCGCTCGCCTATGGAGTGAAGCGGCGGGTGGAGATCGCGCGGGCGCTGGCGCTCGATCCGCAGGTCATCCTGCTCGACGAGCCGGCTGCGGGGCTCAACGAATCCGAGCAGAACGACCTTGCAAATCGCCTCCAGGACCTCGCGGCAAGCGGCGTCACGCTGCTCATCATCGAGCACAACATGCCGTTCCTGCGTTCGCTGGCAACGTACATGATCTGCCTTGACCAAGGTCGCCTGATCGCGGAAGGGCGCCCTAGGGAGATCTATGAACATCCCCTGGTTCTTGATGCATATCTCGGGCGCGGCGCGGCCGGCCGTGAACATTCCGCAGATGACGGGATCGCGGTGCAGTCATGAACGAAGCAGCCCTTCTCGAAGTAAAATCGGTCCGCGTTTCCTATGGGCAGATCACCGCGCTCGATGGCGTCAGCCTGTCGATCAATCGCGGTGAGGTCGTCGCTCTGGTCGGTTCTAACGGCGCGGGCAAGACCACTCTGATGAAGGCCATCGTCGGGCTTCTGCCGCTGGCGTCCGGTAACCTCTTCCTTGACGGACGTGATATCGCGTCCGTGGCAACGCATCGGCGAGTTCGCGGAGGCATCGGCTATTCCCCAGAGGGACGGCGGGTGTTCCCGGGGCTCTCGGTGCGCGAGAATCTCGAAGTGGCCTCCCGCGACGACGCCCGTGCCACGGCCGCGCTGATCGAGCGGATATACGCAATCTTCCCCGCGCTTGAGCAAAAGGAGCGGGCATTAGGCTGGATGCTCTCCGGCGGCCAGCAGCAGATGCTTGCGATCGGTCGCGCGCTGATGCTGCGGCCCTCGCTGCTGCTGCTGGACGAACCCTCACTCGGTCTTTCTCCCAAGCTGACGGACGAGGTGCTCAATCATGTTCCGAATCTGGTCAAGGACGGGACCGCCGTGCTGATCGCTGAGCAGAACATGCTCAAGGCACTGGAGATCGCGGGACGCGCCTACGTTCTGCGAAACGGCCGCATCGTCCAATCCGGCGCCGCTGCCGACCTCAGAGTCGATAGATCGGTGCGCGACGCATTTCTTGGAGGCCATTGATAAAATGATGCCTGACCGTGAGTACACGCAAGCTCTGATAGCCGGGCGCCGCTCTATCCGAGCGTTCCAGCCCACGCCGGTGCCGCGCGATGTCTTGGAGCGCATTCTCGCCACAGCCGCACGGTCACCGAGCGGCACCAACATGCAGCCGTGGCATGTCTATGTACTGACGGGGGACGCCCGCGACGAACTAGTGGCACGCGCCAGTCGCATGCGCCTGGCCGAACCCGAGCGCGAACGAGGCCCAAAACCCTTCGGCGAATATGATTACAACCCCGAACCGCTCGCGGATCCCTACCGGACCCGCAGGCGGGAGGTGGGCTGGGGTCTTTATAACCTGCTCGGCATCACCAAGGGCGATCGTGCCGCGAGTTGGACTGCGGCCGGCCGTAACTTCGAGTTCTTTGGCGCGCCGGTCGGCCTCATCTTCACGCTGGACCGCGAACTTGGCCTGGGAAGCTGGCTGGATCTCGGCATCTTCATGCAGTCCGTCATGCTGGCCGCGCGCGGCGAGGCACTCGACACCTGCTGCCAGGCTGCCTGGCGCCATTACCACGATGTGGTTCGCGACGTGGCCGGCGTTCCAGACGCCGAGCTCATCGTTTGCGGCATGTCTCTCGGCTATGCGGATCCGCAGGCCGTCGCCAACTGCCTCCGGTCCGAGCGCGAGCCGGTCGAGGCGTTCACCCGCTTTGTGAGTACGGTTGCCGCGGGCGGAGCGGACCGAGATCCGATTTGTGCGGAGCAATGCGATGCGACTTCCTGATTTCTTTGACAAGGCTGCGCTGGCATCGCCCAATGCCCCGGCCGTATGGTTCGAGGGTGAGACTTGGAGCTATGCGCGGCTCCGCGAGCTCAGCCTGCGCCTTGCCAACGCGCTGGCCGATCTCCGCCTTGTTCCCGGCGCCCGGATTGCCAGCTGGCTGCCGAACCATCCCGCAACGTTCGCGGTGCAGCTCGCTGTTCAGCGCCTGCCGCTCCAGGCGCTGCCACTCAACCCGCGCGCCACGGCCGATGAATGTGTCGATGCAATGCGCATGTTCGCACCGGAATGGCTGTTCATCCATGTCGACTTTGCGAAGGCCGTGGAGCAGATACGCACCGCGATTCCGAGCCTGCGGGGCATCGTCGTGATCGATGGCACCGCGGATGGCTGCATGACGATGGACGAATTCGTCCGCAACGCGGATACCAGCGCAATCGATACGGATGTCGGATCAGAGGATGTCGTTACCCTGTTGACAACGGGGGGCTCGACGGGCCTGCCGAAGGGTGTCATGCGGGCGAGCCGAAACTGGTCGACCCTCATATCGAACTACCGTCTCGCTCTGCCGATGGACGAGCCGCCGGTCAATCTGGCGGTGACGCCGCTGACGCATGTGGCCGGCGATGTTGCCCTGTCCATCTTCGCCCAGGGCGGGCTCAACGTCATCCTGTCAAAGCCCCGCCCGCGCGACATTCTCGAGGCGATCGGCCGCCACCGGATCACGCACATCTTCGTGCCGCCCACCCTGCTCTACATGATGCTGACCGAGCCGGACGTGCGCTCATTCGACTTTTCGTCCCTCAGATACTTCATGTACGGAGCGGCTCCCATTTCGGTTGAGAAGCTGAGGGAAGCCTGGTCAGTCTTCGGCCCGGTAATGACCCAACTCTACGGGCTGATCGAGGCGACCAGCACCGTTTCGATCATGTCGCCGCGCGAACACGCGGCAGCGCTTGCGGAGAATCCGGCCCGGTTTGGCAGCATCGGCCGCGGCAGTCCCCTGACGATGATCGACGTCGTCAGCGAAAACGGCGAGGCGGTGGCGGATGGAATCACGGGTGAGGTGGTCTGCCGCGGCTCGAACCTGTTCAAGGGCTATGCCGCCAATGACGAGGCAACGCGCAAGGCGCTGCGCGGAGGCTGGTTCCGCACCGGGGATCTCGGCGTGAGGGACGAGCGCGGATATGTGCGCCTCGTCGACCGCAGCAAGGACATCATCATCAGCGGCGGCTTCAACGTCTTCCCTGGAGAGGTGGAGCAGGTGATCTGGCGTCATCCCGCCGTCCAGGACTGCGCCGTGATCGGCACGCCGGATGAGAAATGGGGCGAGGCCGTCACCGCCGTAATCGAACTGAAGCCGGGCGAAACCATATCCGAGGATGAGATCATCGCCCTGTGCAAGAAACAGCTCGGAAGCATCAAAACACCGAAAAAAGTAATCGTTTGGTCGGAACTGCCACGCAGCAATGTCGGAAAAGTCCTCAAGCGCGAAATACGTGCCCGTTACTGGAGCGGACGCAACATCTGAAACGAATGAACGTGGCATCACCGCCCCCGCTTATCCCTAGGCGGCCGGCAGTTTCCGGCCGACGCTCTCGACAACAAAAGAAGGAACTACAGGCATGACCGAAGCGAGCAGCGCCGATCAGATGGGCGCAGTCCGCGCCGTGATCGAGCGCTATCTGGATGCGGTGCGCAATTGGGACGAAGCGGGCTTTCGTGCCACTTTCGATCCCAAGGCAAACATCGCGCATTACTACGTAAAAGGCGACGAGATCCGGACGCTGACCCTCAACGAGTTCGTCGAGACCATCGGCGCCCTCCACAGCAAGTTCGACAACGCTGAGGAAAAAGCGAAAGAGATCGACATCCGCATTGTCGATCACATCGCCAGCGTGCGCGTTCCGTTTGCCTTCGTCATGGGAGAACGGACGCTCGAAGGTCAGGATCTTTTCAACCTTGCGCTTTGCAAGGGCGAATGGAAGATCATGCACAAGTCCTACTATCTGTAAGCGGAAAGAAAGTATTCCATGGACAACCTGGCTGCTACTGCTCCGTCAACTTTCTATCGTCTCGGCGACCATGCCCCCCGGACGGCGCCGTCCGCCTGGGTCGCACCCACCGCCACCATCATTGGAGACGTAGAGATCGGCCCCGAATCGGGAATCTGGTTCAATTGCGTTTTACGCGGTGATGCCAACAGTATCCGCATCGGTGCCCGGACAAATGTTCAGGACAATACGATAATCCACGTCGATCCAGGCCCCTTCGCCACCTTCATTGGCAACGATGTCACCGTCGGTCATTCCTGTCTCATTCATGGCTGTACGCTGGAAGACGGAGCATTCGTGGGGATGGCTTCCACTATCCTGAATGGCGCGGTGGTGGAAGGAGGCGGCATCGTCGGCGCGGGCGCACTCCTTACCGCGGGCAAACGAGTCAAACGAGGCGAGTTGTGGACCGGTGCGCCAGCCCAACTACGTCGCGTTTTAAGCGAGGAAGAACTCCGGGAATTCCTGGAGGTGTCCGCGCTCTACGCACGCAATGCTGAGCGCTTCAAAAATGAACTTGCCCCCGTCGGCAGGTCCGATCTTTGAGAACATGCAACCACTTTATGCCGCGTCAGTCTTAGGACGAGATGTCTTTCACGCCACCGACTCCTCTTGCCCCTCGACAAACGCGGCATGGATTCTCTCTTGCTCCTTTTTTTTTGCGCCGACGCCACACACTTCCCTATGTGGCAACGCCGACTCGCTGAAGTACCTTCACCCACGGCACATTCCAGATCCTGATGCTGTGGCAGAAGTGTCCGTTACTTTGACCGACATCCGGCAACGCGAGCAAAGGCGAGTTTGTTGCCAGCTCCGAGTCCCTTCGGCCTCGCTGGAGCAGGAAGGTATGAGAAGATTGACAGGCCGTCCGCGTACGTCCCTGCTCCGCTGCGTGCGCCCGGCCTGCACCTCACCTCACCCATAGGCGGCGTCCAGCGCGGCCACCGCCGCAGCGCCACCTCGAACAGCCTGCGTGTAATGGCCGAGCGTCACCGTCGGATTGGCATGGCCGGCGATCTGCGCCACTAGACCGACCTCGATGCCCTGAGCCTGGAGCGTCGAGATGAACGAGTGCCGGGCAGAGTGCGGCGTGACATAGGGCAGCTTCAGCCGTTCAAAGGCTGGTTCCCAATAGCGGCGGCGGAAGTTCTGGTAGAGCAGCGGCCCGCCGCCTCCGATGCGGGGCTTGGGCCAAGGCTGAAGCCGGCCGGGGCCAGGAAAGACACGATAAAGCCCCTTGCCCTTGCGGGGACAGCGGACCCGCCATTCCAGCAGCATCTCGCGAAGGATTGCGCCCATCGGAATCTCGCGAGTGCCTGCCTCCGTCTTCGTCATTTCAGTGAACGTGCCGTCCCGCTCCTGAATTCGTCGAATGCGGATGACATTCTTGTCGAAGTCCACATCCTCCCAAAGCAGGCCGAGTTGTTCGCTTGGGCGCGTGCCTGCCAAGAACGGGAGGGCATAATAGATCCCGTGTTCCCCGTCGTCCTTCGCTGCGACGACGATGGCCCGGAATGTCTTCGGTGCTCAGGATGGCCTTCTTAGCCTTGTGACGAGCCCGGCTCAGGCCTGTCGGCATAGACGGCGCCCGGATGTTGAAATCCTCCTCTGCCAGCGCCAAGACCGACTTGAGGTGCGCCTTTGCGCGGTTGGCGGTGTACTGCCCGCACTGCTCAACCAGCGTGCGATGCCAAGGCCGGATCATCGCCGTGGTCAGCTCATTCAGCTTCACGTCGCCCAGCATCTTGAGAAAGGTGGCGTTCTTCGGCTTCGCCTTCGTCGCCGTGTATTCCGCCCTCTCCCGCCGCGTGCCGACCAGAAGCGGTCCGACAATGCATTTCGTCACGACCTTGTAGCCGGCCAGAGTGGTGGCCTTCACCTTGCCCTCACGGTCGGCCAGCCAGTGCTTCACCGCGTCTTCCACGGTGGGCACCGCGCGCTGGTCCACGTAAGCATTGTCCGCCACTTGGTTCTGCAGCTCGCGCTGGCGGGCTTCAGCCTCTTTCTTCCGCTCAAAGAACTCCTGACGGCGCAGGCCGCTGTTGGGATCTCGGTAGTTCAGGACGTAGCGATCGTGGAGAACCACCTGTCCTGTTTTCAGCTTGCGTTTGCGCGTCCGCTTCGTGAGTTTGACTGAAAAATCCATTTTGTGAGCCCATCACCTACAGGCATGAAAAAGGAAAATGGAAACACGCCGCTGTAACCCGCACAAGTAATCGCAATAAATTTTTTGGAGATCGGACAGCTGCTCTCGCTGTAACCACGGGAGTAACCGGCAGAACCAGAAATAACGAGAGCCGAAGAGACGTCTAGCCTCGTTGTATTTCGAATCTCTACTTCATCAAGGTTGAAATCGCGGCAACAGACGGTGTTCTGTGTGGGTGTGGCGGCTGTGACGGCGCCCCACGGGGTACGGGGGGGCCCTGGGGGGAGTACCCCTCCCCAGGGCTGACGGGGATGATGGTGAATCGTCGTCACCCTCGTCACGCGTCACGCTAGAACTTCGGGACGCCGCCCTCCGTCGGATCCGACCAGATCTTCAGCGGACGTCCGCGGCGATCCCGCGCCATGAACTCGACGTACACGCCCGCTTTTGCCATGGCGGGACGCATGCGATCGAGTGCGTTGGATAGACGCGACGGCGACCGGGGGAGACCCTGGTCGGAAAGATCGAATGTCGCGAAGAGGTCCGCCACATATCCGGTGAAAGTTCCGTGCCGGGTTATGGCGCGGAGTTTGATGACGAGTGGCTCATCGCTGATGCGATCAACGATGAAGTTGTGTTGCGCAGCGGTGATGGCATTGATGATGGCGCCAGGCTCGTCGAAAGCCGCGTCGGCCGCATGGATAAAGCGAGCAGAGTCCGCCATGCGGATATGACGAGGGAAGTCCGCCTGGTGATAGTTGCGGAGCGCTGCCGCAACAGCATCGTAAAGCGCGCCCAGGACACCAGGAAGGATGCTTTCGAACTCCGCTAGCATTTCTGCTTCCGTCTTGCGGCTGCCCTCCTGCATAGGGGGCAGCTTGATCGGAATGGCACGTTCCATAAGGTCCGCGCGGTTCGCATAACCAGCAATGCCGTTGATGACGAACGGGCGAGCGTAGGTCATGACGTGCAGATCGCCGTTGGTGTACAGCTTACGAACTGCAATGCCGCTCCCGGTGGCGAGAGCGCATAGGACGTCGGACATATCCCCACGCATGCCGGAGGCGTTATCGAAGTTGAGAAGGCGATAATCCTTGGCCTGGATCATCAGGTCCTTCTCGTTGTCCGGCAGACGGAGGCGGGACGCCTTATTGGGGTCGATGACGCGTTTGATGACCTCGCAGAAGAAGCTTTTGCCGGAGCCCTGCTCTCCTTCCACGAGAAGGATGAAGTACGGACCCGTTGGCTTCAGCGCATTCAGCAAGAAGGCAATCAGAAGGTTGTAGTTCTGATCGTCCAGCCCCAGGAAGGTTTGGAGGACACGCAGTGAACCACCCCGAGCAGGTTCAGGCAGAACGTCGAACCCGGCACCGCGCACGAACTTGTGCAGAGAGGTGGGATTAACTTTCCACCCATCACTCGTAATCGCGACGGTACGCCCGTCGCGTGTGCCGAGATCGATCTCGATCTTCTGGTCATCGCCCGCCACGCGAATATCGATGCGACGAGTAGCGCCTTCGAAAAGGGCCAGTGCCTCGATGGTTCCCAGTGCCTCCGTCAGAGGGCCGGCGCCCACGGCTTTGCCAAGCGTGACATGCGCCTGATGGCGCAGCCAAAGAGCGAAGTCCTCCGAAAGCACCCGATAAGTTGCGATGCCCTCTTGCATCGGCACCGAAGCAAAAGCCGTCCGGTCACCATCATTGAAGAGCTCAGCGGAGCTGCTCGTAACGAGGCCAACGAGAGCCGCAGTTAGGCTCTTCTTATCGGAGCGTTCAGTGCCGAACCCTTTTTCCCGAGCCGAAGCGACCCAGCCGGGAAGCTCCTCCAGTGTGTCGCCGTTGTAGTCGTCCGGAAGAAGGGCCTCGAAGAGGGAGCGGATCTCTTCATCGGTGGCACCCGAAGCGACAAGCTGGGCCGATAGGCCGACACCAGCCTCGTGAGTTGTCTTTCCGCCGATGATGGCAGCGGTGTAATCCGACCCGATCACAACCTTGATCAGAGCCATTTCGTGGCCCGTGACCACAGGAAGGCTATCGTAGCTCACCTCAAGGATCGCCTTGCCCACGGCCTCGTAAGCCATGCCGGTGTCTGGATGGACCGAAGGCGGCATCACCGTCATCCTACCCGATCCAAGCACGTCCACGTCGCCCAGCCCATCGCCACCTTCAAGCTTCTGGGACTTGAAACCGCCCGCCATCGGAGCGCGAACGAAGATCGTAATGCCCTTCTTGCCACGCTTGCCCGAGAGCACGTTCGTTGGGGCCTCGCCGACGAGACCCAGAAATTTAAGGAAGAATGCGGTGAGCTTGTCATCATCGACATCCAGAGCGCTGAGAAGGAAGCCCTGCACGGCTTCGGTTCCCAGAAGGAGGCCGATTCCATGATCGGCAAACAGATTAAGCCATTGCCCGCGGGTCTTTTCACTGGGAGGCGAGGCAAGGTAAGCCTGCCAGCTCTTGAGCCCCTTTGCCGGCCGCTTTGAGTTCGGCTCAAGAGGGATGACGCGGAGGTCCCGATCCCAGAAGGTGGGTGCGTTGTCTGCGAATATGTTGCCGCTCATGCCGCACCCCCAACTTTGGAGGCGTCGATTGCCGCGACCACTTCCGACAAGCGGACAAGGCGACGGCTGTTAAACGGGGTGTAAGCGGGGACGAAGCCGCGCTTGATGGCACGGCGAAGCGCCCATTCATGGACACCCAGTGCCTGGGCGGCAGCCTTGATCGTGCAGAGTTTCTCGTCAGCAAGCCGTGCAGCCTGCTGCCCTTGGATAAAAGAAGTCATGTTGCAGCGCTCCGCAAAATAGGGAGGTTTCGGAAGAAGCGCCGATGGCCACCAGCAATGCGAAGATGGGGAAACTCGGGAGGGTGACTTCCCCCCGACCTAAGGTTCCGGGATTTGAAGGTCCAGTGGTGGGATCTCATCTGGCGGCTGAAGGATGAGGCGTTTCATTTCAGCTACGGAGAGCTGATCGCCACGGTAAGCCTCTGCTAAATGGCCATACCGGGAGTTCGATGCTTTATTGTCACGAAGGTCCAAGAAGCGCTCAAACCACTCAACGTCCCAGCGAGACGGAACAGCAATTTCGCCGTCGACGATGGCATTGATTAGCCGCTCAAGTGCTAGCTCAGCGCGATCGCGTTTTCCGCGGCCTTCGTACACCTGCAAGAAGTAATGGGCGAACCAGCGGCGCTGCCCCGCGGTCGAGACGGCGTCGCCGCCCGCTTTACCTTTCCTGGCGGCGCTTACCTCAGTCTCTGAAAGATAGACCAGCTGTACAGCACCTGCGGAGGTGCAGAACGCACCCCATTCATTCATGAACTCTGGAGTCAGCTGCCTTGCGGCGAAGCGCTGCTTCAAAGAAGGAACGAGCCGTGCGGCGTGGTCGATGCGGGCCTGAATATCTACTTGGTTGATAGCGCCGACGTAAGGAATGAGGTTCCACGCGCGGACTTCCATGTCTACCTGACGATCATACGCGACCGGAGCTTGACTCCGCCACTCAGCCTTCCGCGCCGGTGTTCCTTTCCTCAGCCTCTCGCCTCGAGCTGCTTGTTCAGTTTCAAGGCGCACTCCGATGACGAGTTCTTGAAGCTCCGAGAACCGGCCCTCGAGCTCCGCCCAAACTTCGCCGCCCCACCACGCTGAAGTTCGAGGCGGAGTTTCGGCTTCGGTCCGCTCCGGCAAATCGTCGGAAGAGTCTTGCATAGCGCGATCCTTTAGGTGCCATCCCTGTGGGGGCCTACCCCTCCCCCTATACGGCCAGGTTGGGCGCTCCTAAAGTGCCGTCACGCACGTCACGCCGTCACGTTCCACCCGCTGTGACGGTGTGGCGGCGGTGACGGTACCTTGACGGGCCTCGTGCAGGGCTGCGGCAGGGGTGGGGGCTGCCCTCACGCGCCCGCGTGCGTAGCCACCCCCATGATGAGCACTTGGGAAGGTTTGGGAGGAATGAGGATTAAGGGTATGCGCGTACTCAGGCGGCGTAACTCTCCGATGCATATTAGAACCAGCTCCCCGCACAACGTCCTTCCCCTCCGTAAGTACGACCATTTCGAAATGAAAGTCGGAACGCGGCCGTGTTAGGCTCCAACTTGGGGATCGTCATTCGAACTCCGATTGCCTTCGAGAGGCCTTTTTGACTAGGAAGCGCTCTAGCCGCTCGCACCTCGGAGTTCACGCCTCTTCCGCATACTCATGAACTTCGGATAAAGACAGGCATCTCAAAAACGCCGTCCTGATGTTGTGTTCGAATGGAAGGGAAGCCAGCTATGTCCATGACTATAGCCCGCCCTTACGGGGAAAGGTTTCCCGCTGACTCAGGAGCACTTTCCGAGGCAGAAGCGCAGGCCATATACAATCTACCCTTCAACGACCTCCTATTTCGAGCCCAGTCGGTCCACCGCCAGTTTTTCGATCCGAACGCGGTTCAGGTCAGTCGATTGCTGTCGATCAAGACGGGAGGATGCCCGGAGGATTGTGGCTATTGCAGCCAGTCGGCGCACAATCCGACAGGCTTGAAGGCCTCCAAGCTGATGGAGGTCGAGCGGGTTCTTGCCGAAGCACGCAAGGCTCGTGAGGGCGGCGCCACGCGGTATTGCATGGGTGCCGCCTGGCGCAGCCCCAAGGATCGCGACATGGATGTCATCGTGGCGATGGTCGAAGGCGTAAAAGCTCTCGGCATGGAGACATGCATGACGCTCGGCATGCTGAGCCCGCAACAGGCCCAGACGCTCGCCCACGCCGGTCTCGATTATTACAACCATAACATCGATACATCGGAACGTTTCTACGGCGAGATCATCACAACGCGCACCTTTGCCGACCGCATTGAGACCCTCAATCATGTCCGGGAGGCCGGCATGAAAGTCTGCGCCGGGGGAATCGTCGGCATGGGCGAAGGGGCGGCCGATCGCGTGTCCATGCTGGTGACGCTCGCCAACCTGCCGGAGCCGCCCGAGAGTGTGCCGATCAACATGCTCATCCCCATCGAGGGATCACCGCTCGGCGAGGCTAAACAACTTGATCCGATCGAGTTCGTGCGCACTATCGCGCTGGCCCGCATCCTGATGCCGCGTTCTTACGTGCGTCTGTCCGCTGGCCGGAACGACATGACGGACGAGATGCAGGCCCTGTGCTTCTTTGCCGGTGCCAATTCGATCTTCATCGGTGAGACCTTGCTGACCGCCGAAAATCCCGGCGAAGACCGTGACCAGGCCTTGTTTCGTCGGCTCGGCATCATGCCGATGGAACTGGACGCCGCCGAATGAACCTTCCCGCGCTGGCACGGTTCGGGCGCACATTGGAGGGTCTTAGGCGAAAAGGGCGGCGGCGCAGCCTCTCGTTAGGCACTGGGCTGGACTTTACATCCAACGATTATCTCGGGATCGCCGGTTCCGGATGTCTTGCCCCCGCTATCTGCGAGGCGCTTGATCGAGGGGTGCCCGTGGGCGCCGGCGGATCACGCCTTTTGCGCGGCAATCATTCGGAATTCGAGGCGCTGGAGGCGGAAGCCGCCGCCTTCTTCGGAGCGCGGAAGGTGCTGTTCTTCGGCAGCGGGTACGCAGCCAACGTGGCGGTGTTGTCGACGCTTCCACAGCGCGGCGACCTCATTGTTCATGACGAGCTCATTCACGCCAGCGCACATGAGGGCATCGCCCTCAGCCGTGCGACGGCACAGACCGTTCGGCATAACAGCGCAGAGGCCATGGACCGCGCGATCTGCGCATGGCGCGCGGCAGGCGGTAGCGGGACGCCCTGGATCGTCGTGGAAAGCCTGTATTCAATGGATGGCGACCGGGCACCACTCGCCGATCTGGCAAGCCTTGCCGAGCGCCATGAAGCTTTCCTGATCGTGGATGAGGCACATGCCACGGGCGTGTTTGGAGAGAATGGACGTGGTCTCTCTGCCGATGTTGAAGGTGATGAGAACGTCGTTGTGGTGCACACCTGTGGCAAGGCGCTGGGCGTCTCTGGCGCATTGGTAACCGCCGATCCCATGCTGTGCGATTACCTCGTCAATCGGGCCCGCCCTTTCATCTATGCCACTTCGCCTAGTCCATTAGTGGCGGCTGCGATTCGCGCTGCGCTGCGTCTGGTCGCTGAGGACGCGGAACGTCGTGCTCGGTTGCAGGCCTTGGTCGAATTCGCCGGCGAACGCTTGCACACACTTGGACTGCCCTGGAGCGGTTCACAAATTCTGCCCGTCATCGTCGGCAGCAATGCCCGCGCGATCGCTCTTGCCGACTGTCTTCAATCCGCCGGCTTCGATGTCCGCGCCATCCGCCCGCCAACCGTCCCGGAGGGAACGGCCAGGCTTCGCATCGCCATCACGCTGAATGTCGATGAAACGGCGATCCGCGCGCTCATGGATACGCTCGGCAACGCCCTTCGGGACGAGATGGCATGACACGAGTTCTGGTCACGGGAACGGACACGGGGATCGGAAAGACAGTGTTCGCGGCAGCGCTCGCAGGCGCAATGGGTGCAAGCTATTGGAAACCCGTGCAGGCTGGTCTGCAGGAGGAAACCGACAGTGAAATCGTGGCTCGGCTTTCTGGATGTCGCGTCCTGTCGGAAGCATGGCGGCTGAGCACCCCAGTCTCTCCGCACCTTGCCGCGGAACTGGACGACGTCCAAATCGATCCAGCCGCCCTTGAGCTCCCCGCTGTGGACGGGCCGTTGGTCATCGAAGGCGCCGGCGGGCTGATGGTGCCGTTGACCCGAGGGATCGTGTTCGCCGATGTCTTCACGCGCTGGAAATTGCCCGCGGTGCTTTGCGCCCGCACCGCCCTTGGGACCATCAATCACACGCTCCTTTCGCTCGAGGCGCTCCGGGCCCGCTCCATCCCGGTGCATGGAATAGCCTTCATTGGCGATCCGATGGAGGACAGCGAGCGCACCATTCAGGAACTCAGCGGGGTGCGGCGGCTCGGCCGGCTGCCTTGGCTCAACGTGCTGAACCGCGACACTCTCGCGAGAGCCTTTGCCGATAACTTCGACATTCGAACATTTCAGGAGCCTTTTCGGTGACTCGTTCTCCCGTCTGGCATCCCTTCACCCAGCACGCTGTTGAGCCCCCTTTCCCGCGTGCCCTGCGTGCCCACGGCGCGTTCATCGAGACCTCGGACAGTCGCAATGTTCTGGACGCTATCTCGTCGTGGTGGGTCATCACCCATGGGCACAGCCATCCTGCGATCATGGCGGCGATTGCCCAGGCGACGCAGACCTTGGATCAGGTGATCTTCGCGGAGTTCACCCACGGCGCGGCGGAAGACCTGGCCCGCGGCCTGCTGCGCCTCGCGCCGGGAGGGCTGGCGCATGTGTTCTATTCCGACAGCGGCTCTACGGCCGTGGAGGTGGCGCTGAAGATGGCGTTGGGCTTCCACCACAATCAAAACACCGGCCGGCGGCGCATTGTGGTAATGGAGCACAGCTATCACGGCGACACCGTGGGCGCGATGTCGGTCGGAGCCCGCTCCGTCTTTACGAACGCCTACGAGCCCTTGCTGTTTGAAGTGGCTCGCATTCCTTTTCCCGGTTCGAATCCACAGCCCACACTGGATGAATTCGAGCGGCTGTGCCATGCGGGCGATATCGCAGCGTTGCTGATCGAGCCGCTGGTGCTGGGGGCCGGCGGGATGATGATGTTCGCGCCCGAGGTGCTGACGGAACTGCGCCGCATCGCAACCCGCCACGACGTGCTGTTCATCGCCGACGAGGTGATGACCGGCTGGGGTCGGACGGGTACGCTTTTCGCCTGCGAACAGGCCAATGTGCAACCGGACATCCTGTGCACCTCCAAGGGACTGACCGGCGGCTCCCTTCCGCTGGCGGCGACGCTGTGCACGAGCGCGATCTACGAGGCCTTCTTCTCTTCGCAACGCAGCCGGACTTTTTTCCATTCCAGTTCCTACACGGCCAACCCGATTGCCTGCGCGGCGGCGGTAGCCAATCTGTCGGTCTGGGAGACGGAGCCGGTGTACGAGCGAATTGCGACGCTCACCGCACGGCAGGCAGACTGGCTCAAGAGGCTGTCCCACGATGCGCGCTTCGACAACATCCGCCAGTGCGGGACCATCGCAGCCCTAGATCTTCGGGTGAAAGATGACGGTTATCTAGCGGCCATCGGCCCGAGGCTACGAGCCTTCTTCCGCGAGCGCGATATCCTGCTGCGCCCGCTCGGCAATGTCGTCTACCTGATGATGCCCTATTGCACGATCGGCGAGGAAGTAGACCTTGCGTTCACCGCCATCATAGACGCCGCAGAGGCATTGTCATGAGCCGAGCGCGGACCAGCCGGCTTGTGGGGCTTGGCCATTACGCACCTGCGCGGATCGTGCCAAACGCAGAGATCGAGGAGCGGCTGGGGCTGGAGCCCGGATGGATTCTGCGCCGCACCGGAATCAGCAATCGACGCTGGGCGGCAGACGACGAAGCCATGAGCGACATGGCTGTCCTCGCCGGCGAGCGGCCCCTTCAGAATGCAGGGATTGCCCGTGATGAGATTGGCCTCGTTCTCCTCGCAACCTCGACGCCTGACCACCTGCTTCCCCCTACGGCACCTCTCGTCGCGTACCGGCTCGGCCTAACACAGGCCGGAGCGGTGGATCTTGCCGGTGCGTGCTCCGGCTTCCTTTACGCTCTTACGCTGGCTGACGGCTACGTTAGGACGCATCGCCGCGCCGCTCTCGTTATCGCCGGCAACATCCTTAGTCGCCGCATCAACCCCGAAGAACGGGCCAGCGCCGTTATCTTTGCCGATGCTGCGGGCGCCGCGCTTCTCGCACCCTCCGAAGATCCCGCGACCGGCGTGCTCGGCGTCGATCTCGCTTCGTCAGGCGCTCATTATGATCTGATCTCGATCCCTGCCGGGGGCAGCCGCAAGCCGTATACCGAGGCGCCCGATCCAAGGGAAACATTGATGACGCTTCGCGATGGGCGAGAGGTCTTCTTGCAGGCCGTGGATATGATGGCGTGCTGTTCGGAACGCGCCCTCGACCATGCTGGGCTTAAGATTACCGAGATAGATTATTTCGTCCCTCATCAGGCAAACGCCCGGATCTCCGAGGCCGTGTCAAACAAGCTTGGCCTCACCAAGGACCGCCTCATCGAAACGATCGGTGAGTATGGCAACTCGTCAGCCGGCACAATCGCGCTGTCTCTTTCGATAGCGGAGGCAGAAGGCCGCCTCCGTCGTGGAGACCGGTTGCTTCTGGCAGCCGCGGGCGCTGGGCTTACCGGTGGCGCCCTAGCCCTCGGCTTCTAACCCGGTTCGAGCGGATAGAGATTTGATAGGAAGAGCAGCGGAAACGCCCAATGGCGTTTCGGCCGAGGCAGTCAGACGTTAGGAGCGTAACACACAAGGTTCCTCGCGGGTTACTGTCAGTTGCCTTTCGTTAGCTTTGAAGAAGTTCATCAAGATTCAACAGCATACAAACAGACAGCCGCATCTGAAGCATACCTGGAGATCTTGCCACAGAGTGCCTAGTTGCTACCAGCCTGCGCCAAGCGGGATCAAGTCATGTTTAACCTCGACAAAGCCCGCATTTGTCTGGCCCAACACGTATTGGCTGAGGCCGCAGGGGAGAGTGTTTCTTCATATCGTGCTGCGAAACGGCGGAGGACGGCGCTTCGCGATCTCCAGGTGGCGGCGGAGCAACGTCGATGCCCACACGAGATCTCCGGAGACGACAGCGTCCATAATTTCGAAATGCTCGCGGACCAGTTCACCTACCCGGCTTCCGTCGGCGTAAGAGAAATACTCACTTAGCCGCCGCAACCGGTTTTGCTGCTGGACTCCCTGAAGGATGAAGGGATTTCCCGACATTGACGCCAAAGCCTCATGAAATTCCCCGTTCACGTCAAACAGATCTCTTCCGTAAAAGTCCTTCTTCTCTGACAGCCTCAAGATTTGCTCATGAGCGCGGCGGCTGCGTTCTAGAGCCGCCTTGTTGAGCTTGAAGGTCGGCTCAAGCAGGCCGGCCGGCTCAATCAACATCCGGAAGCGATAACTAGCATCATATGCATCGTCGGAATTCAGCACCGCCATGAACGCCCACCCATTGCCAATGCCACGGCGAAGAAGACCGTCCTGGGCGAGGCGATTCAAGGTTCTCACGAGCTGCGTCCGGGACACGCAATAACGCCGCATAAAGCTCGCCTCCGTGAACTGTTCCGGAACGTTATCGCGCATCCGATCCATGGCGATCCGCTCATAGAGCGCAACGTCAGATGCCGACGTTTCGGCTTCGGAGTCCTCAGGCATGGCTTCGGCGTGCTGGGCCAGATAATGGCCCCGGTTTGCCGCGGCGACTACGACCCCCCGTTCTGCCAAGACCTTGAGAGCGACGCGGACCGGTGACCGCGACACCCCGAACTCTTCCGCGAGTTCAGATTCCGTGAGGTGATAAGCGGCCGGAAGATTATTTCGCCGAATGAAGTCGGTGATCTTCGCCACCATCTCCTGCTGCACGCGACTGAGTTCTCTCTCGCGCATAGGATCACCAAACTCGACCGGGGCGTAAGCGTGAGCGTGACTCCCTGCCCGGCTCCAGAGAGGAGGCTCTGATCGTCTTACGCATCAATCTTCTGCCGCCAAAGCGCTATTTCTTGCCCTTCGAGTGCTTGGGAGAGCGATAAGCAAGACGAAAATGGCCGTCAATATGAGGAGCCCCAAGGCAATGGGATGCTCGACGAAGGTCATCCAGTCGCCATCAGCGAGAAGAAGCGCGCGTCTAAGCTGTTCGTCGAATTCCCGGCCGAGAACAAGTCCCAGAAGAAGAGGCGCCGCCGGGAAATCCAGCTTCTTCAACATGTAACCCAGCAGAGCAAACACGATCAGAATGTAGACATCGAATATTCGGTTGGACTCGGAGAACGCGCCTATCGCTGTCAGGACCAGGATCCCGGGGAACAGATAACTGTACTTGATACGAAGCAGCGATACCCATACGCCGATCATCGGCAGGTTCAAAATGACAAGAATAACATTGCCGATCCACATGCTGGCGATCAGGCCCCAGAACAGGTCCGGCTGCTTGATCATAACTTGAGGACCGGGAGTAATCCCATGCGTGATCATGGCTCCCAACATAAGGGCCATCAGAGCATTAGGAGGAATTCCAAGGCTGAGCATCGGAATAAAATTCGCCTGAGCCGCGGCGTTGTTCGCGGCTTCCGGACCAGCGACGCCCTCGACGGCGCCATTGCCGAAATCCTGAGGCCGCCGCGAGAGCTTTCGCTCGAGGCTGTAGGCTCCGAATGCTGCCATGGTGCCGCCTCCCCCAGGCAGGATCCCAAGCACCGTTCCAAGCGCGGTGCCGCGGAGCACAGGCTTTATCGACCGATGGGCATCCTCACGAGTCGGCCAAAGTCGGGTGATCTTTTCGATGACCCGCCCCCTCCCGCCGGTTTCCTCGATACTTGTCGCGATCTCCGCGATTCCGAAAAGGCCAATCGATACGGCCGTGAAACCGATGCCGTCGGAGAGTTCGAGAAGCCCGAACGTAAAACGGTCGGTTCCCGTATTAACGTCCATGCCCACCAGGCTGAGAAGCAGGCCGATCAAGGCCATTGCAACGGCCTTGACCATGGACCCTCCGGAAAGGAGCACCGAGGAGACGAGTCCGAGAGTCAGCAACGCGACATATTCTTCGGGTCCGAAGAGTAGTGCCACTTTGACCAGAGTGGGCCCGGCAATGGCCACGACAAGCGTTACGACACATCCGGCGAAGAGAGAGGCAAGAGCAGCCACGGCCAAGGCAGCCCCCGCGCGTCCTTGCAACGCCATCTTATGGCCGTCCAGGCAGGTCACCACGGTCGAGGCCTCGCCTGGAATGTTCACGAGGATTGAGGTGATCGAACCGCCATATTGCGCACCATAATAGACGCCGGCGAGCATAATGATGGCGCCCACCGCCGGCATGTAGAACGAAATAGGCAGAAGAATAGCAAAAGTCGCGAGAGGGCCAATTCCCGGAAGGACGCCAATCAGGGTTCCCAGTGTCGCGCCAAGAAGACAATAGCCAATATTATCAAAAGCCAGCGCAACGCTCATGCCGTAAACGAGGTTGTTTAAGAGATCCATGTCGGCCACACGCTGAAGTTAAGCTGCAGGAACACCTTGAAGACGACGACCGCCAGGGCTGTGATGACGCCGACGGTCACTAGCCTTTGCTTGAAACCCGTAAAAGGGGCCGCGTAGGTCCCGATCAAGGCGCAACAGGCCGCTGCCAGGACAAGGCCGCCCGAGCCGATAAGGATACTGAAGGCAAAGATGCCGACGAGGAGCATTCCGATCGGGCGGAGCCGCCATTCCGGTATCTTCTCTCTCGTCAAAAGAGCCTGCGCAAAGATCAGCGCTCCAGTTCCGCAGATCATCCAGCCGACAAGCCGCGGGAAATAGGCCGAACTGGCCGGCCCCTCCCCATCCGCAGGGAATCGAGACGCGAGAAGAATGGCCGATGCCCCCACCAGAAGGACGAACGACCCGGCGATCATATCGCGGTTCATCGCAATATCCTTTCATCCGCCGGAAAACGCATGCTGCGCGAGGCAGGCGCGTCCTTGTGGTCAGCGCGTCAGGGCGGCTCGAACGCGGTCAAGCTGCTCCGTCTGGGAGCGCGCGAAGTCGGCGGAGTTCTGATAGTTCGTCGGCTCTCCAACCCGCTCGGCAAATGCCTTCCACACGTCCTTCTCCATCGCTGCATGGAATTTATCGTGGAGGTACTTCACCGCCTCGGGCGGAAGGTTTGCCGGGCCGACCAAACCCTTCATGTTCGTGGCGATAACATCGTAGCCGAGCTCTTTCAGCGTGGGCGCATCGGGACAATGGCTCGACCGCTGTTCGGCGCTTCCGGCGAGGATGCGCACGGTTCCAGCCTCGATCTGTCCCTGGATTTCTTCAGTGGCGCCCATGGCGATATCGAGCTGACCGCCAAGCAGCGCCTGCATGACCGGGGCGCCACCCTGGAACGGCACGTCCTTGAGATCAATTCCGGCAGCCTTCTCCATCATGAGTGCAATCGAATGAGGGAGGCTTCCGATGCCGGTGTTACCAACTGAGATCTTGCCCGGCCGCTCCTTTGCCGCAGCAACAAAGTCACCAATCGTCTTGAATGGAGAATCCGATTTCACGATGAAGAAGAACGGGTTGTTCGTGAGGCGGATGATCGATGTGAAGTCCTTCGCGGGATCGTAGGGCACAGCCCGGTGCGCCGGCACCGATGTCGATTCCGAACCGCCTGCCACGAGCAGAACATAGCCGTCGGGCCTCGCATGGGCGACATTCTGCGCCGCGAGAACGCCTGCCGCCCCTGGTTTATTCTCCACCACGAGCGGCACGGGGATGTCACCCTGAGCCGCCGCAATGATGGTGCGTGCGGCTTGGTCACTTCCACCGCCCGGCGCGAAACCTACGACAATCTCGATCGGCTGCTTGGGAGTCCAGTCTTCGGCCTGCGCCACGGAAATCGAAGCTGTGACGGTTGCCGCGACGACGGCTGCAAATTTCATGATCTGCATTTCCATTCTCCTTGCATGATGATGGATTGTCTACGCGTGCCTCAGATGGATGGACCTCGCTGAGAGGTGCCGAAGCCGCCCGCGCCAGGAGTTTCGAGGCTCAGGCGCGAGCCCGGCTGAATGGTTATAATTTCGCGCGGATCGATGGGTGAGCCATCCAGCAGGACACGTCCCACCGCGCCGGCGCCGCCACCAAGAAGGCCAGGTGCCGGGGTTTTGAGGCGATCGGCCATGAACGAGGCGGTGACGGGCTCAGCGCCGATCATCAATATTTCGAAGACCTGGCCATCGCCGCCTTTGTGGAGGCCGGTTCCGCCGGTGCCCCTGCGCAAGGCACGCTGAAGAACCCGCACCGGTGCCTGCGTTTCGATAACCTCGATCGGTGTGTTCGAAAGATTGCTGGGGAAGCTGAGCGTCGGAAGCCCGTCGCTCTGCGCCGTCGCCCCCTGCCCGCCATTCAGGAAGAACGTGGAGGCGAAGCGCTTGCCGTTGTCCGCCCCCGCCAGATGGACGCACCAAAGCGGCGAACCGGGCGCTGCGCTGACCTTGTCCGGAATGGCCTGCGCCAAAGCGCCCATGATGGCGGACGGGATCAGGTGTCCCGTCATCGCGCGGGCGCTTACCGCCGCGGGAAAGCGCGGGTTGAGGATCGATCCCAAGGGCGCAGACACCTGGATGGGCCGAAATGAGCCGTCATTGTTCGGCACGTTTGGGGCAAGCACACATTTCAGCGTGTAGGCCGAATAGGCGAAAGTGTAGATCGGCACGACATTGATCGCGCGAGGAACCTGGGGCGAGGAGCCGGCAAAGTCGACGGCGATGCAGTCACCCTGCACGTCGATGCGACATCGGATCGTGACGGGCTCCAGGAAGCCGTCAACACTGATCTCGTGCTCATAGCTGCCGTCGGGCAAGGTTTGGAGAGCACTCCGCATCGCCCGTTCGGAGCGGGCCTGCATCTCGGAGCCAACCGCCTGCAAGTCGCACTTGGTTTCGGCGAGCGTATCGAGCAGCCGCTGTCCCAGCATCCGGTTTGCGGCGACCTGGGCCCAGATGTCGCCCATGACCTGATCGGGCACGCGAACATTGTCCCGGATGATATGCACCAGGGTTTGGTTGATCTCACCGTTCGAGATGAGCTTGGAGCGCGGGATCCGCAGGCCTTCCTCGAACAGCTCCGCGGTGCTCGGCGACCTTAACCTTCCGCCAATGTCCGGAGCGTGGGCCACGGTGCCGGCGAAACCAACTAGAACTTCGCCCTGGAAGATTGGCATCGCCACGTTGATGTCCGGCAGATGACCGGTGCCGAGCCACGGATCATTGGTGATCATGATGTCACCGTGCCGCAATTCCTCGCGCGGAAAGACATCGAGGAAGTGTCGCACCGTCTGCGGCAGCGTGCAGATGAAGGATGGAATGCTCTGGCTTGACTGGGCCAGAAGCTGACAATTCCGATCGAGCAGAACAACGGCGTAGTCGTTGGATTCCCGCACGATGCTCGAGAACGATGTCCTTACCAGTGTCGCGGCGGATTCATCGACTAGGCTGACGAGACGCGTCCAGAGGATTTCGAGAGAAACGGGATCGAGCGCTTTCATGGTCATGCCTCCAGCGTCACGAGAATGCTGAGGTTCTCGAGGACCTCGATCCGTGCGGTCATGGGAACGACAATTGTGGATTCGTCCTCTTCGAGGATCAGTGGCCCGGACAGCGCCGTTCCCGGCGGCAGACCGTAGCGGTGGTACACCGGGATCTCGCGCATCGCGTCTTCGACGGGACAGAACGCGGCACGGCGGGCGGCGGGCTCAATCGGCGCTCCTCGATCGCTTACAGTCGGCCAGACGAATTCACGGATGTCCTGGCGGGTTGAGCCGATGACACGCCATGTCACGACCTCCGGCTGGCCTGCCGGCAATGTTCCGCCATAGGTCTCGCGGTATTTCTCCTGGAAGGCGTCGATCAACGACGGCACGAAATCGGCACCCGGCTCCTCATACGGAAAGCGGACAACGACGTTGGCGCCTTGGCCCAAATAGCGCATCTCGACAAGCAGATACCAATCCACGATTGTTGAGGTCGGCAACCCGCCGGCGATTTCCTCGCCTGCGGCCTGGCGCATGGCGGTCATGGCAGTCCGGGCCTCTTCCCAGTTGAAGGACGCATCTAGGCGTGAGGGACGCGACCAGGAACGCTCAACACGGACGGGCGCTGCGAGGAAGCCGAGACATGATCCCGTGCCCGCCCCGATCGGGAAAAGGACACGTGGCACCCGCAGCTTTCGAGCGATCTCGACGGCATGAACAGGCCCGGCACCGCCGGTGGCGATCAAGGTAAACTGGCGCGGGTCTTGCGCTTTCTCCGCGATATGGACGCGTGCCGCTCCGGCCATTGCCTCGTTCACGACATTAAAGATGCCTTTCGCCGTGTCTTCCGCCGAGAGATTCAGCCGGCCTCCAACAGCGTCCAGCGCTTGAACCGCGGCCTCGGGGTGGAGCTCCATCTTGCCGCCGAGGAAGAATTTCGGGTTGAGATAACCCAGTGTGAGATCCGCATCTGTGACGGTCGGCTCCTTGCCGCCGAGACCGTAGCAAGCCGGTCCGGGATGCGAACTGGCACTTTCAGGCCCGACCGTCAGCAGGCCCAAATCCGATACGCGGGCAATGCTTCCGCCGCCGGAGCCGATCTCGATCAGATCGATGCTCGCCACGAGAAGCGGGAGGCCGCTTCCCTTCTTGAAGCGCCGTACGCGTGCCGTTTCAAAGAGATGGACGACGGAAGGCTCGCCACCCGTCACGGTGCAGACCTTGGCCGTCGTGCCCCCCATATCGAAGGCCAACACGTCATTGAAGCCCGAAGCTCGGCCGGCATTCACGGCGCTGAGAACGCCGCCGGCCGGCCCGGATTCCACGGCCGCGATCGGAACATCCGCCGCGACAGCTGCGGTCGTCGTTCCACCACTCGACAGCATGATGCGGAGCGCCGCGCTAATGCCGGCTTGCTTCAGACGGCTCTCCAGCTCGTTGAGGTAGGCTTTGACGAGCGGCTGGACGTAGGCGTTCGCCGTTGCAGTGGTCGTCCGCTCAAACTCCCGGATTTCGGATGCGACACGCGACGACAGGCTGATGGAGACGTCCGGTAGCTCTTCGCGAATCGCACGTCCGACTTCGATCTCGTTTTCTGCATTGATGCAGGAGTGAAGGAACGACACCGCCACCGAGGACACTCCGGCGGCGCGGATGCGTGCGATCAGATCGGCGACATCCTGCGGATTCGGAGCCGCGATGACGCTGCCGTTAGCTGCAACGCGTTCGCTGAGTTCGAAGCGCATTTCGCGCGGAACCAGCGGGTCGGGCATTTCGAGATTGAGGTCATAGAGGTCGTAGCGAACTTCGCGCCGGATATCGAGGATGTCGGCCATTCCAGCGGTTGTTACAAGGGCTGTGGAAGCCCCCTTCCGCTCGATAAGGCAATTGGTGACAAGCGTGCTTCCGTGCACGACGTCCACCACCCGATCCGAAGCGAGCTCGCCTCCATTGCCTTCGACAGCGGCCAGCAGATCATCGACGACCTTGGACAGGGCTTCTCCGGGATCATCGTGCGTCGTCAGTCTCTTGGCCAGGAAAACCTGACCGCCGGGCAAGGATTCGATTACCCCATCCGTGAAGGTGCCGCCGATATCGACAGCGATGCGGAAATTCATTCGCTCCTCCTTGCGACTTCAGATGATCGCATTGCTCTCATACTACATATAATACAATGTATCGCAACGCCGTTTCCTATGAATTTCGGCCGTTTTCGGCGATTGCCAAACGTTTGAACACTATGCACAGGTTACTATCATCAAAAGACTAGATATTATGCAGTGATATTCTTGCATTCTCTGCGAGTACATACTTCCTTCTCTAGACGCCATTTTGTACTGGATATAAAATTAAAACAATGCAATGCTCTGGCTCGTGCAGGGCTGAGGTCGGCCGCACGGACGCCAATGCGGAGGCGCCCGCCGCACAAACTCACTTGAAGGAGATGCTGGGATGGACAACCTGTTGATGCTCAAAGGCGCCAGGAAGCTGGTTGGGGTGTGCGCGAACGTGAAATCGGACGATGAGGTCGTGATCGTCACCGATTTCTCGGGGCATCGCGTTGCCGAAGCCGTGGCGGCCGCCGCGCTGGAGAAGACCGAAGCCGTCAATATCGTGATCATGCCGCCGCGGTCTATCGATGGGGAAGAGCCCACCAAGACCGTCGCATCGGCCATGCAGTCTGCCAGCGTCATCTTCACGCCGGTGAAGCAGTCGATCACCCACACTTACGCCACCCGCACAGCGATCGGGAATGGCGCGCGTGGCATCATGCTGTCGCAGTTCAATCCCAATATGCTCGTAACGGGCGGCATCAACGCCGACTTCGAGGCCATCCGGCCGCTCTGCTTCAAGGTGGGCGAGCTGCTCGCCGCCTCCGACAAGGTCCACCTTACGACGCCCGCGGGAACCGATCTCCGCCTCAGCCTGAAGAACCGTCCGTCCAATCCGCATTGTGGCTTGGTGCGCAACCCCGGTGATTTCACCACGGTCCCGAACATCGAATGCAGCTCGTCACCGATTGAGGGGACGTCG
The DNA here is from genome assembly GCF_052542005.1 of Terrihabitans aquatilis. Classification (NCBI taxonomy): domain Bacteria; kingdom Pseudomonadati; phylum Pseudomonadota; class Alphaproteobacteria; order Hyphomicrobiales; genus Terrihabitans; species Terrihabitans aquatilis. Next base: position 396,357 of record NZ_JBOCUO010000003.1, on the reverse strand, counting down.
GAAGGCGTCATCATCGTGGATGCCAGCATTCCCTATTACGGCGTCGGACTTGTACGAGAGCCGATCCGTTTTGATGTCGGCGGCGGTCGGGTCACAAAGATTTCGGGCGGCTATCAGGCCGATTTCCTTGATCAATTGCTCGCACGGCAAGGCGACCCCGCCGTCTACAACATCGCTCAAATTTCCTTCGGCCTGAACCCGCATTGCCCCATGGAAGGCGTCATGCTGCACGACGAAGGCGTCTATGGCACGGCTCATATCGGCATCGGCACGAGTGTGCTGCTGGGCGGCGAGGTCAAGACCCTCACGCATTTCGACTCGCTCATGTGGAAGCCCACGCTCTCACTCGATGGGGAAGTTGTGCTTCGAGATGGCAAATGGCTGCTTCCCGAAGCAGATGTGATTCACGCAGGCCGTGCCTGATCGGAGCATCTTGCCGGAAGGCTCGCGGCGCCACAGCGCGCCGCGGTCATCACCGGCGCGGCTAAATCGGTAGGCATAAGATCTCGTGGGGAAGGATTCATGATGACGGCGATTGAGAAGAAGTTCGCCCAATTGGGGACCGACCATGCTCCAGGGCAAGAGGTGCGGCGCCGGCAGGATGCGTCGCCTGGGCTGCGCGGTGAAGCGCTCGCGGGGCGCAAGGTCGATTTTTCCCACGGGGATGTCGACGCTTTCCTTCCGGCTCCAGGAGCTTTGGAGGGGTTTCTTCAAGGGGTTCAAGATGGCGGCGCGCAAGCCTATACGGAATACCGGGGAAGCGCGGACATTCGCCGAGGTCTCTCAACCCGCCTGTCGAGCTTCACGGGTGCGGCAGTCCACGGAGACGACGATCTCATTCTGACGCCTGGCAGTCAGGGCGCGCTTTTCCTTGCCGTTGCGTCTGCGGTAACAGCGGGAGACAAGGTTGCTGTCGTTGAGCCTGATTACTTTGCTAATCGCAAGATCGTGCGGTTCCTCGACGCCGAGGTTATGCCTGTTCGCCTTTCCTATTTCAACGAGACGGACCGTGCAGGCATAAACCTCGAGGACCTGGAGAATGCTTTCAGGAACGGCGCACAGGTTTTTGTGTTCTCCAATCCGAACAATCCCACGGGCGTGGTCTATTCGAGAGATGAAATCGACGCGATTGCTGCGCTTGCGGAGCGTTATGGCGCAATTGTCATCGTCGATCAGCTGTATTCGCGACTTCGTTATGCCGACACTACCTATACGCATCTGCTGGTGAGCGAGATCGATCCTAACCGGGTCATAACGATCATGGGCCCTTCGAAGACGGAATCCCTGAGCGGATACCGCCTCGGCGTCGCGTTCGGTTCACCGCGAATCATCGGCCGAATGGAAAAACTTCAGGCCATCGTTTCCCTGCGCGCTCCAGGCTACAGCCAGGCTGTGCTGAACACATGGCTGGCCGAGCCGGATGGCTGGATGGACGAACGCATCGCGCTCCACCAGGCGATCCGCGACGATATTCTGGTGAAGCTTCGTACAGTCGAGGGCCTATCGGTTCGCACGCCGGCCGCGGGCAGCTATCTCTTCCCGCAGCTTCCGGCGCTGCCGATCGGGCCCCATGACTTTGTGAAGGCTCTCGCCTCTCAGGCGTCGGTCATCGTGACACCCGGCTCCGAATTTGGCCCGACCACCCCAACCTCCGTGCGCCTCAACTTCTCGCAACAGCACGAGGCTGCTGTTGCCGCCGTTGAACGAATTATTGCGATGATCGACCGTTATGCGCACTGAGGCCGACGTCATGGATAATAATCCCCGCCCTCAGGGCCGGTACGCCCTAGCGCGCCGACACGGCTCTCTCATTTTCACTGCAGGAATGACCCCGCGTCGGGGAGGAGAACTCATCGCCCGTGGGCGCATTGCCAGCACGGAGGAGATCGCGATCTATCAAGAGGCTTTAGAGCTGGCATGCGCCAATGCCATCGCCGCCGCGCGCTCGGCGCTCACCGAAGGCGAGCATCTCGCCGGAGTTCTGAGCTTCACCGTATTCATCGCCTGCGAAGACACTTTCGAGCGCCACTCACAACTCGCCGACTTTGCCTCTGACTACCTTCATCGTGAATTCGGTGAAGTGGGGGTGGGTACCCGCGCCGCTATCGGAGTCTCTACATTGCCCGGAGGCGCACCAATAGAGATCCAGCTCGTGGGTATCGCAGGATCCCGATGATGCAGGAGCAGAGCTCATACCCACGTCAAGAAAGTAGTTGCGACTATTGACTCTGTGCTTGTTCCTCTGAAGCGCACGACGCCGAGACTATTGCGGAATGCCTGTCGTTCCGCGCCCCGTCCGTATTAGAGACGCCCGTGGCATCGTTCTCATCTTTAACGATGGTCTCGAGTAGAGCGATCTTGCGAGGTTGAACTGATCTCGCCACACATTCCAAAGCTCATCCACATCAGTCGGAAATCGCATAGTTCGTCGTCGTACATAGCCCCTCCCGCACTGCCCTCACGTGCGCATAGGCATAGCTACCCCCATGATGAGCAGCCAGGTACGAGGGATATAGGTGGAATAAGCGTATGCGCGTACGTAAGGCGGCAATTGTCCGACGCGTCTTTCTGATAGGCATTGACGAGACGGATGTTGCTGGCGATAAAACAAACACACAACTTCGGCGAATGGAGGCGACAGCCACCACTCGGATACCGGCCTCTGATAGCTGTTACCGAACGTCGCTCCAGCCCGATGCATTCGCAAAGGCTTTTTCACAAGCTAGTCGCCCAAGTTCGTAGCGTGCTCGTAGGATGAGACGCATACATGCAATCCGCTGAGTCTACCTCATCTGGATTCAGCGTCCGACCATTGCCTGTCGAGAGTCAATCCCGACTTCGTCCCAATGATCGCCATGGCTGCCAACTCCAGCAGGAGCTCGCTCGTCTTCCCGACCAAGGACGGATGAAACGCCGCGCTCAATCGCAAAGGCGGTACCTTCGGGGCGTTCCTCATCCGCGGCCGATAATCGGAGAGCATCTCCTCGTCAAGAATGGACAGGGGGAGGATGCTAACCCCGCTGCCCGATCTGACGAGCTTGATCATTGTGGCCATGTCGTTGCACGTGCTGAACGAGGGCAGCGGCAGCTTCGCCTTGGCAAACCAGTTAACGATGATCGTGTGGAACGGGCTGGGGGCAGGCAGCGTGATGATGCGCTGTCTCGCGAGATCCTCTGCTCGCACATTTGCCGTGAACAGCTTCGGAGAGCCAAACCAGTCGATTTCACTGATCGCCATCGGTTCGACCACAAGTTCCGCCGTGCCCGGAAGGGTCATCATGAAGGCAATGTCAAGCTTCCGATCGTGCAGCAGATCGGCCAGCGTATGGCTGTTGCTGACAGTCACCTCCACCCGGAGATTGCGATGTCTTCTCTCAAGTTCTGAAAGGACGGTTGGAAGGCAACTCTGCGCGAAGGTATTGGAGGCGCCGAGGGAAAGCGTGCCAGTCAATGGATTGCCGCTCTCGAGCTGGGTCGTCATCTCATCGAGAACTGTGAGGCCCCGCTTCACGTAATCTGCAATGGCGCGTCCTGATTCCGCCAGCTCAACGCCCTTTTTACCACGCTCGAAGAGCTTGCAGCCGAGCGCCCTCTCAAGATCCCGGATCCGCAGCGACATGGAGGGCTGGGTGATGCCCAATTTGTCGGCTGCGAGGCTGAATGACCTGGTTTCCCGAACCGCCTGGAACGCCTCAAGCTGTTGAAGGGTATAGCGTCGCATTGGAATCACCAATCAATTCCGAAATAATTTCTCATTATGCATTGGCGTAATTTATTCACAAACTGGATTGAGCCGAGGTCAGGGGATTTCCTGCCCCTTCCCCTGATAGCGGAACGTCGCAAGCTCGACTCGGAATGGTCCGAGTCCCTGCGAATGAGGAAGAAGGCCCCTGTGCATGCCCGTTGATTGTCATGCCCATATCATGACCGACAAGGTTCCGCTGGTGTCGGAACGCCACTCGGCGCCGCACCGGGACGTCTTCGTGGAGGAATACCTCGACGTTCTCGATAGCTTCGGGATGAGCCACGGAGTGCTGACCCAGCCGAGCTTCTACGGCACGGACAATTCCATGCTCCTCGACGCGCTCGCGAGATATCCGGATCGTCTTCGGGGAACGGTGATCGTCGATCTGGATATCTCTGAGCAACGGTTGGCCGAGTTGAAGGCCGCGGGCGTCTGCGGAATCCGCCTCAACTGGTTCCAGCGGGAACGGCTTCCGAACATCGCCGAATACGCGAACCTGTTCGGTTTGCTTCGTGAACTGGACCTGCATGTGGAGGTTTATATCGAGGGAACGAAGCTTCCCTCCCTCATGCCGACAATTCAGGAATCCGGCGTGTCCGTCGTCCTCGACCACTTTGCGGCGCCCGATCCCTTGCTGCGAACCGAATGCCCCGGTTTCCGATCGGCGCTGAAGGCGCTGGAGGGCGGCAGATGTCACGTGAAGCTGTCCGCGCCTTATCGTCTAGGTGATGCGCCGATACAGCCTTATGTCGACGCACTGATGGCCGCCGGGGGACCGGAGCACCTTGTATGGGGAAGCGACTGGCCCTGGGTGTCTAACGCAACGGGGCGCGATTACCGACAGCTGCAGGACTTACTCGAACAATGGATTCCGGACGACGCCGATCGCTCGACAATCCTCACAGCGACGCCGATGACGCTTTACCGCTGCGCCCCTGCGCAGGCGGGCAAATCGTCAACATTGCCGCGAGTTGAAGCGTTCGGCACCGAGTAAAACTGAATTAAAAAATCACAGGGAGGAAAATCATGAGCCTGTCCAGGATCACCAGCAATATCGCTGCCGGTCTTTGCGCGATGGCCTCCTTCGGAGGCGCCGCTTTCGCGCAGGACTACCCCACCGCACCGATCCAGATGGTCATTCCGACCACCCCAGGCGGCGGAACCGACACATATGGACGCCTGGTCGCCAATCTTGCCGAGAAGGAGCTCGGTCAGGAGATCGTTGTCGAGAATAAGCCGGGTGGAAGCGGGGCACTCGGGATCGCAAGGGTGATCTCTGCCAGGCCGGACGGATACAGGATCGGGTTCGTGTGGAACAGCCCGCTTACCACGACGCCGCACTCACTCACTGTGCCTTACGACAAGGACGATTACCGGCCTGTCATCTCGATCGGATATTCGTCGTATGTGATGTGCGTGTCGCCCGATTTCCCTGCGGCGAACGCCAAGGAATTCATCGACGAATTGAAGGCTCACCCCGGCAAGTACACCTACGGCAATGACGGGGTCGGCGGCACCATGCAACTCGCAGCCGAGCGCATCTTCTCCAAGGTCGGTGTGAAGGCCCGGAGTGTACCCTTTGCCGGCGCGGGAGAGACAGCCCGAAACTTTCTGGGCGGCCACGTCGATATCTATGGCGGCTCATTACCGCCGATCCTGCCGCACGTGAAGGCTGGCCGCGCCAAGTGCCTGCTCCTGACGTCGGCTACCGGCAATCCCGCACTTCCCGAGGCGCAAGGCCTCGAAGCTCTCGGGTTGGCGAATGCCGAGACCGTGTTGTGGTGGGGGCTGCTGGTGCCGGCGAAAACTCCCGACAACATCGTTGCCAAGCTCTACGAGGCCTTCTCCAAAGGGGCCGAAAGCGAGGAGTTCAAGTCGGCACTGGAGAAGCAGGGGGCAAATGTCCGGGTTCTCGATGGCTCGAAGACTGCGGACCTGATCTCGAAGGAATATCAGGCCCTTGGAGAGGTTGCCGCCTCGCTCGGCATCAGCAAATCGGGGAAATGATGCGCCCTATGGTTCTGAGAAGGCGCGGGGAGGCCGTGATCGGTCTCCTTCTCGCCGCACTCGGCGTGACCGCCGCCTGGACTGCCCGGAGCTATCCCGGCGGCGCAGGCGGCGTTCCGGGGAGCGATCTTTATCCGATGGCGCTCGGAGTGTTGCTTGCATTGGTCGGACTTGGCATCGCGGTGTCCGCCACCCGTTCAGACAACGGCGAGACAATCGACCTCCTCGAGCCTCGCGCAATGGCGTTCATCCTTCTGATCGTCATCTACGCCTTTGCCTTCGAGATCGTCGGTTTCTCCCTGGCCACGCTCGTGTTCCTGTTCGCAGCCTTTGCCTTTGTCGGCGGCGCCGGGCTGGTGCCCGCGAGCATCGTCGCCCTCCTCGCCACGGGCACCATGTGGTTCGCCTTCGTGACGGTGCTTGGCGTCGGTCTTCCGCAGGGAGTTTTCGGCTGAAATGACGGAATCCCTTCTTTCCCTCGCGCATGGATTGTCGATTGCGCTCGAACCCAAATATCTGCTCCTCTGCGTCGTGGGCTGTTTTTGGGGATCGATCGTCGGCGTCCTGCCGGGTCTCGGACCGATGGCCGGAATGGCCATCCTCCTCCCGATCACGTATGGCCTCGATCCCACGGGGGCGATCATCATGCTCTCGGGCATCTTCTACGGCGCAATGTACGGTGGATCGACGACCTCGATCCTGATGCGCATTCCCGGCGAAGCGGCCTCAGTGATCACCTGCATCGATGGTTTCGAAATGACGAGGCGCGGTCGCGCGGGCGCCGCGTTGACGATTGCCGCAATCGGCAGTTTCGTCGGGGGCACGCTGTCCATCCTCGGTCTGCTCGTCCTCGCACCGACCCTTTCCGAAATGATGCTTGGCATCGGTCCGGCGGCCGAGTGCGTAATCATGATCGTAGCCCTTCTCGTGGTTGCGATGGTCTCGAACGGTCCTGTCCTGAAGACCTTGGCCATGCTGCTCCTCGGCCTTCTTCTCGCAACGATCGGTCTCGACGAACTCACATCCGCCGGGCGATTCACCGCCGGCAGTATCGAACTTTCGGACGGGCTGGATTTTACCGCGATCGCCATCGGCCTGTTCGGCATTTCGGAGCTGATGCTCTCCTTCGACGAGAAAGTCGGAGAGCGGCCAAGAGCGCCTCGCCTGAGGGAATTACTGCCGACAAAGCAGGAAATCCGGGAAGCCACACCGCCAACCCTGCGCGGTTCGGTGATCGGTTTCGTGTTCGGGATCGTTCCCGGGGTCAGCCACATCGTGTCGACCTTCGTGAGCTACGCCGTGGAGAAGCGACTCTCAAAGCATCCCGAGCAGTTCGGCAAGGGCGCCGTCGCAGGCGTCGCGGGGCCCGAAACGGCCAACAACGCGACGACCGGTGCAGCAATGGTGCCGCTTCTCGTGCTCGGGATCCCGGCCATCCCGTCGACGGCCATTCTGCTGTCGGCCCTTCTTGTGCACGACGTTCAACCGGGACCCATGATGATCATCGAGCACCCGGACGTCTTCTGGGGCCTGATCGCCAGCATGTTCATCGGCAATGCAGTGCTTGTGGTTCTGAACCTGCCGCTGGTGGGTCTGTTCGTCTCCATCCTTCGGACGCCGCTTGCCTATCTCGCACCCCTCGTCGTGACCGTGTGCGCCATCGGCGTCTACTCGATCAACGGATCCTCATTCGATCTCTTTGTCATGCTGATCGCGGGTCTCGTCGGTTACGTGCTCCGCAGGCACTCTTTCGACGTCGCCCCATTGCTGCTTGCCTTCGTCCTGAGCGACCGGATCGAAGTCAACTTCCGGCGCGCGCTGACGATCTCGGATGGCGATTACGGCGTATTTCTGCAGGGAACGACAACCAAGGTGATGCTGGCGATCCTTGTGCTGGTTGCCGCCTTCCAACTGATCGGCCTCAAACGCTTCAAACGCGCAGGACGCATCGAAACCAACGGCGTGGAGGGCTAGATCAGGCCGAAGGCCGTCTCGCCCCACCCTCCCCCTCACGCCGCGACCGACCAGTGCAACCGCAACCTATGCCATGAAAGAGACCGACATGACCTACCTCGTTGCCGCAGATCTCCCTCGTGCTTCCGCAGGTTCGCGGTTCAGGGAGTTGATGAACCGACCGGAAATACTCCGGATGCCTGGAGCGCATAACGGACTCGCTGGCATCCAGGCACGTAACTCGGGGTTCGAGGCGCTCTACCTTTCCGGCGGAGCCGTGAGCGCCGCCATGGGACTGCCCGATCTCGGCATCATGACCATCGATGACGTCTGCTTCCACATCCGCCAGATCGCCCGGGCGAGCGGCCTTCCGATCCTCGCCGATGGTGACACCGGCTTCGGCGAGGCATTGAACGTGATGCACATGGTTCGGTCTTTCGAGGACGCAGGGGCCGGCGCCGTGCAGATCGAGGATCAGCTCCTCCCTAAGAAATGCGGCCATCTCAACGACAAGAAACTCGCCGATCCCCGAGATATGGCGGCGAAGATCAACGCCGCGAAGCGCGCCAGCCGCGACCTTGTCGTGATCGCCCGCACCGACGCCGCGGCGTCCGAGGGCATAGAGGGGGCCGTGTCCCGCGCAAAGCTGTTCCTGGAAGCGGGAGCCGACGCGATCTTCCCGGAGGCACTCACCACCGTCGAAATGTTCCGCGAGGTTGCCCAGCGGCTCCCGGGCGTCAAGCTCCTCGCGAACATGACCGAATTCGGACGGACCCCGTCGCTTACGGCCGCGGAGTTCGAAGCCCTCGGTTATGACATGGTCATCTGGCCCGTCTCGTCCCTGCGCGTCGCGGCGAAGGCACAGGAAACCCTTTATGCGGAGATCAGAGATCAGGGGACTCCGGCAGCACTGCTGGGAAGCATGCAGACCCGGGCTGAACTGTACGAGACCATCGGCTATTTCCAGTTCGAGAACCTCGATCGCACCATCGTCTCGACGGTGCTTCCCGATTGAACATTCCAGGTTCTGTTGAACATCGAGCGGGGGGCCGAGGCACGAAGAGCCTGATTAGGTCTTCTAAGGAGGATTCGCGACGGTAGCCTTGATGACTACTTTGGATGAGTGGCTATCAAGGTTCCTCACGGGTTACTGTCACTTGCCTTCTCCAGCGTTCAGCGAGTCCAGCAGAGTTCAGGCGAATGATAATACGCGTGACGCGGATCGCCTGTTCTACGTTGAAGCTCTAGGCAGCACTGCGAATGGAAGAGCACTGCAGCGACATGGCAATTTCTGCTTTGCCAAGGTTGGGGTCGAGGGTTCGAATCCCTTCGCCCGCTCCAGTTTCAAAGACGCAAAAAGCCGCGGGAAACCGCGGCTTTTGTCGTTTGTGGGACAAGCGCCGGGAGCGGCCGAGCATGGTGCGGAGCGGCGCGGGTTACTCCTTGGTTACTGAGCTAATTACGGCCTGGAATTTCAGGATCCCCAGTGGCAGTCGCTCCTTCTAGCCATGGGTGAACCGGCCCCTGTATGAACTACCGCTTCTAATGGATGGACAGCGGGCGTCGATCTTCCCATATCGAAGACCTCGACGCCGGCGTCCGTGGATCGAACAGGATCTCATTCATGACCGATTGGAGCGACTTTCGACGCGACCAGATTCTGATCGGAGGCACGTGGACCGCGGCCGATTCCGGCGCAGCCGTCGATGTCATAAACCCGGCCGACGGCACGAAAATCGGCACCGTTCCGAATGCCGGCGCTGCGGAGACCCGGCGCGCCATCGAAGCCGCCCACGCCGCTTTCCAGACGTGGAGCCGCACGGTCGCCGCCGAGCGCGCCAAACTGCTGCGGCGGCTGAGCGAGGCCGTGCTCGACCATCAGGACGCACTGGCCGAGCTTCTCACCCGCGAACAGGGCAAGCCTCTGGCGGAAGCGCGCGGCGAGATCGGCATGAGCGCCGCCTACATCCTGTGGTTCGCGGAAGAGGCGCGCCGTGTGTACGGCGATGTCATCCCCTCCCCCTGGGCCGATCGCCGGATCATGGTCACGAAGGAGCCGGTCGGCGTCGTCGCCGCCATCACGCCCTGGAATTTTCCGTCGTCCATGCTGGCGCGCAAGATCGGCCCGGCATTGGCGGCCGGCTGCACCATCGTCGCGAAACCTGCCACGCAGACCCCTTATTCGGCCCTGGCCTGGGGGGTGCTTGCGGAGGAGGTCGGCATCCCGGCCGGCGTTCTCAACATCGTCACCGGTTCGGCGCGTGAGATCGGCGGCGAGCTGACGGGCAATCCGCTCGTCCGCAAGGTCACGTTCACGGGGTCCACCGAGGTGGGGAAAGTGCTCCTTCGCCAATCGGCCGACACGGTGAAGAAGGTGTCGATGGAGCTCGGCGGCAATGCGCCGTTTCTCGTCTTCGACGATGCGGACGTCGACCGCGCCATCGACGGCGCCATCGCAGCCAAGTTTCGCAACACCGGGCAGACCTGCGTGTGCACTAACCGCTTCTACGTGCAGAGCGGAGTCTATGACGCCTTCGTCGACAAGCTCGCCAAGGCCGCAAGCGCGATGAAGGTGGGCTCGGGCCTCGACAAAGACAACGTGCAAGGTCCGCTGATCGACGAAAACGCCGTCGAGAAGGTCGAGGCGTTCATCGCCGATGCCCGTGAAAAGGGCGGCGAGGTCGTGGTGGGTGGCAATCGCCACCCGCTCGGCCACACCTTCTTCGAGCCGACCGTGATCGCCGGCGCATCCCGCACGATGAAGCTGGCGCGCGAGGAGATCTTCGGGCCGGTCGCTCCCATCTTCCGCTTCGACACCGAGGAGGAAGCCATCCAGGCCGCCAACGACACCGAGTTCGGGCTCGCCTGCTATTTCTACACGAAGGATCTGGCGCGCGCCTTCCGCGTGTCCGAGGCCCTTCAATATGGCATCGTCGGCATCAACGAAGGTGTCGTCACCACCGAGGTCGCGCCTTTCGGCGGCGTCAAGGAATCCGGTTCCGGCTCGGAAGGCTCCAAATACGGCATCCAGGATTATCTGAACACGAAATATACGTGCATCGGAGGCCTTTAGCCGGCTAGGCTTTCCCCCGATGACCAAGAAGTTCAAGGCTGCCGCCGTCCAGTTCGAGCCGAGCTTCGGAAACAAGAGCCACAACGTGTCCGCCCTGCTCCGCCTCGCCGAGGAAGCGGCGGAACAGGGCGCGCGGCTCATCTGCACGCCCGAGATGGGAACGACCGGCTATTGTTGGTACGACCGCGCCGAAATCGCCCCGCATGTCGAGCCGATCCCAGGCCCCACCACGCAGCTGTTCGCCGAACTCGCGTCCCTTCACGATTGCTACCTCGTCGTCGGCATGCCCGAGGTCGATCCGGAAACCGGGCTTTATTACAATTCGGCGGTCCTCATCGGCCGGGACGGCGTCATCGGCGTCCATCGCAAGACGCATCCCTATATTTCCGAACCGAAATGGGCCGCCGCAGGCGATCTTGGCCATCGGGTGTTCGAGACGGAGATCGGGCGTATCTCGCTGCTGATCTGCATGGACGTCCATTTTTTCGAAACGGCGCGTCTCGCGGCCCTCGAGGGAGCGGACGTGATCTGCCACATCTCGAACTGGCTCGCCGAGCGCACGCCCGCCCCGTACTGGATCAGCCGCGCCTTCGAGAACGGCTGCTACCTGATCGAAAGCAACAGATGGGGGTTTGAGCGCGGCGTGCAGTTCTCCGGCGGAACCTGCATCATCGCGCCCGACGCGACGATCCTCGACGTGATCGATCGTGGCGACGGCATCGCCTATGCCGAGATCGATCCGGCGCTTGCGCGCGCTCGCACGATCGAGGGCGAGACGGTGCTCCACCAGCGTCGGCCGGAGCTCTACATGGAGCTTCTCACCAACGCCTTCGTGTGGAACCCAACGGATTTCTTCGGCCTCTACGGCCACAATCCCTTGCCAAAGGGTCGCGCGTCGAGCATCGCCGTCGCCCAGTTCGCCCCCCGTCGCGACATGGAGATGAACCTCACCACGATCGGCCGTCTTGCCGAGGAAGTCGCGGCGTCAGGCGCCGAACTCGTCGTCTTCCCCGAACTGGCTCTGACTGGTCTCGACGATCCCGCCGCCACCGCCATTGCCACCGATGATCCGGCGATCAAGCGATTGACCGCGCTCGCCGCGCGTCTGGGCCTCGTCCTTGTCGTCGGCCTTGCCGAGCGGGCGGGCGGCAATCTCCACAACACCGCCATCCTCGTCGGCCCGAGGGGGATGATCGGAAGCTATCGCAAGATCCATCTCTCCGGAGCCGATCGCCTCTGGGCGGAAGCAGGTCACGAATGGAGCGTGATCGATCTGCCGTTCGGCCGCGCCGGAATTCTCATTGGCCACGATTTGAGTTTTCCGGAATCCGCGCGCGTGCTGGCCCTGAAAGGCTGCGATCTTCTGCTGTGCCCGTCGGCCGTCGGAAGCCGCTTTCACAATGGCCATCCGGGCACTGAAATCGCCCATCCCCGTCCGATCCCGACCGTCCCGGACCCGCTGCACTGGCACCAGGGTCGCGTGCGCGCGGGCGAGAACAATTGCTACCTCGCCTTCGCCAATATCAGCCACGAGGCGGAAGGCTACGCCGGCCTCAGCGGAATCTTCGGCCCCAACAGCTTCCATTTCCCACGAAAGGAAAACGTTGCGGGCGGCGAGGAAGGGTTCGTGATCGGCCACATCGACACGGGCCAGTCGGGCAGCGCCTCTCCCGCGAATGTGGTGCGGCGGAAGGACGTCCTGCTCAGGCGCCTGCCCCACCATTATACGTCGCTGATCCACAAGCACTCGCCATCCGACGACGCGGCTTACGGCGTCGCCACCCCCGCGGCCTCGCCCGAAACCGCCGCCGTGGCACGCTCGCCGGCAGCATTGCCGCCCGACCCGAACGTCCGGTAGCGCGCAACCGGAACCGCCGCCCGTTCGGCGTTGCTCGCCACGACCGCGCTGTTGTCGATGAGATCGGACGGGTCGCTGACAGCCATCGCAAGGTTGTGGCGCGTGGAACAACCGAGCGAGGGATCGAACGAATTGTCGTTGACGGACGGCCCGATGATCGAGTTCGCCGGGCAGAGCGGCACGACCGCATTGTACATCACGGCGTTCACACGGACGCGGAACAATCCATGCGGGTCGGCACGGTCATCGAACAGGCGGATATTGTAGGGCGGCACGCCCATCTTGATCGCGGCAAGACGAACCTCCTCCTGAAGCGCGCTCCTCGTCCCCGTGATGGACAGGTGCACGGCATCACGCCGCCCCCGGCTGGCAATGGCGATGAAATCCGTCAATTGCAGGCGCTCGGTTGCGGTGAGGTATCCCCGTGAGGAGCCCTTCAGCAAAAGGACGTTGTCCTCCGGCTTGACCAGAACCGCCTGGCTGGCTGGCTCCAGGTAGACGGGGGGCCTGGTGGTGTTGCAGCCCCCAAGCGCGGCGCAAGCCACGACAACGGCTGCCAGTCGACGCAGGATCATTGTGTCCGCGCTCCTCACTCGATGATGAAGCGTGCTTGCCCCGCTCGTCCGGCGGGGCGGCCGGGAGGATGCTTGGCGAGTTTGTTGATGAAGATGCGCCCGGCATCGGTCGGCGGGGCCGAACGATCGGCCGGCGTGCTGAGCCGATCAGGGCTGGCCGACGGCCGCACGATGTAGGGGGTGACGATGATCACGAGTTCGCTCTCGTTTTTCTGGAAGTTCGAGGAGCGGAACAGCGCGCCGAGCACCGGCAGCTGGCCCAGCCACGGGAACGCGCTGACGCTCGTCGTGAAATTGCGCCGGATCAGGCCGCCGATCGCGAAACTCTGCCCGCTGCCCAGTTCGACGACCGTGTCCGCGCGCCGCGTCGACAGGGCCGGCACCGACAATCCGTTGACCACCACCGCGCCCTGAGCGGACAATTCGCTGACCTCCGGTTTGACCCGCACGTTGATCAGATTGTTCGACATCACGGTGGGGATGAATTCGAGGCTGACACCGAACCTGCGGAATTCCACCGTCACCTGCCCATCGCCCTGGGAGATCGGGATCGGGAATTCGCCGCCCGCAAGGAAACTCGCGGATTCTCCGGACACCGCCGTCAGGTTGGGCTCGGCGAGAACCGAAACGAGCTCCTCGTTCGCGAGCGCGTCGATCACGGCATTGATGTTCGTCGCGCCGCGCAGGAAGCCCACGCCCACGCTACCGCCACCTTGCGCCGCTCCAGAGCCGCTTCCCGCCCCGTTCAGAATGTCGAAGATGAAATTGCCGCTCCGGCCCACGGCCGATAGGTTGATGCCCAATTGCTTCATCGCGCTGCGGGACACTTCCGCAACACGAACGCTCAGATTGACCTGCAACGATCCGGCGACCTGCATCTTGTTGACGATGACGGCACCCGCTCCGAGAAATTGCTCGGTGATGGCCTTGGCCTCGTCCGCCACGTCCGCGCTCGGCACCGTTCCGCTCAGCACCGCTCCGCGCGGCGTGTACGACACCTTGACCGGATATTCGCCCATCTGGCTGCGCAACAGGGAACGCAGGTCCTCGATCGGCTGGGTGACGATCACCTCGAATTCCGCGAGCGCCTTGCCGCTGTCATCGAGTGCGAACAGGCTCGTTCGCCCGGACTTCTTGCCGAAGACGAAGACCACATCGTTCTTGGGCGCCTGAAAATCCGCGATGTTCGGATCGGCCACGAAGATACTGGCCGCCGGACCCGGCAAATGCACGGTCTCGCCGCGTGACGAGGTGATCGACAGCGTGCCCCTCACACTGTCGCCGCTGTCGTCGATCCCTTGGGCAAATGCCGTGGTCGGCCAATGAAGAGCCGGCAAGCCCCCAAGCAAACCGGCGAGGATGAGCAGACACAAGACCCGGCGCACCTGGCCCAGCCACCGCCAATTCGTCCTGAAAGCGAAGTCGAGCAAATGCATGGCGCTCTAATCCGCCATCTCGGCCGAGAGCCGGGGTGTGCTCGTCTCTGCCTCCGACACGATCTCGAGCGTGTAGCCGATACCTCGGACCGTGCGGATCTTCAGGTCGGCTCTCGACTGGCTCAAATGGCAGCGCAGCCGGTAGACCCCGACCTCGAGAGCGTTCGCGGATACTTCCTCGTCGAACGTATAGATGCTCTCCTCCAGCGATCCGCGCGGCACCACGCGCCCGAGGCGGTTCAGCAGAACTTCGAGGATGCACAATTCACGGCGCGCGATCTTCAGCGCCGTCTCGTTGACATACGCCTGCCGGCCGATCGGGTCGAAGCTCAGGTTTCCGGCTCGGATGGTCGTGTCGGTGATCTGCGAGCTGCGCCGCAGCAGCGCCCGCATCCGGGCCACCAATTCTTCCGCAGCGAGAGGTTTCGGAAGAAAATCGTCCGCGCCTCCATTGTAGACCTCGATCCGTTTCTGCGGATCGTCGATGGCGCTCATGATCATGGCCGGAACGGCATGGCCGTTTCGGCGAAGCTGTTTTAGCCAGGACAGTCCGCTTCCGTCCGGCAGGCTGAGCTCCAGCAGGAGAATATCGTAGCTCGCGCAGTCGAAGGCGGCGGATGCATCGTCGAGGGAATGCGCGACATCGACGGCAAAGCCGCTCTGTGCCAGTGCGGTCTGCACCATCCCCGCATGCTCCTCGTGCTGATCGATCAAGAGAGTGCGCATGCTCCCCTCCGCGGCCCGTCCGCTCGATCAGGCGGTAAATGCGTCGGGTGACAACGAGATGAACTTTCCGTGAAGGTCTTGTCGGATCAGCGCGTTGGCCAGGCGGGTGTGGCCGCCGCGCACAGCCCGTCCCGCTCGATCATCGACCTCGCTGCGGGAAATTTCAGACGCGGTCGCCGCCGTCAGCTTGCCGAAAGCTGGCCTGTCTAGATTGGCCAATGTGGATGGCTGGGCTGCGGCTCCCAAGCGTGCATGGCCCGCCTGCGAATTCGGTGGAACAGGAGCAAACAATGAACGGCATTTCCGGCTGGGGCTTCATCCCCGTCGCCCTCCCCTCCAACAGCCCCATCGGCGGCCTGCCGGCCGGTGCATCCTTCGGCGATTTCGCGAGCGGCGGCACGCCGAACAGCAATGATTTCGTCAACAACGTCCATTCGGCCGCCAATCCGGCCGAGAAGCGCGATCTGATCGACGCCTATGCCGCCGGCTTCATCGCCGCATCGCGCTCGCCGGTCGCCGGCCCGCAACCTGCTCCGAGCTACGTGCAGGCCGGCTACACGCAGGGCCTGCCGATGCTTCCGGTCGGCCAGACCGGCCCCGTGGCCGGCGTGCCGACCCTGCAGGGTCTGGAGCAGCAGCGCCGCGAATCGTTCGCCGATGTGATGGAAGGCTTCCAGCACTTCGCCGGACTGGTGGAGGAATCGCAGCTTCCCGACATGGCCAAGAACAAGATGCTCGACGGCCTGTCCGGCCTGATGTCGCAGCTTGCCGGCCTCGCCAATATCGGCGCCGGCGGCAGCACGCAGGCTCCTCCGCCGCCCGCTCAATATCCGAAGGCCCCCTCGGCCGGCTCCGACGTGTGGACCCATGAGACCGGCAAGGACGGCACCTCCGAGATCCGCCTGGGCGACAAGTACACGCTCAACCTGAAGGAAGGCGACCAGTCCTTCACGATCAAGAACAACGAGACGGGCGAAGAGACCCGGGTGTGGGGCGACCCCCATGTCGACAAGGGCAATGACGGCACGAACGACTTCGACTTCAAGAAGGACATGACCTTCGTGCTCGAAGACGGCACCAAGATCACCGTCAACACCGTTCCGGCCGAAAACGGCACGACCTATTCCTCCAGCCTGACGATCACCAATGGCGACAACGCCATCCAGGTGACCGGCCTCGCCGGCGACAAGGACGGCAAGGACAATCTCAAGGTGGTGCAGTCCAATGCCGGCCGCACGCTGGACAACCTGACCGCCGATGGCGCCCAGACCATCTACGAGCGCGATGGCGATTGGGTCGATGCGATGGGCCGCAGCGTCAACCAGTCGATCATCGACGGCGCGGAGCAGGCTGCTTCCTGAGCTCAGGCTCTCCTGATCGAATGAGTGGAGGCGGTCGCGACCAGCGACCGCCTCTTCTTTTGGGCGCGCCCGGCAATCCCTTCCATTCCGGCTGAAAACCGGCCTCGACGTCAGCTTGCTATCAGCTTGCCCCGTCATTCTGCGGAGAGAAGGGCTGGATCTCAGTCAGCCGGATCAGATCATCGAGGGGTGGATCAGATGGCGAAATCATCTGTCGCGAGCGTCAGCGCTCAGGAGCGTTCCCAGAAGAAGGACGCAGCGCAGGACCCATCGTCGTCCTCGGCCGGAAATTCCGCCTCCAGCGCCGACTTCAACCGAGAGGTCGCCGAAGCGCGTGCGGCCGAGCAAGAACGCCGCGCCGCCCAGGCGTCCAGCGCCAACGACAATGATGCCGCTCAGGCCTCAGGCCCGGCATCGCAGAGCGCATCCGGCTCCGACGATGGCGCCGTGCAGGAAACCGGCAGCACCTCCGGCGACACCGGCATTCCCGACGCCGTGAACACAATCGTCGATCCGGCCGACGAGATCGCCAGGCTGGACAGCGACGGCGACCAGGTCACCATGAACATCACCGCCGAGGGCAAGGCGCAGATCCCGCTCGCCCGCATTCCGGTCGGCGTCGGCGTCAAGGGCCAGTATGGCTTCGATATCGGCGTCACGCGCAACGGCGATGGCGGCGAAGGGCAGGCCGCGCCCACCTATGACGTGACCTTTAACAAGCGCCTGCAAGGCGGCCTCACCGGCGAGATCGGGGTGCCCGGCGTCGATCCGGCGGCGGAGCTCAATCTGGGAACGGCCGATTCCGTGACCATGAGCTTCGACAGCTCCGAAGAGGCGGCTCGCGCGGTGTCGATCCTGCAGCGTCTGGGCGCCTCGGAAGCCGCACGCGATGCCATCAACGCCCCCATTCCGGGCGTCGGATCGGCCGGCGCGGCCTCGAACCCCATCCCCGAGGGCGATGGCAGTTTCAGCGACGGTCTGATCGACACCCATTCCTGGCCCACGCCGGGCAACATCGCGACGGCGGGCCTGCGTCCTCCCGAAGAGGACATGGCCTTCCTGCGCGACAACATCACGGGTTTCACCCAGGAAGTGACCGGGCAGGAACGTCTGAAGCTCGGGGCCAAAGCCGCCAATCTCGGCGTCGAGACCCGCCTCGATGCCAATGCCCGGATGATCCGCACGGTGGAGCTGCCGCGCGATGGCGAGCCCGGCAAGCTCACCTACACCATGGCCGGTGATCTGGATTCCAGCACCAAGGAGAAGTTCACCGTCGGCCAGCAGCAATTCGATCAGTTCGAGGTGGGCTACATTCCGCAGAACATCGTCGATCATGGCACGATGCGCGGCGAGGTCAGCCTGTCCTGGGATCTCCCGGCCGATGAGAGCTACAGCGAGATCGGCGGGCGACCCCTGCCCGAACTCGACGGTCTCGGCGCACCCGACGAGCTCTCGACCCGTCTGGAGCTGAATTACCAGACGCAATCGCTTCTCGACCTCAGCCGCACCGACCAGCGCCGCATCACCCTTGAGGCGTCCGTCCGCAACCCCACGGAGCACGCGGGGCAGATCGCGTCTTCCCTCCTCGACGGTGATCTGCCCGGCGCCTTCGCGGACATGGGCTCGGATACAACGGTCAACGTCAAGGACGAGAACATCCAGCGGACGGGCTCCCATCAGCAGCACGAGCTCGGGCTGACCGTGGTCGATACCGGCAAGTTCGGCATATCGCTGATCGCCGATATCGGCCGCGACGATATCGTGTCCCGCCGTTCGGCGAGCTTCTCGGGCGCGGACATGGCCAAGGGCGTCGAAAAGCCCGAGGCGCCCACGCCCGTCCCCGAGGTCGATGACCCGCTCCCGGCCGAGACCGTGCCGCCCGAGCAATTCGTCGTCGTCCCGCATGACGGGCTCAACATCCGCGACGAGCCCAACGGCGAACGCATCTCGGCATTCCGCAACGGCACCTTCATCGATGGCACGGGCGAGCGGCGTCTGGATGCCAATGGCGATGAATGGATCGAGGTCACGGGCCGAGACGTCAACGGCACGGAGACGTCCGGCTGGGTCAACGGCCGCTATCTGCAGGCCAATTCCACCGGCGACATGGGGCCGACCGGCCGCATCAATCCTGGCCTTGAGGAGCAGGGTTATCAGGCCGTCGAGATCCAGGACGGCGACAATGTCTGGGATATCGCCCGGCGCAACAACGTCGATCCCCAGGAGGCTGTCGCGCTGAACAGCGAACACCTCATCGACCCGAACCTCATTTTTGCCGGCGACACGGTCTACCTGCCCGGCACCGCCGCTCCTCCGCCGCCGCCCCCGCCGAAGCCCGAGCCCGCGCCCCCCGTCGAGCCGCAGCCTCAGCCGCAGGACGACAGCACTCCTTCCGGACCTGACCACCCATCTGAATCACCCTCCGTGGGGTCCGATCCCAGCGCTTCCGGGGTCGATGGATCGAACGAACCGGGCTCATCGAGCTCGACCGGGGACGACGATTCGGCATCCGGATCGAGCTCTGACCCATCCGCCGATGACGCGCCGGCGGTCGAGGAAGGCCGCGGATCGACGGCGACCCCACCGCCACCCGCCGACAACGCCGGAACCGATGAACTGGACCGCATCCTCCGCGACTACCAGGTCGTCGAAGACCCGCGCGGCACGGTGGAATGGAGCCCCGGCGGCCTTGCCGGTCTGTTCACCGACAAAAGCCGCGAGCTGACCGCGACCGAGGCAGACCTCATGGACACGCTCAATCTGTTCGAGCTGAAGGACATGCGCGACATCAAGTCGAAGGCCGAGGAGACCGCGCTCGAGCAATATCCGATCCCGGACGATCTGCGGAACGGCTTCCCGGATGGCCGCGAGGTGCCGGAGAATTTCGATCGCTGGGCCCAGAACGATGGCCATGCCGACGCCTTCCGCCACGCCTATTGGAACGCCCTGATGACCAAGCGCTTCGGCTCGGACTTTGCCGAGCGGTTCGCGACGGCCCATGAAGGCACGGTCAACAACCCGGCCGACCGCGAGGCCATGGACCTCCACAACAACGAAATCGGGCGCAACATCGCGCAGGCCAATCCGAACGCTTCCGAGGAAGAGCTGGCAGACCTCGTCCGGGCCTCCATCGAGAATGGCGAGATGGTGGTCATCGACCGCTCCGGCGAACTCGCGTGGAGCGATGACGTGGAAATCAGCGCCCATGGCGAGGCCGATGACGTTCCGGCGCCCGGCCTGATGGAGACGCCCGAGCTTGCCGACAGCGCGTCATAGTTCTGAAGCACAGATGTTTTCTTATCAGGCAGGTTTGTGCGTGCGCCCGGCGCACGCACCGCCGTGTCCATCTGCCGGGAAGATGATGTGATGAAAACCGTCCTCTTGATTGTCCTCGTCGCCGCCGTCGCACTTGGCGGTCTCTACGGCCTGCGCAAATACCAGCAGATGGAGGCCCGCACCTTCAACAAGGAGCGCTGGATAGCCCAGGCGGGCGTCCAGCCGAGCGAGAACCGTCGTTCGGTCATGAAGCGCGACCTCGAATCCCGCCTGTCCACCGGCATGCGGGAGGAGCAGATCATCGATCTCATGGGTCCTCCGGACCAGCGCGCGCCCGGGCAGTTCTCCTACAGCCTGGGCATGCCGGGCTTCGGCGTCGATTACGCCTCCTTTATCGTCGAGTTCGACGATGAAGGCCGCATGACGCGCTATTACACCGATCAGGGCTGATCGCGCGGCCTAGACCAGGCCGGCTGCATGGAGGATCTTGGCCACGGCCGGGAAATGCCGGGAGGGCACGGCCTGGCCGAGCTTGGCAGCCTTCAGCAGCCGGCGCGCCAGAACGGGGTCCTCCACGATCGGCACACGCTCGTCCCGCGCCTCGGCCAACAGGCGTGCCGCGCCAGCGTCCTTCCCCCGACACACGATAATCGGCACGCCGGTCTCCCCGCGCACATAGCGCAGGCCCACCAGCGCACCGCGCCCCTGCACCACGATGGTCGCACGCCTCATGCCCAAAGGCGGCTCCTGCGCCGCTTCCTGCCGCAGACGGTGGTGTTCGCTGCGCAATTGCGGGTTGCCCTCCTGCTCTTTGAATTCGCGCTTGGCCTCGGTCTCGGTCATCCGCATGTCGCGCAGGAACAGCCAGCGCTGCGTCAGAAGATCGAGCATCCCCGCCGCCAGAAACGCACCGGCCGCGATGCCCATCAGCAATTTGCTTTCCACCGCGACGACGAAGCTGAGGCAGCCCATGCCGCAGATCGGGATGTAGACGAGCGTCTTCCACATGCCGATGATGACGAAGAGAAAGGTCGCGCCCAGAAAAGCGGCCTTCAGCAGCGTCTTCACCAGTTCGATCGCCGAGCGCATGCTGAAGATGCGCTTCATCCCGTCGATGGGATTGACGTTTTCGAGCTTGGGTTTCACCGGCTCGAAGGAGAAGACGAGGCCGCGATTGGCAATGAAGCTCGCGAAGATCGCGGCCGCGCAGACGATCGCCAGAAACGGCGCGACCGTCTTCAACGCCAGCTCGGCCAAGGCTCCCATGGCCTGACGCACGCCGACATCGAACGGCAGGTTCTGGACCTTCTCGGACACCAGCAGCGCGTCGCGCCAGTTGTTGTCCCAATGTCCCGCCTGCGTCCACAGATAGAGGATTGCGGCACAGGTGGCGGTCGCCGTCACGAAGTCCGTGCTGCGCGGGATCTGGCCCTTCTTTCGGGCGTCCGAGAGCTTCTTCGACGACGGAGGAAGCTTCTTTTCCTCGCCGCTCTCGCTCACCGCACGAGATCCTGAAACTGATCGAGAATGCCCTTGGTGCCGGCGATTTCAGGCTTCATGTACTCGATCAGGTAGACCGCATAGACCGACATGAAGATCACGACACCGAAATTCTTCACCATCGGCGCCAGATCGTTCGGTTTGAACTGCGGGGTGAAGCGGCCCATCAGCATCACCGAGATATCGATCAGCAGCAGAAACACCAATACCGGGCCCGCGACCAGCAACATGGTCCGCATGATATGGTCGAGAAGGCCGACAAGCGTCATCGCGCCGTCGACGGTGAGTGTCGGCATGAAATTGAGGACGGGCCAGATCCTGTAGCTGCCGTACAGCCCCCCGATCATGGTCTGAAGGCCGCCCGACACCACGAAGATCGTGACGGCCGCGATGCCGAGCAGCAATCCCATCGCGGAGGCCTGGCTGTGCGTCGTCGGATCGACGGGCGCAACCTCGCTGGTGATGCCGCGCTGGGTGTCGATGATCTCGCCCACGGCCTGGATCGCCCACAACGGAATGCTCAGCAGCATCCCGATCAGCAATCCGACGAACACCTCCTTCAGGCCGAGCAGCGCGATCTGCACCATGCGCCCCTGCCCCTCTATGCGCACGAGATCGGCGCCGATCTGGTGGACGAGCGGCAGGGTGATGGCGATCGCGAACGCACCGCGCACCAATCCGCCGATCTGCGGGCGGGTGAAGACGGGCAGGATCAGCATGATGCCGACAGCGCGCGCCGAGCCCAGCCCCGCCGCGACGACGATCTCGAGCGCGGAACCGATCAGTCGCTGGATGTCTTCGGGAGAAATGTTCTGCATGGCGCACCGTCAGCGATGCGCGGTGAGAGCCGGGAATTCGGTGAAGATCTGCTTCGTGTGTTCCAGAAGCGGGGCGCTCAGCACCGGGGCGAAGAACCCGAGCACCGCCACCACGACCAGCAATTTCACGGTCAGCGGCAGCGTCTGGTCCTGGATCTGCGTGGCGGCCTGGATGATACCGATCACCAGACCGGCGACCAGGGCGGCTCCCAGAGGCGGCAGCACCCAGATCATAAAGATCGTCAGCGCCGTGCTCATATGCGTGAGGATGCTGGTGTCGTCCATGGCGCCCTCCCTCAGGTCGGCGTGGTGTAGCTGAGGACGAGCCCGTGCAGGAGCCGCGACCAGCCGTCGATGGCGACGAACAGGAACAGTTTGAACGGTATCGAGATCACCGTCGGCGACACCATGGACATGCCCATCGCCATCAGGATCGTGGTGACGACGAGATCGATTGTGATGAACGGCAGATAGAGCAGGAAGCCGATCTCGAACGCGCGCTTCAACTCGGAGATCAGGAAGGACGGGATCAGGATCACGAGATCGTCGGCGCTTGCCTTGCCACGCATGTCCTCCGGCCAGACCTGTTCGGTGGAGGCCAGGAAGAACTGCCGTTCGTCCTCGGTCGTGAAGCGCTGGAGGTGCTCGCGCAGGGGCTCCTGCCCGACACGCGCGGCCTGGATCCAGTCGTCGAACGTCTCGTAGCGGAGCTGGGAATCGGTCAGTTGCGTGTACGTTTTCTCCGCCACCGGCGCGCTGATGAACACCGTCAGAATGAGCGCGGCCCCATACAGCACGATGTTGGGCGGCACCTGCTGGGCGCCCAGGGCGTTGCGCACCAGGAACAGCACCACCGACACCTTCATGAACGCCGTCGTGGTCACCACCGCGAAGGCGAGGAGGCCCAGTCCGACCGTGACTGCGATCAGGCCGAGAATGGCCGGCTGCATCTCAGTCATCGGAGGCGAGGCTTTCCAGCAGGCGGACCCCCAGAGTATCGCCGATCCGCACGATCTCCCCGCGTCCGATCCGGCGGCCATTGGCGAGGATGTCGACCGGCCCTTCGGCAGGCCGGCCGAGATCGAAGATGTAGCCCTCGCCCAGCATCTTCAGATCCCGCAGCGGCATCGACCAGCGGCCGAGTTCGAACGTCACCGCGATGTCGACATCGTCCAGCAGGGTCCAGGGATCCGACGATGAATCCTGTGTGGTCATGGAAGCTATCTCCGGATTATCGGATCGCGGTTTCAGTGCGCCCCGCACCAGCAGGCGCGACCCTGCGACGTCCGCCTGCGTGGCCAGGCCGCCAATCAGCAGATCGACATTGTTGCGGGCGAGCGAGCATTCATCCGGCAGCAGGACATCGCCCGGCCGGACCCCGCCCAGAAGCTGGGCGCGGATGCGCAGCGAGCCGATCTGGGCAATGAGGGCGAACGGGATGTCGCCCGGCGGCCCGACCGGCTGCGGCGGGAGGCGCTGGATCAGACCCGCGAGGATTTCATACGGACGAGGCACCGCCTTGGCCCGCGGATCGAACAGAGCGACGTAGACCGGTGCCCTCAAATCGCCGAACCGGGCCTCGAAGACCAACGCTCCGCCCCCCGGACGATGGCCCCGAACGGCATCGAGGCACAGCAAGATTCCGGCCTCTGCCTCGATTGCCGCCAGCGCGTCCGAAAGCGCCATTTCCAGCAGCAGGGATCCGGTCGGCTCCGGCGGCAGCGGCAGTCCGGGCTGAACCGAAGCGACCAGTTCGTCCAGCAAGGCACGCGGCACGGAGATCACGATCTCGCCGCCGTCCGCCTTCCACACCAGATCCACCAGGGAACCGGCAGGCTCCGCGTCCGTCCGGCCGATAGTCTTCGGCGCGACGCTGAACGCGCGTGCGCCCAGATGCCCGCTCCACGCACCGCGCGGACCGACGATCTGGTTCATCCATCCGGCAAAGGCGGTGGACAGAACAGCCGAGGGCTCGAAAGTCGACGTCCCGGTCACGAGCGGATCAGGCTCGGCGAAGGCTGCGCGTTCGCGATCGACGGATGGCGGCAATCGGCGTTCATCGCGCGCCCGGGTCGGTCCCGCCTCCCGCCTGGCCGGTTCCGTGCCGCAGCGAGATGTCGTCCTCGGTCTCGATTTCGCTGACACTTTCCTCGCGCATGAACTGGGCCTTGCGTACATCCGTCTCGATCAGGGTCCATTTGCGGGTCACCGCTGCGGCGCGGGCCCAGAGCGCGCGGGCTTCCGCCGCGATCTCGTCTGTCTTCCGACGTGCCTCGATGGCGGCGTCGAGCGCCTTCTCCTTCCGGCCGATCGTTTCACTCAGAATGTCGAGTTGAAGGCTGCGCCGTTCGACGTCACTCACATGGACGGCGTCGCTCGCCTGCAACGAAAGATGGAAATCCGCTTCGTACCGGGTCCGTGCCTCGCGCGCCTGCCGGAGTTCGTCGAGCGCGTCGGCTTCCGCTGCGGCGGCCAGCTGTCGCTCTCTCTCCCGGGCCTGCCATTCGCCGAGTGCGCGCTGCTCCCGTTGCTCCTTCAACTTTCGCAGGGTTTGGACACGCGCCGAACTTATGCCGTCAGACGCGACATCCATGCGACAGTCTCCTGAAAGGTCGAGCGATCCTCATGGCCCTGCCGCAGGAAGGCGCGCAGCTCGTCGATGGAGGCGATGGCGCGATCCGTCACGGCATCGCTGCCCTGCTTGTACTCGCCGACCTGAAGCAGGAATTCGGCCTGCGCATATCTCGACAGAAGATCACGCATCATGTTCGCGGCACGGCGGTGATCGGCGGTGACGACCTGATCCATCACGCGGCTGCGGCTGGCGAGCACGTCGATCGCCGGGAAATGGCCCTGCGCCGCCAATGTCCGCGACAGAATGACGTGCCCGTCGAGAATGCCCCGCGTCTCCTCGGCGATCGGGTCTCCTGTCCCGTCTCCTTCCAGAAGCACCGTGTAAAAGGCCGTGATCGAGCCCTGCTCCCCCATGCCGGCCCGCTCCAGAAGGCCGGGAAGCATGGCGAACACCGATGGCGGAAAGCCGCGCCGGGTCGGCGGTTCGCCCGCGGCCAGTCCGATCTCGCGCAGCGCCCGCGCAAAGCGGGTGAGCGAATCCATCATCAGCACCACGCGCTTGCCCTGCTCGCGGAAATATTCCGCGATCGCCGTGGCCATGTGGGCGCTCTGCACGCGCTCCATCGCGGAGCGGTCGGAGGTGGCCACCACCATCACCGTGCGGCGCAGCCCTTCCTCGCCGAGATGGCCCTCGATGAATTCGCGCACCTCGCGGCCACGCTCGCCGATCAGCGCCACGACCGCGACATCCGCCTCGGCGCCCTTGATGATCTGCGACAGCAGGGTCGATTTGCCGCCGCCCGGCTCGCCATAGATGCCGATGCGCTGCCCCTCGCCACAAGCAAGAAGCCCATCCAGCACCCGCACGCCCAGCGGCAACGGCCGTTCGATCATGCGCCGGGTCATCGGATTGGGCGCCGGCGAGCGCAGGGGCCGCACCTCCGTCGTGGGGATGCTGCCGCGGCCGTCGAGCGGCCGACCCGAACTGTCGATGATCCGCCCCAGCAGAGCCGCGCCCACCGGCACTTCCAGCATCCGCCCGGTCGGCACCACCTCGGTGCGGCTCGACAAGCCCTGCAATTCGCCGATCGGCGTCAGCAGAACACCCTCGGCCGACAGGCCCACCACCTCCGCCTCCAGCGACCAGCCGGTGCGAGGGTCCTGCAACAGGCAGACCTCTCCGATACGCACGTCCGGGACCACGGCATGGATCAGCGTGCCCACCGCGCGGGTGATGCGCCCCCGCACCGCGCGGGTGTCGATGCGCTGGCGGCGGGCTCGAAACTGAACGAGCGCGCTTTCCAATTGCTCGTCGCGCATGGCGACCGGTGCAGCCTCCGAAGGCGGCATCATGTCTGGGCGTCCGCCCGCGCGGGCAAACCGAAACCGAGCCGAAGCGCCCGCATCTGCGCCTCGACGCCGAGATCGATGTTCCCGTATTCGCTCCACATCACGCATTGGTCGGGAGCCAGAGCGGGATCGGCCTCCACCTGCACCAGGGGCCGCCCGCCACGGCCATCATACGCCTCGAATTCGCGCGACAGCCGCTCGAGCCGCGCCGGTGACGCGCGAAGCCGGAGGTTCGAGCCGCTGAACTTGCGATCGACCGCATGCCGCACGGTGCGGATCAGGATGTCTTCGGCGTCCAGATTGCCCAGAAGATCCTCGACGATCTCCATCACAAGGGCTGGAAGCACGCTCTCCAGAGATCCCTTCTGCGCGGCCATACGCGCCGACACCTGCGCGACCAGACGGGCAGCCTCCCCCGCCCCGGCCTCATAGCCATCGGCATAGCCGCGCCGCCGCTCCTTGGCGAAAGCCGGGCCCGCCCAGTTCCGCACGCGGGCCAGATGCCGGTGCGCGGCCTCGAGCGCCTCGGCGGCTTCGTGCCAGAGGCCGGCATCTTCCGCACGCACGATGGGGCCGAGCGGTCGAAGCTGCGGCGGCGGGGGGGAATGTTCGAGCCCGCTCTCCGCCGTCATGGCTCACCATCCGTGGCCGCCAAATGATCGAGCACGCGTTCAACGATGGATTTCGCGGCGGATCGGTGCTGCGGCGAAAACTCGAATGCCTCCAGCGGCGTTGCCGGATCGAGCCGCAGGATCACGCGACGCCGCTCCAGGGGCGAATATTCACCGAGCCAGGCCCGCAGGCAGGCAAGACCATCCCGTCGGATGGCGTCCGCCAGCCTGTCGGGCTGGTCGATCGCTTCCTCGCTTACCGAATGCGAGACGTGGCGGACGCCGAAGGAGTGGATGTCGCGCCCCACATGCTGGGCAAGCGTCGCGAGTTGTTGTCCGGAGACCAGCATCAGCAGCGAGCGGGCGTGCCACACCGCACCCGCCAGAAGAGCCACCCGTTCCGGGTCCGCCCCGCGCAGCACATCGGGCCCCCATTCCGCCTCGATCGGGAACGCGCTCCCGAACGCGAGGCGCGCCAATCGGACATGCAGGCGTGGCGCAGCCTGCATTTTGCCGATGGTCTCAAAGTCCAAACCCGGTGCCAGGCAGGAAGCGAGACGTGCCGGATGGATCAGCGGAACGAACTCGGCAAGCATGGCGGCCGGCTGCCCGGCGGAAGCCACTGGCACGACCGCGTCTCCCTCGCCGCGCGTCACACCGGATCCCGGACGTCGGGCGCGCCGCCGGATTTCAACGCCAGTCGCGTGGACCCGCTTTCCAGAAGATCAGCCGATTTTGAGGCCCCGCGCTCGGTGCGGCGCAGGGCGTTGTATCCGAGCACACCCAGCCCCGCGCCCAGCACCGCCGCCCCGGTGGCGATCAGGCTCCAGAACAGGTTTGGCGCAATGCCGTCGGTCAAGCCCGCCTGCGCCCGCGTCATCGCATGGCCTGCCGAGGCACCGGCACGGTCCACGGGCACGAACACCACGGCGACCTTGTCGTAGGACAGGCCCTCGATGCTGTTGGCGACGAGCATCTTGATCTGCGGCAGCAGCGCGTTGATCTGCGCCTGTGAATCGTGGCGGATGAACACCGAGGCCGAGGACGGCGTCGTGTCCTGCCGCAACAGATCGTTCTTCGGCAGCACGACGTGGATGCGGGCCGAAAGCACGCCGTCGATGTCGCTGATCGTGCGCGACAATTCCTCGCTCAGAGCATAGACGTAGCGCGCCCGTTCCTCGGTCGGCGAGGCGATAAGGCCCGAGCCCTTGAAGACCTCGCCGAGGTTCTTGAATTGCTGCCGGGGCAACCCCTTGGATTCGAGCAGTTCGATCGCCGCCGCCGTCTGCTTTTCCTCGACCTGCAGGGTGCTCGTTCCGTCCTTGGCCACCGCGCGCGTCGCATCGATGTCGTTGGTCAGCAGAAGCGCCAGCATCTCATTGGCCTCCCGCTCGTCCAGCCGCGTGTAGAGATCGGCCTTGCAGCCCGCCAGCGCGAGCACCGAGACGATCAGCACCAACGCCCGGCGGGGCGAACGTACGCGGTGACGTGCGGCGGACAGGCCCATGCGCTGCGCCTTAGCTGGCCGACATCAGCTTGTTGAGCGATGAGCTGAAGCTGCCCGTGCTCTTCGACACCAGGGAAACCTGGATGACGTTGTTGTAGACGCTCTGCAGCGTCTCGATCATGGCGTCGAAATTGTCGGGCGCCGGCTTATGGGGCCTGGCCGCCGCGCCGTTCGAGGCTCCGGCCTGCAGCAACGGCTTCTCAGTCGCGGATGGCGCGCTGACCTGCATGGGCGAGGCAGAGGCCTGCGCCGAATTGCCCTGATGAACGTTGGCGAGGTTTTCCAGGATTCGCTCGCCGAGCGACGCCGTCCGTCCCGTCGTGCGAGAGACTTCGGAGGCCGAATTTACCGGGGATGTGGCAAAGGCACCCGGCGCGGCCTGGGATCTGGCCCCGTCGGCAGCCGCCACCTGCGTCACGCTGTTCTGGAACGCGGCAGAATCCGCGGCCGGCGCCATTCCGGCGGCACCGGTCGTCGAGGCGATCATATCCGGCGATAAACCTGTAGCTACCGGCATCATGAGGGCATCTCCCTAGTTCGCTGAAGAGGCGAGCAAACCGCAATTTGTCCGACGCGCGCCGACGATAAGCCCCGCACCTGACAGGAATCTGACAGCACGAAGTGTCACCCACACGTCACTCAGACATCACATCCATCCGCTAATTATATCCGGCGATTCACTTGTCAAGTTTAGGCATAGAAATTGCCAGATTTATTCGAAATAAAAAATCGAATAAGATTAGCAATCATCAGCGCATCACTTCTCGTGATGTCGCCAATATATGCCATGTCTGCCCAACTACACCTTCCTGATACGCCCTATTATTACACGGTCCTCGATCAGGACCTTGCGGCGGCGCTTCAGGAATTCGGGAGCAATCTCGATCTCAAGGTGAATGTCAGCGGCGAAGTCAAAGGCCGCATCCGCGGCCGTATTCCGGAACTCGCGCCGCGCGACTTCCTGGATCACCTGACCAAGCTCTACAATCTCCAATGGTATTATGATGGCTTGGTTCTGTACGTAACAGCTGCGAAGGAAGCGCAGAGCCGCCTTTTCGTGCTCGCTCCCATCACGTTCGAGGCCTTCAAGTCGACCCTCGATGCGCTGAACGTGTCCGACGACCGTTTCGTCGTGCAGCCCGCCCCCGGCAACGGCCTGGTCCTGGCCTCAGGGCCGCCCCGTTTCGTCACGCTCGCGGAGCAGACGCTGAACGGTCTGGTCGCGGAGGCGCAGGCCCGTCCGCGCATTTCACCCGCCCAGAAAACGCGGGAAGAGCAGGTGCTGACCCTGTTTCGCGGCTCGCAGATGACCGTCATCCGCGGCGGCCGCGTCGAGGCCGAAGGGACGGCAGCCGAGGCTCCTCGTCCGGATGGGATCGTACGCGCGCCGGCGCTCGAGCAGAAACAATGAGAGGCCTTTGCCTCGTCAGGTTCCCGAAAGCTGGCCGTCCTAGGCTGGTGCAGGTCAGAAGCAGGGCTGCGGAGATGTTCGCGGCCTGATCAAACCAAGGAGCATCCCATGCTGGGAGCAATCGGAAGTCTGGTTGGCGGTGCCCTGGGTGGCCCCATCGGTTCGGCCATCGGCGGCGCGGTCGGCGGGGCGCTGGGAGGCGGCGGTTCCTCGCAGGAAGCTGAAGCGTTCGAGGCGGCGCTGTCCTCGTTCGGAATGCAGGTCGCAAACGACGCGATGGCCGATTTCGACGAGGTCATGGCTGACACGGAAGAAGACGCCTGAATCCGGCTTCGGCCGGTGAGTTCTGAAAGAGCCTGTCGGTCGGACGGGTTCGGTTAAACACTGTCACAGGAGAATCCCATGTCCATTCTCGGTTCTGTTGCGAATGTTGCCACCGGTGCGATCAACGGCATTGCCGGCGGCGGTGCGGCCGGCGGTAACGGTGCGGCCGGCGGCGCGGGCGGCGATGCCGCCAACTTCCAGTCCCAGATCGCCGAACTGAAGCGCGTCAGCGAGGAAGCTCAGGCCAAGAGCATCCAGATGCGCATGGTTTCCACGCAGCTGTCCTCGGACAAGAAGGTCGCCGACGAGCGCGTGCAGTAAGGACTGAAGGGGCGGCCTCCCGGGGCCGCCCTTTTCTCCAGCCGCCCATCGAAGGCCGGCCTTGAGCAAAACCTGAGAGAAGACCGAACGAGCCATACAGGGCGCCTGTATGTGCTCGTGCTTGCGTTGGAGGAGCGATCCATGGGCGAACCAGCCGGCTACCAGTTCGCGGTGGTCTCAGGTCTCTATTCGGGACTGTCCAATGAGGCTCCGTCCGGTACCTCCCTGATCGGCAGCGGCCCGGATGCGGATCTCGTTTTCGTCGAGCAGGACCTCGCGCCGCATCACGTCCGAACCACACTGTCCGGCCGCAGCCTGACGATCGAGGCGCTCGCCCCGGGCGTGGTCGCGGACGGTGAGGAGATAGCTCCGGGAAGCCAACGCGAATGCCCCCTGCCCGTGCGTCTCGACATCGGACGCATGGCGATGGTGTGGTCCTGCGATATCCCCCTCGAGATCGTGCCGGCGCAGCCCCAGCCAAGCCGCTCGACGCCCTACCTTATCGGCGGCGGTGTTCTGGCCGT
The DNA here is from genome assembly GCF_052542005.1 of Terrihabitans aquatilis. Classification (NCBI taxonomy): domain Bacteria; kingdom Pseudomonadati; phylum Pseudomonadota; class Alphaproteobacteria; order Hyphomicrobiales; genus Terrihabitans; species Terrihabitans aquatilis. The sequence continues at coordinate 365,407 of NZ_JBOCUO010000003.1, read as the reverse complement.
GGCACTGCTCGGCGGGATTGCCGTCCTGTCCTGGAATGCCGGAGCCGATGCCTCCGCCGGCATGACCACCGGGTCCACCCCCCTGACCGCATCCCTCGCGCCGGCGCCAAAACTGACGGTCGCCCAGAAGGACGACGGCGAGACCGCCGCCCTCGCCGCGCAATTGCAGGAGGAAATCGACCGGACCGGCTTGCTCAACGTCAAGATCGCGCCCGGCGCCGGCATCGTCACCGCGACAGGCACGATCTCTCCCGGCGCGGTCCCGGATTGGCAGAAGGTGCAGCAATGGTTCGATCATCGCACCAATGGATCGCTCACTCTGGTCAATGGCGTCAGCGTGCGCGAGGAAACCGTGCCCTCCTCGATCGCGGTGGAGGCGGTCTGGCAGGGCTCGGAGCCCCATCTCCTGATGCGCGGCCAGAAATATTTCGTCGGCGCCATGCTGGATGACGGCTGGACGATCCACAAGATCGAGGCCGACCGTGTCCTTCTCAGCCGCGAAGGCCGCCTCGCGGCCGTTCGGTTCTGACGCCGGTCGCCGCGGAGGATCCGACAGATGGTCAAGCTGCCGCGCCGCCCGATCCGCCCGGATGTCCCGCTTCCCGCCGTCCGGGATGAACCGTCCGTCCATATGGACAAGAATCCGGGCCGCATCGACCGTCCGGTCCCGGGCATCGCCGATGCGGGCGGGCAAAGGGCGCGCAAGAGCGCGGACCAGCCCCCCCAGGCACCGGGCGATCTTCCGCTGGATCTCGCCATCGAGGCGGTGCTGGAAACGCCCGGCCTTGATGGCGTTACCCGGATCAGCCTGGACGATATGCGCACGAACCTCGTCCAGGTCGATCCGCGCGCGATGCTGGCCTCGCTCTACGGCCGCAATCTCGCCCACGCCCTTCTGAATTTCGTGATGCCGAAGCTTCGCCACCCGGACGTGCTCCAGGCCGGCGCGCATGCCGCGCTGCTCGAACGGTTGGCCGAAAGGCTTGCGGGCGCGGAGAATGACGGCGTTCGCCAGCGTGGCGCCGCCATCGTCGACGAGGAATTGCAGCGGCTCGTTCTGCTCCGGCAGAACCGCAACAGCATGATCGAGGGCTGACGGTGCTGGAGGATCGGCCTCGGCCAGCGGAATTGCCGGCCCTTCCCGAGCCGGCCGCCGGCGCAATCGCCGATCTGTCCGGCCGGGAACGCGACCTCATCTGCGCACTGTCCTATGTGCACCTCACCTGCGGCGAGACCGCGCGCAGCGTCGCGATGCTCCGCCTGATCGAGGCCGAGCATCCGGACGATCGCGGCTTCCTCCGCATCCTCGCTTACGCCCTCATCGCCGATGGCCAGAGCGAGGCCGCCCTCGATGTGCTGGCGCGCCTGGAGGGCATGGAGGACGAGCCCGCCGCCCGCATCTTCCTGGCGTTGATGCGCAGCCACGCCCTCCACGGCAGCGGGCGGCTTGAAGACGCGCAGGACGCGTTCCGCCATTACGTTTCCCTTCGCGCGGCGAACGCTGCCCGGTCAGGAATGCCCCGATGATCGCCCAGATGCGCAGCCTGATCGCCCGGGCCCCGGCCCATCCCGACCTCATGGTCGCGGTGATGCTGCTGATGGCCATCGGCCTCATGATCCTGCCCGTGCCGGTCTTCCTGATCGACCTGCTCATCGGCTTCAATCTCGGCTTCGCGGTGCTGCTGCTGATGGTGGCTCTCTATGTCGCCACGCCGCTCCAGCTGTCCTCCCTGCCGGGCATCGTGCTGATCTCGACCGTGTTCCGCCTGTCGCTCACCATCGCGACCACGCGGCTGATCCTGGCGGAGGGCGACGCCGGCAGCATCATTCACACGTTCGGCGATTTCGTCATCGCCGGGAACATCGTGGTCGGCCTTGTGATCTTCCTGATCATCACGCTCGTCCAGTTCATCGTCATCGCCAAGGGCTCCGAGCGCGTGGCCGAAGTGGCCGCCCGCTTCACGCTCGACGCCCTCCCCGGCAAGCAGATGGCGATCGATGCCGAATTGCGAAACGGCGATATCGACCCGCACGAGGCCCGGAAGCGGCGCAGCACGCTGGAGCGGGAGAGCCAGTTCTACGGCGCGATGGACGGCGCCATGAAGTTCGTGAAAGGCGACGCCATCGCCGGCCTCGTCGTCATCGCCATCAACATGCTGGGCGGCATCACGATCGGCGTGGTCTCGAAGGGGCTCACCTTCAGCGAGGCCCTCCATCACTACACGCTGCTGACGGTGGGCGACGCCCTGATCTCGCAGATCCCGGCGCTTCTGCTCTCGATAACGGCCGGCACCATCGTGACGCGCGTCAATGGCGGCAGCCAGGTCAATCTCGGCGGCGATATCGCCGACCAGCTCACCGCCAGCCCCCGGGCGCTGCGCCTTTCGGCCTTCGTGCTGGTGGGGATGGGGTTCGTGCCCGGCTTTCCCACCGCCGTCTTCCTCATTCTGGCGGCCATATTCGGCGCGGCAAGCTTCATCCAGCGCCCCGCGCCCGAGTCGGAAACCGTTGCCAACGCGGCGAATGACGGCGCGGGCACCGTTGCGGCACGCACGCCCTTGCCGGCCGAAGCCCTGCCCGTGGCCGTGTATCTCTCCGGCGATCTGGCGGAGACCCTGCCGCGCGATGCCCTGAAACAGCATATCGAACGCATCAGCAGCCTCGTCTCGGCCGATCTCGGCGTGCTCGTGCCCCGGATTCCCGTCCAGATCGAAAAGCGTCTCCCGTCCAAGGGCTTCCGCATCGACGTGGAAGGTGTGCCGGTGGAAGAAGGCACGCTCGATCCGGGCGAACTCCAGATCGCCGACAATCCCGTCAATATCGAATTGAGCGGCATACCCTTCCGGCAGGAACCGGACGGCGACGGGATCTGGGTCGATTCCAGCCATTCCGGCATGCTCATTGCGGCCGGCATCGGCCACCGCGATGCCGCCGAAATCCTGGCGATGCAGATCCATGCCGTTCTGACACGCTATTCCCAGCGCTTCGTCGGCATTCAGGAGACGCGGCTTCTGCTGGCGCGCATGGAGCCGGAATATGGCGACCTCGTCAAAGAGGTGATGCGCACCACGCCCGTGCCGAAGATCGCCGATGTCCTGCGCCGCCTGCTGGAAGAAGGCATCCCGATCCGCAACACCCGCCTCGTTCTGGAAGCTCTGGCGGAGTGGAGCGAGCGGGAGCAGAACGTCGTGCTGCTGACGGAATATGTCCGTGCCGGGCTCAAACGCCAGATCTGCCACCGCTACGCCAATGCGCACCGAGTCGTGCCCGCCTACATCCTGGAGCGGGAGACCGAGGATATTCTGCGCGGCGCGATGCGCGACACGGCCGTCGGCCCTTATCTTGTTCTGGATGACCGGCAGAGCGAGCGCTTCCTGTCACAAGTCCGTCAACTCCATGCGACAGTAAAAAGCGGGCAAACTCCTCCCGTCATCCTGGCGTCGATGGACATTCGCCGTTTCGTTCGAGGGTTTCTCACCCGCAATGGCATCGATCTCGCGGTCCTCTCGTATCAGGACCTGGCTTCCGATTTCACAATTCAACCTGTCGGGTCGATCAAGATCGGCGGCGGCCGGGACACCAATCCCGCTTTGCCTCCGAAAGATCTGCGCCGCGCCGTCGCCGCAGCGGGCTGAGACGATACACACGCCCGTGCCCGGAGCCGTCGGCCTTCGCCTGGTTGCGATGTCCATTCTCGGCCTGGCGCTCACGGCCTGCACCACCACGGGCAAGCCCGCTTTGTCGGTTTCGGAAGCCCCGGCCCCCAAGCTGCGCGGCGCCAAGGACATCGACACCGCGATGCTGACCCGCATCGCCCGCGTGGCCGAGCAGAACGGCGGCGACGGGATCGAGACCGAGAATCTCTATCGCCAGCTTGCCCGGAAACAGCCCCGCGCGGTCGAGCCGCGTGTCCGCCTCGGTGAGATCCTGCTCAAGAAGAACGATCTCGAGGGTGCCGAGCGCGCTTTCCGGGAGGCGGTGGTCCTGGACGACAGAAACATGGACGCCTGGATCGGTCTGGCCCAGGTGCTGATCGCGCGGGAGCAGAACCAACAGGCTCTGGAGGCCCTCGACATCGCCCTGCAAAAAGGCGGCGCCAATCTGCGCGTGCTGAACGCCAAGGGCGTCATCCTGGATCAGGAAGGCCGCCATGCGGAGGCGCAGGCCGTCTATCGACAGGCCCTCGCCGGCAGCCCGTCGAACAAGATGCTGCGCAACAATCTCGGACTTTCGCTTGCCTTGGCCGGACGGCAGGCCGAGGCCGTCGAAATCCTCAGGCCGCTCGCCGCCGAGCCCGATGCCAGCGAGGAACACAAGGAAAGCCTCGCCTTCGCCCTCCAGAAATAACATCGCGCGCGACGGGTCAGCTTCCGATCAGGTCGAGTGCCTAACCTCCGGGGCACGATAGACGATCCTACGGAGTTTCGCGCATGGCTGGCGTCGCATCTGCCACCCGAGAGGCACGTTCCGGGCAAACGGCTGAGACCAGGGCTTCTGAGCCGCAGAGCAGCTCCTTCACGGAGGAAGTCGGCAAGGCTCAGGCCAAGGAAGCCGCCCCGCCTCCGGATGCCGATTCGGAAGCGGATGCCCGGCCCGCGTCGGAGCAGGCTCCGCCTCCGGCACCCGAGCGTCAAAGCCGGATCGATGGCTGGGTTGACGATCAGTCCGACCGCAGCGGCGGCTTCCTCGGAATCGGTGGAACGTCGAGCTCCGAAAAAGTGGTCGGAGCGCTGCAGGGCGAGAGCGACCTCGGCGAGCTCTCACCCTCCGAGCAAGGCTATCTCGTCGACCGCATGCTCGATCGCTGGGATGCCGGCAAGGGCGACAGTTCGGGCGGCGCGCCGAACCTCGCCAACGCCCTGGACGACGCGCCCGAGTTGCGCGCCGTGGTGGGCGAGCGTTTCGCCCTGCGCGCGGGCGAATTGGGCAAGCTTGCCGCCAGCCAGAACCCCGAGGACGGCTGGCAGGACCGCATGGCGGCTCGCGCGATGGCGCTCGATGCCGTCACGGCCTTGTCGGGATCGCCGTTCGACAACAGTGGATCGCTCGGCGCGTTGCCCGAGGTGTTGCCGAACCTGCCGCCGGAAACGGCCGGCAATTTCGCGCGTGCCCTCACCACCGGCGTCGACGATCCCGCCATCGGCGCATCACCGGCACTCTCTCGCACATTACAGGCACTCACTTCGGCACATCACACGGAGGCCACGAGCGCCTTCGTGCAGAACGCTTTCGCCCACGCCTCGTCCGCCGATTACTCCACTCTGGCCGGCGATCTGCCCCAGCAACTCGGCCAGGCCCTTGCCCGCGAATGGAACCCTGACGATCCCGCGGCACAGTCCGAGGATGCGACGCGCCTGACCGAGATTTTCGCGTCCTATCAGGGCCAATCCCTCCTCGCGGCCAACGACAAGATCCCGCTGGAATCCCGAGTCAACGCGCTGGCGACGGTGCGTATGGACCCGGGCATCACCGCGGAAACATTGAAGGAAACCGACGATCCCTGGACAAATCCGGCCATCGTCGGACCCCAGGCGCAGGGCATCGCGGCGCAATATCTGAACAGCCGCGGCGATGCCCCCCAGACATTGGGCGGAACGGACCTCGACAATTCGGTCGGCTATGCAATGGGCCTGCCGCCAACCGTACCCGAAGGAACCGACGCCGCGGATGCGGAAGCCGCCGTCGCACGTGGAGAGCTGTCCTATTACGGCTCGGGAGATCACGCCGAGACGGTGAAGGCGGTCACCGATCAGATCCGCAACATTTCGGAAGCTGACAACGCCGACGTCACCGTGCTGCCCGTAATGTATTCCAGCAAGGAAACGGGGCCGATCCAGTTACCGCTGTTCCGCGTCACCGACCCGTCCGGAGCCGAGCGCTACGTCGATAATACAGGACGATGCTACAACGATTTCGCGGACTGGAAGGCGAACAACAAACTGCCGCCCGGCCATATGGAATACCCGGAAGATGGCCATCTCACCGCCGATGAAAACGGCGAGGTCCAGCTGGGTCGGGGCAACACGCCGGAAACCGCCGACACCTTCGGCGAACATCTCGAAAACTTCGTTGACGGCGCCGCTCTCGTTGGAGGCATCGTCGCCGGCGGCGTCCTCATCATCGGATCCGGCGGCCTGGCCACTCCGGTCGTTGCCGCCGCAGGTGCCGTGGCCGTCGGAGCCGGCGCCTGGGGGGTCTACCAAGGTACAAGCGACCTGATCGATCGCTCCGAACATGGACAATCGATCAATCCGTTCGAAGATGATCAGGCGCGAGATCTGTGGCTGAACGTCGGCGCCAACGCCATGGCCGTCGGCGCTTTCGGCAGCGCGGCGCGTCTGGCGCAGCTCGGCAAAGCAGGCCGCGCCATCGCCCCCATCGAGGCCTCCGTGCACGGGATGACCCAGGCGAGCGCGGCGGTGCTCGATACGGCGGCCATCGCCAATCAGGGCATCATGCTGGCCAGTCATTGGGACGAGATGTCGGCCGGCGAACGCGCAACCTCCATTCTGTCGATGGGGTTCTGGGGGGCGGCCACGATGGCCGGCGCCCGCGCCACCGGATCGAGCCTGGGCGACATGTTCAACCCCGTTAAGATCCGGGACAACGTCCTGAGATCCTATGCACCAGCCGTCGCCGCCGATCCCGCGCTCACGGGCAATGCGGTGAAGATCGACTTCGACCCGAACACCGGCGTCGTGCAGGGCATTCGCCACGGCGCGGACGCAAGCCAGGCCGACATCGATCTTCATGTCGCGACCGCACAGAACATGCAGCGCAGCCTCACGCTGGAGGCGCAGATCAACGTCTTCTTCGCCGGCCGCGATGCGCCCCCGCCCGGCAGCGTAGGATGGGCAGCGAAATTCGACATCGGCAAGATCAACGAACGCATGGCGGCACGAAGCGCCGAACTCGAAACGCCCGATCTGTCCATTGATCGCAGGACCGAACTGCAAGCCGCCAATGAGGTCGATCGCCAACACCTCGATGACCTGGCGCAGGACGTCGAGAGCTTCACGCGCGATCCGGCTCATGCCTTCGTGGAGGCCCGCAATACCCGCTTCGCCGCTCGCGACACAGCGGCCGAGCGCCAGGACATCCCGGTGGGGGTGACCACACGACAGGTCGGAAAGAACGAAGTTTCCTGGACCGTGAACGAGAACCACGAGACGGTGAGCACCGAAGCCATCATCCGTGAGATCCCGCCGAAGAAGGAACGTCCCTCCGAGGAAAACGAGCTGACTGCGGGTGTGGGCAAGGAAGGCGGTCGCGCGGGCGCCTACCCTGCCAACGACAATGGCGGCCACATCATCGGATTCCAGTTTCTGCACGATCAGGGCTTGATCAACATGTTCCCGCAGAATTCGGAGTTCAACCAGCAGATCTACACGCAGTTCGAGACCGAGATGCGCGGCTGGGTGGAAGCCGGAGGCGAGGTCCGCGTCAAGGTTCAGACCGGTTCGACAATACCGGAGGGAGGGCTTGGCTGGGGCGATGCGCGTCCGTCCGATGTCATGGTGTCATATGAGGTCATCGACCCTGACACCAATCGCACGGTTTACAAAAACGAAGCGTATTTCGACAATGAGCAGGGACAGCGGTTCGAGGGGTTCGAGCATAGCCTCGGCGACGGCCCCGATCTGGCCCGTACCCGCAAGGGCAAGATCGATCTCGCCGAAGAGATGAGAAAGCGAATGATCCAATGAGCGATATTCCGACATCCGCCAATTTCGATCGCGCGAACGAATTGGTACCCGAAATCACCATGATGATCGTCAACAGCGGCGACTTCGCGGAACGCCCGTGGGATAGCCTGGCCCTCACGGTAATCGTTCAGGGCGGCAGCGTTCAGATGAGCGGCTATACCTACGAGGATGGGGCAAGCCCCGAACCGGCAACACCGCGAAATGTGGAACTCGCACGCAAGTTTCGGGAGCTGGCGGCGGCGATGCAGAAGCCGGACGGGGGAACCTGGGTCAGCTCACTCATCCAGGTCCGCCGGGACAGCCAGAAGGTCCATATCGACTTCGATTATGAAAACCCCGGACGCTGGAAGGTTACGCCTGCCAATCTGAAGTCGCTCCCCGAGGAGATCCGGCCCAAATAGGCTCGCAGTCTCCTATTCCAGCTTCAGATGCAGTTCGCCGACGTCGTCCAGGCTGAACAATTCATCCTCGTCCAGAATAGGAGGCAGACCGTCGAGGCCGGCAAAGAATGAGGTGTATTCGCGGGGAATGCCTGCCTCGTGCGCAGGGGTTTCCTGTCGCGGCTGAGTGGTCAGGCACGAACGGTGAAGAAGCCTCTGCGAGAAGATCGAGGCCATTGCGATCTCAATCGCATGAAAGTCTTGGCTGGCCAGAGCCCGGAACGCCTGGTTCGACAATCTTGAGAACCTGGCGCGATCGGCGACAAAGAATGTTTCCGAAGTCGAGAGCGGATTCGGCGCTTTCAACGGCACCATCAGATCGGCCATGAACAGCCTGTCCAGCACAGGCTCCAGCCGAGCGCGGGATTGCCGCAGGCCCAACAGCATCTCGTAGATCTTGCCAACGAACGCAGAGGGGCTGTCTTCCGTCATGAGCGGCGTCCCCCCTTCCTCGACCAGCCAGGGCGATGGGATCGGAACCTCGACTTCCTCGATCGTCGTCCCTTTTCCTTCAAGGCGGAAAGGGAACGTCCGCAGGGCAACCGGCTTATAGCCACCGGCCCACTCGCCTTTGTTATCGAGAAGCGGCCGCGCCAGATATCGCGGATCGAGAATGACGCACAATTCCGGCCGCCCGCCCTGCAACCGCACCGCCAGAACGAAGTAATAGGCGCTGAGATGAAACTCGGTGAAGCCCAGCGGCAGCCAGCTGAGCGACTTCACAAAACCCAGGTTGGCGGGAGGCGCGAACTGATATCCGTCCGCCTTCAGGATCGAAACGTAGCCCATATCCGGCATCCTCAGCGATCAGCAGGCGATCCGAAGACCATCATCATTCCGCCCAGTCCTCGGCAGCCGACGACAATTCGCCTTGGTCCCGGCGGGTAGACGTCAGTGCCGTACGGGCGGACGCAAGAAGAGGTCCCGCACGGAAGAGCGACAATCGATGAAAGCCCAAAACCTCAGCCGCAAGGGCGCCCTTTTCCGCGACTACTTTCGCCAGCCGGCCGGTTCCAAAAAGGCTCTGGCGGACGATGAGGATATCGGGAACCTCGATCCGCCTGCCATCCACGTCGAAGCTGAGCGCCCAGGGTTCGAGCAAGTCTTCATCGGCAAGCAGGCGGGCCAGGTTTTCCGTTTCCGCGGCCTGCTCGCAAAATGCGTCCAGCGCGCCGAAGCGTTGCAGCGTCGCCTTGGTCAATTGCCGATCAGGCGTCGTGATCGGCGCACCCACGTTCTCGGGATAATCCGCGAAAACATCGCACAACATTTTTGGCGTATCACGGCGGACACCTTGCTCTGGATCGAGCCCGAACGGGTAGGCCTGCAGCAAAAGAGGCAGATGTTCGAGGCTCAGCCGGACTGCCGGAGGAATCGCATTAAACGTCGGGAGCAGTGAACGGATGGCAACAAGTTGCGTGTCGTCGCCCTGGCGCCGCCAGGCCACAGGAAACCACGCTGCAAGCCGGGCCACCTCCGTGTGTGCGATCGGGACGATGTTCAGTTCGCGAACGAGCCGGTAGGCGAAGGGCGAAAAGATGCGTCGGGTCGATACATCTTCGCTCAGCGGAATGAGATTTTCACGCATCACACATCCAGGCCGAAGCACGGGCGCATTGTTTAACACAAACTCGCTCATGCATGCGACGCTGCGCCTCGCGAAAAGGCGCGAAGAGCGAAACGCCGGGGCAGCGCAGGAAGAAGACTTATGTTAAGTTAACGACATGGCGTTCGTCATCTCATTCGTGCAACGAAAGGGAGGGGTCGGAAAAACGACTCTTGCCATGTCAGTTGCCGCCGAATTGCGGCGTCGGAATGCCCCGCTTGCCGTAATCGACGCTGACCCGCAGGCCTCAGCATCGGCTTGGGCAGAATTGGGGCATCTCGATTTCCCGGTGTATCAGATCGGGCTGGCCGACAATCCCGTTCAGGCTTGGGCTGAAACGGTGATGAAGGTTCCTCACCATTGCCTCGTCATCGACACCTCGCCCAATGAGCGCTCCGTCGCCGCCGCGCTTGCAATCTCAAATATCGGCATGATCCCTTGCACTCCGTCGGGTCTCGATATCGACGCCACGATCAAGACGCTCGACATCGTGCGGGCCGTCCGGGCGCGGCGTGGTCCTATTCTCAAAACGGCCATCGTCCCGAACCGGGTAGACACGCGCACCCTTGAGGGCCGCCAGATCATCGATGAATTGCAGGATCTCGGCGAGCCTATCGCCCCTGCGGTCGGTGCGCGGACAGCCTTTCTACGAGCCTTCTCAGCAGGCCAATCGGTGTTCGAGCAACTTCCCGGAGGCTCTGCCGATCAGGACATCAAGCGCCTGTGCACGTTCCTGGATACCGAGTTCGCTCCACAGAAAGCCGAAGTGCGACCGACATCTCTCGTCGGCTGAAATCCCGCTCCTGCATCATGCGCCGAGCGCGAAGCGTATCTTTTCGCGGAAGCCCGGCCAATCATGCTCCAGCGCAAACCGGCGGATGCTATCGCGATCATATCCGGATTGAGCAACGCGATCTCGGCTTTGAATCAACGCTGCAAGCAACGCGTCTTCCGCGCCGGCCTCGATGATCGTCGCCGCTTCCGCTGAGGGCTCCAGATCGGGCAATCCGGTATTCCAGGTTCCGATGCAGTGCAGACCAGCCGAAAGCGCCTCAAGATAGACCAGCCCGAAGCCCTCCACGAGCGACGGCATCACGAACACGTCGGCACTCATCATCGCATCGGAAAGTTGTTCCCCGGACAGACCGGACCTCATCACGACGTTTGCCTGATCTGTGAGCGGCCGGATACCGGGATCAAGTCGTGACGTGACCACAGTCAACAAGCAATCGGTCAGCCCCGCCTTCATCCACGCCTTCAACAGATGATGGAGGCCCTTGCGCTGCACACCCTGACCGACAAACAGGAAATGACACGCAAGGCGATTTGAACGCGAATGTTCCAAAACTCTGGCCGCCCCCCCGGGAATGGGGTTCGACCCATAGGGAACGACTTTGATCAGGCTCGGATCGCATCCTGCAGCCGTCAGGGAATGCTTGGTGAAAGCGCTTGCGCAGATGATCTCGGACGCGAGAGGCCATTCCTCCACAATTTCCGTCGGCAGACGCTCCAAAGGCTGTGAATCCAGTTCGTAAGCGAAAGAGTGCGTGACTTCCGGATGGCGTTCAACGTCCTCAGCGAGCAGCTGACGTGATGCGCGCGGATGCGGATGGAACTGGAAAAGAATTCGACGCTTGTCCGGCAAGGCACGGAAGGCGTGATAGCCAGCGCCACTGTAGAGGAAGAGATCAGCATCACTGTGCCGCGCCAGTCCTATGACGCGATCTGCAATGTCATTGTCGATCCGGGCAAGCTGATCGAAGGTGTGGAGCGGCAAGCGCCGATGGCGCAATTGCCTCAGGATGGCCGCTGGCGTGCTCATGACAGCACTGCTCGGAAGCCCGCTCCGGTGCCGCCGTTCAAGCTTGGGCACAAAGGTCCCGAACGCGCTCAAAACAGCGTCAGGTGTGTAAAAATCCGTGACGTGGCGTTCCAGCAGGCCAGCTTCCTGCAAGGCCAACGGGATCTGATAGAGGTCGCGAGACCCTGCCGCAGCCGTGATGAACCTCATCGCAGAAGCCGCCCCTCACCTTCTTGGAGAGCCAATTCGGCAAGACGGGCTTCAAGCTTCAGAAGGATACCTTCCTTGTTCCAATGCGCGACAGCACGCGCGCGTCCAGCCTCGCCCAGTCTTCGACGAAGTTCAGAATCGTCGATCAGCTTTCCAAGTGCGGCAACAAACGCATACTCATCACCTGGCGGCACCACCAAACCATGGCCTTCAACTTCGCAAGCCACCTGCGTCCCCTTCGCTGCCATAGCGACAACCGGGCGACCGGATGCGAGCATGGGGGGAAGTTTGGAGGGCATGACGAGGTCCATGATCTCGGCCCGCTGAGGCAGCAGGTGGATGTCCGCGGTCGCCAGCAATTCAGGCAGCCTTTCGACCGGCTGAAGATCGAGAAACCGCACATTGGGCAGATCGCTCGTGCGCCGCTCGAGGTCAGCACGCATAACGCCATTCCCGCACAGCAGGAAAACCAGCGGAGCGCCTTTTTCTGCGAATTCTCGCATTACAGGCTCCAGAAGGCCAAGCCCCTGTTTGGCCACCATACTTCCCGAATAAAGCGCAACGAGCGCATCCGGCGCGATATCGATTTGTTGCCTGTAGGCCGTCTCGCGGTCGATCGGCCGAATTGTATCGGTATCGACCCAGTTTCGGATCTCCGTGATACGCGCGGCGGGTACGCCCTTTTCGGTGATGGCATCCACCATGCGGGACGAGATGGTCGACACCCTGTCGAAGCGCCGCAGAAACATGGCTTCCAATCGCAGGATTGCTGGCAGCAACCTCGCGCCATGGACCATGCCCAACCCGAACGCTGCCTCCACTTCAAGGTCTTGCTGATGGATCCATGCTGCGGACCGCGAAAGGCGCGCTGCGATCAGCGCCGACAGGGACGCTATCAGCGAAGGCGCTATCGTCACGACGACGTCGGGCTTCATCCGGAGTGTCACGCCGATCGCCCCAATAGCGCCGCTCATGGCAAACGATACCTGGCTCAGCAGGCGGCGGAGCGTCGATGGGGTCCCGGGTACGTAGAGCGGGCAGCGGGTGATCGTAAGCTTCGCGGAGAGCGTTTCCTTCGAGAAGCGCCAGCTGGAGAACCCGGTCGGGACCTTCCATGCAGGATAATGGGGATAAGATGTAACAACATGCACCTCGTGCCCACGCGCTGCGAGCCACTCGCACATTTCGCTGGTGTACTTGCCGATACCGGTCACTTCCGGGGCATAATTCAGCCCGCACACCATGATCTTCATCGGGATCGAGATCCGGCATCCTGCGCCAAGAACCAGCGGTAAACGCCAGCGATCCCGTCTTCGAGATTGATCCGCGGTGTCCAGCCCAAAGCCCGAAGCCGGTCGGAGTTCATCAGCTTGCGCGGTGTCCCATCTGGCTTGCTGAGATCAAGAGCGATTTCCCCCTCGAACCCGACAATTCGGCAGACGAGCTGGGCAAGCTCCAGAATGCTGATATCGTCGCCCGCGCCCACATTCACATGCTCGCGGGCGCTGTAGAATTGTGCGAGGTGAACAAGCGCGTCCGCGGCATCGTCGACATGCAGGAACTCTCGACGCGGCTCGCCCGTGCCCCATACCACAACCTCGCGGGCGTTGTGTTCCTTGGCTTCGTGCACCTTGCGGATGAGCGCCGGGAGGACATGACTCGAGTTGAGGTCGAAATTATCTTCGGGGCCATAAAGGTTCGTCGGCATGGCCGAGATCATGTCGCGACCGTGCTGCACCCGATAAGCCTCGGCGAGCTTGATGCCCGCAATCTTGGCGACGGCATACCATTCATTCGTCGGCTCTAGAGGCCCGGTCAGCAATGCTCCTTCGTCGATCGGTTGGGCAGCGAGCTTGGGATAGATGCAACTCGATCCAAGAAAGATCACCTTCGCGACGTCGCAAAGGTGAGCTGCCTGCATGAGATTGGATTCGATCATGAGGTTGTCATAGAGGAAGTCGGCTGGCGCGCGGCTGTTGGCCAGAATGCCTCCGACTCTGGCTGCCGCGATGAAGACGACATCCGGCCGCGCCTTTGCCATCCAGGTCTCGACATCCTGCTGACGACGCAGGTCAATTTCGGCGCGGTCACAGGTCAGGATGGTGCAATCTTCTCGCTGAAGGCGACGGACGAGGGCCGATCCGACCATGCCGCGATGACCCGCAACGAAGACGCGGCGCCCGCTAAGGGAGAACACCAATTCGGCCATTCAGAAATCGATCCTGGCGGCGGCTGTCAGCTCCGATTTGAGCAGCCGAACATCCGCCTGCACCATCTCCGACACCAAATCTTCGAAAGCGACCTCATGATGCCAGCCAAGCTTCGCACGGGCTTTTGAAGGATCGCCCAGCAGGCAGTCGACTTCAGTGGGGCGGAAATAGCGCGGATCGATCTCGATCAGCACACGCCCGTTTGTAGCGTCGATGCCTTTTTCCTCTACGCCCGCACCGACCCAGTCGATCCTGATGCCAACTTCCACGAACGCTCTTTCCGCGAACTCACGGACAGTGTGGGAAACACCGGTCGCCAGCACATAATCGTCTGGCTCGTCCTGCTGCAGCATCAGCCACATGCCCCGGGCATATTCGCGCGCATGTCCCCAGTCTCGACTGGCATCCAGATTGCCCAGAAACAGGCGATCCTGGTGTCCGAGGGAAATCGCGGCGACGGCACGAGTGATCTTGCGGGTGACGAAGGTTTCGCCCCGGATCGGGCTTTCATGGTTGAACAGAATGCCGTTTGACGCGTGCATCCCGTAGGCTTCGCGATAATTCACGACGCTCCAAAACCCGTAGAGCTTTGCCGTCGCGTAAGGGCTGCGGGGGTAAAAGGGGGTTGTCTCGCGCTGCGGGACTTCCCGGGCTTTCCCGTACAATTCGGAGGTGGAGGCCTGATAGAATCGGGTTCTGTCAGAAAGACCGAGCAGGCGTATCGCCTCGAGAAGCCGGAGCACACCCAACCCGTCCGCATTTGCAGTGTATTCGGCGGTTTCGAAACTCACCTGAACATGGCTCTGAGCAGCCAGATTGTAGATCTCGTCCGGCTGGGTTTCCTGCACGATACGAATGAGATTGGTGGCATCCGTCATGTCGCCGAAATGCAGGAAAAAACGCGCATCCGTCTCATGCGGATCACGATAGATATGCTCGATCCGCCCGGTGTTGAAGGAAGAGGATCGCCGCTTCACGCCGTGGACGACATATCCCTGATTCAGCAGGAATTCCGCGAGATAGGCGCCGTCCTGACCGGTTACCCCTGTGATTAGCGCGGTTTTCGGGAGAGCTTCAGGCGTCGGATCGGTCATGGCAGCGCTCTCCGCCGAGGCTTGTTCGCTTGCCCCCGTGAACCTTCCAGAAATGCCATCATCTGCGGCAGGCAAACCCGTTTCAGATCGAAACCGCCGATTGCGCAATCTCGTGCGCGCGAGCGCATGTCTTCCATCCGCCTCCGGTCACCGAGAACACCCACAACGCCTTCAGCGATCCGGCTGGGATCGAAAAACGGCACCAAGATGCCGTTCTGCCCGTCGATGACCTCGGTCACCGGTGGCGTGTCAGATGCGACAATCGCACATCCGGCGCTCATCGCCTCCAGCAACGACCAAGAGAGGACGAACGGGTAGGTGAGATAAACATGAGCGGTCGAAACCTGCAGCACCCGCACGTAATTCTGATAATCCAGCGTCCCGGTGAAATGCACCCGACGCGGGTCAATCCCATGCGCCACTTCATCGAAGAAGATGGACTTCCAAGTCTTGCCCGCCGGAGGATGGGCGCCATACGAAGTTCCCTCTCCGCCAACAATGATCACATGCGCGTTTGGCCGTTCGGCGAGAATCTTCGGCAACGCCCGCATGAACATATGGTAGCCCCGCAGCGGCTCCAGATTGCGCGCCACGAACGTCACCACCTCGTTGCGTGACGTCAGCTCGATGCCGTTTGCCAGCCGAACCGAAGCATTGCGTACGGGCGCAATAGCGTCGGTGTCGATGCCCTCGTGAATGACCTCGATCTTCGATTGGATCTGGGCCGGATAGGTCGAGCGCTGCCAATGGGTGGGAGAGATTCCCTGGTCGCAATCGAAAAGCGCCATCACCGTCGAGGCATTCTTCAAATGAAGGCTGATGTGTCCATCCAGCCCTGTCGTTGGAAACTCCGGATCGAAGCCAACGTCGCGCCCTTCTTGGGCATAGAAGAATTCACAATAGGCAAGGATGCGGGTGCCAGGAAACATCGTACGAAGGGGCAGCATCTCGCCCCATCCGGGGTGGGCGACGATCAGATCGGGCGAGAAACCCGACGACGACAGCGAGGAGAGACCGTACAAAACCTGCTCCGCTCGCCGGCATTCGAGATCGAACCGGCGGGCGAACGGATGGGTGCGGGACACATCCGCATCACCCATCGAATAACGCAGCAGGTGCACGCCATCCAACGCGCGCGAAGTCCTCGATCCTAGAGCGACGACCTTATGGCCTGCGGCAGCGAGCGCCGGGGCCACATGCCTGAATTGGGCAGGAAAATTGTTGTGAACGAAGAGGATGTTCATGACGAAGGTGCCCGGTGGCCCGCGCGGGCATACCCATCTTGGTATATGACCTTTCTTGCAGAATTCCGAATGGTAAAAAAGAGTTGGAGACGTGGAGGGCGAGCATGATCGGCGCAGCTAACTCCTCATCCCTGATTGACACGATCACCCGCCCTTCGTCCCTCACCTCGCGAAGCCGCGCATGACCACGGAGCTAGCGGGTCGACGTATCCGGGGCGCATTTCTCGCCCATGGCCTCGGGCGCGGCGTCCGTCTCCTCGAGCAATTCCTTCTGGTGCCTCTGCTGCTGGCCGGATGGGGAACAGACCTTTACGGAAGCTGGCTCACTCTCAATTCGCTGGGCGCGCTAGCGGCTCTTGCAAGCTTTGGCATCGGTCATGCCGCTTCGGCCGACATCGTCATGCGCCATGCCGAAGGCGATACGCAGAAGGCTTCAGAGACCTTCATCACCTCGATGACACTCCTGGCGGCGACGACGCTGACCGCAATTCTTCTCGTCTGGCTCGCTTTGAGAGCATGGCCTCTTCCAGATTCTGTGGTTCGGATGGCGCCTGCCGAAGCCGAAATCGTCTTGCTCATGGCCGCTCTCGCAATCCTTCTGTCCTTTTGGCTGGAACCGCTCATCGGCGCGCTCAGCGCCACGCTCGGCGCCGGTTTTCCGAACGCGATCACCGCGTTTATCAAAATGGCCGAAATTGCTGGCATCGCCGTCGTGATGGCGCTAACGGGCTCCCCTGTAACGGTCGCCGGCGTCTTGCTAGGCTCGGTCGTCGCCAACCTCGCCATCTTGCTCTTTTTCACCTGGCGCAAAGCGAATTGGCTGTCGTGGCGCGTGAAACATCTGAGCCTCGACCCGATCCGGCGTTCGTGGAAGGCGTCGCTCGGATCTTATCTCGTCTTCCTCGGCTTCAACATCGTCAGCATTCACGCGCCCCGCCTCATCGTGTCGCACGAACTCGGCGCCTCCATGGTCACCGTGTTCACGGTGATGGTGACCTACACCCGCACCGCCCGCAGTCTCGCCGGGCTGGTCGTACAATCCATGCAGGTGGAGATCGGACGCGCCGCCGCCTCCGCGCATTGGACCATGCTCAGAACGATGATTTCGTCGGCGCTTGGCGGCTCCGTTGCGTGCTGCGCACTTCTTCTGGCAGTCGCACTCTCCTGTGCGCCCTGGATGATCCCGCTATGGACACATGGTCAGATCGCCGTGGATTGGCCCATCCTTTTGTCTCTGTCCGCCGTCGCCCTCGCCGGTTCGTTGTTCGATACCTTGTTGAACATTACGATTTCCGTGAAGCGCGTCCTGCCAGTTGCGATGGCTTACTGCCTGGGTCTTCTCCTGGGCCTCGTGACAGGTTGGTTTCTGATTCCGTTCTGGGGATTGGTGGCCCCGGCGGGGATTGGAATGCTGCTCCCGGAGATCGTCGGCGCCTGGATCGGACTACGGGTCATCAAGCCATTGCTCGGCGGACAATCTCTCGCTGCCCGCGCCTGTTTCGTCTGGCCATGGCGATTTCTCAACGCCATCGAGCGAGAGAATCAGCCATGAGCTTCAGAAAGAACGGCCCGAAGATAATCATGCTGGGAGCCCTACCGCCGCCGATTATGGGGCTTGCCGTGGCAAACGCCGCGATGATGGATGCCTTCAAGGCCGCCGGGGCGCATGTGCTCCCAATCGACACCGCGCCCCGCCCGACAAGAGCCGGCCGCTGGGCACAGCTTCGGGCGCGGAGTTCGGTTCGCCTACTCTCACTCGTCACTATGTTGCGTCACACCCTGAGCGCACGTGATTGCGTGGTCTATTGCGGTCTTTCCGGCGGATGGGGGCAGCTCCTCGACCTCGCAGCGCTTCTGATTCCGCGCATCGCCGGACGGCCGATTGTTCTTCACCATCATAATTTCACGTATATCGATCGGCGCAGCGCCCTTTCGAGCCTGGCCTTCACCATGCTGGGACGCGGAACGCGGCACATCGTGCTGTGCCAGTCCATGGCCCACAGATTGCAGGCGCTGTACCCGAGCATTCGGAAGGTTGACGTTCTCTCGAACGCCGCATGGATCGATAAATCTCCCGGCCTTCCGAGCTTTGGCCGCCCCTTCGGGCGTATCGGCTTCCTCAGCAACATCACGCTCGAAAAGGGGATAGCCCGTTTCATCCGTCTTCTCGAAGAATTGCGCCGGCGAGGCTACGAAATACGTGGCCTTGTTGCCGGCCCGCTCGTTCAGGACGAAGCCGCCGCTCTCGTTCGAAGGGCCGAGGCAGCGGGCCTGCTTGACCATGTCGGCCCCGTCGTCGGCGAGCCCAAGAATTCCTTTCTGCGATCCATTGATGCCTTCGTGCTTCCCACCTCCTATGCCAACGAGGCAGAACCCATCGTGATCCATGAGGCCTTGGCCGCAGGTGTCCCAGTGATCGCAAGCCGGCGTGGATGCATCGGTAGCCTCATCGACGGCGATCACGGATGCCTGCTCGACGCCGACGGCACGGATCTGGGGCCTGCCTTGCAAGCGATCGAAACCTGGATTGCCCAGCCGGATGCGCTGGACCGTGCCCGTCTGGCTGCTCTTGAACGGGCAAATGACCTCAGGTCGGCCGCCAGCGATGTTCGGCGCATATTGGTGCAGGAGATCCTCGGCGAGGTCTGCCGCTAATTCACAGGCCGAGCCACTCGGCCCAAGGCGGCAATGTGCCTCCAGATCGCGCGGCAACCATGCCCGACAACACCTCTCGCTCATCATCCGAACGGGTGCGCAGGAGCATTTGCAGGCGTCCCATCTGCTCCTCTGAAATCATGGATCCGATCGCAACCAGATCCGTTACCAACGCAACCTGATGGGCCCTGTCGAGATGCTCCCAGATGCGAAGACCCAAATCCGTTCGCGCGATCATGACGGCGCTTTCCCGTGGGGCTACCCACGATGACACATCCATCGCCGCAACCACATCATCCAGAGGCGCGCCCCGGGCAAGGCGGGCGCTTGCGAGAGCCGCCCACCCCGCTCCATGCGCTGGCCTTATGGCCAGAAGATTCGACAGCGCAGCCTCAACGGCGTCGGGATCTGCCCGCCCCTCGCGCCAAGCCCGGACCTCCTGATCGACGCGCGCTTGCCGTGCCTCCGCTGCCACCGGAACGGCATCGGTCCAGCGCTCCAGCGCAGTGCCGTCTGAACCTGTGCCAGACCTCGCTTGATCGATCGCAAACATGATAATGCGACCGCCTGTGAGGATCAGAAAAGCCGCTAAGATCCACAGGGTCAGAAAAGCGAACTTATCTGTCCAGCGCACCGACATGATGGATCACGAATGGTAGTAGGCGCCGTACTGCTTCCGATAGCCGTACTCGCCGTAATCGACATTCTTGTCGTGGTCGACCTTGTTCAGGACGATACCCGCCACACGCCTCTCTCCTTCAATGCGAGAGAGGCAACGGCGCACGAGCTCGCGGGGCGTCGTGTTCCAAGCCGTCACGAACACGACCTTGTCGACTTCCCGCGCCACGACAACCGCGTCCACGACGGGACCGACGGGCGCAGCATCCAGCACGATATAATCGAACAAGGGGCGCAATTGCTCGATAAGCGCCCGCATGCGATCCGATCCCAGAAGATCGGAGGGCGTCTGGGAATGAGACCCGCTGCCAATCACATAAACCGGTGAACCGGCATCCTTAAAGAGGATCTCGTTCAGCGGGAGATCGTCTGCCAGATGATCGACCAAACCCTTTCGGCCCTTCAATCCGAACGTCTCGGTCAAGGCCGGCCGCCTCAGGTCGCAATCGATCAAAAGCACTCTCTCGAAAGCCTGGGACGCCGACATCGCCAACGCCGTCGCGATCGTAGACTTGCCTTCGCCGGGGACAGACGATGTCACTCCGACCACGCGCGCCGGATCGTCGACATCGGACATCTGCACGCCCACGCGCACACTGCGCAGTGCTTCGCTGAATTGAGACAATGGCTTCGCGACGAGGTATCGGCCAGGCGTCATGACCGCGCCATCAATGAGCAGCTCCTGCTTCTTCAGCAATGGCACGGAGGCGAGAGCGGGCAGCTGGGTGAATTCCTCGACTTCGGAGAGATTGCGGAAGCCGCTGCGCAGCACTTCGACGGCAAAGGCGCTGGCAACGCCTGCTCCGAGCCCAAAGAAAAGGGACAGGCCAAGGAAAAGAGGCTTGTTCGGAAAGCTCGGCTTGTCGGGAATGAGCGCCGGGGACACGATCCGCGCCTCTGACGAATCCAGCTTTGTCTGTTCCTCGGACAGCTTGAAGCGCGACAGGAAGGATTCGTAGAGCGCCTTGTTGGCGGTCGCGATACGCTGCAATTCACGCAATTGCACAGACAGCTGATTGTCCGCGCCGGATTGGCCGGTAAGCGCTTTGACGTTGCTGTCGAGCGCCTGCTCACGAGCTTTCGAAACCGAAAGCTCGTTCTGGAGATTCTGCACGACGCGCGATGCTTCACGGTCGATCTCCCTGCGGATGTCGCCGAGTTCGGCCCGAACTTTCACGACGGAAGGATGCCTGTCACCATAGCGGGCAATCAGATCGGCTTCCCGACGCGACACCTCGGCCGCCTGAGAACGGAGATCGGACACAACCGGCGAACGGAGCACGTCCGGCACCGCATCCACCCGCCCCCCGGCGTCGATGATCCGTTGGGCCTGATCGAATTTTGCCTGCTTTTCGGCAACGTCGGTCCGGGCGCTTACCAGATTGGCGTTCAGCTCGGAGAGCTGTTGTTCGGTGACCGAGCCAGTATTGGTGTCGAAAAGATTGTTCGCGGCACGGAATTGCTCAACGGCTTGTTCCGACACCCGCAATTCGTCGCGAAGGCTGGCCAATCGCTCGCTGAGCCATTGTGAAGCACGCCGCGCAACCTCGTAGCGGGCCTCATATTGATCGAGCAAATAGGCATCGGCGAAGGCGTTGGCCAAGCGCGCCGCCTTCTGGGGGTCTGACGACGACACCGAAACGACGATAACGTAGCTGACGCCTACCCGGCGCACATCCAACGCGTCGCCGAGTTCACGAACAGCCGTCATCTCCGCCGCCGTCATGGGGCGCTGAGTTACGCCGACCGAAGTGCCGAATCCTCCAGCATCTGCTGGCTGGGGCGCGGCGCTGCCGGAGAGTGCGCCCCACAAACTAAACAGGCCGCGGCCGCCAATGGTCGCGAATTCTGGATCTTGATCGAGCTTTTGGGCCTGGACTACACGCCGTCGTAAGGCCTCCGACTTCAAGATCGTGACCTGACTGTCGATCATTGGAGAGTCCATGCTCAATTCAGAGAACATGGTTTCGCTCCCAAGCACATTCCCCTTGTTTGGCCCCAGGAGAATGTTGACGGAGGATGTGTAGGTCGGCGTCAGCGTGAAGAGAACCACCATCATAATGGCCATCACGCCCAGCGTGATGGCGCCGATCAGGCGCGCATTGTTGAGAAGGACCGCCAGCAGAGCACGGGCGTCCGGCGCGCGGCTTTTGGCCTCCTCACCGCCAGGAATGATCAATTGCCCCTGCACCCGCTAAACTCCCTTTGATCCGGATGTGCCCGGACGGATCGACGTCGAACTCAAGGCCACTGACACCTCCGATCCCAATGCAGATGAACCTCCGGCTTCGAGACTGCTGAAAGCCTGCGAAAACCCAAGTCCGGAGATAGCTGCCCAGGCAACGGCCACGGCTTGCACCTGCATGCTGAAATCCACGAGGGCATGCACGCCGACAAGAACGGATGCGGCGATGCCAAGTGCCGGCATATAGGCCATCCGGCGACGGGATAGAGCGCCTGCGAAACATCGGAAGGCGATGATGAGAAACAGTGAGAGATACAAAAATGCGACCGGAAGGCCGATGCCTTGTGCCAGTTCCAGATAGCTGTTGTGAGCCTTATCCCACGTCCACATCGCTGAGATCGTCGCGTCCCGGGCAAGCGGAAAGGCGTCTTGAAACGCTCCATATCCGCTGCCTGTCCATGGCTGGTCCACAATCGCGCCGATCACGATCCGGAACACGCTGAGCCGGCTTTGTAGATCCTCTTCCGCATGATCGAGACGCTCTGCCACCGCGCCTCCATGCGAAAAGAGGATTGTCGCGATGAGACTCATGAAGAGCACTCCGGCCACAAGGCCGGCGAAGGAGAAGCGGCCTCGCCGACGCAGGCCGAAGCCCAGCAGGCATAAGGTCGCGATCAAGGTCGATGCAAGGCCGGCCCGGGATGACGACAGCGCCAAAGCCACGACGAGGCTGATCGCTGCGATCAAAGCGAGCCCCGTCCATCCCTGGAGACCTTCAATGAGGGAGGCGAACCGACGCTTCCATCCGCGCTCTCGCCGCCTGATTTTGTCCAGAACGGCGAGAAGGAAGGCGATTGCCACCAGTAAATGGAGACCCGCCCAGGTCGCGAAGGTATTGCGATTGATGAACGTACCCGTCACTGAATCACGGTAAGCCAGCTTCGGAAACCAGAGCACTCTTTCCGGCGCCAGCGCAAAACCGACAATTCCGTAAGCGGCGTAGATCAGGCCGATCAGCATCATCACCGTGAGCAATTGCAGGGCGCGTTTTTCGGAATGCCCCATTTGCAGCGCTAGCCAGAACACGCCGACGATCGTTGCGAAACGCACCAGCCCGAGCAAGCTCAGGCTGGGATTGAGGCTGATCGACGGGAGAACGGGACGGCCGAGGATATCTGCGGATGTCTGCCAAAGCGGCGGCGACCAGTTTGGCAGTGGAAGTGTCTGGATCAGGATCCAGACGGCAATCACCAAAGCTAAGCCCATCAGCAGAGCAAGGCGCCGCACCGGAAAAGCAAAAGAGCGTTCCTGAAGACGAAGGGCGACGTCATAGCCTGCGACCAGCAGCCCGATTACCAGGGCATTGATGCCCCAGGAGACGAGCCCGTTGCTGCCGAACCAGAATGGACATGCCGCCAGAAACAGGATTAACCCGCAGAAAGTTGTTTTCTCAAGCATTTCGCCGGCATGCTTTCGCGAGCCGGTCTGCGCCGCGAAACGAACAGGCGTTTCAGCAGCAAAGCCGCTCAACGGAATTCACTGCAGGTCTTAGGCACGCACTTGCTCAGTACTGGTAACGAAGCGTTGCGCCATAAATGTTCTGGCTGAAGGATTCGACATCCACGGCGCTCGTATCAAAATCGGTGTACCTGTAATCCAGGCTGACATTCCAATTGCGATTGACGAGATACTTGGCCGACAGACCCGCCTGCCAGGTTTCATCCTCCCGGTCTTCATCCTGGAAAGAATGATCGATATAGCGCAATGAGCTGGAAACAATAAGATTGCGCAGGACCTCATAATCCACAGCCACCCCAAGGGAGCTAATGACCAAGCTCGAACCGTCGCCATAGCCGGATTCACCAGCTTCCCGGCGCCCCGACAAAGTGGCCGTCCATAGGGGAGTAGCGAACCATTTCAGGTCGCCGCCAAAGGTGTAGGTCGAGATATCCTCAAGCTCGGGCGAATCGAAATTCTGAGCGAGATAACCGCCGTAAATCTCACCATGCAGAAGGCGCGATGCTTCGAACTTCACACCGCCACGAACTTGGTAGCCGTCGGAATCGAAGGTTTCATCATCGAATGCGCGGTTGTTATAAACCAATTCGGTGAAAACAGAGGTCAGCGGGCTGATGTCGTACCCGAGCCGAGCGCTTGTCGAGAGAACATCGTAATCAAGAAACTCATTGCCGGTGTATTCAACGCCATCGATCTCATCGAACTCGACCCGCGCAACTCCAACGCCAGTACCAAACCACAGCCGGTTGAAGCTCTTGCTGATGGCGAGGCGTGCGTCATAAACGTCACGTTTCACAGACTCATCGACCGCCACGATGGAATCCAACGCGCCCGGCTGCAGCAATTCGCTCTTGTATTCAAAACTCGGGAGGACGGCGAAGTCCCGTTGGATGTCGATGCGCCCCTTCGCGCCTGCGATGGCCTCAATCCGGTCGAACTCGTCGACGTCCGAATTGGAATAGGCGATCGCGTCGATGCCACCGTAAATTTCAAGCGAATGCCTGCTCCAGTTCGAGCGGACCTTCATCTCAGGCGTGAGATGATATTCGAACGAGCCGTCCTCATCAGCCGATGCACGAACATTGTCGTTGTAAAACACCGAGGCTGCGACCGAGGGAAAATAGGTAAAGCCACCCACCCGAATGCCGGCCGGGTCATAGGCCGGGCGGGCACGGTCCGCGACAGCGACCGGCCCAGTTTCCGCCGTATTTTCCGCGACGACGCTATCAGCTGCCAAAGCCGGCAGAACGAACCCGCTCGAACAGGCCACACCGGCGAGAACGATTGTGAATGCAGATGCTCTCAACATGGATCTACTTCCCGGCACGCAGTTTCGATCCACACTCAGTTGGGGCTCGCAAGCCCGCCTCCGAAATTGTCGTAGAATAAGGGCACGACGTAGTCGGGTGCGGTGCCGCGCGCCAAAAGAACCCTGAAGCCGCGCGCCTGAGCTATCCGGAATGCATCATCGCCACATTGCCCGGCAGCGGAGACAATCTCCGCATCGGCAGCGCGCCCTTCCGAATTCAACGCCAATTGGGCACCGGCCAAGGCGGAGGCGAGCAGTTCGATGTGTTGGGGGCCCGCATTCCGGGAAAGAGCCACCACATCACGCGCCATCTCGGGCGAACTGATCAGTAAAGCGACGAGCTCATCGTGCGATCCGCGCTCCACAACATCCAGAGCCGCAGGAGCGAAGGTCCCGGAGAAAGCGCAAACCTGAGCTGAAGGAGCGGCTTCTATAGAGGCAGGCAGGAACAATGATGCCGCTAAAGCGGCTGCAATGGCAGCAGAGAAGAATTTAGCCACGATCCAGCCCCCCCGACCAACATCAGGAGACTAGCACACGGACCGGCTCTGCGCAATTTTCACCAAGCTTATCTGTTTTCAATCAGAGGTTTTACTAAGTAAAAAACACAACCTGAGATACACTGTGCTAGCGGTTTTCCGTTCGCAATCTCCGATTAATGCAAGCCTCCGATTAGAAATATCGCTCTGGAACCCTGACAATATCTCCGGGCCCAATCTGAACATCGGGCGTTGCGGTGACTTTGCGCTCCTGCGCTTCGTGCGCTCTCTTCAGAAAGACGCTTTTCGTCTGCGCTCGATAGGTAAAGCCTCCCGCCGTGGCGACGGCAGACACGACATTCATTCCGTTGCGATACGGATATTCGCCGGGCTTGGTTACTTCGCCCATGATGAAGAACGGCCGGTAACTCTCCACCTGTACCGAAACCTTTGGATCTCGCAGATAACCGGATCGCAGTGCCGTGGTCAGAGCAGCAGCAAAGCCTTGGGGCGTCAGGCCTGCAGCCTGAACACGGCCGACAAGCGGGAAGTCCACCGCGCCGCTCGAATCGACCTCAAAATCACCGGTAAGATCGTTCTCGCCGAACACGATGATCTTCAGCTTATCGGCTGTTCCCAGAACATATTCGGATGTTGGCGCGACCGCAGACGAGCTCGAGACGCCACTTACAGGGCCGGAGGCGAGTTGTGACGGGGCCGTTTGACACGCCGCCAAGGCTATACAACCCAGTAAAGCAAGCGCTCGCGAAAGTCGTACAACTTTCATAACACAATCCCTACTTGTGTCGCGCGCTGAATACCGCGTCACAACTCGGGATTAACGAGCCTAACAGCAGACCGCAAGGGAGAACCCATTCAGTCGTTCTGCCGCTTACGTTGCAAGAATTTTGATCTTCCCTTCCTCCAGAACCACACAACTCAGATGACCGGTCAGAAACGCACCTGTGTCCACGTTGATGCGATTGGGCCTTACCTCCACTTCCGGCACAGGCGTGTGCCCGTGCACGACGATGCGGCCGAAATTAACTCCGCTGGTCAGGAACTCATCCCGGATCCACCTCATATCGCGCAGGTCCTGCCGATCCAGAGAGACCCCCGGGCGCACTCCTGCGTGGCAGAAGAAGTAGTCGTCGGTCAGCACCGCATCGCACAGATCGTTGAAGAAGGCCCGCTGCTCGGGAGTGAGCGCCGCGGCCATCGCGTCCGCCGCGTCTGCATATCCCCGGCCCATCATCATCTGCCGCGTGGACACGCCGTAAGAGTGCAGCATCTCCAGCCCGCCCTGCCTGCGCCAGGTTTCGGCGACGTCGGGTGTGCTGAGAAATGACTGAAAAATCTCCTCATGATTGCCCTTCAAGGCGATATGCGGTGCACCGAAAGGCTGTTCTACGAGCCGATCAATCACGCCCCTGGAGTTCGGGCCGCGATCGATGTGGTCTCCCAGCGTCACGACGAGACAGGATGCGGGGTCTATATCGCGCATATCGTCGTTAATCGCAGCGATCAATCGATCAAGAAGATCGAGCCGGCCATGGATATCGCCCATGGCATAGGTCCGGCGTGGCGACATGTCTCCCTCCAGACGCTCGATCATGGAAGCTCCTTCATACCCAACTGCCCCGCTCGGAGACTTCTAACCGGCTCCCTTCCGACAAACCACCGCAACTGAGCATTGCCGTCTTGCCGATACTTCAAGGGATCGATACTTTCAGCCTCGCGCGGGCGTAGTTCAGAGGTAGAACGTCAGCTTCCCAAGCTGAATGTCGTGGGTTCGATTCCCATCGCCCGCTCCAAGACAGCCTGCCGCCTCTGTTTTAACGATTTCGCGACTTGCTGAACGCGGATAGGCGCGCCATATGAGGCACACCCCTACGCATGAGGGCATCCTCAGGTTTTAATGCCCACTTTTTCCCCCGTTCTCCGCCGCCCCCTCGTGCTGGCATCGATCATGGCCTCTATGTTCATGATTGCCATCGAGGCGACGATCGTCTCCACTGCCATGCCGCAGATCGCGAGCCAGCTGGGCGATCTCCACCTGTATTCGTGGGTGTTTGCAGCCTTTCTCCTGAGCCAGACCGCAACCACGGTGGTGTTCGGTAAGCTGGCCGATCTTTACGGCCGCAAGCCCGTTCTGCTCGGTGGGCTCGCCGTTTTTCTCATCGGGTCGGCATTATGCGGTGCCGCTTGGTCGGTTCCTTCGCTGATTGCCTTCCGCCTGATCCAGGGCATCGGTGCCGGGGCGATCCAGCCGGTTGGTCTCACAGTGGTCGGCGATCTGTACTCGCTCGAGGAACGCGGCCGGGTGCAAGGCTACCTGGCCAGTGTCTGGGGAATCTCGTCAGTGCTCGGGCCGCTTGCAGGTGGCTTCATCATCCAGCATTTCGACTGGGCGTGGATCTTCTGGATCAACATACCGATCGCCATCATCGCCGCTGCGGGTTTCCTTACGTTTCTCCATGAAGACGTGAAGCGTGAGCGCCGTAGCGTCGATTTTATAGGTGCGGCCCTGTTTACGGTCGCGGTTGCCTCCATCATGACGGCGCTGACCGAGACCGGCACCGGAAATATACGCACAGCCACCGGGGCAGCGGTCTTATGCGTTGCGGCCATCGTCCTGTTCGTCCTTCAGGAGCGGCGTGCGCGTGAACCCATGATGGCCTTCGGCCTCTGGGTCCGCCGCCATATTGCCACTGCGAACCTCGCAACACTGCTCAGTGGCATGACGATCATCGGCCTGACCACGTTCCTGCCCATGTATGTGCAGGCCGTACTTGAGCAATCTCCACTCGTTGCAGGCTTCACGCTCACCGCTACGGTTCTCGGCTGGCCGATCGGTGCCACTCTCGCGGCTCGGAATTTCCGTCGCTTCGGATTGCGGCGGATGCTGTTGCTGGGCGCTTTGCTGCTCCCGTCGGGCGCAGCTGTTTTTCCCCTACTCAATCCGGGTTCATCACCGTGGCTTGCGGCCCTCGGATCGGTGATCGTCGGGCTCGGCATGGGCTTCCTGAGCAATTCCGCCATCGTGCTCATTCAAAGCAGTGTGGGCTGGACAGAACGTGGAGAGGCGACTGCCTCCAACATCTTTGCGCGGAACCTTGGGAGCACGCTCGGCGCCACGCTGCTCGGCGCGGTTTTCAACATCTCGCTGACGCGGCACGGGACCGACGGCGCTTTCGATTTCGAAGGCATACGCCGCCTGCTTGACCCGGCCACCATGGCCGCAAACTCGGACGTCCAGATAGCTCTTGCCCAGTCACTTCACGTGACCTTCATCGGCCTTTTCATCATCGCGCTGCTGACTCTGATCGTTTCCGCCTTCGTGCCATCGGGTCATGATCGCAGAGCCCCGGCAACGGCCTCACCCGATCCGGAAGTGCTTTGAGAGCTTGAGCCCCTGCGCCTGATAATTTGAGCCGAGGTCCTGCCCGTAGAGAGTCTCAGGTAATGCGGACAATCGTTCGTACACCAGGCGACCCACCGTCTGACCGTGTTCGAGGATAAACGGCACTTCGTGGCTTCGCACTTCCAGAACGGCACGAGCACCCCGTCCGCCGGCCGCCGCATGGCCGAAGCCGGGATCGAAGAAGCCCGCATAATGCACACGAAACTCTCCGACCAGCGGGTCAAACGGCACCATCTCGGCCGCATAAGCGGGCGGCACATGCACCGCCTCGCGCGACGCCAGGATATAGAATTCGCCGGGGTCGAGGACGAGCTTGCGATTTTTGGCCGACACGGGCTCCCAGAAATCGTCAACCTCGTAGCGGCCGGGCTGATCGACATCGATGACGGCGGTGTGCCGCTTGGCACGATAGCCGACGCGTCCGTCCGCCTCCGCTCCAGCCAAATCGACCGTCACGGAAATCCCGTCGCGGAGATCGGGCTGATCTGTATCGACCAGACGTTCGGAATTCTGAAGGCTGCGCATTTCACTCTCGTCAAGTCCGACATGGCCACGACGAAAGCGAATCTGGGACAGGCGCGAGCCGGTTCGAACGAGCACCGGGAACGTTCGGGGGCTGATCTCTGCCCACAACGGACCGACATAGCCAGTGGGCAGGCTGTCGAAGCCGCGCACACCGTCCGCAATCACTCTGGTGAAAACGTCGAGGCGGCCGGTGGAGCTTTTCGGATTAGTGGTGGCCTGCATGCCCTCCGGCAAGGACAGGCTTTCCAGAAGCGGAACCAGATAGACGCAGCCGGTCTCTAGCACCGCGCCGTCCACAAGGCTGAATTCATGCATCAGCACGTCATCGAGACGCTGGCGTACGGTTTGGCCCGGACCAGGCAGGAAGCTGGCGCGCACCCTGTAGGCGCAGGTACCGAGACGCAAATCGAGGCTCGCCGGCTGGATTTGCCGCTCTACCGCAGGGGTTTCCAGCCTGACGGAGCCGGCAGCAATAAGATCGCGAATGGCCTGAGCCGGCGCAATGCCCGGGTCGAATTTGTTATCGCCGCTCATGAGTTCCGCCTGTCGCTGTCATGCAGCCTCTTAGCAACCCCTCCGATTGACGCCAAGCGGAAGCGGGAGTAGAGCCACCGGGGTTCCGTGGTGATTTGAGCCGGCCGGCTTGCAGCCACGTAAAATAACTCGCTAAAAGGCCGTCGCGCTGATGTATTTCATATGCTTCGCGCAGCGGCCCAGACATGAGGTGTCCGCGTGTCCAACAAGCCCCCTCTTCCCGCCCGCAAGTTGAAGCCTGCGACCATCGCAGTGCACGAAGGCGGTCTGCGCAGCCAGTATGGCGAGACGGCCGAAGCCCTGTTTCTGACGCAGGGTTACGTCTACAATTCCATGGAGCAGGCGGAAGCCCGTTTCACCGGTGCCGATGCCGGCTTCCAATATTCGCGTTTCTCCAATCCGACGGTCTCGATGTTTGAGACACGGATGGCGGCCCTCGAAGGTGCGGAAGAAGCACGCGCCACTGCGACAGGCATGGCTGCTGTAAGCGCCTCGATGCTCAGCTTCGTCAATGCGGGCGAACATATCGTCGCGGCCAAGGCACTGTTCGGATCCTGCCGCTATATCGTCGAGGATCTGGCGCCGCGCTTCGGCATCAGTTCGACGCTCGTTGACGGCACCGATCTCGACCAATGGCAAAAGGCTGTTCGTCCGAACACGAAGGCGTTCTTCCTTGAGACGCCAACCAATCCGACACTCGACATCCTCGATATCGGCGCGATTGCCGAAATTGCCCATTCTGCTGGTGCGAAGCTGATCGTGGATAACGTTTTCGCAACGCCGATCTTCCAGAAGCCGCTGGAGCTTGGCGCCGACATCGTCTGCTATTCGGCCACCAAGCACATCGACGGGCAGGGTCGTACGCTCGGCGGCGTCGTGCTCGGCAGCACCGAATACATATCCGGATCGCTGCAGATGTTTCTGCGGCAGACCGGACCTTCGCTGTCTCCGTTCAATGCTTGGGTGATGCTGAAGAGCCTGGAGACACTTGCCATCCGCGTCGGGCGGCAGGCCGAGAGCGCAGCCCGCATCGCGGATTTCCTCGCCGATCATCCGAAGGTTCAGCGCGTGCTGTATCCCTTCCGCGACGATCATCCGCATGTCGAGCTGGCCCGCCGCCAGATGAGTGGCGGCTCCACTCTCGTCACGTTCGACGTCGAGGGGTCGAAAGCGGAAGCATTTCGCTTCGGCGGCGCATTGGGCATCGTCAAGATCACGAACAATCTGGGCGACGCGAAGAGCCTGATCACGCATCCCGCCACCACTACGCATCAGCGTCTGTCAGCCGAGGCTCGCGCGGAGCTGGGCATTTCCGATGCCATGCTGCGTCTTTCGGTCGGACTGGAGGATTGCGACGATCTGATCGAAGATCTGTCAATCGCATTGGACGCAATCTGACGCGTTCTTTGAGCCATCTTTGTGTATGACCATGCCATGTACAGCGCCACGACCCGCGATATCCAGATCACCGTCACGCCGAAATTCCTGACCCATGAATCGGCGCCGGAAAAGGCCCACTTTGTTTGGGCCTATTCCATCGACATCGAAAACCATGGCGGAAGCACGGTTCAGCTGTTGTCCCGCTATTGGCGCATCGTGGACGGCAGCGGACGGGTGCAGGAAGTCGAGGGCGCCGGCGTCGTGGGAGAACAGCCCGTTCTGCCTCCGGGCGAAAGTTTCTCCTACACGAGCGGAGTACCATTGACGACGCCAACCGGATTCATGGCCGGGCGTTACGTCATGGAAACGGAGGCGGGAGAACGCTTCGACGTCGAGGTTCCCGCCTTCTCGCTGGACAGCTCCGACGATTACCGCGTTTTTCACTAGCGGCATTTTTGCTTCACATAGGGCAGGATAAACTCTCACGCCCTGTCCGCTCCGGTTCCGAATTGATCGATTTTCGTCCTGTTCTTCGCATCCTCGGAGCGTTCATCACCCTGCTCGGGCTGCTGATGCTGCTTCCGGCAGCGGCCGATCTTTTCGCCGGCTCCAATGATTGGCGTGTCTTCGCAGCCTCAAGCGGCCTGTCGGTCTTTCTCGGCTTCGCACTCTACACGTCGGCCAGGACCGGCGAGAAAACCACCCTTTCCATCCGCCAGACATTCCTGGTGACGGTATTATCGTGGATCGTTTTGGCAGGATTTGCGGCTTTGCCCTTCATGTGGGGCGAGATCGATCTCAGTTTCTCCGCCGCCTATTTCGAGGCCATGTCCGGCCTCACCACAACCGGCGGCACCGTTCTGGCCGGGCTCGACGACATGCCGCCCGGACTGCTGCTCTGGCGTGCCGTGATGCATTTCTATGGCGGCATCGGAATAGTCGTGATGGCCATTGCCGTCTTGCCAATGCTGCGCGTCGGCGGCATGCAGATGTTCCGATCGGAAAGTTCGGACCGGTCGGAGAAGATCTTTCCCGGCGCTGCGCAGATCGCGGGTTCAATCTTCGGCGTGTATCTGACGCTGAACCTGCTTTGTGCCGTGGCTTATATGATCGCGGGGATGGAGCCGTTCGACGCCCTTCTGCACGGGATGTCGACCGTGGCAGCCGGCGGGTTCTCCAGCTATGACAAGTCGCTGGGATATTTCCAGAATCCCGCAATCGAATGGGTCGCCGTCGTCTTCATGCTCGCGGCCTGCCTGCCCTTCGTTCTCTACGTCCATGCCGTGCGTGGGCGGCCGGGACGGCTCATCCACAGCTCCGAGGTGCGCACCTTCTTCGGCATCGTTGCAGGCGCCACCGCGGCCTTATGGCTCTACCTCGTAACCCAGGACATCCAGGAGCCCGGACTCGCTCTGAGGAATGCGGCATTCCATGTTGCCAGCGTCATTTCCACCACCGGTCTCGCCACACAGGATTACTCGGACTGGGGCGCCTTCGCCGACGTCACCTTTTTCCTGCTGATGTTCGTGGGCGGCTGCACCGGATCCCCGGCCGGAGGCATCAAGATTCTGCGTCTTCTCATCATGAGCAAGGCGGTCACGCAGCAATTGCGTCGCATGCTTTATCCCAGCGGCGTGTTCCCGATCGTCTTCCAAGGCCACCCCGTCCCGGACGATGTGGTCCGTTCCGTCGCCACCTTCACGATCGTCTATCTCGTCGCTTTCGCACTGATCTCGCTGGGCCTGTCAGCCACTGGACTCGATTTCCGAACCGCGCTCTCGGCAGGCGCCGGCAATCTTTCGAATGCCGGGCCCGGCCTCGGCCCGATCGTCGGGCCTGTCGGCAATTACAGCTCGCTCACTCCCCCGGCCCTGTGGCTGCTCTCCTTCGCCATGTTGATCGGCCGTCTGGAGATTTTCACGGTGCTGGTGCTTTTCCTACCCCGCTTCTGGCGGCCATAAAGGCAGGCATGATTACGCAGCCCTCACCCTCCATCATCGCCATCCTGGAAAAGCTGGTCTCATTCGACACGACAAGCGACCGCTCCAATCTAGAGCTGATCGGGTGGGTCCAGAATTATCTCGCGGATGCCGGCGTTGCCGCAACCGTCGTTCCGAATGCCTCCGGCACGAAAGCGCTCCTGTTCGCCCGTATCGGACCGGAAGATGTTCCGGCGCTTGCTTTGTCGGCCCATACCGACGTCGTTCCGGTGTCGGGTCAGGAATGGTCGAGCGATCCCTTTGTGCTCACCCTCCGGGACGATCGTCTGTATGGCCGTGGAGCCTGCGACATGAAGGGCTTCATCGCGGTCGTCCTGGCGGCCGTGCCCGCTCTGCGGGCTGCCTCCCTAAAGCGCCCCGTCCAGATCGTGCTGACTTACGATGAGGAGACCACGATGGACGGCGTGGCCGATGCGCTACGCGCGCTCGGAATGGCCTGGCAACCTCCCCACGCCGTCATCGTGGGCGAACCGACATCCATGAGGGTCGTCGACGCGCATTTGTCGATCGCAGGCGTGCGCATGGACATCACAGGACGAGCTGCTCATTCGAGTCTGCCTCATCTCGGCGCAAGCGCCGTTCTGGCGGCGCATGAGATCATCGGCGAATTGCAGGCCATAGCTGCTGAATTCCGTGACGCGGGTGACCCCACCGGCCGGTTCACGCCTCCTCATTCCACGCTGAATATCGGCCGCATAGAGGGCGGAAGCGCGCACAATATCGTGCCGGTCAATTGCAGTCTCGAATTCAGCATGCGCGGTGTTCCGGGCTGCGATATCGACGCAGCCGTCGATCGGATCATTTCCTTTGCCTTGGGTCCGGTGTTGCAGCGTTTGCAAGAAACAGCTCCGGAAGCGCGGATCGCGATCGATCGCTGGCTGGTCGCCGCCGCGCTCGCACCAGATCCGGGATCACCGGCCGAGCGGATCGCGCTGCGGTTAGCGGAAGCCAACGACACCACAACCGTCGCCTATGCCACGGAAGCCGGCGCTTTCCAGCGCGCGGGTCTGCCTGTTGTGGTGTGCGGACCGGGTTCGATAGATCAGGCCCACACACCGGACGAGTACATAGAGCTCAGCCAACTGGCGGCCGGCGAAGCGTTCATGGCCCGACTTATCCGGGAATGCTCCGCCGCACCACTTTAGCGTCGAACCATTCAGCTGTCGGCTATCTCCACCTCGGCGGGCGTGACCACATAACGTTCCGAGCAGAACTCGCAAGTCACGGTGATGACGCCATCGTCACCCACCATTTCGCGGCGATCGTCATCCGGAAAGCTCTTCAGCATGCCGAGAATCCGGTCGCGGGAGCAGGAGCAGGATTCCCGAACGGGCTGAGAATCGAAGACGCGCACGCCGCGTTCATGGAACAGCCGATAAAGGAGATCCTGGCTGGAAATGGTCGGATCGATCAATTCATGATCTTCGATCGTGCCGACCAAAAACTGGGCCTCGTTCCAGGCGTCCTCATCCTCGGCTTCAGGCACATCAACGCCTTCTGGCGCGTCGCCGGGCGGAAGGTCACGCGCTCGCACGCCTTCGCCGGCCGCCGGCAAAAACTGCACGAGCAGTCCTCCGGCGCGCCACGTCATCGTGCGCTCCTCGGTGCTGGCATCGAAGGCTTCCGCGACAGCAAGCCGGACGCGGGTCGGGATCTGTTCCGATTGCTGAAAATAAGTATGCGCCGCCGCCTCGAGACCCTGCCCTTCGAGCGGTACGATACCCTGATAACGGTTCATCTCGTTGCCCGGGTCGATCGTCAGAGCGAGATGACCCTTACCGAGCAGATCGCCATCAAGCGACACGTCGGCTGTTGCGAGCCTCTCGGCGTCAAAACGCGCATAGGCCCTCAGACTGTCTGGCGCCTTGTAATCGACGACCAGCATGTCGATCACGCCATCGGTCTTGGCCTGCAATTGGAAGCGGCCCTCGATCTTGAGCGAAGATCCCAGAAGCGCCGTCAGAACCACGGCCTCTCCGAGCACTTTGGAGACAGAAGCGGGATAAGCATGCCGCGCCAGCATCGCGTCGACGGACGGCCCCAGCCGCACGACGCGACCGCGCACATCCAGGCCTTCGACCTGAAAAGGAAGAACGCTGTCGTCAGCAGAAAGCAGAAGAGTCATCGGATTCCATCGCTTGAAGGGCTCACCCCCTACAGAGCGTCGAAACACCAGGCGAGCACGCCCTTTTGGGCATGGAGGCGGTTCTCCGCCTCGTCGTAGACCGCGGATTGCGGTCCGTCGATGACTTCGTCTGTGACTTCTTCGCCCCGATGGGCAGGCAGGCAATGCAGGAATATGGCATCGGGGGCTGCCAATTTCATCAGGGCCGGATCGACGCGATATGGGCACAGCAATTCCAGCCGCCGCTCTCGGTCGACATCGCCCATGGAAACCCAGGAATCCGTAATGACGCAATCAGCTCCGGCCACGGCCTCACGCGGATCGTTGGTCAGATGAAGCGTTGCCCCCTCCTCCCGCGCCCGGGAGACCAACCCCTCAGCCGGGGCAAACTCCGCTGGCGTGCCGACGATCATTTCGAAGTCGAGCTTGGCCGCAGCATGCATCCATGATGCGAGCACATTGTTGGAGTCACCAACCCAGGAGATCTTGCGGCCCGCGATCGATCCGCACCGTTCCTCGAATGTCAGAATATCCGCCAGCACCTGACACGGATGCGACTTCTTGGTCAGGCCGTTGATCACGGGAACGCTGGCGTAATGCGCAAGCTCCAGCAGCAAATCGTGGCTCAGCGCACGCACCATGATCGCATCGACAAAGCGCGAGAGCACCCGTGCCGTATCCTTCAATGCCTCGCGTTCGCCAAGTTCGATCTCCTTGCCGGTCACCATGATCGGAGAACCACCCAGATCGTTGATCCCGACCTCGAAGGACATCCGCGTGCGTAGCGACGGTTGTTCGAACACGAGGGCAATATTCCTGCCGGCGAGAAACCGCCGTTCCACAGCAACCGGGGTGTGACGCTGCGCCTTCATGGTGACTGCCGCATCAAGAATCGACCGGACATCGCCCGGTGACAGATCGGCGATGTCGATAAAATGCCGGACGCCGTTCACAATAATATCCTACTCGGCAGCGCTGCGCCCGGAGGCAAGCTTCGTTTCCAGATCACTCAAGGCCGCGTCCATGCGCTCGATCGCGCCGTTCAGATCGTTTTCCTCGATCGTAAGAGGCGGCAGCAAACGCACGACATTGTCGCCGGCTGGCACCGTCAGCACATGATGCGCGGCGAAAGCCGAAACCACGTCGCCCGGCGCCAGATGGCAGCGCAAGCCGATCATCAATCCCTCGCCACGGATCTCGGCGACGAGCGCGGGATGCCGATCGGCCAGCGCCGCGAGCTTCTGCTTCAGCAGAAGCCCCTTGTGCTGCACGCCATCGAGGAAGCCCGGCGCCAGCATCACATCGAGTACGGCATTGCCAACCGCCATGGCGAGCGGATTGCCGCCGAACGTGCTGCCATGGGCTCCCGCAACCATTCCCTGGGCCGCGCGGTGTGTAGCGAGGCAGGCCCCAAGCGGGAATCCGCCGCCAATCCCCTTGGCCAAGCTCATGATATCCGGTGTGACGCCTGATATCTCATAGGCGAACAAATGACCTGTCCGGCCCATGCCACTCTGCACTTCGTCGAAGATAAGCAGCAGATCGTGCTTGTCGCAAATCTCGCGAAGTAGACGGAGGAACGGAGCGGGCACGGCTTTTATGCCGCTCTCGCCCTGCACAGGCTCGATGATAATCGCCGCCGTTTCTGGCCCGATCGCTGCGCGCAAAGCCGCTTCATCGCCCACATCGACGTGGGGAAATCCCGGCACGATAGGGCCGAACCCTTCGAGATGCTTCTGATTGCCGCCGGCCGCGATCGTCGCCAAGGTCCGTCCGTGAAAGGCGCCATTGAACGCGATGACTTGCCAGCGCTCGGGATGGTCGTTTGCACTCTGGAACTTGCGGGCCATCTTGATAGCCGCCTCGTTCGCCTCAGCGCCTGAATTCGCGAAGAACACCACGTCCGCGAAGCTTGCTTCGGCTAGGCGCGCCGCCAGCCGTTCGCCTTCTGGAATGCGATAAAGGTTCGACGTGTGCCAAAGCTTCGCCGCCTGTCCTTGGAGCGTGGAGACAAGATGCGGGTGAGCATGCCCCAACGCATTCACTGCGATGCCGGCACCGAAATCGAGATAACGCTCGCCGTTGCCAGTAACGAGCCAAGGCCCCTCACCATGGTCGAATGCGAGCTCGAGGCGAGCAAAAACGGGCAGCAGCGAAGAGTTCGCAGTCACGGCGCCCTCAAAGAAAAAGCAGGACAAAAAATAGAAAGGCGCCGCCCAGGCCCGAGCGGCACCTCATCTGAAACAATTTTAAAGGCTGGAGTCTCTCTGTCAATCGCAGGAGCCGAGCTCTAGCGCGTTGATTTGACTCCAGACTCGAGTTTGGAATGCCGAGTTTTCCCGACAGCTGGGGAAAACAGCACGTTCCCCTTTCGGACTCTTGCGACCGAGTCCGTGCATATTGTAGTTTAGATCTCGTTAAGCACGACATCTCGTGCGCAGAACTTCAATCGAACCACTAGAGACAGTGTTTCGGTTTCCCGACCAATGGCCGGGAGCCTGAGCAAATGGATTCTGGCTGCGACCACACGACAGGGGTGCCGCAATGAATTGGACGGACGAGCGAGTCGAGCTGCTCAAGAAGCTCTGGACGGATGGACTGAGCGCCAGCCAGATCGCGGCCGAGCTGGGTGGCGGTGTCACCCGCAATGCTGTGATTGGCAAGGTCCATCGCCTGGGTCTTTCTGGACGCGCGAAGACGGTTACCAGCGCCCCTCAGCGCCCGCGCAAACCACGAGCGCCGTCTCATCCATCGACCACGACGTCCGGTCTTTACCGGGTGCAGGGAACGACGGCCCTTGCTCCGGTGGCAGTAGCCGCGCCCGACCTCGAACCCTTGCCGGCTGTTGCACCGCGCGCCCATCTGGAAGCGGTCAGCTGCGAGCGCGTGACGATCATGGACCTGCGCGAAAGCATGTGCCGGTGGCCGATCGGCGATCCCGGCCGGGAAGATTTCCGCTTCTGCGGAGCACGCTCGGACGCCGGAATCCCGTATTGCAATTATCACTCCCAGCTGGCGTATCAGCCCAGCATCGATCGTCGGCGCCGCACGGCCGCCTGATCATCAAAGCCCAAAAGAAAAAGCCGCGGAAACGCGGCTTTTTCTTTGACGATCACGCTGAATTTCAGTTCTCGATCAGCGATCAATTCGGTCGGGAGAACGTCTCGTCGAACGAATAACCGGACCCGCGGACGGTGCGTATCGGGTCTGGCCGGCGGCCACGATTGATGGACTTACGAAGACGTCCGACATGCACGTCTACCGTCCGCTCATCGATGTAAACGTCGTGTCCCCAGACACCGTCCAGCAATTGCTCGCGGGAGAACACACGACCTGGTGTCTGCATCAGAAACTCGAGCAGGCGGAATTCCGTCGGACCGAGATCGATCTCCCGTCCGGATCGGCGCACCCGCCGCGTGTCACGATCAAGTTCAATATCGCCAGCCTTAAGCTGCGAGGCGACCTGCGAAGGGTTCACACGCCGAAGAAGGCTGCGGACCCGAGCGACCAGTTCTGGCACGGAAAATGGCTTGACGACATAATCGTCGGCTCCGGTTGCCAGCCCCCGCACGCGCTCGGCCTCCTCGCCGCGCGCCGTCAGCATGATGATCGGCAGCAATTCCGTTTCGGGACGCGCCCGCAAACGGCGGCAGAGCTCGATGCCGGACAGGCCCGGCAACATCCAGTCGAGAAGGACGAGATCGGGCACTCGCTCCCGTAGGCGCGTTTCCGCCTCGTCGCCTCGGGCGACGCTCTCCACATCGTAGCCTTCGGCTTCCAGATTGTAGCGGAGCAGCAGCGTTAGAGGCTCTTCATCCTCTACAATCATAACCCTCGCAGGCATACGCTACGCACCTTCCGCGTAAGACACGGTGGTCATGCTCGTGAGGTCGCCCTTCGGGCGCTCGTCCGTGAGGACTTCGCCAAGGACCAGATAATGGATGGTCTCGGCTATGTTGGTTGCGTGATCCCCGATGCGCTCGATGTTCTTCGCGCAAAACAGGAGATGCGTGCAGAAGCCGATATTGCGCGGATCTTCCATCATGTAGGTGAGGAGCTCGCGGAACAGGGACGTGTAGATCGCGTCGATCTCTCCGTCCTGCCGCCACACTTCGAGCGCACGCTCGGCATCACGCCGCGCATAGCTGTCGAGGACGTCCTTCAACTGTGCGAGTACCAACTCGCTCATATGGTCGACGCCGCCCGCAAGTTTCGGAGGCTGCAGCTGACCTTCCAGTGCGATCACGCGCTTGGCGATATTCTTGGCGAGATCACCGATGCGCTCAAGATCGTTCGAGACGCGAAGCGCGGCCACGATCTCGCGGAGGTCCACAGCCATCGGCTGCCGCCTCGCGATCGTCAAAACCGCCTTTTCCTCGACCTCACGCTGAAGCGCATCAACCGTGCGGTCGATCGAGATCACGTTCTGGGCAAGACTGATGTCCCGGTCGAGGAGGGCGCTGATCGAGTCGCTCACGAGCTTCTCGGCCAATCCTCCCATCTCGGCTACCATTTCGCCGAGGGACTTCAGATCTTCGTCGAATTGCTTTGCCGTATGATCAGTCATGGGGCCGCCGCTCATAAGTCAAGGGTCTCTTAGAAGCTGTCAATGACGCTTGCATGACACGAGATGCGGAGCGATTACCCCTCCGCAAGCATTTTCCCGAGTCGACGCATCGTCTTTATATTCGATCGCGCCGGAGATGTTTCCAGTGCAATCGTAAAACGGGCGCCTCCCCCTTCCGGACTTTCGATCAGAAGACGTCCCCGATGCCGGGCCATGATGTGCTTGACGATCGCCAAGCCGAGCCCGGTCCCCCCCTTGTCACGGCTCTGGCCGGCATCGATGCGATAGAAACGTTCGGTGAGCCGGGGCAGATGCTCGGCCGCAATTCCGGGTCCGTAATCACGCACGCAGAACTGTGCTTCCTGTCGGTTGCCGATCGTCGTGCCAAACACGGCAACCTCGATCCGCTTCCCGGCCTGGCCGTACTTGATGCCGTTCTCGGTGAGATTCTCTACCACCCGGATCAGTTCATCGCGATCTCCCGCCGCCATCAACGGCTCGGACGGGATGGACGTGACGATGGTTACCTCGCGTTCGGTGGCGAGTGGAGCCAGGCTGTCGAGAACCGTCTTGACGATCTCGACCAGATCCACCTGATCGACGGGGCGCATGTGCTGCTTCTGCTCGATCCGGGAAAGCGACAACAGATCATCCACGAGCCGCGACATGCGGGCGGCTTGCCCGCGCATGATTTCGAGAAAGCGGGCCCGGGCGTCGACATCGTTTTTCGCGGGGCCTTGAAGGGTCTCGATGAAACCGAGGAGAGCTGCGAGAGGCGTGCGCAATTCGTGGCTGGCGTTCGCCACGAAGTCGACGCGCATCCGCTCTGCTCGACGCAGATGTGTCAGATCGTGAAGCGTCAGGAGAACGAAGTCGGGCGCCTGATCGGCCGATGCGATCGTGCGCACCGGATCGACATGAGCCTCCGTCCAGCGGTCCACCGGCACACGATCGGCATATTCAACGACACAGGCAGGCCCGCCTCCGCCTACCCCCCGAACCGCGTCCAGAACCTCCGGCACCCTCAGGGCGAAAGAAATAGGTTCGTCGGGCCGCAGATTGGACAAAGCTTCCCGGGCGGCATTGTTGAACTCTAGGACGGCCCCCCGCTGACTCAGCAAGATGGCGGGCTCCGACAGCGCCTCTATCAGCGAGCGGATCGAGGGCGGGCTCGCAACGGCGCTTTCCCGTCGGTCTTCACTCTCCGATGGTACGACCTGCGGCACGATGAGAGTGACCGCGACGATGAGCAAAGCTCCAAACAGCGCGATCAAAGGTGATACCGCGCCGAAAAGCGCCATCGCAGCCAATGTGCCCAGGGCTGCGATTATCGGCGTGGCTGCGGCCCGTAACCGACGTTCCGTATGGCTCGTCAAACGAGTCCAAGCTGAAAATTTGTGGCGCGTTACGTCGCTCATTATCCCCCCTATATAGAAGGGGCCATGACGCTATGACAGCAGCGTGACACGTCATCCAAGAGATCTGATTGCCCGCCTCAGACCTTGACCTTCCACCGAGGGGAAGGCCCATCTTGTAGGCTTGAGCAAAAAACTCCGAGAGACGTGATGGGAATCGGCGAGCAAAATACCTCCTCTCAAATCGAGGAGAAGTCTTCCGCTATCGTGAAAGATCCGGTTTGCGGCATGGATGTCGATCCGCTGCAATCTCCACACAAAGCGGAATACGAAGGATCAGCCTACCACTTTTGCTCTGCGGCTTGCCTGAACAAGTTCGAAGCGGTGCCCGAGAAATACGCAAGGCCGTCTCACAGCGCCTGCCGCGGGCATTCGCATCCTTCACCGGCGGTTGGAAAAGCCAAAGACCCCGTTTGCGGAATGGATGTCGACCCTCAAACCTCCAAACATCAGTCCACATATGAAGGCAGTATCTATTATTTCTGCTGCAATGGTTGCCGGACCAAGTTCGAGGCTGATCCGCAAAAATACCTGTCGCCGAGAGAAGCGGAGCCCGCGCCGGAAGGCACGATTTTCACCTGCCCGATGCATCCCGAAATTCGACAGGAAGGACCGGGTTCATGCCCTCTGTGTGGAATGGCCCTTGAGCCTCTTCTTGTCACGGCCGAGGCTCAGCCCAATCACGAACTGATCGATTTCACGCGTCGCTTCTGGATCGGCGCCGCCCTTACGCTTCCCGTGTTTGCGCTCGCCATGATCGAGCACCTGCTCGGCCTCCATCTTGTGGCGCCGGGAATCTCGAACGTCGTTCAATTCGCTTTGGCGACGCCTGTCGTGCTTTGGGTGGGCTGGCCGTTCTTCGAACGAGGTTGGCATTCTCTGGTGAGCCAAAACCTCAACATGTTCACGCTCATTGCGCTCGGCACGGGCGCTGCCTGGCTATACAGCACCGCTGCAACCTTCGCCCCCGGCCTTTTTCCAGAGGCCTTCCGTGGCCATGACGGTGCGGTGCCGGTCTATTTCGAGGCAGCGGCCGTCATCGTGGTTCTGGTGCTGCTTGGCCAGATTCTCGAATTGCATGCTCGCGACGCGACCGGAAACGCAATCCGCGCGCTTCTTGGTCTTGCGCCGAATACGGCTCGCCGCGTGAGGAATGGTTCGGAAGAAGACATCCCGTTGGAAGAGGTTCAGATGG
Source organism: Terrihabitans aquatilis (assembly GCF_052542005.1). Classification (NCBI taxonomy): domain Bacteria; kingdom Pseudomonadati; phylum Pseudomonadota; class Alphaproteobacteria; order Hyphomicrobiales; genus Terrihabitans; species Terrihabitans aquatilis. The sequence continues at coordinate 323,107 of NZ_JBOCUO010000003.1, read as the reverse complement.
GCGATCTGTTGAGGGTGCGCCCAGGTGAGAAGATGCCGGTGGACGGCACCGTCAGCAGCGGACGTTCCGCCGTGGATGAATCACTCATCACCGGCGAAGCCATGCCTGTCGCGAAGCAGGAGGGTGCGAACGTCATCGGCGGCACGATAAACGGTCAGGGCACACTTCTCATCCGAGCCGACAAGATTGGCCGCGATACGATGCTCTCCCGGATCGTCCAATTGGTATCGGACGCCCAGCGCAGTCGGGCGCCGATCCAACGTGTGGCCGATCAGGTTTCGGGCTTTTTCGTCCCGGTCGTCATTGCGGTAGCGCTCGCCAGCTTTGCCATCTGGGCGGCAGTCGGACCCGAGCCGAGCTTTTCGTATGGGCTGATCGCCGCCGTTTCCGTATTGATCATCGCCTGCCCGTGCGCGCTCGGCCTCGCAACCCCGATGTCGATCATGGTTGCCGTCGGCCGGGGCGCGGGTGCCGGAGTTCTTGTTCGCTCTGCAGAGGCGCTGGAACGGCTTGAGAAGGTCGATGCCCTCCTCGTCGATAAGACGGGCACCCTGACCGAGGGGAAGCCGTCTGTTACGAAGGTTGTGCCCACCAGTACCTTCACCGAAACGGAGGTGCTGCGCCTCGCTGCGAGCGTCGAACGTGCGAGCGAACACCCGTTGGCAAATGCCATCGTTGCAGCGGCACTGCAGCGTGATCTTTCGATCGCTCCCGTTGAAGACTTCGATTCGCCCTTGGGTAAAGGGGCGGTGGGCGTTGTCGAAGGCAAGCGCATCGCACTCGGCCATGCGGCCTTTTTCGATGAAATCGGGATCGCGACCGCGTCGCTCGCGGAGCAGGCCAACGCGTTGCGCACCAGTGGTGCGACGGTGATTTTCATTGCTGTCGACGGCAGCCTCGCAGGCCTTGCCGCGATCGCCGATCAGGTAAAGGCGACGACCCCTGACACCATAAAGGCGCTGCATCAGGCCGGCCTGCACATCGTGATGCTGACCGGTGACAACCGTGTAAGCGCGCAGGCCGTGGCGAATGCGCTGGGTATCGACGAGGTCCGCGCCGAGATTCTTCCCGAGCAGAAAAGTGCGATAGTCCGGGAGTTTCAAAGCCGTGGGCGGATCGTCGCAATGGCCGGAGATGGGGTCAATGACGCTCCGGCACTGGCCGCGGCCGATGTGGGAATTGCGATGGGTACCGGCACTGACGTCGCCATCGAAAGCGCAGGCGTCACGCTTCTGGGGGGCGATCTCTCGGGCATCGTGCGTGCACGCATCCTATCGAAGTCAACGATGACGAACATTCGTCAAAATCTCGTCTTCGCATTCCTCTATAACGCGATTGGAATTCCCGTTGCCGCCGGTATCCTCTATCCGGCGCTTGGGCTTCTGCTGTCGCCCATGTTTGCCGCGGCGGCCATGGCATTGTCCTCGGTCAGTGTCATAATGAACGCATCCCGCTTGCGCGGCTTGCGACTCTGAAACGGAGGCGGCACAGCCCTTGCCTCCTCCGTCTCGTCTACACACGAAGATGCAGGTGACCCATGCTCGAAAAGCGCCCGGATGAAACACTCATTGCAGCCGACAGCCCGGACGCCCTCGAACAAAAAATTTCCGACGTCAAAAGCGCCATTATCAGCAAAATGACGCTGGCGGTCGGCAAGGACCCCGCTTTCGCAACGGATCGCGACTGGTTTCTGGCCTGCGCTCTCACCGCCCGCGACCGGGCGACTGCCCGTTTTCTTGAAGGGAAGCGCAACAACGCATCCGATTCTAAGAAGCGGGTCTATTATCTTTCGCTGGAATTCCTGATCGGCCGTCAGCTGACGGATGTTCTTTCAAATCTCGGACTGTTGGACGTTTTCCGCCAGGCATTGGGTGATCTGGGGGTCGATTATGAACGGGTGCGGGCCACTGAGCCCGACGCCGCCCTCGGCAATGGCGGGCTGGGACGCCTGGCCGCTTGCTTCATGGAGAGCATGGCTACGCTCGGTATCCCAGCCTACGGCTATGGCATCCGCTACGATCACGGCCTGTTCCAGCAGGTTATCCAGGACGGCTGGCAGCAGGAAGTGCCGGAATACTGGCTGTCATTCGGCAGCCCCTGGGAATTCCTGCGCACGGATGTGATCTATGACATCAAATTCGGCGGATCGGTCGAGACCAAACTGACGGATAAGGGCGTCACACGATATATCTGGCATCCGGCCGAGATCGTTCACGCCGTTTCCTACGATACTCCGATCGTCGGATGGCGTGGTGAGAACGTCAATCCCCTGCGCCTGTGGTCAGCCCGCGCGGTCGATCCGCTGCGGCTTGAGCTCTTCAATCAGGGTGATTACGTCGGGGCAGCTTCCGATCAGGCGCGCGCAGAAGCTATTTCCAAGGTTCTGTATCCGAGCGACGAGACTGCTTCCGGTCAGGAATTGCGGCTGCGGCAGGAATATTTCTTCGTGTCGGCGTCGTTACAGGATCTGGTGAACCGACATCTGCGGATCTACGGCGATCTGCATTCGCTGCCCGAACGCGCGGCTATCCAGCTGAACGACACTCATCCCGCCGTCGCCATCGCCGAAATGATGCGGCTGCTGCTCGATGAGCACGGCCTTCCCTGGAATGATGCCTGGGCCATTACGGCTGGCACCTTCTCATACACGAACCACACTCTGCTTCCCGAGGCGCTGGAGACGTGGCCTCTTCCGCTGTTCGAGCGGCTCCTCCCTCGCCACCTTCAGATCATCTATTTCATCAACAATCTGCATCTGGAAGCCGCAAAGGCGGCTTTCCCGGGCGAGCCTGATCTCCTGACGTCCGTGTCAATTATCGATGAGCGTGATGGCCGGAAGGTTCGAATGGGCCAGTTGGCCTTCGTCGGCTCCCACACCATCAATGGCGTTTCGGCACTCCACACCGATCTCATGCGCAAGACCACCTTCCGTGATCTGAATCGCATCTATCCGGATCGTATCCAGAACAAGACGAACGGCGTTACCTTTCGGCGCTGGCTGCATCAGAGCAATCCGGGACTTACAGCCATTCTGCGCGAGGTCTGCGGAGACGAGGTGCTCGACAATCCGGAGCGGATCGTCCAGTTGGCCGATCACGCGGAGGATTCTGCGCTGCAAAGGCGCGTTCAGGCAGTCAAGCGTTCGAACAAAACGGCTCTCGCCAAACTCATCCTCGAGCGGACCGGAGTTCGTGTCGAACCGGGCGCATTGTTCGACGTGCAGATCAAGCGAATTCACGAATACAAGCGCCAGCTTTTGAACCTGCTCGAGACGGTTGCGCTCTACCATGCGATGCGAGCCAATCCGTCGGCCGGATGGACGCCACGTGTCAAAATCATCGCCGGCAAGGCTGCGGCGAGCTATGTCAGCGCGAAGTTGATCATCAAGCTGGCCAACGATATCGCCAAGACGGTCAATTCCGACCCAGCCGTTCAGGACCTATTAAAGGTCGTGTTCCTGCCGAATTACAATGTCAGCCTCGCCGAGACGATCATACCGGCGGCCGATCTTTCGGAGCAGATTTCTACCGCCGGGATGGAAGCCTCCGGAACCGGCAATATGAAGCTTGCCTTGAACGGTGCATTGACCATCGGAACGTTGGACGGCGCCAATATAGAAATCCGTGACAATGTCGGTGATGACAACATCTTCATTTTCGGGCTCACCACGGAAGAAGTAAGCCATCGCCGAGAACGTGGCATCAGCGCCGCATCGGCCATCGCAGCATCCCCCGCCTTAGGACAGGTGCTGGACGCAATCTCAGACGGCGAATTCTCGCCCGATGATCGGGGGCGCTTTGGCCATCTTATGGAAGGTCTGCGCAACAACGACCGCTACATGCTGACCGATGATTTCGACAGCTATTATGCAGCGCAACGACGCGTCGATACCTGCTGGCAAACGCCCGAAAGATGGACGCGTTCGGCAATTATCAACATTGCGAACATGGCCTGGTTCTCGTCAGACCGAACCATCCGCGAATACGCCAACGACATCTGGCACGTTTCGCTGCCGGCCGCGAATTGAGGACATGCCCCGGCCTCGACCGGAGCATGTCCCATCACCGGTCCCGGTCTGCCACGAAATGGGCAGCGGCACGCAAGACATCTGCTCGATCACCGAAAATTGCCAATGCCAACTCCGCTTCGTCGACAAGAGCGGACAAACGCTGACGAGCAACGTCCTTACCCCACAACCTGACAAGGGTGCCCTTGCCCATAGCCGCATCCTTGCCGGTGGCCTTGCCGATGACGGCCGCATCCGCTTCCTCATCAAGGAGATCATCGGCAATCTGGAACGCCTGTCCGAGCGTGCGTCCATAGACCAAGAGGGCATTGCGCTCATCCACGCTGGCGCCGCCGAGGATCGCTCCCATTTCGACGGATGCCAGAAGAAGCGCCCCTGTTTTCATCGCCTGAAGACGCAAAATCGCCGAGTCGTCGAGGTCGAGCGGCGTGCCGCCGTCGAAGCGCCCTTCGGCCGCAAGATCCAGCAATTGACCACCGACCATGCCACCCAGGCCAGCCGCACGGGCAAGCGATTTCACGAGTTCGACGCGCACGATGGGATCCGACGAAGTTGGCTCATCGGCCAGCACGTCGAATGCGAAGGTCAGAAGCGCATCGCCTGCGAGAATAGCGGTCGCCTCATCGAACCGGCGGTGAGCCGTGGGCTGCCCGCGCCTCATGTCGTCGTTGTCCATGGCAGGCAGATCGTCGTGGACGAGGCTGTAACAATGAACGAATTCCATGGCCGCGGCCGCCCGCATGACCCCCTGCCCCTCACAGCCGAACAGACGTGCGGACTCAATGACGAGGAAGGGGCGCAGCCTTTTGCCACCGGCGAGAGCTGCATAGCGCATCGATTCGACCACGCGTTCAGGCCGAACCGTTTCCCCTGGCAGAGGCTCAGCCGTCAGCAGCTCCAGCAGTACGGAATCGATCTCCTTGGCGGAGCTCGACAAATGCACGGCAAATTCAGCAGGTTTCAAAGTAACTGCCTTTCGCAGAATGAGGCCCAACGGTAGACACAATTGACGCCCAATGGGACGATGCGGGTGCAAGGCTCGCCCTGAGACTTGGACGACAAACCAATCTCACGACACGTTTAAAAACATTCTGACTTATAACGACATCCTGACCTCAAGGCCGGGCGCAACACGGCGGAGTATCCGAAATGGGCAAGACGGGCGAGCGCATTTTCGCGACATGTGCGAACGTGTGCATCAAGCATCGTTGGCTTGTCGTCCTGGCAAGCATCCTCCTGACGGTTCTCGCCGCCTGGTATTCGAGCTTCCTCACGATCAATACCAGCACTGACGGCGTGCTGTCCGATCAATTGGAATTCAGGAAGGTCGAAAAGGAGTACCGCGCCCAGTTCCCGAAAGAGGAATCGGCCCTCGTCATCATCGATGCCCCGACCCCGAGGGATGCCGACAGTGCGGCGGACAATCTGGCGGTTCGGTTGAGCGCGCGGTCAGACCTGTTCAGCCATGTGCGGGTGCCGGGCAATTCATCGTTCTTTACGGACAATGGGATCCTCTATCTCGGCGTCGATCCGCTCACCAATTTCCTCGCCACACTCGACAAATCCGCATCTCCCCTTCGCCTGTTCAGCCAGGACGCAAGCCTTCGCGGCGTCGCCACATTGATCTCCGATCCACAGGCCGGTTCCGGCCAAGCGGACAGCGCCGAAGCCGCCCGCCTCTTCGCAGAGCTCGGCGAAACTGCCAGAGCGCGGGCCGAGGGGGATCAGGACAAACAGGCAAATTGGGTCAATATCTTTGGAATCCAGCGGCCTGAGGGACGGCCCGGCACGCGCCGCTTCGTCCTCGCTCTTCCGGTTCTCGACAATTCGTCCCTCGACCGCGCCAAGCCTGCCATCGAAGCGCTGCGTGAAGAAATTGCAGGCATGGAGAGCGAAGAGGCAGAAGGTGTCAAAACTCAGATCACGGGAGATCCGGTCCTCCGCCAGCAGGAACTGAGCGATGCCTTTTCGGGCGCAGTTACCGCAAGCGCCCTCTCCTTCGTCCTGGTGGCCTTGAGCCTCGTGCTCGGCATCCGCTCATTCCGCCTCATCGCAATCTTGCTGGTGACGCTCACGATCGGCGGCATCTGGACGACCGGTCTCGCCACGTTGTTCGTTGGTCGGCTCAACCTTATTTCCGTAGCCTTCATGGTGCTCTTTCTCGGCCTAGGTGTCGATTTCGGCACGCATCTCGGCCTGCGTTTCATGGAAGGCCTGAAGAAGGGCGCTTCCTTCGCGGATTCCATGCGCACCGCCATGGTGGGCGAAGCGCCTAGCATCGGCCTCAGCACCCTTTGTGCGATCGTGGCCTTCCTGTCGTTCGTTCCGACGACGTACACCGGCCTTGCGGAATTCGGCATAATCTCCGCGCTGGGCATGGTCGTCGCATTCGTGATGACGTTCACGGTTCAGCCGGCCTTGATGGCCGTGCTGCCGCCGAAGGTTTCCAGATGGGAGGCGCCTGAATTCGGGATCGGCAAATGGATCAAGGGCCATTACCGAGGCATCCTGATCGTCTCCGCGCTGGTGACGGTGGGAGCGCTGGTCGCGGCGACAGGCGCGCGCGTCGACACCAACCCACTCAATCTGCAAAATCCAAAAGCTGAACCGGTCGTAGCCTTTCGCAGCCTCGCGCATGATCCCCAGACATCGCCCTATTCGGTGAATGTCATCGCGTCCGACCTCGAAGACGCGCATGCACGCGCCAGCAGGCTTGCACAGCTTCCCGGTGTCGCCCACGTCGCAACCGCTGAAGATTTCCTGCCGAAGCAGCAAACCGAAAAGCTCGGCCTGATCGAGGCCACGAAAACCAACCTCGGCACCGAGTTTTTTGACACCGGGAACGTCTTGCAGCCACCCGATTCTGCAGCTCTCAGCGCTGCGTTCACGCAGCTCCAGGAAGCTGCGGCCGGTATCGCGGCCTCTTCTCCCGAAGGTTCGGATGTGCAGCGTTCCGCCGTTCTTCTGCGCGACGGCTTGAACTCCTTCGCAGAAAAGCGCGGAACGGGTCCGGAGCAGCTCGCCGAGATTCAGTCCGCCTTGGTGGGCTCCTTGCCCCAGATCGTTTCCGCCCTCCGGGAGCGGCTGGCGGCTGCGCGCATCCTGACGGTCGATGACCTCCCCGATGACATTCGCAAGGATTGGATCTCGCCTCAGGGCGGAATCCGCCTCCAGGTACAGCCGGCAGACGATATTGGCAGCCCGGAAGGGATGGAAAAGTTCGCGACCACCATCAAGCAGGTGGAACCGCGCGCATCCGGCGCTCCCATCAGCATCACAGATGCAGGTTCTGCGATCCTGAAATCATTCCTGGAAGCGATTATCTATACGGTGATCGCCATCGGCCTCATCGTCATACTTCTACGGCGCCGCGTCTCGGATGTGCTGCTGGTGCTTGCGCCTCTGGCCGTCGCATCGATCTGGACCGTGGCATGCTCTGCCCTGTTCAATTTGCCCTTCAACTTTGCCAACGTCATCGTCATCCCGCTTCTGATCGGCCTCGGCGTCGCCGGCAGCATCCATATCGTGGTGAGAGCGCGAGAGCTGGAGCACGAACAAGTCGCGGGGGCGGAGCCGATAGATGTCTTCGAGACATCGACATCACTCGCGGTTCTCGTCACGCAGTTGAACAACGTTGCTGCCTTCGCCACCCTCGCCATCTCGCATCACCGAGGTCTCTACAGCATGGGCATGCTGCTCGGCCTCGCCATCCTGCTCGTGGTGATCGTATGCCTCGTCGTGCTTCCCGCCGCCATGATGGCACTCGATCGACGCCGAAGGCTGCGGCACGTCTAGCGTACGCCGTTAAACCGTGCGATTGCCGTGGCGCGTTTCCTCATGGGCGGGTGCGAGATGGCAAAGGTCTTGGTCACAGGTGGTTGCGGGTTTGTGGGCCGGCATCTTGTTTCGGCGCTTCAGGCGCGCGGGGACGACGTGCGTGTCCTGGACGTCCGTTCGCCCAAGGAAGACTTTATCGGTGTCGATTTTCGCCAAGGGTCTATCCTTGACGCAAAGACTGCCAAGGATGCCCTGCACGAAATCGAATGCCTCTATCACATTGCAGGCATCCCCCATCTGTGGGCCCGATCGCCTCAGACATTCGATGACATCAATCGTCGCGGCACCGAGACGATGCTGGAGGCTGCGGCCTCCATCGGTACGGCCCGGATCGTTCATTGCTCCACGGAATCCATTCTTCTGCCACCTCGGAAAGGAGGCGTGGTCCAACCGGTCAATGAGCAGATTCCCCTGACTGTCGAGGACATGCCCGGCCCCTATACGCGATCAAAGTTTCTTGGGGAGCAGGCCGCTCTCCATGCAGCGCGGAACGGAATGAACCTCGTGGTGGTCAATCCAACGATCCCGATCGGCGCGGGTGACGACAACATGACCCCGCCTGCAATGATGCTGGAATTATTCCTGCGCGGCGGCTCTCCCATGTTTCTTGACTGCATCCTTAATTTCGTGGACGTCCGCGACGTCGCCGACGGTATCATCCTTGCCGGAGATCGTGGCCGTGCCGGGCAACGCTATATCCTCGGAGGCGAGAACCTCCCGCTTCGCGATCTGCTTGGTTTTCTGGAGCAGGTCACGGGACGAAAAATGCCGAGGCGAACGGTGCCGGGCGCGTTGGCCCTCACTGCGGGCATTGTTTCCGAATGGATTTCCCGCCGTTTTCACGGGAGGGAACCTGCGGCAACACGCGAAGGTGTGCTCGTGGCGCTGCGCTCCGCACCCTTCGACAGCTCTAAAGCGAAGACGGAGCTCGGCTACGCGCCCTCGCCGATCGAAGGCGCTTTGAAGGCCGAGATCGCGTGGCTCGCCCGCCGAAACGGGATCAGCTTGCCGGCAGCTTTCTCCGCTGCCTAGCTTTCGCCAAGAAACTCATGCTGATATCTCTTCGAATACAGCTAAGGGAACATCCTCCATGAAGCTTCCCATACTCGTCCTTGCCTCGGCGCTCGGGTTTGCGGGCTCAGCCAGCGCAGGCACCGTCATCATCAACATCAGCGGCATCGAAGTCGGGAAAGGCAGCGTCAAGGTCGGCATTTGCGATACCGGTCTCGGCGAGGAAGGCTGCCCGATCGGCGCTACCCAGCCGGCCGTCGCGACTTCCCAGCAATTCGTGTTCGAGGATATTCCGACAGGCCATTACGCCTTCGTGGGCTATCAGGACCTCAACGACAACGGTTCCCCGGACAAGAACTTCCTGGGTATCCCGAAAGAGCCCATCGCGCTCAGCAATGGCGCATGGGAGAAGCTAGTGCCGACCTTCGCGGACGCGCAGATGCCCATTTACGATGGACGGGAAAACCGCATTCCCCTCACCCTCCAGGTTTTCGGCGGGAAGAAAGCCGCTGCACGCTGAGAGCTGAGCCTATCCGATTAACTGCACGTTCGGCGGGCACTCGACGGGCGATGCCCTTCCGTGCCATATATCACCGAGTTGGTTGATACTGGAAAATGGGCGCGGTGTCCTTATTTAGCATCTGAGCCTGAATGGCGGTCCAATGCGGGTTGGGCCTCCATACGCCACACTCCCCCTTCTGCGTGAGGCCTAGGCAGACGGTTCAGGATGCCGGCTGAGCCGACCCAGATCCGGGATCCCGCAGATTATGAATGATGTGGCCAGTTGCAAAAACCTGCTGGCCTTTTCGGATGACGGCGCTGCGGCGCAATCGTGAAGGAGCCGTAAGTGGGCATCCCCCTGAAACAGATCGTCGATGTCGGCAGCTACATCGTAAAGAAAGAGCTTTCGGGCACGAAGCGCTATCCGCTTGTGCTGATGATGGAGCCGTTGTTCCGCTGCAACCTGGCCTGTGCGGGCTGCGGAAAGATCGATTACCCTGATGAAATCCTGAACAAGCGCATTTCCTATGAAGATGCGATGGAAGCCGTGGATGAGTGCGGCGCTCCGGTGGTGGTGATCGCCGGCGGCGAACCACTCATTCACAAAGAGCTTCCGCAGATTGTGCGGGGCATCATGGCGAAGAAGAAATACGCCATCGTTTGCACCAACGCGATCCTACTCGAGAAGAAGATGGATGAGTACGAGCCCAGCCCGTACTTCACCTGGTCCATCCACCTCGATGGCGACAAGGAGATGCACGACAATTCGGTGTGCCGGAACGGCATCTACGACAAGGCCGTCTCTGCGCTAAAGGAAGCGAAGCGCCGCGGCTTCCGCGTCACCATCAACTGCACCTTCTTCCAGAATGCCGATCCCGACCGGATTGCGCAGTTCTTCGACGAAGTGACGGCTCTCGGTGTTGACGGCATGACGGTATCGCCGGGCTATGCCTATGAGCGTGCGCCTGACCAGCAGCACTTTCTCAACCGGCAGACGACTAAGAACATCTTTCGTCGGGTGTTCAGCCAGGCCAAGGGCAAGGGCTGGCAGTTCAACCAGTCGACCATGTTCCTCGACTTCCTGGCCGGCAACCAGAACTACAAGTGCACGCCGTGGGGCAACCCGACGCGCACGGTGTTCGGCTGGCAGAAGCCCTGCTATCTGCTTGGCGAGGGCTATGCGAAGTCCTTCAAGGAATTGATGGACGACACGAATTGGGACAATTACGGCGTCGGCAATTATGAGAAGTGCGCCGATTGCATGGTCCATTCGGGTTTCGAGGCCTCGGCCGTGCGTGACACGATTCGCCGTCCGTGGAAGGCTGCAATGGTATCGATGTTTGGCATCAAGACCACAGGCCCCATGGCACCGGAGATCCCGCTGACCAACCAGCGTCCCGCCGAATACGTGTTCTCGCGCAATGTGGCCGCGCAGCTTGAACAGATTCGCACGAACAACCGCTCGACGACGGTGGATACCGAGGACCATCAGGAACTGGTTCGGTCTCCGGACCCGGGTCCAGAGCGCTCGGCGGTCTCCAGCGCTGCTTGAGCGTATTCTATAGGAACAGAAAAGCCCGGCTTCATGCCGGGCTTTTTCATGACTGCTTATGTAAAAGCTGACTTCCTATGGCTGGCACAAAACCAAGCGCCCGAAAGGCGGCGGCCGCATCACGGCTGAGGTGAAACAGATCCAAGATCTGTTCGGGCCGGCGCGCCAGGCTTTTGAACACCGCCGGCAATGAGATTCCACCGTCCGGCTTGAGGGCAGATGTCACCAAAGGCGGTAAAGCCCGAGAGGCGGGATCACAAACGACACGGATTGCTGCAAAAGGCAGCTTGTTTTGCCGGGCATATTCCGCGGCGATGTGAGATTCCATATCGACTGCCGCAGCTCCGGACTCGCGAAACGCGGCCTGCTTCGTAGCCACGTCCGCGAAGGCGAAGTCAGCGCCGACCAGCGGGGCATGAACAATCTTCAGGCGTGGATCGCCCGAAAGCGCATTCTGCAGAGCGGCCAACAGCTCCGCATCGCAGGACCATTCCGAAGACCCGGTCACGATCTTCGTGCCCAGCACCACATCCCCAGGTTTCAGACTTGGATCGAGCCCTCCAGCGACACCGAAACTGACCACGGCGCGACAGTTCGGCGATCCCCGTTCGGCGAGGATTTCGCGCAGGCGGGATGGTACGCCACCGCTGCAAACTGTCTCCACCGATGCACCGGCTGCGATGCGTGCCTCACGAGCGATCCCTGTGATCACCAGTACCGGCTGTGCCTTGTCAGAGAGGTCACATGCCGAAGGCGACATGACCGCTATTGCCCTTTTTAAGGTTGCGATACCGCGCCATGGCCCAGATGGGGAAGAATTTCGCGTAGCCGTGATAACGCAGATAAAAAACACGCGGGAAGCCGCCGCCCGTGAATGTGTCTTCTGGCCACAATCCGTCCGATTTCTGGTTGGCGTTTAGCCATTCGATGCCGTGCGACACTGCAGGGTGCTCGTTCATCCCAAGAGCCTGCAGCGCCATGATGGCCCAAGCCGTCTGCGAAGCGGCGGACGGCGCAGGCTCGTAACCGCTGTAGTCGAGCTTATAGCTGTCACAGCCCTCACCCCAGCCGCCATCGCTGTTCTGGATGGCAAGCAACCAATCAGCGGCTCGGCGCATCACCTCCGCATCGTGTGGCACGCCGGCGGCGTTGAGCGCGCAAAGCACGGACCATGTCCCGTAGATGTAGTTGACGCCCCAACGGCCGAACCAGGAACCGTCCTTCTCCTGTTCGGCAATGAGATAATCCACGCCCTTCTTCAGCGGCACGCAGCTTTCCATCGTCTCGCCGAGCTGAGCGAGCATGGACACGCAGCGCGCGGAAACATCCACCGTGGGTGGATCGAGCAATGCACCATGATCCGCGAAAGGTATGTTGTTCAGGTAATGATAGGTGTTGTCGGCGTCGAAGGCGCCCCAGCCTCCGTTCTCGCTCTGCAGGCCGACCACCCATTCGCGCGCACGCGCGATGGCTTCATCGAAATCTTTCCGCGCAGGATCACCGATCTTAGGCTTGGCGCGGTCCATTCCCATGACCACGACGGCCGTGTCGTCCACATCCGGGTAGTGCGCGTTGGCATATTGAAATGCCCAACCGCCAGGCCGCACGTCCGGGCGTGCGGTTGCCCAATCGCCCTTCACGTCCAACACCTGATGTGGCTTCAGCCAGTTCAGGGCGTCTTCCGCCGCCATTTCCGCCTGTCCGCCACCCACTTCCAGCATTGCGTGGCTGGCAAGCGCTGTATCCCAGATAGGCGAGAGGCAGGGCTGGCAATAAGCCTCGTCATCTTTTACCACGAGTAGCTTTTCGATCGACTGACGCGCAAGAACGACACGCGGATCATCTGCCGGTACGCCCAGCACGTCGTACATTTCGAGCGCATTGACCATCGCAGGGAAGATGGCACCCAAGCCGTCCTCGCCGTTCAGCCGCTCATCGACAAAGGCCATGGCCTTTTCGATGGCGCGCTTCTGGCTGTTTTTCGGGAAATGGGGCTCGGCAAATTTCAGCGCGATGTCGAGCGTGCCGAAGAACTTCTTCCAGAACGGATTCTGGTGCGCGCCACCGCTCTCCCATTTTCTGACCTGCTCCGGCGGCACCACAAACAGTTCCCGGACATTGATCCCCAGCTCGTTCTTCGCCTGAGGCTTCAATGTCTGAAGCACGAGGAGAGGAACTATAACGGTCCGAGCCCAGTAGGAGACCTTGTCCAGATGGAAAGGAAACCATTTCGGCAGGAGCATGATCTCCACCGGCATGGTGGGCACGGCCTTCCAAGGCACCTGTTGGTAAAGCGCCAGAAGGATCTTGGTGAAAACATTGGCATTGGCTGCGCCGCCATGTGCCAATATGGCCTCACGTGCGCGGGCCATGTGAGGGGCATCGACATCGTCGCCGATCATCTTCAGCGCAAAGTAGGCCTTTACACTGGCGCTGATGTCAAAGGCGCCATTGTGGAACAGCGGCCAACCGTGATGCTTTCCCTGTATTCGGCGAAGATACACGCCGATCTTACGCTCCAGCTCAAGATCGACGGGCTCGCCACGGTAATGACGCATCAACACGTATTCGGCGGGGATGGTCGCATCTGCTTCCAGCTCGAAGCACCAATGCCCATCATCTTTCCGGTATGAGAGCAGTCCGCCGGTGGCGGATGCAATGCGCTCCTCAAGTGTCTCCAGAGAGATCGCCTCGTTCTGTCGCACCGCCGATACCTCGTTCACGTCCTCACCTCCTCACGCGGCCTGCTGCGCCACGCGTCCTTCCTTTGCAATAATGGCCTTCGCGGCCGAGAATCCGGACCGCACAGCACCTTCCATGCAGGCAGGCAGACCCGTCGCAGTCCAGTCGCCGGCAAGAAACAGATTGTCGTAGCTGGTTTTGGGACCGGGCCGCTTCACCGCCTCGCTCGGAATGGCGGCGAAGGTCGCGCGCCGCTCCCGATTGATCTGCCATGGCGGTAATTCTGCGGGAAGGCCGGTCACTTCTGCCACCTCCGCCCACACTTCGCGCGCCAATTCCTCGCGATTATGGGTCATAAGGTCATCCGCCGCGCTGATCGTCACCGAAAGATGATCGTCATAAGCGAACAGCCATTCCGAACGTGAATTGACCATACCCATATAGATGGGATGTCTAGGGGGGGGCGCGATTTTGAAATGCAGGTTGAGGATCGCCTTGAATTTCTCCGGCGTCACGAGGCCTGGAACATAAGCCTTGGCCACAACCGGCGGTGTCGCAAGCAGGACTTTATCTCCCGGGGCGATCTCTACCTTCTCATCTCCGAAATCGAGTGCGACCGCACGATCTCCCTCATAATCGATCCCGCGAAGTGTACGCCCATAGCTGAAGGTGCCGCCGCGCTCCGTCAGGTAGCGAAGGGCCGGATCTATATAGGCCGACGACATGCCTTTGTGAGCGATCAAGGGCCGGCAAGCCTTGCCACCCCCGCCGAAGGTTTCGCGGAACAGCGTAATGGCCATTCTCGCGTCCGCTTCTGCCGGCTCGACATTCAGCGCAGCCAACATCACCGGGCGCCACAGCCTCTCATACAGGGGAGAGGTACAATCCATCACCTCTCCCACTTTTTTGCCATCCTGATTGGTGGCTCGCAGAAGACCCAGCGGCGCGAGATAATCAAACGGGCTCGTGTCCGGAACACGCCTGCTGGAATCGAACACCCACCACGGCAGTCGGCTCGCATTCGGGCGCAGCGTCCAGCGCTGACCATTCTTAAGATCGACGAACGGAATTTCCGCAGCGTTCTGGGTCATCTCCTTCAGACCATCGATCCGCTGAAGATAATTGATCGCGGCGTGATTACCCGACAGCAGGAGATGACTGCCATTGTCCACGACGATGCCGAGAACCGTGTCCACGAATGAGCGGCAACGGCCGCCAGCCGCTTTTGCCGCTTCATAGAACCTGACACCGTATCCTGCATCGACGAGATCAATCGCGGCCGCGAGACCGCCGAGACCCGCGCCGACAATGTGAACCGTGCCCGGCATCCTAAACCACTCCATACATAAGCAACGCGCCAAGCAAACGCAGCTTGCGCACACCAACTCGACTGCGAGGAGGCGCCCAGCCCTGCGCTCGCAAACGCGACAGCACATCCCGATAGGCTGCGCTCATAAGACGCGGCGCACGCACCGCTGCACGAGAAGCCCCGTCCATGATGGCGTCGGCTTCTTTGAAATGCAGCGCCGCCTCCTCCGCCAGAACGCGGCAGACCTGCTCCAGGCCCGGCTGGGCCAGGATGGTCGCCGCATCCCCCAGATCGGGTTTCATGCCGGTCTTTTCCAGTTCCTCGCGCGGCAGATAAAGGCGGCCTATCGCGGCATCCTCATCCAGATCACGCAGGATATTGGTAATCTGAAGTGCGCGCCCAAGATGATGGGATAGCGATGTGCTTTCCTGCGCATCGAGCCCGAAAACGGGCGATGACAAGCGACCGACGGCGCACGCCACCCGGTCAATATAGAGGTCGAGCGTCTCCCGACCCGGCGCAACTATCGGCGTCCCGACGTCCATTTCCATGCCATCGATGACGGAATGAAAGTCTTCCCGCTGGAGGTCGTAGGTCTGCACGGCTTGAACGAGGAAAGCGGCCTGCTTCGGATCGGCACCTTCGAACAGCGCGTCAATGTCGCGACGCCAAGCCTGTAATCCAGCTCGTTTTTCAGCCTCCGTGCCCCCTTCATCGGCGATGTCATCGACGGCCCGGCAAAACCCGTAAACCGCGAACATGGCTTCGCGTCGCGCGCGGGGCAGGATGCGCATGGCAGCGTAGAACGAACTACCAGAGGCTGGAGGAGGCGCAGAATTCTCCAGAGCGCTCATGCCTGGATGCTCCGGCGTGCCGGTATCAACGTGCGCCTCAACAGCATGCCTGCGGCCGAGCTCAGAGTGGTGGCCGCAAAGCCGATCTTGCTGAAGTGAACCTTTTCACTGAGCGGATCGCGATGTTGCAGACCCTTGGCAAGGATCAAAGCTAGGCGATGGATCGCCGCAATCTCAAGCGCAAGCCGCGTATTGGTGATGTTGTCGAGCAAAGGTCGCCCTTCTTCGAGAAGGATGACACAGCGACGCGCAAGGTCGACGACGACTGCACGAAGCTGCGGATTGGCCTTTGATGCCGCAAGATCCTCGATCCGAGCTCCATGAGCGGCAAGGACATCTGCCGGAAGATAGACACGTCCGAGCGTGCGGTAATCCTTTCCACAATCCTGCAGATGATTGATGATCTGCAGCGCAGCGCATATCGCATCCGAGGCCGCCCAGGTGTGCTGCGCATCCTCCCCATGAACATCCAGCACGTAACGTCCGACAGGCATTGCCGACAGCGCGCAATAGGCCATGAGCTCGGACCAGTTTGCATACTGATTTTTCCGGGCATCCAGCCGGAATGCGTCCAGCAGATCCCTTGCGTGGCGAGGCGTCAGCCCCCGTGCCGCGAGTTCGCGCCGTAACGGCTCGGCTTCGGGATCCGCTGGCCCCTCGCCGATCAATGCGGCATCCAAAGCGTCCAGCATGCGGAGCTTTTCTTCCGACGACAATGTCGGATGGTCGGCAACGTCGTCGGCCGCTCGCACGAAATCGTAAAAGGCGAGGATAGGCCGGCGATAACGCTTCTGGATCAAACGGGAGGCAACCGGGAAATTTTCATCTCCATGGGATTTCCCCGAGCGGGCGTCGGTGGCCGAGATCATGCTCCGGTACTCTCGGCCGCAGCCTGGTAACGGCCCTTCCAGGCGCCGCCTTTCCCGCGCCAGTGCTGAACGGCAGAGTCCACGGTAAAGCCGAGATAAAGCAATGCGATGAAGGGCAGCGCGATGCCCCATGCCGGTGAACGCCGATAGAGCCGCAGGACCGGCTGGAACGAGATGGCCATAAGCGCCCATACCGCTGCACCTAGGAATCCCGGCCAGCCGGGAGCCAGCAAAGCCAGAGCCGGAGGGGTGATGTAGGTGATGAACATGCCGAGCACCGCGCCGAGCAGGCGCAGTGGCGAATAATCCAACTCGGCATAGGCCGAGCGTGAGACCATGCGGCGAATGTGATCGAAATCGTCATAGGGGCGGATGCTTTCTACCGCCTCGGTCAGACCCAAGAAAACTGGCCCTTGTTTTTTCAGAAGGGCGCCAAGAGCGCAGTCGTCGATCAACGCATTTCGGATGGCAGCCACGCCGCCGGCCGCCTCGAGAGCATCATAGCGCACCAGCATGCAGCCACCCGCCGCAGCCGCAACATTGTTACGGGCGTCGTTAACCCAACGAAACGGATACAATTTCTGGAAGAAAAAGATGAAGGCCGGGATCAACAGCTTTTCGGCAAAACTGTCACACCGCAGCTTCACCATCAGAGACGCAAGCACCGTACCACGGCTTTCCGCACCGCGCACCAAACGCTCCAAAGCGCGGGGATCGCGATAGCCGATATCCGCGTCCGTGAAGAGCACATATTCCGGCGCGCCCGCTTCTGCCATGGCCGCCACGCCCTGGTGCATGGCAAAGAGCTTGCCGGTCCATCCCGCAGGCGGCTCGGAGCCATCGAGGACAGCCAAGCGATCGGAGACGCCGAGTTGATGCGCCGTGCGGTGTGCGATCTCCGCCGTCCCATCTGCACTCTGATCGTCGACCAACAGGACAATGAAGGGACCGGCATAGGTCTGTTGTAGAAGCGACCCGACGCTTTCAGCGATGACATCGGCCTCATCGCGAGCAGGAACGATTGCAACGACGCTCGGCCAGTGCTTCGGCGCGGGAAGTTCATCGGGCGAAAAGCGCGTATCCCGCTCGGCTGCGCGCCAGAATCCGCCACGCGCGGCGATCAGATAAATCCAGATCGCGCCCGACACGACAGCCAGGATTGCCGATATCACTCCGAACACCCCCTGAACGCGATCCCAGCGATCACGGCATGCCGCGACACCGTTACGCCCGGTCCTTCACAGCCCGCGGGTTCTTCTGCAACACCTCGAACACCTTGGCAACGATGCCACGAGCATCCAGCCCGGCGTCGGCGTACATGCGATCAGGCTTGTTGTGGTCGGTGTACTCGTCAGGAAGAACGAGCGAGCGGATTTTCAGGCCATCGTCGAGCAGGCCCCGATCGGAAAGAAGCTGCAGCACCTGGCTGCCGAAGCCACCAACCGACCCTTCTTCTACCGTGATCAACAGCTCATGCGTGCGCGCGAGTTTCAAAATCAGCTCTTCATCGAGCGGCTTGGCAAAACGCGCGTCCGCCACGCTCGTCGATAGGCCCTTGGCTTCAAGCTCGTCAGCGGCCTTGAGAGCTTCATGCAACCGAGTGCCGAAAGAGAGCAACGCAACTTGCGTTCCCTCGCGCATGATCCGCCCTTTACCGATCGGGATCGGAATGCCCTTTTGCGGCATTTCCACGCCGACGCCCTCGCCCCGCGGATAACGGAACGCGATCGGACCATCGTCGTAGGCCACAGCGGTCGCAACGGTGTGAACGAGCTCCGCTTCGTCAGCTGGCGCCATCACAACCATGTCAGGCAGACAAGCGAGAAACGCCGTGTCGTACGCCCCCGCATGGGTTGCGCCATCGGCACCGACATATCCCGCCCGATCGATGGCGAAACGAACCGGCAATTTCTGCAGCGCCACATCGTGGATGACCTGATCATAACCGCGCTGCAGGAAGGTGGAATAGATCGCGCAGAAAGGCTTGTAGCCCTCTGTGGCGAGGCCGGCCGCAAATGTCACGGCATGCTGCTCAGCAATTCCGACATCGAAGGTACGATCCGGGAAGCTCTTCTCGAAAATGCCGACCCCCGTGCCGTCAGGCATCGCGGCCGTAATGGCGACGATCCTGTCGTCGTCGATGCCTTCCTTCGCCAAAGCATCACCGAACACTTTTGTGTAGCTCGGGAAATTGGCCTTTGCCTTGTTTTGCGTTCCGGTGCGCACGTCGAACTGCACGACACCATGATATTTGTCGTCAGACGCCTCGGCCGGAGCGTAACCTTTGCCCTTCTGCGTCACGACATGGACGAGCACCGGGCCGTCCTGCGTATCACGGACGTTTTCGAGGACCGGAAGCAAGTGGTCCAGGTCATGCCCATCGATCGGCCCGACGTAATAGAAGCCGAGCTCCTCGAACATCGTGCCGCCCGTGAGGAAGCCACGTGCATATTCCTCGGCTTGCCCGACCTTTTCCTGAACGAAATGAGGAAGGCGTTTGGAGAGCTGCTTCGCAGTTTCGCGGATGGAATGGTAAGCACGGCCTGAAATGAGACGTGACAGATAGGCCGACATCGCACCCACAGGCGGTGCAATCGACATCTCGTTGTCATTGAGGATCACGATCAACCGGGAGCCAAGGGCTCCGGCATTGTTCAACGCCTCGAACGCCATGCCCGCAGACATCGAACCATCGCCGATCACCGCGATGATGTTGTTGTCGCCTCCGGCAAGATCGCGCGCTACGGCCATGCCGAGGCCCGCCGAGATGGAGGTCGAACAATGAGCCGCGCCAAACGGATCGTATTCGCTTTCAGAACGCTTCGTGAAGCCTGACAGCCCGCCGGCCTGACGCAAAGTGCGAATGCGATCGCGCCGACCTGTCAGTATCTTGTGCGGATAGGTCTGATGACCGACGTCCCAAATGAGACGATCACGGGGCGTATCGAACACGTAGTGCAAGGCGACAGTGAGTTCGACCACGCCCAGGCCAGCGCCAAGATGCCCGCCAGTGACAGACACCGCATCAATGGTTTCCGCGCGCAATTCAGCTGCCAGCTGGGTGAGCTTTTCCTCTGGAAGCTGGCGCAGGTCTTCCGGCGTGCGGATCGTGTCTAGAAGCGGCGTCGAATGCACCATAATCGATCTTTCACAAACGGGCTGGTACCCGACTTATTAAACTGCCCCAGGCGAACGAGACATTACCATGCCTCAGGTTGCAACCGCTGAAGCAGGCTCAGACAGGGCTCTTTCCGCTCATTCTAGGGAAGATGGCACAAATACAACACCATCAAACACGGGCCTTCCCACTCAGAACCGTGGGAAGAGTAAACGGGAGAGAATGACGGGCCGTGGTATATCAAGCTCCGCGGCTTAATTGAAGCCACCTGACTTAAGCCTAAAAAGGCGTCCGGCAAGCCGGGCAAGTAGGATCAACCCGCCACAGGCACGGCCATTTCCGAGATGGCCCTCGGGCCATAACTGTCCTCGTTTCCCGCGAATTGGTGCGTGTATAGCCGCTTATAGAGGCCGCCTCTTTCGAGAAGCTGGTGGTGAGTACCCTCTTCCAGAACGGTGCCTCCGGCGATCACGAAAATGCGATCGGCATTCACGATGGTAGAAAGGCGGTGAGCGATCACGATCGTGGTGCGCCCCTTCATCAAGCGATCGAAAGCGATCTGCACCTTTCGCTCGGTCTCGCTGTCCAAAGCGGAAGTGGCTTCATCGAGCAGCAGAATAGGCGCCCCCTTCAAAAGAGCACGCGCAATGGCAATGCGCTGCCGCTGCCCTCCAGACAATTGTACGCCATTCTCGCCGACATCGGTGTCATAACCGGCATCGAGTTCGCCGATGAAATCATGCGCGAAGGCATCTCGCGCAGCCGCTTCCACTTCAGCATCGCTGGCGCCCAGACGTCCGATCCGGATATTTTCCCGGATGGTTCCGCTGAAGAGGTAGGTATCCTGGCTGACGAGCGCGATTTGCTCTCTCAGGGCGCGGGCGGAAAAGTCGCGAATATCCCGGCCATCCAGCAATATCCTGCCTTCATTGAGATCGTAAAATCGCTGGATGAGAGCGAGTATTGTGGACTTTCCTCCGCCGGAGGGTCCGACCAGAGCGACTTTCTGATCCTTGAGAACCTCCAGATTCAAGCCGTTCAGAACGGGTACATCGCTGCGGTAGCGGAAACCGGCCTCCTGAAAGACAAGCGCACGCTCGATCTCAGGCACCGTGTCGCCGCCCTCGGCCTCATGGCTCGCGCTCGGGGTATCGAGCACCGTGTACATCATGCGGATACCGACGATGGAAGCCTCGATGTTGAGCCGCAGCCGGGCCAGGCGTTTCGCCGGTTCATAAGCCAGCAACATCGCTGTGAGGAACGACATAAAGACGCCAGGAGACTGATGCCCGTTGACAGACGCCCATCCCGAATAGAGCAGGATGAGCGCGATTGCGATGCCGCCCAGGCTTTCCATCAGGGGGCTGGACCTGGCCTGAAGGCGGGCGATCTTATTTGCACGATCCTCCGTCGCCAGCACCGCTTCATCCATCTGGGCTTCCATGTAGCCGGACAGGTTGAAGGCCTTGATGATGCGGATGCCGTGGACGGTTTCCTGAAGCAATTGCACGATGCGCACGCCGTGCTTGAATTCGCTGGATGCCAAGGCGTTGATGCGCTTGACGAGCTTCACGACACCCCAGAAGGCCAAAGGCGCGATCACGAAGGCGATGAATGACAACAAGGGGGCCTGGATGACCATCACCAGGAGCAGGCCGATCAGGGTAAGGAAGTCGCGCCCGACACTCACAACGATCGTGTTCAGCACGTTGCGCGCCGCGTTTGCTCCCCCCGACACCCGCATGATCAAATCGCTCGACGGCGTGCGGGAGAAGAACTCACTGCTGAATTTCAGCACGTGTCGGTAAAGCTTGCGCTGCAAATCCGCGACCACGCGGTTTCCCACATGGCTGAGCGCGACATCCTGGGCGTAAGTGGCAAACCCCTTCGCGATGCTCAATCCCATGACGAAGAGCGAATAGGACAGCAGTGTCGCCAAATCCTGGCTGATGAAGACTTCGTTGACGATGTCCCGCATGAACCACGCCATGGCCGAGGTCGTCGCGGCTACCACCGCCATGAAGGCGAACGCAATCGCATAACGCCGCCAGTAGAGTCGAAAATTTTCCTGAAAGAGGCGGCCGACAAGGACGCTGGTCTCCCCCTTGAAGAACGGCAAGGAAATCCCAGGATTTTTCCAGAAACTAGACATTAAGAACGGCTGATCCTCGACGCATCGAGCCGCTCATATCACATCGAGAGGGCTCTGTTCACCTCGCCTCAATATCCGCTGTTCCCTGCGGCATCTCGTCGGCGGCTGCCCACTCGGTGCAAGATTGACGTCATCAGCAAGCCGAACGACGGCAACCTTGAGATGAAAGTGGCAGCCTCCCGGAGGTGAATGGGCTTGGAGGCGGCGGATAAATCGGGCAATTGGGTGTTACCCAGGTTTGATTGGACTCCACCAATCGAGGCGAGATGGCCCACGATACCGCTGTTACCAGTTCCCCTTATGAGCTCCTAATCCAGCATGTGATCGATCACGCGATCTACATGCTGTCTCCGGACGGCACGGTCGCGAGTTGGAACCCGGGAGCCGAAAGGATCAAGGGGTACAAAGCCGATGAAATCATCGGCGCGCATTTCTCAGATTTTTATACCGCAGAAGACCGCGCTGTAGGAAAACCGCAGGAAGCCCTGCGCATCGCTGCAACGGACGGCCGATTCTCAAACGAAGGCTGGCGGATCCGCAAGGATGGCAGCCGGTTTTGGGCCCTTGCAGTGATCGACGCCATCTACGAAGAGGGCAGTCTGATCGGTTTCGTGAAGATTACGCGGGACATCACCATTCAGCGGGAAGCCCATCTCGCTTTGGTGGAAAGCGAACGGCGCTTCCGCTTCCTGGTGCAGGGCGTCATCGACTACGCCATCTACATGCTCGACCCGACGGGCCACATCACCAACTGGAACACCGGTGCGGAACGCATCAAGGGCTATAAGGCCAGCGACATCATCGGCCAGCATTTCTCCGTCTTTTACACTGCGGAAGACCGGGCCCGTGGGACGCCTGAAAACGGCCTCGAACAAGCCCTCCGCGAAGGACGCTTCGAAGCCGAGGGGTGGCGCCAGCGCCAGGACGGCACACGCTTTTGGGCCAGCGTTGTGATCGATGCCATCCGTGACGAAACCGGCGATCTGATCGGCTTTGCAAAAGTTACCCGCGATGTGACGGAACGCCGAATGACCCAGGAAAGGCTCGAACAATCGCGGGAACAGCTGTTCCAGGCTCAGAAGATGGAAGCCCTCGGTCAGCTCACCGGAGGAATCGCACACGATTTCAATAATCTTTTAACAGCCATTTTGGGAGGCGCCGAACTCGCCCTTCGACATTCCGGTGATAGCGAAAAATTGCATCGCTTGTTGGAAGGCATCAGAGCATCCGCCCAGCGCGGCGGAAGCTTGACCAAACAATTGCTGGCGTTTGCACGCAGACAGGTCCTTGAAGCCGAGACGATCGATCTTCTTCAACAATTGCCAGCGACAGCCGACCTTCTGAGGCATTCGCTGACGCCAAACGTGTCGCTGTCGACGGAATTCCCAGAAGAGCTTTGGACGATCGAGGCCGATCCGGGGCAATTGGAGCTGGCGATCCTCAATCTCGGTATCAATGGACGCGACGCCATGCCCGACGGAGGACAGCTCACCCTGAGAGCCTGCAACGTCGTACTGGCCGGCGAAGTAGACAACCTTCACGGAGAATTTGTCGCAATCAGCATGTCAGATGAAGGAACCGGCATCGCACCGGAAATCCGACAGCGCATCTTCGAACCCTTCTTCACGACGAAGAGCTTTGGAAAAGGCACGGGTCTCGGCCTGAGCCAGACTTATGGGTTCGTTCAGCAATCCAAGGGTGCCCTTGGGTTGGAGTCCCAGCTGGATGTCGGCACGACGATCACGATCTACCTGCCGCGCAAAGGCAGTGAGATCCGGCAAGATCAGGGCGTCTCCATCGTGCTGCTCGTAGAGGACGATCCACACATCGCCGAACTTACTGCGGAGCTGGTGCGCGATATCGGTTACGAACCCAAAATTGCATCGAGCGGGAATGAAGCACTGGCTATTTTGGCTCGGACGTCCGGGGTCCGATTGCTGTTCACCGACCTCGTTCTGCCTGGAGGCATGAGCGGCATAGAACTGGCCCGCAAGACCCGCACTCGTTTTCCCGAGATGCCCGTGCTGCTTACGAGTGGCTATAGCGACGCGATGACGGCTTGCTCTGGTGAGTTTCCCCTACTGACCAAGCCATATTCACTGCAACAATTATCCGACAAGATAAAAAGTCTGTTGGCACCGACTAACTGAACGTCTTTTACGCGCCGCCTTGAGTATCAATTCATACAGCGACAAACTCCGGGTGACCTGGATTCCCCAGGTTGCCGTCAGAAGATCTTAACGCCAGACGGGTATACCAAGGTCCTATGACGACCTTTGGCAACAGCAGCCCTCACCCGCACGCCACAGAGCGATCACTCAATCTGAATGCCCTGGCGTTGCGCGATGGCCTCTTTTTCACGGCCGTCGTTCTCATGAACTTCACTTTGCTGCGCCCCTCCCCTGTCGATCTTGCCTTCATTGCAGCGATATCGATGAGTGTGTTTGTCAACCAGCGGTTTACAGGAGCATTTCTGCTGCTCCTGGCTCTTCTAGCCGTCTCGATCACATCATTTTTCGCATCGTCACTGCATCTTCTGGGTGATCCGGAGGTCCGCTTTCAGATCATCATCAAGACATACGTCGTCCTGCTGGCTGCTATCGCCTGCTACGTCTCAATGACGTGGGGCCCAGAGAAATTCCGAAGGTATTTTCAGGCCTACGTCGTTTCGTGCGTGATATCAGCAGGCCTCGGAATCTTTGGTTTCCTGACGCAGAACTCCGTACTGACGTGGGACGGGCGCGGGAAAGGTCTTCTCGACGACCCAAATATGTACAGCTCTTTCCTGGTGCCAGGCGCCTTGGCCTGCATGTACTTTCTAAGCCAGAAAAGAAGCTTTTGGGCGACACTCGCCCTCGGCATCATCATTGTTGGCATTCTCGTTTCTTTTTCACGCGCCGGTATTGCCGCTCTCCTTCTATGCGGCTCCCTATATCTTGTTTTTCTCAATAGGCGCGATCTGGGGCGCGCCTTTGTTATGCTCCTGATTGGGCTGATGATTACACTGATGCTCGGGGCAATCGCGGCGCTGGTCTTCGACCAATTCTCCGATAAAATCGCCGATCGCTTCACCTTCGCCAAAAGCTACGATGTCGGGCATGGAGGGCGCTACGACCGTTACGGCATGGCGTTTCCGATCATCCTGGACCACCCGCTCGGCATTGGTCTGCTGCAATTCCGGAAGTATTTCGACGAACCGGTGCATAACATCTTCATCGGCGCATTCATGTATTATGGATGGGCGTCGGGTCTTTCCTGGCTTGTGATGGTGGTTACCGCAGCAAGACTCGGCTGGCGCAATTGGCGGATGACGCGCCACCCTATGTCGGTTTTGCTGTCGATGTGTTTTCTTGCCGTAATTGCCTGCGCGTCACTGCATGAGGGTGAGCATTGGCGCCATTTGTGGTTCCATCTTGGTCTCATGTTCGGCTTCAATCCTACATTCTTTCCGCCCCCTAAGACCGGGCGACGGTCAGACGAGGCGTAATTTGGCAGCCTCTGGCGAACTTAACGTCAAAAGTCCTCCCTTTAACGCGAGGGGAGATGGGATGTTCGACGATCGCCCTGCCATTCAGTCCGCCATCGATACCGTCCACGGGGCGGGCGGCGGATCCGTCTACCTTCCAGCGGGGATATACGTAATCGGCCCAGAGCCTGGAGATCGGTCACCCGGCGGCCTGCAGATGCGCTCAAACGTGCTGCTGCGAGGCGACGCGCCTGGAGCCAGCGTGCTGAAGCTGCGAAACGCCTGCCATCGCACGCTTCTCTATGGGCCCGACAACGTCGATGAACTGTGGGGTCGCGGCTCGGAAAACGGTTTGCAGAACTGGTCGCTTGCCAATCTCGAACTCGACGGCAACCGAGCTACGAATGCCGATGGAGATGGCCTTCGGATTTATGGATTTCGACCAAATGTCGAAAATCTCAATATTCGCGACGTTGCGGGACATGGCTGGCGAACAGAATGGGCCTCCTACGGTTCACATCTCCTGGGAATGGAAGGTCTGATCAGCAATGTCCGCATCGACAATTGCGGTCGACATGGCATGTGGTTTTCGGGACCGCATGACAGTGTGCTGACGAATGTGATCGTCATCGACTCTTCACGCGACGCGCACGCGCGGTTTGACGGTTTTCATCTGACGGGCAGCGTGTCTTCGAGGTTCGTAACCTGTCATGCCTGGAATAGAGCCGAGGGCAACCGCATGCGCCATGCACTCTCGGACGAGGCCGGTGGTAACGATTTCATCGGCTGCCAGTTTGAGGGCGCTTATCGCGCCAACTTTCAGGCGCTCGGACAGGGATCGGTCTTGGTTGGATGCCGGATGTTCGCGGCGGCCAATGGGATCGGCGTGATCGTGCGATCCAGCGAGATCGTGATGCGGGGGTGCGTGATCGGACCGCCATTGGAGGGCGCTCCACCTTCCCGCGGTATCCTTCTCGGCCAGCCCGGAGACTGGGTGGCTGCTTGCGATCTCGATCTATTCGCCCGCGAACAGGAGCTGGGGCTTGTTGATTTCACTCATTCGTCAGGCAGTAACAGCCTAAAGATCCGCGGGTTCAACGGGCGCGGCATCGCCTATGCCGGCCGGCCGCATCCAAGCGATGAAGTCGACCTTCTCTGCTCGGGCGATGGTGGCGGATCGCTTCGTCAGCGGCGGTGACAGGATCCGTCTCACGTTGAAGAATTAACATCATCGCAATCAAGACGTGCGCAGATGATCGCTACGAGCGAGATGCCTTTATGCACGTAAGCGATAAGCCGCCTGTTTCGCAGACAGAGCGTCACAAAGTGTCCGGCGAAGCAGATCTTCTGTCCATCGGCCGCGCGATTTGGACAAAAAAGATCCTGATCATCGTTCCGACGATGCTGATCGGCGCAGTGTCACTGTTTGTCGTCACCAGCCTGACGCCGCTCTACAGGTCTGAAGCGCGTGTGCTCGTAGAACAGCCGGACAATGTCTACACCCGGCCTGAAGGCTCGGTGCAGCAGGCCCGCGCGGAAGCAGACGAGTTGGCGGTCGAGAGCCAGGTTCAATTGCTGACATCGCGTGATCTCGCGCTGGCCGTCGTAAGGAAGCTCGACCTTTCGAACAGAGCCGAGTTCAATCCGCCTGCCGGACAGACCTCGTTTCTACACAGTCTGATGTCGCTGGTGCGGCGCGACACCGATAAAATGCAGCGATCGGCAGAAGACCGCGCACTGCAGCATTTCTATCGCAATCTCAGCGTTTTCGCGGTGACGAAGTCCCGCGTGATCGTGACGCAATATTCTTCGGAAGACCCGGTTCTGGCGGCCGACGTCGCGAATACGATGACGGAGCATTATCTCGAACTGCAGCAGACAGCGAAACTGGAGACCACGCGGCGGGCCTCTGATTGGCTGAGTTCGCAAATATCCGATCTCAGCCGCCGCGTCGCAGAAAGCGAAGCCGACGTCGAGAACTTCCGTATTCAGGAGAATCTGCTGGTCGGGACCAACAATTCCACATTGTCGGCCCAGCAGCTCAGCGATTTCAATTCCAACCTGTCTAATTCGCTCAATCAGCAAACTGAAGCACAAGCGAAAGCGGACAGTATCACTGCCGCTCTGAAATCAAACCGCCCGATCGAGACGCTGGACGTCGCCAATTCTGAATTGATGCGCCCGTTGGCGAACCAAAGAGTCGCCCTCGCTGCGATGATCGCCCGGGAATCCCGCACCTACCTGCCGGGACACCCGCATATGATCGAGCTGACCGCGCAATCATCTGCTCTGGAAGCACAGATCCGCGAGGAAGCACGCAAGCTGGCCCGGGGTTATGAGAACGAAGCCAAGGTGGCGGCCGCCCGCGTCGCGACCATCCGCAACACCCTTAATGCTCAGAAGGAGGTTGCGGCGGATGCCAACAAAAAGGAAGTGGAGCTCCGTGCGCTGGAGCGGGAAGCCCGAGCGCAGCGCGAGTTGCTGGAGCAGTTCCTGGCGCGTTATCGCGACGCTGCTTCACGAGAGCGTGCCGACGCGTCGCCACCGGACGCGCGAATTATTTCCCGCGCAGCACCGCAATTCACGCCCTATTTCCCGAAGCCCGTCCCCACCGTGATCTTGGCCACATTGGCGACGTTCGTGTTGCTCATCGTGGGCGTCGCGGCGAGCGAGTTCATGGCCGGTCCACCCCATGTTCCCACGAGAAGGCGGAATGGCCCGGAACATTTCAACGGAAATGTCGGGACCGCCACCACCTGATTGATCGGCCCGAAGAAAGCTAACCCTTTCCCGGGGTGGCATCCGGGAGAGTCGATCGAAGATGTCTGGAAAAATGGTAGCGGGAGAGGGACTCGAACCCCCGACACGCGGATTATGATTCCGCTGCTCTAACCACCTGAGCTACCCCGCCATGGTGTGCGCGATATAGGGAATCCTTCGGAGACGTGTCAAGCTGACATGTGCAGGATGCTTGCAGCGTTCAGCTTTTCTTGCGCAACCGAACCAGCTTGAAAAAGCCACCCGGAAAGACCGGTTCTGCTCCGACGAACTGCATATCCGTATGCCGATCCGCCCAACGTGCCAGCCGCGATACCTTGAAATCCGAGCTCCAGCCGACTTTGCTCATGAGCGGGGCGAGGTGCGTTTCTAGGCGTGCCTGCAGCCCATGATCTGCGCCGAGCTTCGATGTGACGATGATCTCCCCGCCGGGACGAAGCACCCGTCGAAATTCATTAAGCGCGCCTTCCGGATCCGGCACGAGAGTGATGACGAAAGGGACAGCCACCGCGTCGAAACTCTCGTCAGCAAACCCCAGACGACAGGCGTCCATGCTGGCGAGCAATTGCACATGCCGCAATGATTTCTCGTGGACCTTCTCAACTGCTTTTTTCAGCATGTGCACTGACAGATCGACACCCACCACACGCCGATCCTCGGGATAATAACGAAGCACGAGCCCTGTTCCGACACCCACTTCCAGCAGGTCCTGGCCGCAGCGCGCGGCCGCATTCGCCGTCTTGGAATGGGCATCGGACAGAAGCTTGTGGTAGACGGCATCGTAGATTGGCGCCCATTTCTGGTAGACGCGTTGCTGCCCTTCGAGATCGTACTGCACGCTCATCGGTTTACCAGTTCCGCATCACGAAGTTCAGCGGCCGCGCGAGGTGCCGCCGCAATGATACCGCCACCGAGAACGCGCGCCTGTCCATCGGCCCTGTCGTAGAAAACACAGGCCTGGCCTCGCGCAACGCCCTCTTCGGCCTCGCTCAACAACACTTCAAGACCATCCGCACCGCGCCGGAGCAGAGCGGGCGCCGGAGGCCGGGTGGAACGCACCTTTACGAAAAGGTCCAGACCTTCCGCCCGCATATCCTCGAGGCTCTCGTCACCCAGCCAATTGATGTCGCGTAGCACGATGCGATGCACAGTCAATGCTTCGCGCGGGCCGACAAGGACGCGGCGCTGCGCCGCATCCACGGCGACGACGAACAAAGGTTCGCCCGTGGAGAGCCCAAGACCGCGGCGTTGGCCGATTGTGTAGTGCATGATGCCTTTGTGCTGCCCGAGGATGCGCCCGTCGATGTGCACGATGTCGCCGGCTTCGGCCGCATCCGGCTGCAGCCGACGGACGATTTCGGCGTAGGAACCGCTCGGCACGAAGCAGATGTCCTGGCTGTCGTGCTTTTCGGCGACGTGAAGGCCGAACTCGCGGGCGAGATCGCGCGTCTGCGTCTTTGTCAGGTCCCCAAGAGGGAATCGGAGCAGATCGAGCTGGGCACGGGTCGTGCCGTAAAGAAAGTAGCTCTGGTCACGATCCGGATCGAGGCCGCGCAGCAAGGCGCGCCGGCCATCGCCCAGGGTACGGGACGACACGTAATGACCCGTGGCAAGGGCGGCGGCACCGAGATCGCGGGCGGTGTCGAGGAGATCGGCGAACTTGATGCGCTGGTTGCATTCCACGCATGGGATCGGCGTCTCGCCCGACGCGTAACTTGCCGCGAACCGGTCGATGACCGCCGTGCGAAAACGGTCCTCGTAATCGAGAACGTAATGCGGGATGCCGATGGCATCGGCGACACGCCGCGCGTCATGGATGTCCTGACCCGCGCAGCATGCACCCTTCCGATGGACCGCCGCGCCATGGTCGTAGAGCTGCAGCGTCACGCCCACGACGTCGTAGCCATCACGCTTCAGCAGCGCGGCGACGACGGATGAATCGACGCCGCCCGACATGGCCACCACCACACGATGATCGGGAGGGTTTCCGGGAAGGTCGAGATGTGGAGATACCAATGCCTGTGTCCATGCTTGTCGGCAGAAGCCCACAAAGCGCCAATGTAGGCGGTTCACCGCCGTCGTTCTACCCTCGTGAAGGCGGCCGGCGCCGTCCGAAAGGCATCTTTACGGCTCCGATCAGACAGATAGCTCGGTTTTAGGGTTCCAGCTTAGGCAAATCTTAAATGCCAATACCTACATTGGCAAAGATCGATGGTCAGATGTGTTGAGAGTAGATGATGACCGAGCTGCCACGCGCAAAGGTAAAATATGTTATCGGCCCGGATGGCAGCCCGTTAACTGTTGCTGATCTGCCCCCGCCGACCACCAAGCGCTGGGTCATTCGCCGCAAGGCGGAAGTGGTGGCCGCCGTCCGCGGCGGCCTTCTCAGCCTTGAGGAAGCGTGCAGTCGCTACACTCTCACGGTCGAGGAATTCCTGGCGTGGCAGGCATCGATCGACCGGCATGGATTGGCCGGTTTGCGGACCACACGGATCCAGCAATACCGGGTAGGCTGAATTTTCGCAGCCTTTACATTCCATTCATTTTTACTTTGTTTTTACGAGATCGGCACGCCAAGGCGTGCCGATTTTCTTTTGGCCTCAGGCGCGGGCCAACGCCTCCCCCGTTCGGGGGACAAACTTCAGAATGTCGGTGGGATCTGACCGCGCCACCTCATGGAGCGGACGCGGAGCCTTCGACAGGCAGGGCCAACAGGCCCGGATCATGCCCGAAAATTTCGGGAAGGTTCTTCCGTGATGTCTCGGGGGGAATCCCCGAGACATCAGCTGGCGCGGCGGGGATGGGCCTCACCGGTGGCGGCTTCTTCGCCGGCACGACCGCTGCGCAGATCGCGCTCGCCCATCATTTCCATCTTCTTCAGCTCGTCCTCGGCTTCCGCCAAGGCGCCCTGAGCCTCTTCGAGCTGTCCCTTCAGTTCATCGGCCGAGCGAAGAAGATTGTCGCGACGCTGCGCGGCCGCCCGGGCGTAGGTGGGATACGCGAAGTGGTTGACGTCCTTGATGCCCGCCCGGCCTTCCTCCGCATGAATTTCACGGTCGAGTTCTCCGGCCATGCGCGTGAACTCGGCCATCATGGCTTCGATCTGCGCCAGCTGGCGGCGGCGGTCGTCGACCTGAAAACGCTTCAGGCGGATCATGGTGTCGCGCGGTTTCATACTCTCGTTCATGACATCAGCCGGTTAGGATCCGGTTTCGTCCGGATCGACAATCTGATTCAACTGCCCACCATTTTGCCGCATTCAGATTGCTCGTTCCTTACAACGGCCGCGCCAGCCTGCCCTGCCCCGGGAACGGTTCATTCATACGTGTTGCGAAAAAGGAAACCGAAAGCGGCGACGCTAACGGTTCGTTTACTCCGCTGATTAATCATGTGGATCTGTCGGGGCTGCGGAACGTTCCCCGATGAACTGGAACCTTGGAGTCCGATGAATCCCTTAGGGGATGAACTTCATGTTTTGGTTGAGAAAGTGTTGAGGCCTTTTTTCGTTTTAAATCAATGGATTATGGCTTTTTCATTTTCTTGAAGACACAGCTTGATGAACAGAATCAAACTCTGTTAACCATTCTGAGTTAGCGTTCTTAAACGATTGGGAATGGTCCCGGCTTCGCGCCGCGACGCGGCACCGCTGGAGCGTGGAGGGCAAAGAATGCGCGTGCTTCTGATCGAGGACGACAGCGCGACGGCGCAGAGCATCGAATTGATGCTCAAGTCGGAGAGCTTTAACGTCTACACGACCGATCTCGGCGAAGAGGGTGTCGACCTCGGCAAGCTGTATGATTACGACATCATCCTGCTGGATCTGAACCTCCCCGACATGTCGGGTTACGAGGTTCTCCGTCAGCTTCGGGTTTCGAAAATCAAGACGCCCATCCTGATCCTTTCCGGCCTCGCCAGCATCGAGGACAAGGTTCGCGGCCTCGGCTTCGGCGCCGACGATTACATCACGAAGCCCTTCCATAAGGACGAATTGGTCGCCCGCATCCACGCCATCGTGCGGCGTTCGAAGGGCCATGCCCAGTCGGTGATCAACACCGGCGATCTCGTGGTGAACCTCGATACAAAGACGGTCGAAGTCGGCGGAAATCGCGTTCACCTCACCGGCAAGGAGTACCAGATGCTGGAGCTCCTGAGCCTGCGCAAGGGCACAACGCTGACCAAGGAAATGTTCCTCAACCACCTTTACGGCGGCATGGACGAGCCGGAGCTGAAGATCATCGACGTCTTCATCTGCAAGCTGCGCAAGAAGCTGGCCTCGGCAACCGACGGCAAGAATTACATCGAGACGGTGTGGGGGCGCGGTTACGTGCTTCGCGAGCCGCCGGAAGATCTGCGCGCGAGCGCCTGACGGCAGCCCATCGCCACAAGAAAAGCCCCGCTTCGGCGGGGTTTTTTCGTTTCAGAGAAGACCGATTTCCTGGAATTTGGCTTCCAGCGTCTCACGGTCGAACGGCTTGACGATGTAGGCGTCCGCCCCTGACCGCAGGGCCACGGCGATCTGCGCCACGTCATGCTCCACGGTGCAGAAGACAATCTTGGGCGCCCTGCCCTCTTCCGTCGCCCGCAATTCCTTGAGGAAATCCAGCCCGTCCATCACGGGCATGCTGCAATCGACGAAGATGCTGTCGGGCATCCATTGCCGGCAGATTTCCATCGCCTGCTGGCCATTTTCCGCTTCGCTGACACGGATATGCTGGTTCTCGAGGATGCGGCGCGCGACCTTCCGGATCACGCTCGAATCATCCACCACAAGACAGGTTCTCATGCGCGCCCCCTCCCCGGAACGGCGAGCGCCGCTTACACCGCGTCCCGCTTCGGGACGATTTTCGGTGCATTCAACATGAGATGCGACGTTTCACCAAGGGGTGAACGCGGCCATACGCATTTGAGGTATGTGGCTGTGGCCGAAAGTTTTTTCAGACCGGGCTGCCCGAGCGGGCGAGGATCGTGACCTGATCGTTCTCCAGGCTCATGTCCACGCTCATTTCGGCGGTGCGGGCGACAAGGCCGGTAAAAAAGGGCTGGATGACGTGCGCATCGACGTGATTGTCGGGCGGCGTGCCGGCAATCAGCTCCGGAATGTTGGCCGGGATGCGCGCCATGGGCCCGGTTGTCCCGATACGGAACAACGTATCCGGCTCCACTCCCTCAACGGCCACGTCGATGACGCCGCCGCGCGGGATCGTGGAATTGGCGATGACGAGCAGATTGAGCAGGAGCTTGACCTTGTTCTTCGGCAAAAGGGCGCGGGGCGCGGCCCATTTCAGCTCGGCCTTGCTGTCGCGCAGGAAACCGCGAGCGACGTTTTCAGCATCGGCAAGATCGATCATCGCGCCTGCCGAACCGGCTGCGCCATAGGCGAGACGGGCGAATTGCAGGCGGGCGGAGGCCTGGGCCGCGCTCTTGCGGACGAGATCGAGCGCGAATTCCCGCATCTGCGGGTCCTTCTCCTCCTCCAGGACTTCCAGGCCGTTGACGATGGCCCCGACGGGGCTGATGACATCGTGACAGAGCCGGCTGGAAATCAGGGCGGCGAGATCGAGGGCATGAAGATCGACGGGCGCGGTCATTTCTGTTCCTGACTGACGCGGCATCGGTTTCGGCGCGCCGAGAGCGATCTTGCCTGATACCCTTCACAGGGATTCGCCTCAAGACGATTAACCACCTTTCCCGCCAAAGCGCTTTCATCCGAGGCGATCGGGCGCCTCTCTCCACAGGAACCTCCGCGACGTGCCCCTGCCGAACGATCTCCGAACGCTCGCCATCGACCTCTCCGCTCTGGCGGCGCAGGCGGGGCGCCTGATCCTGGACGTGGCGCGCACGGAGCTGACCATTGCCGAGAAGGGCGATTTTTCGCCCGTGACCAATGCCGACATCAGGGCGGAGGCGCATCTTCTGGAGGGGCTGGCGCGGCTTCTGCCCGGCATCCCGGTTCTGGCGGAGGAAAGCGCCTCGCGGGCCGAGATCCCCGATATCGGCGACACCTTCCTCGTGGTCGATCCCCTTGACGGAACGCGGGAATTTTTGGCGGGGCGGCCGGAATACACGGTCAATATCGGGCTGGTTTCCGGTGGGCGGCCGGTGCTGGGCGTGCTTCATGCACCCGCCCTTGCCCGCATCTATTGGGGGGCGGAAGGAACGGGCGCGGCCCGGGCCGACGATGTGCCGATGGATGTGCCGATCCATGCGCCGGTGGTGTGCCGATATGTGCCGATCCGCACCCGCACTGCCGATGATGCGCCGGTGGCGCTGACGAGCCGCGGCCACAACGATGCGACGACGGAAGCCTTTCTCGACCGCCTCGGCATCGCGGAGCGGGTGCGCATCGGCTCGGCCATCAAGTTCGCGATGCTGGCGGAGGGGGCGGCCGACATCTATCCACGCTTCGGACCGACCATGGAATGGGACCTCGCGGCGGGCCACGCCCTGATCGCGGCGGCCGGCGGCGCGGTGCTGACCCCGGAGGGCGATGCGATCCGCTACGGCAAGGTGGAAACGGGCTTCCGCAACGGTCCGTTCGTGGCCTGGGGATATCCGCCGCGCTGAATGGCCTTCGCAAAGACATTTTTGCAGGCGATGCTGCCAAAGCGATTCGCAGCGCCGGGCTGGCGCACAGGGACTGGGGCATCATGACGAACTTCGCGCGATCCATCCGATTCATCTGCGCCTTCGCGGCCTTCATGCTGACGGCCGCGCTTCCGGCCGCCGCGCAATACGAACCCTCGGGCCGTGCCGGCACCTATTCGGCCGACGAGATCGTCCAGCAGGGCCACAAATTCTTCGGCGTGGTGTCGCGCGAGCTCGCAACCCTCGTGCAGCGGGCGGGCAGCCAATGGGGCCAGCCGAACGGCTACATTCTCGGCCAGGAGGGCTCGGGCGCGATCGGCGCCGGGGTGCGCTATGGCGAAGGCAAGCTGTACATGAAGTTCGGCGGCGAGCGCCGCGTGTACTGGCAGGGCCCCTCGCTCGGCTTCGATTTCGGCGGCGAAGGCGCGCGGACCATGATCCTGGTCTACAATCTGCCCGGACCGGACAGCCTGTTCCGCCGCTTCGCCGGCATCAACGGCTCGGCCTATCTCGTCGGCGGGTTCGGCATGACGGGGCTTGCGGCCGGCGATGTGGTGCTGGTTCCGATCAAGTCCGGCGTCGGCGCGCGGTTCGGCGTCAACATCGGCTATCTGAAGTTCACGCCGAATTCGACCTGGAACCCCTTCTGAGCCTTCGGGCGTTTGTCCGCAGCTCTGCCGGAAACACTGGCTCTTGCCCGCGCCGCATGGCATGAAGGCGGCCTCATCATAGGGAATGAAGGCTTCGAATGGTCGAGCCGCTCCTGTACGCCGCGCTCGGCTTTCTGACGGCAAGCCTGCTCGCCTTGTTCTTCGGACGCGCGCTGTGGAACCGTGCCGTGCGCATCACCACGCACCGCATCATGCGGCGGCTGCCGCTGTCGCGCGAGGAGATCGTCGCGTCGCGCGATCTGCTGCGCGCGGAGCAGGCCGTGGAATATCGCCGGCTCGAGCGGCAATCCAATCTGATGCGCGAGCGGATGGGCGCCAGCATGGCCGCCGTGGGCGAACGCGACGTGCGCATCGCGGAGATGAAGACCGCGATCGCCGCCGACCGCGCGAAGCTGACCGACAGCCAGGCCCGCGAGACCGCCGCACGCGAGGAAATCGACCGCCTGAAAGCCGAACACGATGTGGTTCGCGAAAAGCTGGCGGAAGCCGAGCGCAATTTCGCCAACACGAAACGCGACATGCAACGCTGGCAGGGCGATCGCGGCGAGCTGATGGAGCTGGCCGATCAGCGCCGCGCCGAGCTGGCGGAAGCCTCCGCCCGGTTCGCCAATCTTCAGCGTTCCTCGGGCGACCTCGAACGGCAATTGGCGCAGGCACAGGCCGAAGCCGCGCGCGCCCAGACCGATCTGGCCAATGCGCTGGCGGCCCGCCAGCAGGAAGTGGAACGCGCGGAGCGGTTCAACGCCCGCCTGGTGGAGACCGAAAGCCGGTTGTCGCAGGCGCTGACTCAGCTTGAAACCGCCGGCCGCGACCGGACGCCGGCTGCGACCCGGCCGGCGGCCAGCCCCGAGGACATGGCGCTGCTGCGCCAGCAGATCGAAAAGCTCGGCCGCGACCTCGCCCGCGTGGCCGGGGCCAAGGCGGAACCCGCGCCCGAACCCGCCAAGCCTTCCGGCGGCGGACGCACGGCGAGCCGCAAGCGCGCGGCGCAGCCCGCCGGCACGTCGCGCAATTGAGGCGAAGGGCCGCGCGAACCCATCGCGCTCTGGGGAATTGTCTCCTCGTGCAGCAATATTCCCGCGTTTTCCTCGCCATTCTCTGCATGGCTTTCGCCACGAGTCTCGGGGCGCCGCCTTCCCTCGCCAAGCCGCAGGTGCGGAAAGAACGGCGCTTGAAAAACGTTCCGCTGCCGACGCCCCGGCCAGCAGAGCTGAGCCCGAAGAAGGAAGAGACGGCGGAGGTTCCCGTGCCCGAGCCAAAGCCCGAGGCCGAAACGGCGAAGGAGAAACCGCCCCTGCACGCCGAGGCGCCGCCCGAACAGAAGACGATGGCCGAACCGCCGACCGCCGACCCGAAAGCGCCCGCGCCGCCGAAGCCGGCCGAGGAAACCGCCGCCTTGAGCGACCCGGAATGCGAGGCGCTCAAGGCCGGCGGCGAGGTGGAGTTCAAGCCGCTGCCGGCCATCACCGAAGGGCAATGCGGCGCACCCTTCCCCATCAGCCTCATCGCGCTGACGCCCAAGGGCGGCGAGCGGGTGGAGCTGGAGCAGCCCGTGGTGATGCGCTGCGCGGTGGCGGCGGCCACCCTGAAATGGGTGAAGGAAAGCGTGCAGCCTGCCGCGCAGAAACATCTGGGCGAGACGCTGAAGGCGTTCCAGTCCACCAACGGCTATGCGTGCCGGGGCCGCAACCGCGTGAAGGGCGCGAAGCTGAGCGAGCACGCCCGCGCCAATGCGATCGACATCGGCGCCTTCCAGACCAAATCCGGCAAATCGATCCCCGTGGGCGCGACGACCGAGCCGGGCCTGACCTTCATGCTGGACATCCGGGCCAAGGCCTGCGGGCCGTTCACCACCGTGCTGGGGCCGGGCTCGGACACCTACCACGCCACCCATTTCCATCTCGACACGATCAAACGCGGCAAGAAGGGCAACACCACCTATTGCCATTGAGGTGAGTCAGGGCCGCGCGCGGTCCTCCGCGGCGTAATCGAACAGCGGCCAGGGATAGGCGGCCAAGACCGGGAAGGCCTCGCGCCAGCCCGAGGGTTCCTGACGGGCCAACCAGCCGCAGATCGGGCCAACAGCCTCGGCATAGGTGGTGATCGGCCGATAGCCCAAGGCCTCGGCGGCCCGCATGTCGAGGACGAAGGGGCCTGGCACGGACCAAGGCGAGCGGCCGATTTCGGGATCGGCATTCGCACCCAGACGAATTATTTCGCCGCGATAATTCATGTGGGCCGCGATGAGCGTGGCGATCTCGAAGGCGGAAGGCGCCTGCGGATCGGCGACGTTGAGAACGCGGCTGGCGGGCTGGTCCAGAACGGCCTTTGCGAGCGCCGCGATGTTGGCGGCCGCGCTTGTGTGGAAGCGACTTTCGCCATTGAAGGCCAGGGGGATGAAGGGCCGCCCGTCCTGCATGCGGCGCACGAGCCAATATTCGCGCGGATGGGTGGAATGGGTGCCGTGAACCGCGCCGGGCCTCAAGATCGTGACCGGTTTTCGGGAATGATCGAGCAGCGTGCGCTCAAGCGCGGCCTTGCGGGTGGCATAGGTGGCCGGGCCGGGTTCGACGATTGGCTGCGTTTCGGAAATGGGATCGGGAAGTTCGGGGAAGCCCCTCACCTCCGCATCATCGAGCGAACGGCCGGAATGGTCCCGATAGACGCCCGACGAGGAGACGACGACGAATTGTCCGACCGCATCCTGAATTTCCAGGAGCTGGCGGGCGTGCGCCTCATCGAAGGCCACCACGTCGATGACGGCATCGGCCCCTTCCCCGACGGCTTTCGCGAGCGCGCCGGGCTGATCGCGGTCGATGGTCATGAGACGCGCGCCGAGCCGCGTGAGATCGTCCGGCTGGGCACGGCGGCCCCGCGCCGAGATCGTAACCTGCCATCCGGCATCGAGGAGCTCGGCGGCGATGGCGCGGCCGATCTGCCCCGTTCCCCCGATGATGAGTGCGTGTTTTGCCATCCTGCCTTCCGCTCACCATTATTGATGGTGCACGCCCGGATGGGGCGGACAACCCCGGAATTCTGGACTAAAGACAGCGGCCATGACCGCACTCGACCTTGCCAGCTCGAAGACCGCGCCCGCGCCCTATGCCTCGCGGCGGACCTTCGCTATCATTTCGCATCCGGACGCCGGCAAGACCACGCTGACGGAAAAGCTGCTCCTGGCCGGCGGCGCCATTCGGGCGGCGGGCAGCGTGAAGGCGCGCGGCGAGCGACGGCGGGCGCGCTCGGACTGGATGGACATCGAGCAATCGCGCGGCATTTCCGTCACGTCCTCGGTGATGACGTTCGAACGCGACGGCATCACGTTCAACCTGCTCGACACGCCGGGCCATTCGGACTTCTCGGAAGACACCTACCGCACGCTTTCGGCCGTCGACGCCGCCATCATGGTGATCGACGCGGCGAAGGGCATCGAGGCGCAGACGCGCAAGCTGTTCGAGGTGTGCCGGCTGCGCGACATCCCGATCATCACCTTCATCAACAAGGTGGACCGCGAGGGCCTGGACCCGCTGGAATTGCTGGACGAGATCGCGACCGGGCTGGCACTCGACCTCGCCCCGATGACCTGGCCGATCGGGCTCGGCACCGATTTTCGCGGGCTGATCGACATCGACGGCAAGCGCGCGCTGCTGCCCGACCAGCGCGGCGGCGCGCAGGTGACGGAAGTGGCGTTTTCCGACCCGGCCGAGCTGGAAAAGAGCGCGGGCATCGAGCCCCAC
This sequence comes from Terrihabitans aquatilis, assembly GCF_052542005.1. NCBI lineage: Bacteria > Pseudomonadati > Pseudomonadota > Alphaproteobacteria > Hyphomicrobiales > Terrihabitans > Terrihabitans aquatilis. Next base: position 283,958 of record NZ_JBOCUO010000003.1, on the reverse strand, counting down.
ATTCTGGGCCCGACGATGGAAGGGCTGGAACTGGCGGAAAGCGCCCTGCCCCGGTTCGATCTGCAGAGCTTCCTCGAAGGGCACCTCTCGCCAGTGTTCTTCGGCAGCGCGCTGAAGGAATTCGGCACCGACCGGCTGCTGGCGGCGCTCGCGCATTTCGCGCCGCCGCCGACCACGCGCCCGGCCTCGGCACGCGAGGTCTCGGCCTCGGAAAACCCGGTGACGGGCTTCGTGTTCAAGGTGCAGGCGAACATGGACCCCAACCACCGCGACCGCGTGGCCTTCGTGCGGCTGTGCTCGGGCAAATTCCGGCGCGGCATGAAGGTGTTCCACGTGCGCGAGAACCGCATGGTGACCATCGCCGCGCCGATCTTCTTCTTCGCGCAGGAACGCGAGACGGCGGACGAGGCCTTGCCGGGCGATATCATCGGCATCCCCAACCATGGCATGCTGCGGGTGGGCGACACCCTGACCGAGGGCGAGCCCCTGCGTTTCGAGGGCATTCCCAACTTCGCGCCGGAAATCCTGCGCCGGGTGATGCTGGAAGACCCCATGAAGGCCAAGCAGCTGACCCGCGCCTTGCAGGACATGGCCGAGGAGGGCGTGACGCAGGTGTTCCGCCCGCTGATCGGCGCGCAATTCATCGTGGGCGTGGTGGGGCCGCTGCAGCTCGACGTGCTCGCCTCGCGCATGGACAAGGAATACAACGTGCCGATCCGCTACGAGGCGGCGCCCTATGTGACGGCGCGCTGGGTGACGGGGGAGAAGGCCGATGTCGAGCGCTTCCAGGAGAGCAACCGCTCCTCGCTGGCCGAGGACCGCGACGGGGCGCTCGTGTTCATGGCCCGCAATTCCTGGGCGCTGGATCAGGCGCGGCAGGACTGGCCCTCCCTGAGTTTCGTGGATACCCGCGAGCGCGGCTGATCAGGCCCAGCGCTCGACGAGGAATTCGACGAAGGCGCGCACGCGCGGGGCCAGCAGCCTGCGGTGCGCGAAGACCGCGTGGATCGGCACCGCCGGACGCTCATATGCGGCGAGCAGCCGCACGAGGCGGCCCGCCGCCATGTGACCGGCGACCTGCCAGCCCGGGACGCGCGCGATGCCCGCGCCGCCCAAGGCCCCCGAAACCAAAGCATCGAGATTGTTGGTTCGCAGGCGGCCGGGGATGGGCACGCGCCGCGTTCCGCCCTGTTCGAAGCGCCAGTCGGCATCCCCTCGCGCATCGGCGAACACGAGGCAATCATGGCCGGCGAGATCGTCCGGGACCTGGGGGGTGCCTTTGCGGGCCAGATAGTCGGGCGAGGCACATACGACACGACGAACCTCGCCCAGCCGGCGGGCGATCAGGTCGGAATCGGGAAGCTCTCCGACCCGGATGGCGAGATCGAGCCCCTCCTCGGCCAGATTCACGGTGCGGTCGACGAGCGTGAGATCGATCGACACATCGGGATAACGGCTCAGGAAATCCGGCAACAGCGGCGCCACGCGCAGCCGGCCGACGAGCGTCGGCGCGCTGATGCTGAGGCGGCCGCCGACACCCGTTCTGTTCGCCCCGAGACTGGCCTCCGCCTCCTCCATCTCGGCCAGGATCTGCCGCGCTTTCTCGTAGAAGATGAGCCCCTCCTCGGTCGGCGCGAGGCGGCGGCTGGTGCGCGTCAGGAGGCGGGTGCCGAGATGCTCTTCCAGCGCCGCGAGCTTGCGGCTTGCGGCGGGCAGCGTCAGACCCATGGTCCGCGCGGCCGCCGACAGGGAGCCGTTGTCGAGCGCACGGACAAAGACGCTCATGGCTTGCAGCCGGTCCATTCGCCATCGATCCTTGCAAAAAATGAAAGCAGGCTTGCGACAGGAGCGGATTTACGCCGCGCCCGCAACCTGACGATATGCCGGGCATGACACACACCGCTTCCACATCCCTCGACCGCGGCACGCTCTGGATCATGGCCGCCGCGACCGGGCTCGTGGTCGCCAACAATTATTACAACCAGCCGCTTCTGGTGGAATTCGCCAAGACGTTCGGCGTGGCGGAAGCGGCGGCCGGGCCGATCGCGGTGCTGACGCAGGCGGGCTATGCGCTGGGGCTTCTGGTGTTCGTGCCGCTGGGCGACAAGATCGAACGCCGCAAGCTGATCCGCATCATGCTGGTGGCTTCGGCCTTCGCCCTGCTCGCCATGGCGCTGGCTCCATCGCTCGCGTGGCTCAGCGTGGCGGCCTTCCTCGTCGGCTTCACCAGCATCGTGCCGCAATTGCTGACGCCGTTCGCCGCGCATCTCGCGGGGCCGACGCAGCGCGGACATGCGGTGGGCACGGTGATGTTCGGCCTGTTGTGCGGTATCCTGCTGTCGCGCACCGTGTCGGGCTTCGTGGGCGCGCATTTCGGCTGGCGGACGATGTATGTCATCGCCACGCTGATCATGGTGGCGCTGGTGCTGATCCTGCATGCGCGGCTGCCGAAGGACGAGCCGGCCTTTCGGGGCAGCTATGGCAGCCTGATGGCCTCGCTGTGGACGATGCTGCGGACGGAACGCGTGGTGCGGGAAACCTCGGCCATCGGGGCGCTGCATTTCGGCGCCTTCAGCGCGTTCTGGACCACCCTTGCCTTCCACCTCCACGCAATGCCGCAGCAATATGGCAGCGATGTCGCGGGGTTGTTCGGGCTGGTGGGCGTGCTGGGGGCGAGCGTTGCCTCCTATGCCGGCAAGCTGGCCGACCGGCAGAGCCCTCGCATCGCCGTGCTGGCCGCGAGCATCGTCAATGTGGTGGGCTTCGCCATCTTCGCGGGCTTCGGCGGGTCGCTGTGGGGGCTCGCGCTCGGCGTCATCGTGCTCGACCTCGCAATGCAGGCCGGACACGTCTCCAACATGACGCGCAATATGGGCGTGAACCCGGAAGGCATGAGCCGCACCAACACGCTCTATATGTGCATCCGCTTCACCGGCGGCGCCCTGGGGTCGGCCTTCGGCGCGCAGGCCTGGCATTTGTGGGGCTGGCTCGGCGTGTGCGGCACGGGGGCCTTGCTGTGCGTGCTGGCGATCGGCGTTCTGTTCCTGCCCGGCAGCAAAGCGGAGCCGGCCTGAACCAGGCTGTCATCAAGACTGCATCCGCGATTGCGTATCGTCTCGTTTTGGAACACGATTCAATATGCGGGCGGCAGGGGCCGCTCCTCGTTCCGGATGGAGCTCACGGTGAGTGTGGCGCTGGTTGCCTGCGTGCTTCTCGTCCTCGGTCAGATCCTCAGCGTGTCGCTGGCCGATTGGCGGCTCCATCGACAAAGCCGCTCGCTCGGCACCTCCCGCCGCGCCGGGCCGGTCAGCGTGGTGGTTCCGCTGCGGGGCATCGAGACCTTCTCGCGCGATACGCTGAACGCGGCCTTCGGCCTCGATTATCCGGATTATGAACTGATCTTCTGCGTGGCGCGGGCCGACGACCCCATCATCGGGCTGGTGGAGCGCGCGATCGCCGCCAATCCCGGCGTGCCGGCGCGCATCCTGACCGGCGACGACCCGATCAGCGCCAACCCGAAGCTCAACAATTGCGTGAAGGGCTGGGACGCGGCGCGGCACGACTGGATCGTGCTGGCCGATTCCAACGTGCTGATGCCGCCGGACTACATCCAGCGCCTGATGGCGTCGTGGCGCGCGGACACCGGCCTCGTCTGCTCGCCGCCGCTGGGCTCGCAGCCGCAGAATTTCTGGGCGGAGGTGGAATGCACGTTCCTCAACACGCTGCAGGCACGCTGGCAATACACCGCCGAAAGCCTCGGCATCGGCTTCGCGCAAGGCAAGAGCATGCTGTGGCGGCGCGCGCTGCTGGAGGCGCATGGCGGCATCCGGGCGCTGGCCGCGGACATCGCCGAGGATGCGGCGGCGACCAAGATCGTCCGCCGGGCGGGTTTTCGCGTGCATCTGGCCGACACCGCGTTCGAGCAGCCGCTGGGCGCGCGATCGGCCAGGCAGGTGTGGCTGCGGCAATTGCGCTGGGCGCGCCTGCGCCGCGTAACCTTCGCCCCCGTCTACGCACCCGAGATCCTGACCGGCGCGGCCGTGCCCATGGCGATCGCGGCGCTGGCCGCCTCCACCGCGAGCGCGGAGGCGGCTGTGGCGGGCGCGCTGATCGTGATGGTGCTGTTCCACGCCACCGAAATGCTGTTGGCGCGCCGTGCGGGCTGGCATGTGAGTTGGCGCACGCCGTTCGCGCTCATCATGCGCGACGCCTTGCTGCCGGCCTTGTGGATCGGCGGCTGGGTTGGCGGCACGGTGGTGTGGCACGACCAGGCGATACAGGTGAAGAAGAACAGCCTGAAGGAGACGCCCTCGGCCGCCTGAACCTGCTCAGGCGAAGCGGCGGGAGGCGTCGATCGTCAGGCCGAGACCGACCGAGCCGAAGATATCGCCCTCGACGATGCGGGCATCCGGCACGCCGGCCACGATGGCGCTGCGGACATGGGCGAGGCGCGTCGAGCCGCCTGTCAGGAACAGCGCATCGACATCGGCGGCGGTGATGCCGGCCTGGGCGAGGCAGCGCGCGATGCGGGCACCGATTCGGCCGGCAAGCTCGGCGGTGTTTTCGAACAATTCGTCGCGGCTGAAGGCGACATCGAGACCGCGCTCGATCCAGTTCATGGGAATCTCGGCCTGCGGCGCATCGGTCAGCGCGATCTTGGCACGCTCGACCTCGCCCGCGAGCGTATGGCCGCGCCGCTCCTCGATGACGGTGACGAGGCGTTCCAGGCGATCGGGATCGCGCGCCTCGCGCTGGACCTGACGGATCTCGGTGAGCCGCTTCGGATCGTAAAGCCGGTTGATGCTGTGCCACGAGGCGAGATCGTGGAAATAGCTCGACGGCACGTCGAGATCGGCGCGCTTCATGGCGCTGCCATAGCCCAGAAGCGGCATGACCTGACGCAGCGACAGGTGCCGGTCGAAATCCGTGCCGCCAATGCGCACGCCGTCATTGGCCAGGATATCGGCCGCGCGGTCGGGCAGGTTGCGGCGCTCGGGGCCGAGGCGGACGATGGAAAAGTCGGACGTTCCGCCGCCGATGTCGGCGATCAGGGCCAGTTCCTCGTGATCGACCTGGCGCTCGTAATCGAGCGCGGCGGCGATCGGCTCGTACTGGAACAGCACGTCGCGGAAGCCGACCTCGCCCGCGATCTCGCTAAGGGCGGTTTCAGCGCGGGCATCGCCGTCCGGATTGTCGTCGACAAAATGGACCGGGCGACCGTGGACGACCTGCGTGACCTCGCCACCAGCGGCGTGCTCGGCCCGCACCTTCACGTGGCGCAGGAAATCCACGATGACCTGCCGGAACGGCGCACGCTGGCGACCGATCTGGGCCATCTCGTCGAGCAGCGAGGAACCGAGAACGGATTTGATGCTGCGGAACAGCCGGCCCTCCTGCCCCTCGACATAGGCGTCGATGGCGGCGCGTCCGATGACGGGCGCGTGCACCGGGCTGTAGAAGATGGCGCTCGGCACGGTGAGATGGGCACCCTCCAGCGCGAGCAGATGCGGCGCCGCGCCCGGCGTGATGCCGAGCGTGGTGTTGGAGGTTCCGAAATCGAGGCCGCAGGCGGTCATCGCGGTTGCCTTTGTTCGCGCACAAAAAAGCCCGTCGGCCCCGGTGTCATCCGGGTCCGCACGGTTCGTTCTGTTCTCTGATCCCGCCCGGACGTGCCGGAGAGGAGCGCTCAGCCCCGGCCGCGTGCCTTGCGGGCGGCGTAGCGCGCATCGCGCTTGGCCTTGAGCGTGGCCTCATCGGCCATCACACGCGCGGCCATGGAGGCGAGCGAGGATTCCTTGGCCTTCGCCTCGGCGGCGGCGGCTTCCTCGGCGGCCTGACGCTCGAGTTCGAGCTGGGCCTCACGCTCGGCACGCTCGCGGGCGCGCTGCTCTTCGATCAGGCGCTGCTCTTCGGCGCGCTTGGCGGCCTTCTCGGCCTCACGCTTCTCGCGGGCTTCCGCGACGGCGCGGCGCTCGGCGAGCTTCTTCTGCATTTCGGGATCGTCCTCGGTGGGACGCTTCTTGAACTTGTCCAGCAGCGCCTTGCGGGCTTCTGCGGCGGCACTCTGACGGTCAGCAAATGTATCGGTTACTTTGGCCAAGTTGAATTCCAGCTGCGAATGTTGACGTATGCCGTGCTAAGGAGATCGCGGATTTGATCCCGCCCCTCGCGAAGCGGCTGTTTCACCACTCCGATTCACGATCAGGGCCGTGACATAACGTGTCTTGACTCAAATTTCGAGGGCTACGGCCCTACAGAACGGTAATCTCGGCTCGAATATGGCATTTCCCTCGACTCATCCCGCCCTCGCCCATGCGTTGGCGAACCACGGCTATTCCGACCCCACGCCGGTGCAGGCCGCCGTACTCGATAACGATGCGCGCGGACGCGACATTCTCGTTTCGGCGCAGACCGGCTCCGGCAAGACGGTGGCCTACGGCCTCGCGCTCGGCGACACGCTGCTCGACGCCGAGGCGGAGCGGCTGCCCTATGCCGCCGAACCGCTGGCGCTGATCGTGGCGCCGACCCGCGAACTCGCCCTTCAGGTGGCGCGCGAGCTGGAATGGCTCTACGCGGACGCCGGCTCACGCATCGCAACCTGCGTCGGCGGCATGGACCCCAAGACGGAACGCCGCCGACTGGCGGGCGGCGCGCACATCGTGGTGGGTACGCCCGGCCGCCTGCGCGACCATATCGAGCGCGGCGGGCTCGACGTCTCGCACCTGCGCGCCGTGGTGCTGGACGAGGCCGACGAGATGCTCGACCTCGGCTTCCGGGAAGACCTCGAATTCATCCTTGAGACCACGCCGCGCGAGCGCCGCACGCTGCTGTTCTCGGCCACCATGCCGCGCACCATCGCGACCATGGCCAAGCGCTACCAGCGCGAGGCGCTGCGCATCGAGGTGGCCGGCGACCGGGGCGGCCATGCCGACATCGAATATCGCGCCATCCGCATCGTGCCGACCGAGGTCGAGCATACGGTGGTGAACCTGCTGCGCCTGACCGACGCGCCGGTGTCGATCGTGTTCGCCAACACGCGCGCTTCCGTGAAGCATCTGCACGCGGCCTTGTTCGAGCGCGGCTTCTCGGTGGTGGGCCTGTCGGGCGAAATGAGCCAGAACGAGCGCAACCACGCGCTCCAGGCCCTGCGTGACGGACGCGCGCGCATCTGCGTGGCGACGGACGTGGCGGCGCGCGGCATCGATCTGCCGGGCGTGGGCCTCGTGATCCACGCCGAGCTGCCGCACGACCCCGAAGTGCTGCAGCACCGCAGCGGACGCACCGGGCGCGCGGGCAACAAGGGCATCAGCGCGATCCTGGTGCCGCTGTCGCGCCGCCGCCGCGCCGAGAGCCTGATGGCCGGCGCGGGCGTGGTGCCCGTGTGGAGCGGCCCGCCGACCGCCGAGGAGATCCGCGCGCTCGACCAGAAACGGCTCATTGCCGACCCGCTGCTGAGCGAGGAGACGTCTGAGGAGGACGTCGAGATGGCGCGCGCGCTGCTGGCCGACCGTTCGCCGGAAGACATCGCCGCCGCGCTCGTGCGGATCTGGCGCTCGCGCCTGCCCGCCCCGGAAGAGGTGTTCGACCCCGGCGAGCGCCGCGACAGCCGCAGCGCGCCCGGCGAGCGGGGACCGCGCGAGGCGCAGTCCAGCCGGGCGGAAGCCTTTGCCGGCAGTTCGTGGTTCGCGATGCGCGTGGGCCGTCGCGACAATGCGGATGCACGCTGGCTGCTGCCCCTGATCTGCCGTCGTGGCAACATCACCCGCCAGGAAGTGGGCGCGATCCGCATCTTCGAGCGCGAGACCAAGTTCGAGGTTTCGGCCGGCGCGGCACAGCGCTTCGCACACGCCGTGCGCAAGATGGGCGAGGACGACATCGAGATCGCACCGATCTCGGGTGCGCCCGAGCGGGGCCAGAGCGATCGGGGTCAGGGCGAGCAGGGACGGGGCGAGCAGGGACGGGCCGAGACGCCGCGCCGCCCGCCGCAGAAGCCCGGTCCGCGCACGCAGAAGCATGCGCGCCACGCCGAGGAGGCGCGCCCCGAACGCCGCGAAAAGCCGAGGCATGATGGCCCCCGGCATGACGGGCCCAAGCACGACCGTCCGAAGCCGGGCGCACCGAAGCGCCCCGGCCCCAAGCCGAAGGCGCCCCGCCGCTGAACTCCGAGGAGCGAGCCATGAGCAAACCCGACCTGCTGATGATCAATCGCGTGCGCGACTTCGTGGAAGGCGCTCTGACGGGGCATTTCAACGTGCACCGCCTGTGGGAGCTGGACGAGGCGGCGCTCTCCGAACTCGCGCCGCGGGTGCGGGCGCTGGCGGGCTTTGGCGGCAAGGTGGACCGGGCCTTCATGGAACGGCTGCCGGAACTGGCGATCATCTCGACCTCCAGCGTGGGCTATGACGGTATCGACGCCCCGGCAGCGGCGGAGCGCGGCGTGGTGGTGACGAACACGCCCGACGTGCTGACCGAGGAAGTGGCCGACCTCACCCTCGGCCTGCTGCTGGCCACGGTGCGCGACATCCCGCGCGCCGAGCGCCATCTGCGCGAGGGGCATTGGCCGTCCGGCCCGTTCCGCCTGACGGCGACCCTGCGCGGGCGGACCGTGGGCATTATCGGCCTCGGCCGCATCGGCAAGGCCATCGCCAAACGCTGCGAAGGCTTCGATCTGCCGATCGCCTATCATGGCCGCCGCCGGCAGGCGGATGTGGACTACACCTATTTCGAATCCTCCATCGAGATGGCGCGCAGCGTCGACATCCTGATCTCCGTCATGCCGGGCGGGGCGGCGACCCAGCACATGGTGGGCGAGGAGATCTTCGAGGCGCTGGGGCCGAACGGCATCTTCATCAATGTGGGGCGCGGTTCCTGCGTGGATGAGAAGGCGCTCATCACGGCCTTGCAGAACGGGACGATCCTGGCGGCCGGGCTCGACGTGTTCGAGCATGAGCCGAACGTGCCGGACGCGCTGCTGGCCCTCGACAACACGGTGCTTCTGCCGCACGTGGCCTCGGCCTCCACCGCGACGCGCGATGCGATGGCGCAGCTGATGGTGGACAATCTCATCGCCTGGGCGGAGGGCCGCGCGCCCGAGACGCCCGTGCCGGAAACGCCCTGGCCACCCCAGCGCTAAGTCGGCGCGAATGCTAAAGCTGAGCACGTATTAGTTACAAATTGAACGCAATAATGAAGGGCAATGTAAGCGGGAACGGGTAATTTTGCCCGTCATCCGGTGGTGCCATGGTCCTAACGCGTTCCTACCCTATGCCCAGAGACGAGCAGGCCCGGCTGGAGGCTCTCGGCTCCTACGCCTTGATGGACACGGCGCCGGAAGAGGAATTCGACCACCTCGTCCGGCTTGCCTCCCAGATATTCCAGGTTCCGACCTCACTTATCTCGCTGATCGAGAACACGCGGCAATTCTTCAAGGCCCGGATCGGCTTCGACGCCTGCGAGACGGGCCGCGACGTGTCTTTCTGCGCCCATGCCATCGTGGGCACAGGCGTGCTGCTGGTGCCCGACGCTACGAAAGACCCGCGCTTCGCCAGCAACGCGCTCGTGACCGGCCCGCCCTTCATCCGCTTCTACGCCGGCGCACCATTGATCACGCCCGACGGCCAGCCGATCGGCAGCCTGTGCGTCATCGACGTTGTGCCGCGCGACGACTTCACCCGGGAAAAGGCCGAGATGCTGGTGGGCCTGGCCGGGCTGGTGATGGACCGCCTGGAAATGCGCCGCCTGCGTCTGGAACAGGCGATCTCCACCTCACGGTTCGCCAACATCTCTTCGACCTCACCCGACGCCATCGTCTGTGCGGACCACAACGGGACGGTGACTTTCTGGAACAGTGCGGCCGAGACCTTGTTCGGCTTTTCCGCGCAGGAAGCCGTGGGCGGCACGATCGACATCATCGTTCCTCCCGGAAGCCGAGGCGGGCACGACCGCGGCATTGCGCGCGTGGCGGCCGGGGCGAAGCCGACCCTGATCGGCAAGACCATCGAACTGACGGCGATGCACAAGAACGGGCGCACCTTCCCGATCGAGCTTTCGCTGTCGATGTGGAACGACAATGACGGCCCGGGCTTCGGCGCCATCATGCGCGACATCACCTGGCGCCGCGAAAACGAGGACCGCCTGAGCCGCCTCGCCCATCGCGACGCGCTGACCGACCTGCCCAACCGCGCAGCCCTGTTCAACCGGCTGCAGGAAACGATCGCTCACGGGACGAATGCCGGCGTGCTGCTGCTCGACCTTTCCGGGTTCAAGGCGATCAACGATCTGCAGGGCCATGATTGGGGCGACCAGGTGCTGCGCGAAGTGGCGGACCGCCTGCGCCAGGCGGTGCCCGACGAGCAGATGGTGGCCCGCATCGGGGGCGATGAATTCATCGTGCTTGCGGACGGCGAGGCCGACCCCCATGCCCTGCGGGCGCTGGGCGAACGGCTTCTGGCTGCCGTCCGCAGCCCCATCAACAAGGGCGGACGCTCGGCGCGGCTGTCTGCCTCCATCGGTATTGCCCTGCTGCCCCAGCACGGGGAATCGGCCGAAGGGCTGCTCAGCAATGTCGATCTCGCGCTGCTGGAAGCGAAACGGATGTCGGGACCCGCGTGCCGCGTGTTCCATCCCGAGATGCGGGACGCGGCACGCGAGCGCCAGATCCTGGAGGAGCAGCTGGCGCAGGCGCTGGAGCGCGACCAGTTCGAGCTGTTCTATCAGCCGCAGGTCCGCCTCTCCGACAACCGCATCGTCGGCGCGGAGGCGCTGCTGCGCTGGCGCCACCCGGTGCATGGTCTGATGACGCCGGGGGCGTTCATCCACGTGCTGGACGGCCTCTCGATTGCCGGGGATGTCGGCAATTGGGCGATCCGGACCGCCTGCCGCCAGGCGGCCGCATGGCGTGCCATGGGGGTCAAAGATTTCCGCGTCGCGGTCAATCTGTTCGGTGCGCAGTTCGCGCGCGGCGATCTGATCGAGGTGGTGGACGGGGCGTTGGCGCAAGCGGGCCTGCCCGACGATGGCCTGGAGATCGAGATCACCGAGAACATCGTGCTGCGGCATCAGGAGAGCATGCGGGAAACGCTGCGCGAACTGGCCGACCGCGCGATCTCGCTGGCCTTCGACGATTTCGGAACGGGCTTCGCCTCGCTCAGCCAGCTCAAGCTGTTTCCTCTGTCGAAGCTGAAGATCGACCGGGAATTTGTGGACGGCATGTGCCGGGCACGGGGCGACGCCGCCGTGGTGCAGGCGGTGATCGATCTGGCCGACAGCTTCGGCTATTCTGTGGTGGCAGAGGGCGTGGAATCGCTCACCCAGCACGACGCGCTGGTGGCCGCCGGCTGCACGATCGGCCAGGGCTATCTCTATGGCCGCCCGATGGATGCCGAGCAATTCGGGCGCCGTCTCCTTGAATGGCCGCAGGTGGCGTAGGCTCCATCTTCGGCCGGCAACAAGGTGCCGGCTTCGCCGAACCTTCCCCCACGGTGAAGGGCATTACGTCGCTGCGGCCGTTGTTTCCGCCCATTGTCGCCGGAGCCGGCTATACTGGCGCGGTGCGCGACAGACGAGGATTTGGAATTTCGGCATGACGCAAACGGACGCCCTTTCCGGCGGCGAGGAAAAGCCGGTCATCATCGAGGACAGCCCGGACCGCGAATGGCCGCGCCTGTCGCCGCTGCACACCGGCGTGCGCGGCCGCTGCCCGCGTTGCGGCCAGGGCCATCTGTTTGCCGACCATTTCATCAAGCTGGCCCGCAAATGCGAGGTGTGCGGCCTCGATTATTCGTTCGCCGACCCCGCCGACGGGCCGGCCTTCTTCGTGATGATGTTCTTCTGCGTGCCGCCGGCCTTTCTCGGTGTGTATCTCGAAGTGGCCTACAACCTGCCCTATTGGCAGAACGCCGCCATCACCGTGCCCTTCATGCTGCTGGCATGCCTGCTGCCGCTGCGGCCGCTTAAGGGTTGGCTGGTGGCGAGCCAGTTCTTCTTCAAGGCGCAGGAAGGCCGCCTGATCTACCTCGACCCGGACACCGGGACGGTGACGGCCGTGAAGGACGCGAAGGCCGACGCCTGAAACCCTACGCCGGAGGATGACGACATGGCCGAAATCCTCGACACCCGCATTGTGCATGACGGCTGGTGCCGCCTGCTGATCGCACGGCTGCGGCTGGCGGACGGGACGAGTTTCGGCCGAGAGATCGAAGACCACGGCCCGGCCGTGGCGGTGCTGCCCTACGATTCCGTGCGCAAGACCGCGCTGCTGGTGCGGCAGATGCGGGCGCCCGTGCTCTACGCCTCCGGGCAGACGGACGTTCTCGAAGTGCCGGCGGGGATCGCCGACCATGGAAGCGCCGAGGATTCGGCGCGGGCGGAGGCGCTGGAGGAACTGGGCCTGCGGCTTGGCGCGATCGAGCATGTGGCCGATGTCTGGTCGATGCCCGGCATATCGACCGAGCGGATGAGCCTGTACCTCGCGGCCTTCATCCCGGACGACCGGGTGGGGCCGGGCGGCGGCGTGGCGAGCGAGAACGAGCGCATCTCGATCGTGGAGGTTCCGCTGCGGGAGCTGGCCACCCTGCCCGCGTCCGGGGAAACCGGCGACATGAAGACCCTGGTGCTGACGCTCGCTCTCATGACGCGCCGGCCCGATCTGTTCGCCTGAACGGCGAGACCACCGGATCGACGTGCTTTTCCCCAATCGAGTTGAGAGCCGAGTCAGCATGCAGCGCTGGGGCAAACGTCGCAGCATGCATTAGATGCATATCTGACCTTTATTTCTCGCATTATGAATTCATTTTGAAGACAGAAATGTGCCTAAGGCGGTTTTCATGCCCCTTTTCAGGTATTTCGGCCATTGCATGCTCGATTTTGGGCAGGCATGTTGTCGCAGTCTGAATTCATTTTAAGAGGTTTCTCCTTGCTGACATTGGACATCGCTCGCCGCCTCGTCGATGGCGCTCTGGAACAGGCCGAAACCCGCGGCCTGAAGCCCATCGCCATCATCGTTCTGGACGCCCGTGGCTGCCTGCGCGCGAGCGCGGTGCAGGACAATGCCAGCCTGCTGCGCGCCGAAGTGGCCCACGGCAAGGCTTATGGCGCGCTGGCGCTGGGCATGGGCTCGCGAGCGATCTTCGAACGCGCCAAGGACCAGGCCTACTTCGTCGACGCCGTGAACACGCTGGCGCAGGGCCGCATCGTGCCCGTGCCCGGCGGCGTGCTGATCCGCTCGGCCGAGGGCGAATTGCTGGGCGCGCTCGGCATCAGCGGCGACACCTCGGACAATGACGAGGCGTCCGCCAAGGCCGCGATCGAAGGCGTGGGCCTGACGGCCGATGCGGGCTGAGAGCCCGCACCTGACCGACATCTCTTTCGGCGGCCGGCCGATGGCCGCCTCAACCTGCCTGGAGGGCTCATCGTGAAAGTTGGCATTGTTGGAGTGGGCGCGGTCGGCGCCTCGATCGCGATGACCCTGACGCTGCGCAGCGTGGCGCAGGACGTGGTGCTGATCGACACCAATGAAGCGCGCGCCAAGGGCCTCGCCACCGACATGATCTACGGCATGCCGCTCGTATCCTCGACGCGGGTGCGCAAGGGCGGCTATGGCGACCTCAAGGGCGCGGGCCTCGTGATCGTGGCGGCCGGCATCAACGAGAAGGCCGGCGGCGCGACCGACCGCAGCGACCCCCTGGGCCGCCTGCGCCTGCTGAAGACCAACGCCGAGATCTTCGCCGCCATCATTCCGCGCATCGTGGACGCCGCGCCCGAGGCGGTGATCCTGATCGCCACCAATCCGCCGGAGCCGCTTGTCGAGATCGCCCGGCGCCATGCCGGCCACGACCGCGTGCTGAGCAGCAGCACCGCGCTCGACACGCTGCGCTTCCGGGTGCATCTGGCCGGCCGGCTGGACATGAACCCGAACGCGGTGGACGCCTATGTGGTGGGCGAGCACGGCACCAACAGCGTGCTGCTGTGGTCGTCGGCCCGCGTCGGCGCGACGCCCGTGCTGGATATCCTGGCCGAGCGCAACATCGACCGCACCGCCTTCCGCCAGCAGGTGGAGAACGACGTTCGCTTCGCCAACATCTCCATCATCGAGGGATTGGGCGCGAGCCAGTACGGCATCGGCATCGTGGCCGCACGGCTGGCCGAGGTGATCCTGCGCGATGAGCGCATCGTGCTGCCGGTTGGCTCGCACCTGGCGAAATTCGGCGTGACCCTCTCCTTCCCCAGCGTGGTGGGGCGGCAGGGCGTGGCCGACGTGCTGGTGCCCGAGATGTCGGACGAGGAGAATGCGGCGCTGGAGCGCTGCGCGGCCCGCCTGCGGGAAACGGTGGAGCCCTATCTCGCAGCGGCGACCGCCTGACGCCTGACGCGTGGACCAATTGTGAAGCCCCGGCCATTCGCCGGGGCTTTTTTGATGAGCTCGCGACGAAAGGCTTAGCCCCGCCTGCCGCCGATGGCCGGCCAATTTCCGTGAATATAAATTTGCAGATTCATGCGCCACGCGGGAATAATTCAGCTGAGATCAAGCCGGCCTTCAGGCTTCTCCGGTCCAGCGATACGCAATTCAACCAGATAGAAATGTATTCGCGTTCTGCACGCGCATAAGGGAAGGCCGCTCCATTTCCAGGATTGCTCTCGCGAACGCGCCGATATTTGGGTTGGTCTTGGATCTGCAATAATCGAGAACTTACGGATTTCGAGCGGAATCGTTCCGTCATCCAATTGCAATCCAGATGTCATTCCGACGTCGCGAGTCCTGCCGATATCGCTGCTCCTAGCTAAGGGAGCCGCGAATATGACGCCTCAATCGTTGGAGCTGGCCGGGATCGGCAAGAGCTTCGGCGCGGACGACGTGCTGAAGGGCATCGATCTGTCGATCCGTGCCGGCGAATTCCTGTCGCTGGTGGGGATGTCGGGCTGCGGAAAATCCACTCTGCTGAGGATCATCGCCGGGCTTGAGACGCCCGATCGCGGCACCGTCTCGATCGGCGGGGAGGATGTCACCCATCGCCATCCGAGCGACCGCAACCTCGCGATGGTTTTCCAGTCCTACGCGCTCTATCCGCATATGAGCGTGCGGCAGAACATTGCGACGCCGCTGCGCATGCGCCGGCTGCCCCTCACCGCACGCCTGCCGCTGGTCGGGCGGATGGTGCCCGGCCTGTCCGGGACGCGGGCGGACATCGACCGGGCGGTCGAGCAGGCCGCGCAGGTTCTGCACATCACGCCCCTTCTCGACCGGCGCCCGGCCGAGCTTTCCGGCGGGCAGCGCCAGCGCGTGGCGCTGGCCCGTGCGCTGGTGCGCGAACCGGCCGCCTTCCTGATGGACGAGCCGCTTTCGAACCTCGACGCCAAGCTGCGCGCCCATATGCGCGAGGAGTTGGCGCTGCTGCACAAAAGGCTGGGCGCGACGTTCGTGTACGTCACGCACGACCAGATCGAGGCGATGACCATGTCGGACCGCATCGCCCTGATGGATGGCGGGCGCATCCTGCAGCTCGGCACGCCGACGGAACTTTACGAGAGCCCCGCCTCCCTGGGCGTCGCGCGCTTCATCGGCACGCCGGCCATCAACCTGCTGCCGGCCGAGATCGGGCCCGCGGGCCATGTGCGGGTGCTGGGCCAGGCGCAGGACATCCATGTGGATGCGCGCCATGCGGGAGCGGCGACGCTCGGCATCCGGCCGGAGGATTTCCGCTTCGTGAACGACGGGATTTCCGCACGCCTCGTCCGCAGCGAGCTGCACGGCGCGGACCGCTACGTGACGTTCGACTTGCTGGGCGGCGACACGTCGAAGCTCGTTCTGCGGCTCGCGGCCGGCGAGGACCTGCCGGTGAATGCGGAGGGGATCGCCTCGCTCGGCTTCGTTTCCCGGCGCGCCCATCTCTTCGGCGCGGACGGCCTGCGGATCAGCGGCGAGACCAGCCAGCGGGCGGCGGCATGAGCGTCGCCAGCCTTCCCATGGAAGCGGAGGTGGAAACGCGTTCGCGAACGATCTCCTACCGCCGGCGCATGGTGGTGACCGGGTTCGCCTTCGCGGCACCGGCCGCGCTTCTGCTGCTGGCCACCTACATCGTGCCGATGGTGGTGCTGGCGGCCTTTTCCATCACCGATTACCAGCTCGGCGCTTTGTCGTTCGGCTTTGTCGGGCTGAAGAATTTCAGCGACGCCTTCGCCGACCCGGTGTTCATGCGGGCGCTGCGCAACACCCTGCTCTATGCGGCCATCGTCATTCCCTTCGGCGTGGCGCTCGGCCTCGGCACCGCCTTGCTGGTGCATGGCACCCGCCGCAGCCGGGCGTTCTGGGAGATGGCCTATTTCCTGCCCGTGACGGCGACGCTGGTGGCCATGGCGACGGTGTTTCAATTCCTGCTGCACCCGTCGATCGGCCCCGTGAACGCGGCGTTCCGGGCACTCGGCCTCGAGCCCCTCTACTTCCTCTCGGATCCTGTGCTGCTGATCCCGACGCTCGCCCTGATGGGTGTGTGGCAGGTGCTGGGGTTCAACATGGTGCTGTTCCTCGCGGGCCTGACCAACATCCCGCGAGACCTCTACGAGGCCGCCCGGCTGGACGGCGCAAAGAGCCCCATCGACCGCTTCCTTACCGTGACCTGGCCGATGCTGGGCCCGACCACAATGTTCGTCGTGGTGACCACCTCGATCTCGGCGCTGAAGGTGTTCGAGACGGTCGCGGTCATCACCAAGGGGCGGACCGGCTCCGAGACCATGCTGTTCGCGCTGTATCTCGAGGGCTTCGAATATTCGAACACCGGCTATGCCGCCGCGCTGACCCTGATCTTCCTCGCGCTCGTGCTGGTGCTGTCGATCGGCCAGACGCTGCATCTCGACCGGAAGGTTCATTATTGATGGCGAAGCTCGGCCGATACGTTCCGCATCTCGTGCTCGCGCTCGGCGCGGTGCTGATGCTGCTGCCGTTCTACTGGATGGTGCTGACGTCGATCCGGGGACCCGGCGAGATCTTCGACATCTCGCTCCTGCCCGCACTGCCCGGCGCGGACGCGGTGGACAATTATTCCCGCGCATCGAGCCAGGTGCCGATGGCCCGCTTCATGCTGAACGGCGTGATCGTGTGCCTCGGCATCCTCATCGTCCAGGTGGTGACCTCGGTGCCCGCCGCCTATGCGCTGGCCAAGCTGCCGTTTCCCGGCCGCAAGCTGCTGCTGACCCTCGTCATCGCGGCGCTGTGCGTGCCGATGCAGTCCCTGGCGCTGCCGCTCTATGTGGGGCTGGCGCAGACCGGGCTGCTGAACACCTATTTCGCGATGATGGCGCCGTTCTTCCTGTCGGTGTTCGCCATCTTCCTGTTCCGCCAGGCGTTTCGCAGCTACCCGGACGAGATCATCGAGGCCGCGCGCATGGACGGCTTCTCGGAGATGGAGATTTGCTGGCGGCTGGTGCTGCGCGGCGCGCTGCCTTCTCTGGCCGCCTTCTCGGTGTTCTCGATCGTGGCGCACTGGAACGACCTCTATTGGCCGATGATCGTGGTTTCGGACACCAATCTCGCACCGCCGCCGCTGGGGATGCTGCTGTTCTCGGACGTGGAATCCGGCGCGAATTACGGCGCGCTCATGGCCGGGGCCACCCTCATCACCGCGCCCATGGTGCTCTGCTTCCTGCTGGCGCGCCGCCATTTCATCGCCGGCATCACCATGACCGGGGTCAAGTAGCCCCCCGGCCCCCATCAGGACCCACCAGGAGAGATCCATGTCGCTGTCGAAACGCTTCATGGCCGGCGCCTTCGCGCTTGGCCTCACATTGCCGGGAACGGCCATGGCCCAGCAGATCGAGCTGCAGGTGCTCTACAATCTGCCGGGCTTCACCAAGTTCCATCAGCCGCTGGCCGACCAGTTCATGAAGGACAATCCGGACATCAAGATCAACTTCCTGGCCCCGGCCGCCGGCTACAATGAGGGCCAGCAGCAGGTGATGCGCGCCGCCGTGACCGGCAAGCTGCCCGACGTCTATTTCTCGGGCTACAATCTGACGGCGGAACTCGTCCACACGCTCGTGCCGCGCAAGCAGATCACCGACCTGGCGCCCTTCATCGAGGCCGAGGGCGGACAGGCCTTCCTCGACGCCAATTACGCGCCGAAAATGGCGGCGCTGGGCCAGATCGACGGCAAGCAATACGGCCTGCCGGTCAACGCCTCCTCACCCATCATGTTCATCAATGCCGACCTCGTGCGCCGCGCCGGCGGCGACCCGGACAACATGCCCGACACCTTCGCCGGGCTGATCGAGCTGGCGGAAAAAATCGACGCGCTGGACCCCGGCATTGCCGGCATGGGCTACGACATCGGCGGTTGGCCGGACGACTGGATGTGGCAATCGCTGATCTTCCAGCAGGGCGGCAAGCTGGTGGACGAGAAGACCGGCAAAGTGGGCTTCGACAACGAGATCGGCCTCAACGCCCTGAAGCTGACGCGCGAATTCGTGACGCGCGGCGGCCAGGAAATGCTGGATTGGGACCAGTCGCGCCAGCAATTCGGCGCTGGCCGCACGGGCTTCATCTTCTCCACGCCCGCCCATGTGCAGACGGTGGAAGCCCTCGTGGGCGACCGCTTCAAGCTGACGACCTCGACCTTCCCGATCGAGGACAAGACCAATGGCGGCGTGCCGACCGGCGGCAATTCCGCAGTGATCCTGACGCAGGATACGACCAAGCAGCAGGCGGCCTGGAAATATCTGAAATGGATCACCGGCCCGCAGGCGCAGAACCAGATCGTGCGCATCACCGGCTATCTGCCCACCAACAAGCTGGCGACCGGCCCGGACTATCTGGCGCCCTATTACGCCGAGCACCCGAACGTGGCGACGGCCGCCAAGCAGGCTGACCGCTCGCTGCCGTGGGCCGGCTATCCGGGCGGCAATTCCGTGCGCATCTGGCGCACCCAGCGCGACATCATCGGCACGGTGATGCGCGGACAGGTGACGCCGGAAGAGGGCCTGAAGCAGATCGTCGAACAGACCAACGCGCTGATGCGCTGAGGCCTGACAGCACAGCAATCATGGGGGTGCGGGCCGGTGCCCGCACCCCCCTTTTTTATCCGTGGAGTTTTGTCTTGAAGATCATCCAGATCACCGACACCCACCTCGTACAGTCCGGGCGGGTGGTGAACGGTGTCGACCCCGAACAGCAATTGCGCCGCGCCGTGGACGATGTGCTGGCCCATCACGGCGATGCCGATTTGATGGTGGTGACGGGCGACCTCTGCAATGACGGCGAGCCCGAGGCCTATGCGCTGCTGCGCGAAATCCTCTCGGCCGTTCCCTTCCCCGTGCGCCTGATGCTGGGCAACCATGACCGGCGGCCGCCTTTCGTCGCGGCGTTTCCCGACCATCCGCGCGACGCGAACGGCTATATCCAGTCCTGGCTCGACACCGCCTTCGGCCGGCTGATCTTTCTCGACAGCCACGAGGCGGGCGTGATCGGCGGGATCTATGGCGCGGACCGGCTGGCCTGGCTCGACGAGGCGCTGGAGGGGGCCGGCGCGCTTCCGGTGACGGTCTTCATCCACCATCCGCCGGTCTATGACGGCATCGGCCATTTCCTGAAGATCGGCCTGCACGATGACGGGGCGATCCTGCGCCGGCTGGCCGCGCACACACAAGGGGTGCGCCACATCGTGTTCGGCCACATCCACATCTCGCTGGCCGGCACGAGCACCGAGGGGATCGCGTTCAGCTCAGGACAAGCCTGCTCGCACCGCTTCATCACCGATCTCGAGGCGCGCGATCCGTGGTGGACGGGCGGCCATCCCTGCTACCGCATCCTGTTCATCGACGAGCACGGCTTCCGCGCCTATGGGGCCGAGGTGGGACAGGAGCCCACCGAGCGGGCTCCTGTCTGCGAAGGGCCGTAATCAGGCCGGGGAGAGGATGGGGCCGGCATTGCCGGCGGCCTGCGCGGCGGGCTGCGAGGCGCCCTCTTCTCCCGAGCGCAGCGCGATGGTCTGGTGCGCCCAGCGCCGGGCCATGCTGCCCTGATGGGTGACGAGGACCACAGCCGCCTCGGCTTCCGCGGCTGCGTCGGCAATGACGCCCATCACCTGCTTCTGCGTGACGGGATCGAGCCGCGACGTGGGCTCGTCGGCCAGGATGAGAGCCGGGCGCAGGGCCAGAAGGCGCGCCAGCGCGATGCGCTGAAGCTCGCCACCCGAGACCGACGCGGGACGCCGCTGCAGCAAATCCGGCGACAAGCTCAGCCGTTCGAGGAGACCTGCGATCCGCTCCGGCGGGAGGCGGTGCCGCGCTTCGAGATCCTTCAGCCCCACGGCCAGGGGAATGCGCGCGGGAAAGGCGGCGGGCGGATCCTGGTAGAGCTTCTGCACGGCGAATTTCTCCCGCGCGCGGCCGACGCGCTCCACGCCGCCGGACACGGGCGGAAGGAGGCCGGCGATGGTGTCGAGCAGCGTGGTCTTGCCAAGTCCGCTCGGCCCCGTGACGGCCAGCCGGCCGCCTTCCGGAACGGTGAAATCGAGGCCGCCAAGCAGAGCGCGGCCGTAGCGGCCGATCGCCAGATCACGCCCGACCAGGACGGGCGGCCGCGCGCCCGTGAGCTCGGGAACTTGCGGCCAGTTCGTGGGGGCGGCGTCCACCAGTTCGCGGCCATAGGCGCTTTGCGGGGCGGTGAGGACGGTTTCGGCCGGCCCCTGCTCCACCACGGCGCCCGAGCGCAGGATCATGGCATGGCCACCCAGCGCGCGGGCCACCGCGACGTCATGGGTGATGACGATGAGAATGCCGCCGGCACGGGCGAAATTGCCCAGGAGGCGCACCACGTCATCGCGCCGCGCCTCGTCGAGGCCCTTGGTGGGCTCGTCGGCCAGCAGCACGCCGGCCCCGGCCGCCGTCGCCGCGGCGAAAGCGATGCGCTGCGCCATGCCACCGGACAACACGCCGGGGAGGCAGACTCCCGCATCGGCGAGGCCGAGGCCGGAAAGATCGCCCCTCGCACGCTCATGGGCGTTGTCCCATTGCCGCCCGGCGACGAAGGCATGGGTCTCGGCGATCTGCTCGCCCGCGCGCATCACGGGATCGAGAGCCCGCCACGGCTCCTGCGGGAGCATGGCGATGCGCCGGCCCCACAGCTTCTCGCGCCGTCGGCGGGAGAGCGTGTCGAGCCGCTCGCCGTCGAGCTGCACCGCGCCCGTCGCGGCGAGGGCCGCCGGCAGCGCGCCCATGACCGCCTGCGCGAGAAGGCTCTTGCCCGCGCCCGTCTCGCCCAGGATGACGAGGGGGGCGCCCGGCTCCACCCGGAAATCGATGGGGCCGACGAGCTTCTTCGTGCCCACGCGGACGGTGAGATCGGAAACGGTGAGCGTCATTCGAATTCTCCCCGTCCGGCCGCAAGGCGCAGGCAGGCCACGGTGAAGGCGAGGCACAGGATGGGAGCCGCCAGCGCCCAGGGCGCGTCGATCCAGGAGGGCAGCAGCTCCGCCATCATCAGCCCCCATTCCGGGGTGGGCGGGCGCAGGCCGACCGCGATGAAGCCGAGCGTGGCGAGCGCGGTGACGACCGTGGCCGCGCCGAAGGCGGCAAGGGTGAGGATCTGGCCCGACAGATCGGGCCACAGATGACGCCTGACGACATGCACTATGCCGAGCCCCATGAGGCCGGCCGCCTCGATGGCGGGTGCCTTGCGCAGAACGAGCGTGCGCGCCCGCGTGACCCGGAAGAATTCGACCCACAAAGTCAGCGACAGGCCGATATAGAGCGTCCACCAGCTGTCCGGGCTGACGGCGGCGAGCAGCAGCACCAGCAACAGGCCGGGAATGGCGAGCACGCCGTCCGCGAGCGAATTCAGCACACGGTCGAGGAGGCCGCCGCGCCAGCCCGCGATCATGCCCAGGATGACGCCGGTGGAGGCGGCGGTGAAGACGGCCAGGGCCGCCATGCTGAGCGTGAGGCGGGCGCCGGAGACGAGACGCGCCAGAAGATCGCGCCCGAGATGATCGGTACCCAGCAGATGGCCGGGCGTTCCCGGAGGGACCAGCATTACAGCCAGGTTGGAGCGCGCGGGATCGTGGTCGATCACGAGCGGGCCGAAGATTGCGACGATGGCGAGGAAGACGAGCCCCGCAAGTCCGAAGATGCGAAGAGGTGTCATGTGCGGCTGCGCGGATCGATGGAACGGGAGGCCAGATCGACGAAGAGCGTGATCAGGACGAAGCCGAGGCCGAGCGTCAGCGCCGTGCCCTGAAGCATCGGCACATCGCGCTCGAACACGGCGTGGGTGAGCGCGTGGCCGATGCCCGGCCAGGCGAACACGCTCTCGACGACCACGACTCCCTCGAACAGGAGAGCCGCCTGCACGCCGAGATAGGAAATGACCGGAACGGCGGCGTTCGGCACCGCGTGGCGCCAGAAGGCCTGCGCCTGCGACAGGCCCTTGAGCCGGGCGAACTGAAACGATTCACTGGCCGCCGCATCCGCCACAGCCGTGCGCACGACCCTGAGCAAAACCGAGGCCAGGATGATCCCGAGCGTGAGGCCCGGCAGCAGGAGATGCGTCGAATGGGCGTGTCCGGCGGCCGGCAGCCAGTTCAGCTCGGCCGCGAAGATGAGAATGAGCACCACGCCGAGAAGAAAGGCCGGCACGGAGCGCACGCTGATGCACAGGAACGCCGTCATCCGATCGACGCCGCCGCCGGGGCGCAGGCCGGCCAGCGCACCGAGCGGGAAGGAAATGGCCATGGCGATGAGAAGCGCCACGACGGACAGGACGATGGTGCTGGCCAGCTGGTCGCCGATGGCCTGGCTGATGGGCTCGCCCGTGACGAGCGAATTGCCGAGATCGAAGCGCAGGATCTGCCCGAACCAATCGAGCAGGCGCACGATGGGAGCCCGATCGAGCCCCAGTTCCTGGCGCACGGCATCGGCCGCCGCGGCGGTGACGGAATCATATCCGAACCGGCCCGCCGCGATGCGATAGGCGGCATCGCCCGGCAGGCTTTCCATCATGGCGAAGCCCACCGACCCGACGATGAGGGCCACGACGAGCGCCTGCAGGATGCGGGACAGGACGATGCCGGCGAGGCCGCTGGTGGGCGGGCCTGAAGCGATGCGCGCGCTCATTTCGACCAGCTCATGGCAGCGAGCCCATAATTCATCTCCAGCGGATCGACGACGACGCCTTCGAGCTTCGAATTGTGCGCGATTGTGTGCTGGTAATAGGCGATCGGCAGGACGGGCAATTCGTTCTGCACCGATTGCGTGACGAGGCGGATGGCCGCGATCCGATCGTCCGGATTGCCCGAGCGCGAGGCCTTCGTGAGCGCGGCCGCGACGTCGGGCGCGGACCAGTTCATGGCGCCCCAATCGCCGCCGCCCTCGCCGAAATCGTCGAGCACGTTGACGAAGGGATCCGGCGTCAGCGCGTAATTGCGGGCGTAGAGTCCCATTTCCAGCGTGCCGTCGCGATGGCCCGACGGGATATCGGAGGAATTGCCGACGGAGACTTTCACCTCGATGCCGAGCTGCCGCCATTGGTCCTGAAGCACGGTGGCGATGATGGGCAGTTCCGGCCGGTTGGGGAAGGTGCGCAGGGTGACGCTGAAGCGTGCTCCGTCTTTCTGGAGTACGCCGTCCTTGCCGGGCGTCCAGCCGAGGCCGGCCAGAAGCCGCTTGGCCTCCTCGGGATCGTAGCCATAGGGGGCGAGCGCGGGATCGTGCCAATCCGGCAGGGCGTTCGGGAAAAGCTGGGTGGCTTCCGCCTGCGGGAACCGCATGACCCCCTTGGCGATGGCCGCGCGGTCGACGGCGAGGCTCAGCGCGCGCCGGGCATCGAGATCGCGCATCGCCGGATGAGCGAGATTCATCTTCAGCGTGATGATGCGCGGCACCGACATGACCTGGGTCTTGATGGCGTCGAGCTTCGACAGCTGATCGTAGCTCGAGGGATCGAGCGTGAAGACGATGTCGGCATCACCGCTGCGGGCCGTCAGCGAGCGGGTTTCGCTGCGGTGGGCCGACAGATAGGTGGCGGTCTCGATGGCCGGCTTCGGCCCCCAATAATCGGCGAAACGCGCGACCGACAGCGACAGGGGGCGCTCGACCTTCTCCACCCGGAACGGGCCGGTGCTGAGATATTTGACGACGCGGCCATCCTCGTTGAACGAGGTCGGCGCGAGGATGGTGGTGGCGTAATTGGCGAACAGCGCCGGCAGGACCGCGAACGGCTCCGACAGTTCCACGATGATGGCGCCGCCTTCGGGCCGGATGGCGGTGATGGGCGCGGTATCGAGGATGCCCTGGCGCGCTTTGGCGCGGTTGAGCGAGGCGGACGTGTTTTCGGGCGTAAGCGCCGTGCCGTCGTGGAATTTCACGCCTTCGCGCAGCACGAAGCGCCAGGCGAGCCCGTCCTCGCTGGGCTCCCAGCTCGTGGCGAGCGCGGGGAGCAGATTGCCCTTGGCATCGGCGCCGACCAGGGTTTCGCCGACCTGCATGCGCTGGAAGGTGTAGCCGTCCTGCGAGGGCTCGATGCCGGAGACGTGCCAGGGCGCAACCACGTTCACGGCGGTGCGCGGCTCGGCGCCGGCGACGCTCATCGGACCGAGCCAGCCGAACAGCACGGCGGCCCCGACAAGGAGGGAACGATAGTGACGCATGTTTCTCTTCCGGGTGTGGCGCCCCGCAGGGCATGTCTCGATGGGATCTTGGGCCCGTCTGCTAATGCGCGTTGATGACGCGCCGGTGTCGCATCGGGCGTTCATCGACGTTTTTCACGAGGGTGCAATACCTTAGTCGCAGGGGAGCCGCTTCGGCGTCCAGCGGCGGGCGAGATCCTGCGCAATTTCGATCTGGGCCGCGTCCATCTTGGTGGCGACCGCGTTGCGGATGCGCGTGAAGGTGTCATGCTCCTCGCGGCCGGCACCGGCGGCGGCGAGGTTCAGCCATTTGTGGGACATGATGACGTCAAGCGGAACGCCGCGCCCCTTGTCGAACAGCAAGCCGAGAAGATGCTGCGCGGTGGGTTCGCCCTGCTCGGCGGCGCAGATGTACCAATGGGCCGCCAGCGCGAAATCCTGTGGCACGCCCCGCCCGTATTCGTGGAGATAGCCGAGCTGGCCCTGCGCGAGTGCGTCTCCGGCCCGGGCGCGCTCGACGATGCCGGGCACCGCGATGGCCCGGGCCTCACGCGGAAGGCCGAAGCGGGCCGGTGGATCGGCCGCGCGGACCGCGCTCGCGCCGAGGCCCGCGAGCAGCGCCAGGCCGATGAGGGACAGCCGCATACCGTTTCGAACCGCACCGATCATGACGCAAGCCATCCTGTCTGCAGGCACCAGCCGATCCAGATGGCCGGCGCGAGGAACAAGCCGAAGGGCAGACGGCCCCGACGGCGCAGCCGCCGGCCTGCCGAGCGCTGCCGCAGCACGTAGACGAGCAGCGCCGCCCCGGTGGCGATGTCGATGGCGATGGGCATGACCATCCAGTCGAGCCAGATGCCGGCCGCGAAGGCGAGCTTCACGTCTCCGAACCCCAGCCCCTCGCGCCCGCGCCAGGCGCGGTAGCCGATGCGGATGGCGAGGAAGGCAAGCGCGAGACATCCTCCGCGCAGGACCGCCAGCGCAAGACCTTCCGTCATCGTCCAGCCGGTGGCCGCCGCATAGGCGAGACCGAGCAGGACGGCCGCGATGGTCAGCTCGTCCGGGATGATGAACCGGCGCGCATCCACGACGGCGATGGCCATGACGACGGGCACCAGAGCCGCCGCGAGTAGCCCCGGCAGGCCCGGCGCGAGGGCAAGGCTCCCGGCCATGGCGGCGACGGCCAGCCCGCAGATTGCGATGGGGCCCCGTATCGTCGGCAGGATGGCGCGGATGCCCGGAACGACGGGACGCGATTGCGCGCTCACCGTGTCCGCCCCGGGCCGGACGCGCCGAGCGAGCCCCGCAGCTTCACGCGCAATTCCTCGGCCACGGTGCTGGCGTCGAAGGCGTCGCGGATGATCTGCGGCCGGATGAAGATGATGAGCTCGGTGCGCTGGCCGGAGCGGTTGCGATGCGAGAAGGCGTTGCCGATGCCCGGCAATTTCTCCAGGACCGGCACGCCGCTGCGGCCGCCGCTGTGGCGCTCGCTGATGAGGCCGGCGAGAAGCACGGTCTGACCATCGGCCACCGAGATCGTGCTCTTGACCTTGCGCTGCGAGACGGTGGGCGTCAGCGTGCTGCCGCGCCCGGTATCGGCGACGTTGCTGATCTCCTGCTCGACATCGAGCCGCACCTGGCCGTTGACGTTCACACGCGGCACGACCTTCAGGATGATGCCGGTGTTCTTGTATTCGATGGTGTTGACCACCGTGTTGTTGCTCGACAGCACCGTGGCGCTGCCGGTCGACACGGGCACCTCATCGCCGACCTGAAGCGTGGCGGGCTCATTGTCGACCACGACGAGCGATGGGTTCGACAGCACCTTCACATTCGTCACGTCATGGAGCGCATCGAGGATGAAGCGGGGCTGGTTGCGCGGGCCGGCCAGCAGGTTGAAGCCCGGCACCACCTTGCTGATGACCTGCTCGGACACGGTGTTCGACAGCGTGTTGCCGACCGAGCCGTTGTTGCGCCCAAGGCCGAGATCCTTGCTGGTGAGGTAGAATTGCACGCCGTAGCTGAGGGCGTCGTTCAGCGTGACCTCGGCGACGGTGGCCTCGATCGCCACCTGCAATTGCTGCTGATCGAGCTGCAGCAGGGTGCGCTCGACGATGCGGTATTGGGCCTGGCTGGCATAGATGAGCAGGCTGTTGTTGGCTGCGTCGGCCGTGATGCGCACGCCGGGCAGCATCGGTTCGCCCGAGCCGGAGGAGCCACCGCCGAGATCCGCGGCCTCCTCTTCCACCGGCTCCGCCTCCACGGAGGCGCTGGCCTGCTGGAGACGCGCACCGCCGAGGCGGCTCTCGACGCCCTGCTCCCCACCATTGCTGCTGGTGGTGACGCTCGTTCCGGAGCCCGGAGCGATCCGGCTGGAGGCGTCGTCGAGGCCGGAGCTGCTTCCGCCGGCGAAAAGCTCATTCAGGAGACGCGCCGTCTTGCGGGCATCGCCGTAGCGCATCCGATAGACGCGGACGCCCGTATTCGTGTCGCCACGGTCGAGCCGGCTGATCCAGGTGGCGGCCGTGCGCAGGAGTTCCGGCTTGCGGCTGACCACGAGGATGGAGTTCAGGCGGCCGATGGCCTGGAACTTGACGAGGTTCTGGCTGAGGCCGCCCTCGCCGGAATCGAGCAGGTTTTCGAGCTCGGCGATGAGCGGATCGGGCGCGCTGTTGCGGACCGGGTAGATGCCGACCGATTGGCCGCGCATCCAGTCGGCGTCGAATTGCAGGACGGTGTCGATGGCGGTGCGCCGTTCGGCGGCCGTGCCCTGGACGAGCAGGATGTTGCGCTGGGGATCGGACCGGACCGCGCCGTTGCGCGTGGCGAAGCTGTCCAGCAGCGGCATCAGCGCCTGCGCGGAGGTATGACGCAGGGACACGACCGACAGGCCGTAGCCCGGCTCAACCCGGCCATTGACGTCGATGCCGCCATTGCCGCCGGCCTCCGCGAGGGGGACGAGCCGGTAGCCGCCCGCATCCTTCAGCAGCGCCACATTGCTGGTGCGCAGCGCGTTCTCCAGCACGAAGAGCAAATCCTTCTTCGGCACGGGGCGACCCGAACCGAGGCTGATCGTGCCCTGCACGCGAGGATCGATCAGGTAGGCCGTGCCAAGGATATCGCCGAGCACCACCTTGGTGACGGAGACGAGAGGCGCGTTCTCGAAATTGAGGTTGTAGCCCTCGCCATCGGCGCCGGCCGCGGCCGAGATGCCGGCCGGGACCGGACCTCCGGTGGAGGCGTAGGCCATGCTGGTGGATTGATATTCGACGGCCGTGCGGTCATCGGCCAAAGCGGGACCCGCGCCGATGCCACGCGGCTCACGCGGCGACAGATCGAGGCCGCGCACGGCGCCCAGCACGCCGGGCCCGTTGGGATCGGCCGCATTGCGCGCGGTGCACGCACCGAGGACGGACGCCGTGAGAAACAGGCCGGCAAAGGTTAACACGCCCGGCCCAAATCCCGGCCAGATCAGCCGTTGCTTCCCCATATTCACACAGCCCCGGCACCGAACCCAGCCGCGAGGCCGGACCCGACACCGCCCCCAATACGCGCGACGATCCTCCACCCTTAGCGACCCTGTGTGACACATTTATTGGAGGCGATACGACAACGGGAAAGTGTGTGTTTTCACACACATGAGAATGAAGCGGCCGTTCGCCGGAACGTCATCCAAACGCCGCAAAACCTTCATCGACCGGGGTGAATATGCCGGCGACGCGAACGTCCGGGCGGCCGGGATGCCGAAGCCCCGCCGGCGACGGGTTCGGACGGCTCGTCCCCGGTGTGCGCCGGGCGTGATCCGCAAAAAGTTAACGCAGGAAAGCGCGGGCATCGCTCCCGCGAGGCGGCCGTGATTCAATGAACATCCACAGGGCCGACGACTTCATGGGCTTCCTGGCCCAGGCCGGCGCGTCGGTTCCGGACGCGGCGGATGCGCGCCTGGGCCTGCGGGCGGTGTGGGAAAAGACCGGCCTCGCCTCGGGCGATTTCGCCGATGTCGTCGCGTCCTTCCACGGCCTGCCCCGCATCCGCCTTGCCGAATTGATGAATGCCGAGCCGGCGATCGTGGGCTTCTCGCCGCGCTTCCTGCGCGAGATGGGCGTGCTGCCGTTCCGAATGGCCCAGGGCGGGCTGTGCCTGGCCGTGGCCGATCCCACCGACCAGGCGGCCCAGCGCGCGGCGGAGATCGTGCTCGAAGCGCCGGTCGCCCTGGCGATCGCCTCGTTCGAAGACCTCGCGACCGCGATCGCCGCGCGGCTGGGCGATGGCGAAGCCGGCGTGGGTGAACCCGAAGCCGGCACGCCGGAACCGCTGGTCGAGGACCTCGAGAATTTGCGGGATCTGGCCAGCGGGGCGCCGGTGGTGCGCGCGGTCAACGACCTTCTCGAAAAGGCGATGGAGTTGCGCGCCAGCGACATCCATATCGGCCCCTTCCGCAACGGGCTCGAAGTGCGTATGCGGGTGGACGGGCTGCTGCGGCCGGTAGCCGCTCCCGCCGGGGTGCTGCCGCGGGCCGTGATCTCCCGCATCAAGATCCTTGCGGGGCTGGACATCGCCGAGCGCCGACTGCCGCAGGACGGCGCGGCGCGGCTTCGCCTCAGCCGCGACGACCTCGACGTGCGCGTGGCGATCATGCCCACGCAGCACGGGGAAGCGGCCGTCATCCGCCTTCTGCCGCGCGACCGGGGCCTGCTGTCGGTGGAGAAACTGGGCCTGCGCCCGCACGACCGCGCGACCTTGGCCGAACTCCTCACCTTGCCCCACGGCATGATCGCCGTGACGGGGCCGACCGGCAGCGGCAAGACCACGACGCTCGCCACCATATTGTCGGCGCTGAACGAACCGACCCGCAAGATCCTGACCATCGAGGACCCGGTCGAATACGAGATCCGGGGCATCTATCAATCGCAGGTCAAACCCTCGATCGGCCTGACCTTTGCGACGGCGCTGCGCGCCTTCGTGCGCCACGATCCGGACGTCATCATGGTGGGCGAGGTGCGCGATCCGGAAACCGCGCATGTGGCGGTGCACGCCGCCCTGACCGGGCATCTGGTGCTGACCACGCTGCACACCGAGACAGCCGCCGCCGCCGTGCCGCGCCTGCTCGATCTCGGCGTCGAGGGCTTCCTGCTGAAATCCACCCTGCGGGCGGTCATCGCCCAGCGGCTGGTGCGCCAATTGTGCGAGCGCTGCCGCACCGCGCGGGTGCTGAGCGCGGCCGATCTCGCCGCTGATCCGCGCTATGAGGCGGTGGGCTTCGAGGCCGGCGAGACGATCTACGAACCGTGCGGCTGCGAACGCTGCGGCGGGGCGGGCTATCGCGGCCGCGTGGGGGTGTTCGAGATCCTCGTCCTCACCGAGGAATTGCGGGAATTGGTGGAGGCGGCCTCGGGCGGAACGACGCTCGACCGCGCGGCCATCGCCGCCGGCATGACGACGATGTTTGATGACGGCATGGCGAAGTGCCGGGCGGGCATCACCTCGCCCGCCGAAATCCTGCGCGTCACCACGTTGCGCTGACGGCGATGGCGATGTTCACCTACCGCGCTTTGACGCAGAGCGGCGAAATGGTCAGCGGATCGCTGCAGGCGGCCAGCGCCCAGGAAGTCGCGCGGCGCATCGAGTTCCTCGGCATGGTGCCGGTGGAGATGCGGCCGGCGCTTGCCGAAAAAACGGGCTCCGCGTTCGGCCTCTCCTTCGGCGGCACGCCGAAACCCGCCGACGTGACCCTGTTCACGCGCGATCTCGCCCTTCTGCTGCGCGCCGGCGCACGGCTGAACGACGCGCTGGAATTGCTGGCCGACGATGCCGATCTCGGCCGCATGAAGCGCGTGGTCGGGCGCATTCGCGGCGACGTGCTGGCGGGCGGCACCTTCGCCGAGGCGGTGACGGCGCATCCGACGCTGTTTCCGCCCGTCTATGTGGCGCTGGTGCGCGTGGGCGAGGCATCCGGCACGCTGGACCGGACGCTGGAACTGCTGGCGGCCGAACGCACACGGGCCGAGGAGATGCGGCGCAAGCTGATGGAGGCGCTGCAATATCCCGCCTTCGTGCTGTTCGCGGCCGGCGGCGTGCTGGTCTTCTTCCTGCTGTTCGTGCTGCCGCAATTCTCCACCGTGCTGCGCGACATGGGCGCGGAGCTCGATGCCTCCGTGGAGGCGCTGCTCGATCTCTCCGACCTGGCGCAGGCGCACACGACGGAGCTTGGCGTGATGGCGGTTCTCGTTCCGCTCGTCCTCGTGCTCGTGCTGCGACGTCCGGGAGCGCGGGCCGGCCTCGTGGCCATGCTGGCGCGCCTGCCCTTGGTGCGCACGATCTTCACCTATCGCCGCTCGGCGGTGTTCTGCCGCAATCTCGGCATCCTGCTCGGCAACGGCGTGACGCTGAGCAATGCGCTGCGCATCGTGGTCGACGTGATGTCGGCGGGCGACGATGCCTCCGCCTGGTCGGAAGCCTCCGACAAGGTGCGGCACGGCGCGCGGCTGTCGGAGGCGTTCGCCGCGAATTCTGTGCTGCCGCCCATGGCCATCCGCATGCTGCGGCTGGGCGAGGAAACCGGGCAGCTGGCCGTGCTGTCGGGGCGCATCGCCGATTTCTACGAGGAAAAGCTGCAGCGTTCGCTCGCGCGCGTCGTCGCGATCATCGGGCCGCTCGCCATCGTCACCATCAGCGTCGTCGTGGGGGGATTGATCGTCTCCGTCATGACCGCGCTGCTCTCGGTCAGCCAAAGCATCGGATGAGACATTGATCACCCATCGGACTTTTCGCGCCCCTGCCCGCTTCAGCCGCACACTGCGACGCCGGCAGGCCGGCTACACGCTCGTCGAGCTTCTCGTCGTCATCACGATCATCGGCCTGATCGTCGCGCTCGTGGGGCCGCGCGTGCTGGGCTATCTCGGGGATTCCAAGGTGAAGACCGCGAAGATCCAGATCCAGGGCTTCACCAGCGCGCTCGACCTCTATTACCTCGACACCGGCCGCTACCCCTCGTCTTCCGAGGGACTGAACGCGCTGGTGCAGCGCGGCGCCGGCACCACGACCTGGAACGGGCCCTACCTCAAGGGCGGCTCGGTGCCGCTCGACCCGTGGGGCCGGCCCTACGTCTACCGCACGCCGAGCGAGCACGGCCCCTACGACATCGTCTCGCGCGGGTCCGACGGGCAGGAGGGCGGCACGGGCGACGCCGCCGACATCGTGAGCTGGGCGCGCTGACCATGCCCGCCCGGCACGGACGCCTTTCCATCGATTTGGATTCAGAAGCGGGCTTCACCCTGCTGGAAATGGTGTGCGTGCTGGCCATCGTGGCGCTTCTGGCGTCGCTCGTTCTGCCGGCGATGCCGCTCGGCACGTCGCGCCAGAGGTTGCAGGCGTATGCGCTGGAAACGGCATCCCTCCTGAAGGCCGACCGCAGCGCCGCCATCCGCCGCCGCGTGCCGCTGGCGACGCGCGTGGACGTGGGTGGGCGCGTCGTGCGCTCGGCCGCCAGCGGGCGGACGGTGCGGCTGCCGAAGGATGTGAGATTGCGCGCCGTGCTGCCCCGCCAGTGCGCCGAACAACCCGCCGCTTCGGGCATCAATTTCTTCCCCTCCGGCATGTCGTGCGGCGGCACGTTGATGCTGGCCAAGGGCGGCGCGGGCTACGAGGTGCGGGTGAACTGGCTGACCGGAGGGGTGGACATTGTGCCCGCGCGCGGCTGAGGCTCGCCGCCATGAGCGCGGCTTCACCATCATCGAGGTGCTGGTCTCGCTGGCCGTGATGGCGGCGATGGCGGGCGCGATCGCCGCGCTGTCCGCATCCAATGCCCGCGCCTCCCGCGCACTCGATGACCGGGTGGCCCTGGCGCAGACGGCGCGCGCGGTGGAAACGGGCATCCCGCCCCGCGCGGCTCTCCGTCCGGGTGGGCTGGACGGCGAGATCGCTGGGCACCTTTGGCAGATGCAGGTGCGTCCGATGGCGGCGGACGTCACGGCGAAGAACGCGCCATGGGTGCCGAGGAGCGTGTCGATCCGCGTGCGCGCCCCCTCCGGAGCGGTGATGGTGCTGGACACGGTGCGGCTGGTGCGGAGCGGCTCGCAATGAGAGCGCGCGCGGCCCCTGACGCCGGATTCTCGCTGATCGAGGCGCTGGTCGCGACCGCGTTGATGGGGCTCGTGCTCAGCGGCCTTGCCCTTCTCACCGGGCAATGGCTTCCGAACTGGCAGCGCGGGCTGGGACGCGTGCAGGCGGGCGAGATGGCCGGCCTTGCGATCGACCGGATCGCCGCCGACCTCGCGGCCGCCGAATTCGTGCCGGCGCACCGGGAAACCCGCAAGCCCCTGTTCGAAGGCGACGAACGCTCCGTGACATTCGTGCGCACCGCGCTGGGGCCCAATGACCGTCCCGGATTGCAGATCGTGCGGCTGGCGGAATCCGACCGCGTGCGCGATCCCGGGCTGATGCGCAGCACCGCCGCGTTCGTGCCGCGCGATGCTGACGGGCCGTCGCCGGGCCTTGTCGCGCCGGTCGAGGTTCTGAAAGCGCCGATGCGCGTGCTCTTTTCCTATGCCGGACGCGACGGCGTGTGGCGCAGCGCCTGGCGCGAGCAGGACGCGCTGCCACGCGCGATCCGCCTTGTGATACGCGACGGCCGTTCGGGCCGGACGCTGGGCACCTCGACCGCCGTGACGGTGCGGGCCGAACTGCCGGCCGATTGCGTGGCCGACGAGACGAAGGAAGGCTGCGGCACCGAACGGCGCACGCCCGATGCGGCCAATGGAGGGACGTCGCAATGAGCCGCGCCCGCGATGGCTTCATCCTGGTAACCGTATTGTGGGTCCTCGGCGCGCTGGCGGCGCTCGTCTCGGTCTACACGGCCTACCTTTCCGTGACCGCGCAGGCGGCCGCCGTGCGCGACGACAGCCTTTCCGCGAACGGGCTGTTTACCGCAGGCCTCGAACTGGCGGCGTTGCAGATCGTCTCCGTGCCGGAAACGGAACGTCCGATGTCGGGCACGCTCGCCTTTCGGCTGGGATCGGCGGAGATCAGCGCCTCGTTTCGCAACGAGACCGCGCGCATCGACCTCAACACCGCGCCGCCCGACTTGATGGCCGGCCTGTTCGCGGCTCTCGGGGCGAATGAGGATGACGCGAAGACCTATGCCGCACGGATATTGGCCTTCCGGACGCCGGCCCAGGCGTCTTCCGGAGACGGCGAGGCGGCGCTGTATCGGCAGGCCGGGCTGGACCACGGGCCACGCGGCGGTCCGTTCGTGCACGCCGACGAACTCTGGCTGGTGCGGGACCTGCCGCCTCGGCTGGTCGAGGCGGCGCTGCCCCATGTCACGATCTACAGCGGTGCGCCGACCATCGCGCCGGCCATTGCCGATCCCCTCGTGCGGGCGGCCGTGCCGGCTCCGGCGGGTGGATCAACGCCGGACGCGTCCGCCGCTCCGGCGGTTCCGGCCGCGACGAGCGATGCGGTGCGGGTGACGCTCTCGGTGGCGTTCCGGGATGGTGGACGCCGCGCGGCCGAGGCCGTGATCCTGGTGCGGGATTTCGGCGACGATCCCTACCGCGTCCTGTCCTGGCGCGAGGACGGCGCTTTCGAGGGGATGTCGCAGATGGAGGCCGGACGATGAGCGTGCAGCGGATCGTGGACGGCTTTTCCGCCTGGCTCGACCTCGTGGCCGAGACATTATCCGCCGCGTTGCGGGGCCTGAAAGCAGGGCGGCCCGTGCGATTGACAGAGGTGGAGGACGGATTCCGCCTGCCCGGCGAGGATGCGCGACCGGGCCCGCTGGACGGCGCGGCGGGAGACCATGTGCGTGGACGCGATGTCGATCTCATCCTGCTTCCACGCCAGTTCCTGCTCAGGCCGCTGGAGCTGCCGCGCCAGGCCGGCGACTTTCTCGACGGCATCGTGCGGTCGCAGATCGACCGGCTGACGCCGTGGACCGCCAGCGAGGCGGTGTTCGGCTGGACCGCGCCGCAACCCTCCGGGCAGGACCGCATCGAGATCATGGTGGCGGCGACGTCGCGCAGCCGGATCGCGCCGCAGCTGCGGACGCTGACCGCGCTCGGCGCACGTTCCATCCGCGTGTTCATGCAGCCCGATGCGGACGAGGCTCCGATCAGGGTGCATGAACAGGCTGCGGAAAGCGCATTCGGGGCCGCGCGCTTGCGGGCGGCGCTGTTTGCGACGGTGATCGCGCTGACATTGGCAGCGACATTGTCCACGCTGGCATCGCAATTCCTCGGGGCGCGGTATGCGGGCGACATCGAGGCGATGGAGGCCGAGATCGGCACGCAGCGCCGGCTCCTGACCGCCGCACGCGACGGGGCGGAGACCAGCGGCTTACGCCTGCTGGAACGCCGCAAGCATGCGGAGCCCGCGACGGTGCAGGTGCTCGACGCGCTCGCGCGGGCCCTGCCCGACCACAGCCACGCCACCGAGATTTCGCTGCGCGACGGCACGCTGCGGGTGGCGGGCCTCTCGGATGACGCGCCGGCACTGATCGGGCTGATCGAGCAATCGCCGCGCTTTTCCCGCGCTTCCTTCGCCGCGCCGACGACCCGCATGCCCGACAGCACGGCCGAGCGCTTCCAGATCGAGGCGAAGATCCGGC
Organism: Terrihabitans aquatilis; assembly: GCF_052542005.1. Lineage (NCBI taxonomy): Bacteria > Pseudomonadati > Pseudomonadota > Alphaproteobacteria > Hyphomicrobiales > Terrihabitans > Terrihabitans aquatilis. The sequence goes on along the minus strand of NZ_JBOCUO010000003.1, from coordinate 248,744 downwards.
CTTCCGAGGAAGCACGATGACGCCCGTCTCCCGTCCCGGACCGTCGCGGCTGGCCGGACCGGCGGCGGTCGCGGCCTTCCTTGCGTTCGTGCTGGTGCTCATGGCCGTCACCGCCGATGCGCTGGGGGGCCTTTTCGCGCAGCGGACCGCCCTTTCTGAGACGGAGGAGATGCTGGAACGATTGCGCGAGCGGCGCGCTCCGGCCGGGGGCGGCATGGATGCGGTCGGCGCGCCGGAGGGCTCGCCCTTTCTGGAGGGGCCGAGCGCGAACGTGGCCGCGGCGGCGCTGGTGCAGCGCATCGCGGCCGCCGTGGAACGCGCCTCCGGACGGCTGACCTCCTCGCAGGTGGACCTCGATGGCTCCGAACCGGGAGACGGCTATCTGCGGGTGAGCGTCACTGTCGAGATCGAGCAGGCGGGCCTCGCCGGCATGCTGCACGACATCGAGGCGGGCATGCCCTTTTTGTTCGTCGAGGCGCTCGACCTGCAAACCACTGAACGGGGGGAGCGGGATGGCGACGGCACCCCGATGCGGGCGCAGCTGACATTGGCGGGACGCTGGGAAGGTGCGAAATGAACGGGCCGCGCACGCTTGCCGCTCTCATGCTGATGTCGGTCCTCGCGCCGGAAGCTTGGGCGCAGGCCGCCGAACCGGGCAATCCGCTGTGGGCGGTGCCGCTCGACCGGCTGGACGCGCTGAACGAGCGGCCCCTGTTTTCACCCTCGCGCCGCCCACCCCCGACGCGCGACGTGGAAGCAAGTGCGCCTCCCCCGCCGCCACCGCCACCCAGCGCGCCGGCCCGGCCGTCGCTGGAGCTGACGGGGATTCTGGCGAATGGGGGCGACGGTTTCGGCCTGTTCGTCGACACGGGAACGCAAGCCGACGTGACCCTGCGCGTGGGCCAGATCCATGCCGGCTGGCGGCTGGATTCCATCTCGGACCGGGCGGCTGTCCTGCGACAGGACGATCTGGAGAGCCGGCTCGAGCTTCCCCGGCCCGACACGTCCGCAATGCCGGTGGATGCGGGCGAGACCGGGCCCAAACCCGGCGACGAGCCAATCTTCTATCCCGAGCACTGATCGTTCGCAGCACGACAAGGCCAGTCATCCGGCGGTCATGCGCCGAGGCGAAAGTGCCGCCGCAACACGCAAATTGCGTGGTTTTTCTCTCGAACAACACAGGTGCCGTCGTGAGTCAGAGCCAGGTCATCGGATTGTTTCCGACACCCGTCGTGCGGGTGTCGGGCCTGATCGACAGCGATCTGGTGGAGAAGCTGGCGCGTGAGATCGGGGGCGCGGAACAGAGCGAACGCAATGCTTTCTCGGAGCAGCTGTCGCATTCGCCGATCTCGGGAATGGACAATCCGCTGTTCGCCCGGATCGGCGAGGCCGTGCTGCCGAGCATCGCGCAATTCGGCGAGGTGCTGTTCGGCGAGGCGCTGAACTGGCAGATCAAGGAGATCTGGAGCAACGTGCTGGAGACCGGCGGGCGGCAGGCCATCCACACCCACGCCAACAGTTTCATCTCCGGCGTGGTGTATCTGACGGCGTCGCACCCTTCCGCCAACCTCGTGTTCCACAAGAGCCTCGGCGGCACGAACTACATCTTCAGCAACCACCACAAGAACGCGAGCGTGAATGCCTACAACGGCAGCAAATGGGCGATGCCGGAAACGCTGCCCGGCGATCTCGTGATGTTTCCAAGCTATCTGCTGCACGAAGTGCCCGTGAACCAGGGCCCGCGCCGCATGTCGATCGCCTTCAACGCCCTGCCCGATCGCCTCGAAAACTTCGGCTACGCCGTTCGGTTCTCGTGAGCCGCGAAAGGAGACATCACATGCGCTTTCGTGTTTTCCTCGCCGGCTTTTTCGCGGCGCTCGTCATGACGGCTTCGGGCGGGGCCTTCGCCCAATGCACGTTCGATCAATCCTCGCCGTCGGCCAACGATGTGATCCAGGACGCGCAGCCGGACATGTATCTGCAATTCATGCCGGGCATCGATCTGCAGGAGGTTCGCATCGTCGATCTGAACATGCAGGAATATGCGACGAATTGGACACCGACCGGCGAGGACGAGGTGTTCCGCACCGATTTCCGGCCCGAAAAGCCCCTGCCGCCCGGTTCCTATCTGATCGAATGGACCGGCGACCACCGCCGGGGTGGCCATATCGACAGCGGATCGGTGTACTTCACCGTGGCCGGCGGCGACACGCCCGCCGGGCAGACCAAGATCAAGCCGGCGGTAGGGTCAACAATAAGCTCCGCGCCTCGGACCGGGCCGGGCTCACTCTATCCAACATTTCTAGGAGCTGGCGCGCCGCCGCCCGGTCGCTGACCGCGAGCCGACGCGCCATCATCATCAGGGGCTGGTAGGCCGGATCGAAATCCGGGCTGATCGCCACCAGATCGAACAGGCGCGGCGCAAGGGCCGAGATCAGATCGCCCCCCGCCGGCTTTGCGAGCGCCCGCACGCCGAGCTCCAGATAAAGATCCCGCGCACGCCAATAGGCTGCGAGGCGGCGGGCGTCGTCATCACTTCCGGCGAGCAGGGATTGCGGCCCCGCCTGAAGCGCGTTCAACAGGGTGACGAGGCGCTCGCCCGGCGTTTCGCGGGCGGCATAGGCCAGACGCGGCGCTTCTGAGGCCACGAAGGGCCGGTCGTCAGTGTTCAACCGGCCCGTCCCTGCGAAGCCGCGCAATTCGGCAGGGCCCGCGACATGGAGGCCGAACAGGGACAGGCTGTCCTTCAGATCGAGCTGGGCAAGCCGCGCCCGCAGACCCGCATCCTTTACCCGTGCCTCCATCCAGCCGGCTTCGTAAGCGCGCGGCTCGACGCGACCGACCAGCGCGATCAGCGGCGTCTCCACGCTGAGCTGGGCCAGATAGGCGCTCGATTCCGGGAAGACATCGAGGAAGGTGCGGGTGATGACGCGCAGGGTCTCGATGTCGAGCTGGTGCAGCGGCAGCCATTGGGTGAACAGGCCTCCAGGCGCGAGGCGTTCGCGGATGGCGGCGAAGTGCTCCCGGGCGTAAAGCGCGCCGGCGCCATCCACCGACGGATGGTAGAGATCGGCGACGATCACGTCATAGGCCTCGCCCGGCGCCTGAACGAAGCGGCGGGCATCGGCGATGTGGATGCGAAGATCGGGGTTCTTGCCGAGCTGGGGCGCGGAGCGCTCGAACAGCGGGAAGGACTGCACGACCTCGGGGATCAGTTCGACGCCGTCCGACACGAGGCCCGGGTGATCGCCCGCGGCCGACAAGGTGGCGCCTGTGCCGAGGCCGAGGAACAGGGCGCGCTTCGGATCGGGGTGCAGCAACAGGGGAATGTGTGCCTCGCGATGATCGGACCGGATCGAGGCGCTGCCGCCCATGCGAAAATGGTTGTTGACCTGGAGATGCCGCTCGCCCGCGGCGTTGCTGATGACGCTGACGGAGGCCATCACGCCGTCGCGGTGCCAGACCATGTCTCCGCCCGGCGGCGTCCAGACGAAACGCAGCGACAGGGGCGACAGCGCCAGAGCCAGGGCCGACGCCGCGATGAGGCCGCCGGCCACGAGCGTGGGGCGGCGAAGGCCGGGCAGGACGAGAAGGTAGCCGGCGACGATAAGAGCGAAGGCCAGCTTGGTGCCGATGAGCGGGATCAGCACCGGACCGAACAGGACGGGCGCCAGCGCGGCACCGGCCATGTTGACGGCCAGTGCCGTGCCGACGCCGCCGATGCGGTTGCTGGCCGATTGGGCGAGTTGTGTAAACAAGGCGCCCATTGCGATGGTGGGCGGCAGGAAGGCCAGAGCGGCGATGCCGAATTCAGCGCCGAGTCGGCCGTTCATCGTGGCCGGGAGCGCGTCCTTCATTGCGTCGAGCAGAATGTCCGACATCGACAGGAGCACGGCTCCGCCCGCGCAGGTGAGGGCCGCGAGAGTGGCCAGCGTGCTGGTGCGGACGGCGCCGTCCCCTTTTCCGGCGAACCGGCTGTGCAGGGCCGCGCCAATGGCGGTTCCCGCGAGATAGACCGCCAGCAGAATGGCGAAGGTGTAGACGGTGTTTTCGAGGATCTGGCTGACGATGCGGATCGTCAGAACTTCATAGCCGATGCCGAGAAGGCCGGTGACGAAGAGCGGCGCGAGGACGCCCGCCTCATGGCCCGAGGACCTCACAGGAGGGAGCGGCGCGCGCGCCTCCCCCTCGCCGAACCACAAGGCACTGGCGCAGAGGAGATTGACCACCGCGCACAAAGTGAGCGTGCCGGACAGGCCGAGCGCGGGGATGATGAAGAAGGTGGTGGCGAGCGTACCGGCGACCGCGCCGATCGTGTTGGCGGCATAGACGCGGCCGACCGCGCGGCCCGGCAGATAGGCCGCGAGCACCGCTTCCAGCGCCGGCAGCGTGCCGCCCATGGCGAGTGTCGCCGGCAAGAGCACCACGAAGGGAAGCGCGAACGCGACGATCCAGCGATGGGCCGGCGCGGCGTCGACGGGCGAGAGATAGGGAACGAGATCGCCGATCAGCGGCGACAGGGGAATGAGAGCGAGCGCCCACACGCCGATGACGAGTTCGAGCACCGCGTACCAGCGAGCCGGATGGGCGCTACGGGCGATGCGGCGACCTGGCGTCAGGCTGCCGAGCGCGATGCCCGCGAACAGGGCCGAGACCACACCCAGTACGGCGATGAATTCATGGCCGAGCGAAACGGCCAGCATCTTGGTCCAAGCCACCTCATAGCCAAGGCCGGCAAAGCCGGAAAACGTCGCGATGGCGATGATGGCGAGCCGCCGGTCGGCGCCAAACGCGCGGGCCGGAACGGCGGAAATGTCGGACATGGAAAACCTGCTCTTCAACAAAACAGACCGGGAGCCAGAGGCCCCCGGTCCATCACTTCAGATCACACATCCTTGCGAAGGGGATGTGTCAGTGCGATCAGCGCAGCTGCTCGGCCATCTTGACGTTGTTCTCGACCAGCAGCGGCGGCTGGCCCTGAACGCGGATGAAGATGGGGTTGGTGTAGAACCAGAGGTCAGCCCAGGCGGCCACGTCGTAGCTGGAGATCTTGCCGCCGTTGCGCACCATCATGTGCGACGGGCAGGCCGCGTCCAGGCACGGCACGAACGGACCCTGCGACAGGTTCTCCGGGTCCCAATCGTTCAGCGGATTGCCCTGGGCATCCGTTTCGACCGGGGTGCTCGGCGGCAGGTTGGAACCGCGAACACGGATGTACTGGCTGTTCTGCACGTTCGGGATCGTGACGACCATGGTGCGCTTGTTGCCGCTTACCTGCCAGTTCGACTGGTTGAACGTGGCAAGGATGCCGGCCGACGGGTTCGTCGCATTCGTGTAATTGGCATCGGTGGGCGCGATCGGGCCCGTGATGTTGCCACGAATGAAATCGACGTGACGCAGCGTGGGCCGGTTGAGCGGCTCCTGGATACCAATCTGGGCCAGCGACGGATTGTTGAAGCTGTACGGAGAATGGTTCGGACCGGTCGGCAGGTTGACCTCGAGCGTGAGGCGAACCGTACGACCGCGCGGAACGACGAGCGTCTGGCCCATCTTGGCCGTGCCCGCCGCGCCGTAACCGACGACTTCGGCCTTGTAGGTCAGCTCACCGGTGATGAGGTCGCCCGTGGTGGAGTAGGAATTACCCCCGCGCACGCCATCGACCACGGCCTGCGGACGCAGCTGCGAGGCCGAAGCCGGACGCGGCACCCACAGCTTCTGGAACTCGCCGGGATAGAAGTCCGCGGTCGTTTCCTTTTCGTAGATGCTGAACGCACCACGATTGTGCCAGTCGGACGAGGCGTAGAAGAACCAGTTGCGGCCTTCACCCAGAAGAGCGTCCCACACGCCGCCGATCTTGGCGCCGTAGATGCCGGTGCCGCCGAACGTCGTCACGCCGACCGAATCGCAGCCCGAACCGCAGAAATTGGCGCGGTATTCGCCACGATTGTTGCTGGCCTGATGGCCCGGCTGGGTCTCGAAGCCCACGGCCACCGTCGGACCCGCATTGTTGAAGTCGCGGAAGTGCTCGACGTTGAAGCCGCGATTTCCGTTCGGATCGAACACGCCCGCGCGCTCGGTGTGTGCCGGCACGTAATAGCTGTCCAGCGGGTAGTTCTGCTGGAGCCAGCGAACGGACGGGACGGCCTTGTTGTTGTGGTTGATGACACCGGAATTGGCGCCGGACGCGTTGGCGATCTTGCCGGTCCAATTGTGCTCCGGTCCACCGCCGGAGGTGTCGGTGTCGCTGCGGTCGAAGCGGTATTCGAATTCGGCGAGGCCGCTCGCATCACCGGTGTCGCCGCCGAAATTCTGCGGGCGCTGGTTGCCGATCACGGTCATGCTGACGTGCTCGTGGCCGGGGGCGTTGGTCTCGACGCCGGCATAGAGCATGGGCGAATTCAGCTCGCGAGCGAGGCGGACGAGCTCCGGATAGACGAGGTCTTCCGTGCTCTGCCAACGCCACATGGAGCGATGGCCGCCGGAGGTGACGACATTGCCCTTGATCGGGGTGGCGGGCTCTTCGTCCAGGAACTTGCCGGCCGTGCCGTTATTGGAGCCATTGCCTTCCGGATCGTCCACACGGCAATCGCGCGGGCTGCTGCCGCCATGGTCGGCCGCGCCGAGCCATTCCAGGCCGTAGTTCTCGATCGACTTCTTGACCAGCGTCTCGACCGAGGAACGGCCGTCCGAGCAGGGCGTGTGGTTGTGGAAGTCGCCTGCCATATAGCTGTCGGCAGCAGACGGCGTGGACGAAATAGACACCGCTCCGGCTGCCGCAGCCAGGATCGATGCGCCCGTAATCAATTGATGGGCGGCGTTCTTCATGTGTACCCCCGATGAGATAGAACCCAATGGCGAGGTCACTAGCCGGGTTGTGTGACTGCCCGCTGTCAGTTCTGTGAAAGACGCCAGACAGTTAGAGCCATCGACTAAGGTAGGAGGCCGGGGCCGCTCCTCCCTCGCGCCGCCACGATGCTGCCGCACTTCGGAATGCGATTGTCATGCGCACGACATTCCACGAGCTTAGTTGACCTGCCCGGGGCGCCGGGCGGTCACGTCCGGCCTTTAGTATGGGTTGGGGAATTACGTGGTGGAATCAAAGAGTGCGCAGCCTGATGCCGGCGCGGCCGGCGCCGGGCGCGAGCAGACGCAAACGCCGCGCCGTGCCTGGTCGATCGGGCAAATGGCCCGCGAACCGCTGCTTCAGTTCCTGGTAATCGGCGCCATCATCTTCGCGGTTCATGCCGTGGTGACGCCCTCGGTCAGCGCGGAGCGCCTGATCGAGGTGACCCCGGAGATTCGCCAGTCGATCATCGACACCTTCAAGCGCGCCCATGAAGGCCGCGAGCCGGCCGAGGACGAACTCGCCGGGCTGATCGATGTATGGGTGCTGAACGAGATCACCTTCCGGGAGGCGCTGTCGCAGGGGCTCGACAAGGGCGACGAGATGATTCGCGACCGCGTCACCCACAAGATGCGCCTGCTGATCTTCAACGGCGTGGACGTGCAGGAGCCGACCCGCGAGGATCTCGAGACCTGGTACGAGAAGCACCGCGTCCGCTACGACGTGCCGGACCTCGTGAGCTTCATCGAAGTGCCCTTCACCGGCCCGGATGCCGAGGCGGAGGCCCGCCGCGTGCTGGAGGATATCAAGGCCGAGCGCGAGCCGGAAGACATCCAGAACCGCGCGCACCTGTTCGCGGAGCGCCCGCGCCTGACGCTCGTGCCCTCGTTCGGACAGGATTTCGTCGACCGGCTGGTCACGCTGGAGGTCGGCGACTGGCAGGTGATGGAATCGAAGGACGGCTGGCACATCGTGCGGCTCGACACCTTCAAGCCCGGCCGCGCGGTTCCCCTGTCGGAGGTGGATTCGCAGGTCACGCAGAGCTGGAAGGACGAGCGCCGGCGCATTCTCGCCATCGCCGCGACGCGCGACCTCGGCACCAATTACGTGATCCGCCGGTAGTGATGATGAAATCGCCTCTTCACAGGCTTCAGCGGGCGGCTCTCGCCGTGCTGGCGGTTCTCGCCGTGCTGACGACCTTTGTGCCCGCACGCGCGCATGAGGCCAGCATGGCCGTGATGACGCTGCGCGAGGTGGCCCCAGGCCGCTTCATCGGCCAGTGGACGATGCCGCCGGTCGACATGACACTTCAGCCAATCTTTCCCGAGCATTGCACCTGGGACCCGCCGCAGCTCGATTGCGGGGAACGCGGGTTCGCCGGGCGGCTGAGCTTCATGGAGCTGGGCAAAAGCCAGTCCGTGGCCACCATCCGCGTCATTCCCCGCGAGGGCGAGATGCAGGCCTACACGGTGAGCGCCGCCAAGCCGGTGGTGACGGTGGCGCAGAACCCCGGCACCAATCTCGCGGTGTGGATGGATCTGGCCGAGACCTACATCAATCTCGGCATCGACCACATCCTGCTCGGCATCGACCATCTTCTCTTCGTGCTCGGGCTGATCTGGCTGGTGGGCCGCAATTGGCAATTGGTGCGCGTCATCACCGCCTTCACCGTCGGGCACAGCCTTTCGCTGGCGGCGGCGACCTTTGGCATCGTGGGCATTCCCGAGCAACCGCTGAATGCCGCGATCGCACTCAGCATCGTGTTCGTGGGCGTCGAGATCGTGAAGCTCCAGCGGGGCGAGGCCGGCCTGACCGCGCGCTATCCGTGGAGCGTGGCCTTCGGCTTCGGGCTTCTGCACGGCATCGGCTTCGCCACCGCGCTGACGACGCTCGGCATTCCGCAGAGCACCCTTCCGATCGCGCTGCTGTTCTTCAATGTGGGCGTCGAGATCGGGCAGCTCGCTTTCGTGGCCGCGGTGCTGGTCCTGATCTGGGCACACCGGCAGACGCAATCGCTGCTGCCGCGCTGGGGCGCGGTTCTGCCGGCCTATGTGATCGGCAGCGTCGCCTCGTTCTGGTTCCTGGGCCGGCTGTAGTCCGGATTTGAGAAAGACCCTGTCGTCATGACGTTCGTGCCTTCGAAAGCGAGCCTTGCGCTCGCCCCCCTGCTCGCCGCCTTGTCGCTGACGCCCACTTTGGCCCATACCGGGGTGCACATGGCCGGTGGCCTTTCGAGCGGCTTCCTGCACCCGCTGACCGGCCCGGACCATCTGGTGGCCATGGTGGCCGTGGGTCTGTGGGGCGCGCAGCTCGGCCGCCCCGCGATCTGGGTGCTGCCCATCACCTTCCCGCTCGTCATGGCGCTCGGCGGCATCATCGGCACGTCGGGCGTCGAGCTTCCGGCGGTGGAACTCATCATCGCCTTTTCCGGCCTCGCACTTGGCGCGCTGGTGGCGCTGAATGTGCGGCCGGCGCTGGGGATCGCGGCGGCGCTCGTGGCGCTGTTCGCAATCTTCCACGGCTATGCACATGGCCGCGAACTGCCGGAAGCCGCCGATCCGGTGGCCTATGCCGTGGGCTTCGTGACCGCGACGGGCCTCCTCCATCTCGGCGGCATCCTCATCGGGGCGCTCATCACGCGGCCCGGCGGCGCGATGGCCGTGCGGGCTTGCGGCGCGTTGATCGGCTGCGTGGGCCTCTACTTCATCCTGGCGACGATGGGAGTGACGGGGTGAGACGTTTTCTCCGACTCGCGGCCATTGCGGGCCTGCTCATCGGCCTGCCGGGAACCGCGCACGCCCATCTCGTGGATACGCGCCTTGGCGATTTCTACGGCGGCGCGCTGCATCCCCTGACGGATCTCCAGCAGATACTGCCCTGGATCGCGCTGGCGGCGCTCTCGGCCTTTCAGGGGCCGAAACGCGCGCGCTGGGTGATACTCGCCTTTCCGCTGGCGCTGCTGGCCGGATGCGTCGCCGCGCTCGTTCTGCCGAAACCGCCCTTCATGGCGGTGTTCGACCTGTCGCTCGTGGCGCTGACGGGCCTTGCGCTGGCGGCGGCGATCTCGCTTCCCCTGCCCGCGCTGCTCGTCCTGACGATCGCGACAGGCATCTTGCACGGCTATGAGAACGCGGACGCCATGACGGGCGACACCGACCGCCTGCTGTTCTTTTCCGGCGTGGCGATAACCGGCTATGCGGCGGTGACGCTGCTGACGGCAGTAGCTACGGCCTTCCTGCGGGGAAGCGGGGATTGGCGGCCCATCGCCCTGCGGGCCAGCGGAAGCTGGGTGGCGGCCGTAGGCATCATGGTGCTGGGCCTGCAATTCGCTATGCCGGCCGCAAGCTGACCGCTGATTTATCGCGATGAGTGCCCGGACGGCCGCCGAAAGGTGGCCGTTTTGCTTTGCGCTGAAGGGTGCTGTCTTGCAGGTGGCGATCGAGCTTCGGCCTGCCCTGCCAGATTGTGCCCACCGGGCGCGCTCTCCACGATGCCAAGGCCCGCATCGCGGCATAGGGTTTCGGCGGCGTCCATATTCTGACCTTGGACGCTGCGGGTCGAACGAAAAAAGCCCCGGTTTCGGAAACCGGGGCTTTCGAGGCCAGGATGGATGAGCCGACCCCCATACCGGGCCGGCTCGTTCCCCTTGGCTCAGAAGTGGAAGTTGATGCCGCCCTTGACGACATGCAGCTGATCTTCGATCTCGCCGGCGGCGGTGAAGGTGCCAAAGCCGTCGAAGAACTCGAAGTCCACATCGTCTTCGAACTTGATGTAATTGTACTCGATCTTGGCCGAGACATTGCGGCTGAAGGCGAATTCGAGACCGCCGCCGACCGTCCAGCCGATGCGGGTGTCTTCGAAGGTCTCGGTGGCGACGCCACCGTCAACAGCGCCGGCGGTGTATTCGGCCAGACCGAAGGCAGCGCCGCCCTTGACGAAGACCAAAGCGCGATCGAACGCGACGCCGGCGCGGCCGGTGACGGTTCCGAGGGCCTTGTATTCGGTGGTGCAGGAATCATCCAGCGCGAGGCAGGCATCGGCGAACTCGCCGGCGACGGTGCCGTCGCCGCTGATGTCGGCCCAGGTGCCTTCGGCTTCGATACCGAACACGAAATTGTTGACCTGCGTGTTGAAACCGAGCGTAAGGCCGACCAGGCCGCCGTCGATGTCATATTCCGGGCTCTCGACGGCATCGCCGAAACCCGAAACGAAATCGTTGAACGTGCTGTCGCCCGTGGCGAAGCCGCCATGGACACCGGCGTAGAAGCCGCTCCAGTTGAATGCCTCGGCCTCGACGACCGGCGCCAAAGGTGCTTCCACCATGACCGGCAGATCAGCGGCCTGAGCCGCGCCGACGGACATGATCGCCAGCAGAACATTGGTAAGGATCAAACGCTTGTGCATCTCGCACCCCCTTTTTTAAACCCGGGGCGTTGATACCGAAACAATGTGTCATCTACTGCATCCATTTTACCACAATGGAGCCTTCCAAAACCGTCATCATATTGACAAATAAGGATTATATAGCCTCGCCTATTGTCCGGAAGTGCGCGCTCCGCCGATTTGCGGCGGCGATGTCGATCCCCTGTTTTGCCGGCGTCAAAGAGGACCGGCATAGACCTCGGTGGATTGCAGGCGCGCGACGTCCTCACGCGGCGGCGCGCCGAACAGACGGCGATATTCGCGGCTGAACTGGGACGGGCTGTCATAGCCGACCGCGAACCCCGCCGCGCCTGCGCTCGTACCGTCCGCCAGCATCAGCCGCCGCGCCTCCTGAAGACGCAATTGCTTCTGATATTCCAGCGGCGTCATGCGCGTGATCGCCTTGAAATGGGCGTGGAGCGATGACGAACTCATGCCCGCCGAGGCGGCGATCTCCTCGATCCGAAGCTGCGTGTTGAAGCCATTGCGGATGGTCGCAATGGCGCGGCTGACCTGGTTCAGATGGCTGTCGGCCGATGCCATGCTGCGCAGCACCGGACCGTGCGGCCCGGTCAGCAGACGGTAGAAGATCTCGCGCTCGATCAGGGGCGCGAGCACGGGGATGCTCTCCGGACGATCGAGCAGCCTGACGAGACGGCACGCGGCATCAATCAGATCGGGATCGCCGGGATAGACCGCGAGCACCGGCAGATCGCCGATCGGGGCCCCGCGCGGCTCGGCCACCAGCAGATCGGCGAGCGTCGAGAAATCGAGATCGATCTTGCAGCAAAGATAAGGCGCGTCCGGGCTCGCCTCCCGCACATGGCCGACCAGCGGCAGGTCGACCGAGACGAGGAGATAGCTTGACGCATCATAGACAACGCTGTGATCGCCGAGCGAGACGCGCTTCGACCCCTGGGCGATCAGGCAAAGCGAGGCCTCATACACCGCCGGCACCGGCGTGCTGGGCTGGTCGGCCCGAATGAGCGACAGACGCGGAACCGCATTGCCCGCCAGGCCTTCGGCCGGCCCGTGGCGGAGGATGAGCTGCGCCAGCTCGGCTATCTTCTCCATGCCGCCTTGATCCACGAAGGCACGCGCTATCGCAAGCCTCGCCTATCCGATTTGGAGGATCGTGCAATCTCTTCGGCCGATCGCGCTACCGCCCGGATGCGCCGCGAGACCATGCTGAGCCCCGTCATCCAGACCAAAAGGAACTTATCATGGCAGGGATCAGCGAGAAGGTCGTGCTCATCACAGGCGCGTCGAGCGGGATCGGCGAGGCAAGCGTGCGCGAGCTCGCCGCGGCGGGCGCACGCCTGTTCATCGGCGCGCGGCGCGGCGAACGGCTGAAGGCGCTCGCGGACGAACTCGGCGAACGGGTCGCCTGGCGCGAACTCGACGTGACCGACGCGGCGAGCTTCGACGCCTTCGCCCATGCCGCGGAGGCGCGGTTCGGACGAATCGACGTGCTCGTCAACAATGCCGGCGTGATGCCGCTGTCACCTCTGAGCGCGCTGAAGCGCGACGAGTGGAAGCGGATGATCGACGTCAATATTCATGGCGTGCTGAACGGGATCGGCGCGGTGTTGCCGCGCTTCATCGCGCAGCGCAGCGGGCATGTCGTGAACGTCGCCTCGGTCGGCGCGCACCTCGTGCTGCCGACGGCTGCTGTCTATTGCGGCACGAAATACGCCGTGTGGGCGATCACCGAAGGGTTGCGGCAGGAGCACGACGATATCCGCTCCACCATCATCTCGCCCGGCGTGACCGCGACCGAACTGGGCGACGACATCAGCGACCCGGCGGTGGCGGCGGCCCTGAAGGAATGGCGGCAGAAATCGCTCTCGCCCGACGCGATCGCCCGCGCGATCCGTTATGCGCTCGAACAGCCCGAGGGCGTCGATATCAACGAGGTGATCGTGCGGCCGACCGCCGCCAATATGTAGGCCTGTTCCCTCCGACGGAACGGCAAGCCCGACGTGTGATATCCGGCAGGCGTCTGAAACGCCTGCCGGGGATCGGATCAGCTTGCCGCGGCGGCGTCCATCCAGTCCTTGTGGCGGCTTTCATCGGCATAGGCCCTCTGGAAAAAGGCCCTCGCCTCCGCCGATGCGGCCTCGTTCTTCGCCGCGTGATCGTAGGCCATCTTGGTTTCGATCTCGTTCGTGGACATCGCCTTGAGAATTGTCCGATCGCCGATCAGGGCCGCAAGGGCGACCTTGCCCGTGGTCAGATATTCCTTGAGATCGCCCTCCTGCGGGGCCTCGACACCGAGACTGGCCGCCAGGCGAGTGAGCTCGGCGACATGGCTGTCATGGTCAGCCTTGAATTCGGCGACCTTTGCCTTGGAGGCCGGATCCTCAAGTTTATCGATGGTGGATTGATAGGCGGCGATCGCGTCGTGCTCGAGGATGAGAAGGTTCTGCACGAGCTTCTCAAAGGTCGATTCCGTTCCGACTGTCGTAACCATTGTTCCTCCTTCAGGTCTCGCAAACGCAATGCCCGCCGCGAGAAAGCGTTCCGCTTTGCCTCAAGCCGCACGCTTCGCCCGATGAGCCTCGATGCACATGCGGGCAGGCGGACGCGCTCGCCCCGACAAACCGCGCATCCGCACGCCGCGACGACGGAATCAGGCAGGCATGGGAGATTGCTGTGAATGGAGTGCGGAAGGGAGGCTGAAGCCTCAGACCTTTAACCGCTGTGATTGCGAGGAGATAAATGGCGCGCCGCACCGGGTGATGAAGAGAACTATGTCTCCTCCATAGCCCTCTAAGGCCCTCCTTTTTTGCAAAAGGGGCGGCTCAATCCCCTCGAATACGGCCTCGCCCCCGGCAACTGGACGATCATGCTTGCCGGCATCAGCAATTAGGCTGGCCGTGACGGTATGGACGTGTGGGACTCACGTTGGGGGATCGTCGTCACGGTCTTCATCTAAACGGCGGGAGGGGGCCGGAGGAGACCGGCCGCTATTAGCACCAGAACACGAAAAGCGGACATTGTCATCGGCTGCCCCCAACGTCCCGAGGTGACCCTTCTCAGACTTCTGGAATGTCTGCTCCCAGACCGAAGGCGGGTTACGCAACTGTTGATACTGGCTAGTAATGAGTGGTCAGCACAACCTAGGTGGTAAGCGAACTCGCCAAGCAGAGGTTAGGCGTGAAATAGCCCCGGAAAGCTCCGGACACGATCTCTCTCTTGGATAAGAGTTAGGAGTAGTGTCGTGTCTATGACTGGTAGCAATCCGACAATTGAGGTCCTGAACGGGCCGGAGCGCCGACGGCGATGGACGACGGCTGAGAAGCTGGCGATGGTCGATGAGACCTATGCGCCGGACGTGACGGTGAGCCTGGTGGCGCGGCGCAATGGCGTTCAGCCCAATCAGCTCTTCCACTGGCGCAAGCTCGCGGCTCAGGGTGCACTGACGGCGACGGCCGCCGAGAGCGAAGTCGTGGCAGCGTCCGAGTATCGCGCGCTCCAGAACCAGGTGCGCGAGTTGCAGCGTCTGCTCGGCAAGAAGACGATGGAGACCGAGATCCTGAAGGACGCGCTTGAATTGGCGGCGGGCTCAAAAAAACAAATGTTGCGGTCGCTGTCGTGGCCGAAGGATGGTTCGCGATGAAGGCGGTTTGCGAGACGCTTGGCGTCGCTCGGTCCAACATCGCCGAACGTTTAAAGGGGCGCGGATCGGGCCGACGCGGCCGTCCTCCAGAGCCCGATGGCGAATTGGTCGCCGGGATCAAGGAGGTCATCAAAGACCTGCCGACTTATGGCTACCGGCGGGTTCACGCCGTGCTGCGCAGGAAGGCACGCGCCGCGGGAACGCCGGTGCCCAACCACAAGCGGGTCTACCGTGTCATGAAGCTGCATGGCCTGCTGCTGGCCTGTCATGCGGGAGGTCATGAAGAGCGCCGTCATGACGGCCGCGTCGCCGTCGACCGCTCAAACCTGCGTTGGTGTTCCGACGGCTTCGAGATCGGTTGTGACAATGGCGAGAAGGTGCGTGTCGCCTTCGCGCTCGATTGTTGCGACCGCGAGGCCATCGCCCATGTCGCCACAACAGAGGGTATCAAGGGCAAAGACGTGCGCGATCTCATCATCACCGCCGTCGAAAGCCGCTTTGGTCAGATCAACCGCTTGTCCGAAACGATCGAATGGCTCAGCGATAACGGATCGGGATACATTGCTCACGAGACCAGAACGATGGCCCGCGACATAGGGCTGGAGCCGAGGACGACGCCGGTCCGCAGCCCGCAGTCGAACGGAATGGCCGAGGCATTCGTCAAGACGATGAAACGCGACTACGTCCGCGTCTCGCCGCTACCCGACGCCAGAACCGTGATGAAAACGCTGCCTTTGTGGATCGAACACTACAACAGCCTTCATCCGCACAAGGCACTCGGCTATCGTTCTCCCCGCGAGTTCATCGCAGATCAAACCCAACCCTGATCGTGTCCGATCATTCGGGGGCAACAACAAGGCGAGTACTCGCCACAGCTCAGTGCCGCAACGCCGGCGTGCTGCAATCTGGTCGGCCAGACGGTGACCTGATTGGCGGCCATGCCATCAGCATACACCAGCGCCGCCAGCCGCACCAACGATCTCCGCCGATAACGGGATAAGTTCATGCAGCAACCGTCAGTCCGCAATGCCGACATAGAGCCCGCGCACTGCGGAGGACCGACCAACGATGGCAAGTATGATGCCGGTATAGGGATGTCGGGAGCGCCTAAGTATGTCCTGTATGCTTAGGAAATCATCTTGTGAAGGCAATGGAAACGGTTCGGGATGAGTGTGCCAGTCGCCCACGTAGTGCAGGCGACGCTGGTAGAGCCTATAGATCTCCGGTCGTTCCAAGCACCGGCTGGGATGAAAAGGGCACAATGTTCCTTGACGACAAAGGTATGGTACGATACCGTACCGATTTGATTTTACGACCTTAACGGAGGATTGAGGCGCAGAATGGAAGCTTACAGAACGAGGAGAGGTGCCGAGCGACTCTGCGCACTGCGACAGACGGCCGCTAACATGTTCCTCGAACAGGGCTACGAGGCCGTCTCGCTGGATACGCTGATCGCCAGCGTGGGCGGCTCACGCCGCAATATCTACGACTATTTCGGCGGTAAGGAAGGTCTTTTCATTGAAGCGGTGACGGAGTGCTGCGCCGAACTCGCGGCTCCCCTGGAGCGGCTCGACATCCATGGCTCCGATCCGCGAGACGCGCTGGTCCTGTTCGGCCGCAAGACGCTGGAGACCGTGGTGCAGCCCCGCACCCTCGCGCTGCATCGACTGATGATCGCCGAGGGGCAGCGGTTTCCCGAACTGTCGCGCTCGATCTGGCATGCTGGGCATGACAGTGCGACGCTGCTGCTTTCCCGCTGGTTCGAGGACAGGCAGCACGACGGACAGTTTCGGGCGGATATGCCCGCCGCGACGCTGGCCGCCCAATACATCAGCCTGGCCGTGACCACACCGCAGTTGCGCTGTTTGGTCGGCGTGGGCGCGCCTTTAAGACCCGCCGAAATCTCGAAAATCGTCGATAACGCCGTCACCGTGTTCCTTGATGGCGCGCTGACCAGAAAGGACTGAATTCCGCATGCCTGGACTCAACTGGCCGTTAATCCTTCGATGGTTGTTTGCCGCCTTCTTCGTCTTCGGGGGCTTTGGGAACATTTTCGCTTCCGGGGCCATCCTCGCCGACTATGCACGGTGGGGATATCCCGGCTGGTTCCACTATGTCACCGGCTTGCTCGAACTTTCGGTCGCCGGACTTGTGATCGTGTGGCCGCGTAACGTGTATGGCCCGATTCTCGGCGGCCTTGTGATGCTCGCCGCCGCGGGTACAGTCATCCTGCATGGCGAATATTCGCATGCGATCGCGCCTCTGATCGTGTTCGGCTTCTGTCTTCTCGTTTCCTGGCTGACGGCCCGCCCGCGCGCGGGCGCGCGGGCTTGAGAGCCGGTGCAGCGCCATTCGCATGGATGCGGTCGAAACTCGTTCTTTCCGTGGTTACGTGCCGCTGGAGGCGCGCGACACCGATGAACGATCCGTATCTTGGCGTCGAGAGACGGCATCAAACTGGTGTTCACCGAGGTGCAGATGCCGAGAAGATGGATGGCATCAAGCTCGCCCTCCATGTCGGCTATCTCGCGCGGTGCAAGCCGCCCACGCCGACGCCATTGCCGCCAGCGCAGAGGACATCCATCCACTTGGCCCCGCAACACAGGACGATCCGCGCTACTACGCTTCTCAGGCGCGGGGCCTGGCTGGGTACAGCCTCTAATTCCTGTTCAAGAGCTGGCAACATTGAAGTTCCAGGTCCCGAACGAAGCGCACATCGTTCAACAAGGGCTTCGGCGACCTGCTGGTAAAGATGCTTAGTTAGTGCCGCCGATACCGCTAACGCCGCCTTCTCCTGATCCTGCATATAGATGACATTTAGGGATGCTGACGTGCAGCGATATCATTCACGCGGATCATCGGCTCCCGTTAGCCCGTTCTTCCAACTCGGGACCGTTACTGCCGAGCGTCCGATCAGCGGGAAAAACCCGGATTGAAGATGCCGAACCAGCGCGGATAATCGCCGTTTCGGTCGGCGTAGCGGTGGCCTTTTACCTCATCAACGAGGATTTCGCCCTCCGGCGTGTCGCCGGCTTCAAGCCGGGAGATCACCGCGGCGATAAACGCGTCGAGCGGCATCGCATGCGGGTCGGTCAGCTGATGCGCGCCGCTGAGTTCGCTTTGAACATACGGCGGCACTAGCTCCAGCACCTCGATCCCCGCCGGTTGGAGTTGGACGCGCAGTGACTGGATCCACGAGTGCAGGAAGGCTTTCGAGGCGCAGTAGGTCGGGAAATTGTTGCGTGGCACGAAGGCCAGGCCGGAACTGGTCGTCATCACCGTGGCATTCGGCTTGTCCTTGATCAGCGGCAGGAAGGCCGCCGTGGCGTGGACGACGCTCATGATGTTCGTCTCGACGATGTCGCGGGTCGTGGCGATATCCGTTTCGCCAGGCGTCAGCTTTTCCTGGCGGGAAATCCCGGCATTGTTGATGAGGACGTTGAGTTCGGGTTCCTCATCCGCAAGGCGTTCAGCCAGAGCTGTGACCGCGTTCGCATCGCGCACGTCGAGCGCGATGCCGCGCATGCCCGGATGGTTGGCGGTGATTTCGTCCAGCCGCTCCTGACGGCGGCCCGCGATGATGACGCGGTTGCCGCGAGCATGAAACGCTTCGGCAAGGGCGCGGCCAATGCCGCTGGTAGCGCCGGTGATCAGGATCGTATTGCCTGTCATTTTCATGATTTTTCCTTTATCAAGCGCCGAAGGCGGGCTTCAGCACGGTTTCGCACCAGGTGCGGAAGCTGGTCGGGCTGGCCGTCTTTGTGGTCCGGGGGACGCCGAGATCGAGGCCCTTCGCCTTGGCGCGCGCCATATCGGTCATGCCGGCGGCCATTGCGGGCGTGAAGCCGCGCTTGACGAACATGGCGTCATAGGCCTCGAAGGCGATGTTGGTGCAGACGATCTTGCGGCCCAGCACCTCGCTCATGACGTCAGCCATTTGGTCGAAGGAGATGTTTTCCGGTCCCAGAACCGGCACTTCCTCCTGCCCTTCCCACGTGTCATCCAGAAGGAAGCGCGCCGCGGTCGACGCGATGTCGCTGACCGAGCAGGCGGGAAGCTCCAGATCGCCTGGGATCGGCATGAAGAACATGCCCTTTTCGTGCATGACCGGAACCTGCCACAGAAGATTGTCCATGAAGGATGGGAGCGCCAAGGCGCGGAAATGTGCGCCCGTCGAGGCCAGAAGATCATCCATCGCGAGCGAACCCGTCACATAGCCGGCTTCATCCGCATAGGGCGTTCCGCGGCCAAGCGCGGTGATGCCGACGACGTGGCCGACACGGTGGGCTTTGATGGCTTGCGCGGCCGGACGGGTGAAGCCGACATAGGCTTCTTCGACGGAAGGTGCCTTCGGATCGGCCGGGCAGAGCCAAAAGAGATGGGTCGCGCCTTTCAGCGCTCGGTCGAGGACGTCGGCATCCCCATGGCTGCCTTCAATAACATCCACGCGCGCACGAACAGCGTCGGGCAACTTCGAAGCATCGCGCACGATGACGCGGACGGGTGCTTCCTTTTCCAGAAGAAGCGGGAGAAGTGCATCTCCGATCCTGCTGGTGGGTGCAGTGACAACGATCATAACCAGTATCTTTCTCAGCTTTCGAGCCCGCAGCGACGGTCGCTTCTCATGGCCCAGTCGAATTTCCCGCAGCAGAGATAGTCGGTTCCAAGCGGACGATCTATTTTGTAAGATCCGCATTTCCTCTTCGATCGTCCGGAATTCATATGGATCCGCTGTCAGACCTGCTTGCCCTCCTCAAACCCTCCGCCACTGTCTCTTCGGGCTTCGATGCCGGGGGTGCATGGTGCGTCCGCTTTGGCGACCAAGGGGGGCAGATCAAATGCTACGCCATTCTGCGTGGCGAGTGCTGGCTCCATGTAGACGGGGTTAAGACGCCGATACGGTTGCGGGAGGGGGAAGCTTTCGTGCTGCCGCGCGGGCTGTCTTTCCTGATGGGCAGCGACCTGTCGGCAGAACCGATGGAAGCCGGCGCCTTGTTTCCCCCGGCACGGGCGGGAGGTCAGGTTGTGCTGGGATCTGGAGGCGAATTTGCTCTGGTGGGGGCGCGTTTCGCCGTTGCGGGTGGACCATCCGGAATGCTGCGCGACTTGTTACCGCCCGTCCTGCATCTACAGAAAGAGTCCGAGAAAGGAGCTCTTCGCTGGTCGGTGGAGCGGATGATGCAGGAACTGAGCGAGACTTTGCCCGGCGCGCGGCTGATGGCGCAGGACCTGGCCCATATGATTTTGCTGCAGGCATTGCGAGCGTATCTCGACAATTCTGCATCGGCCGAGCGGGGCTGGCTCGCGGCACTGGCGGATCGGCAGTTGCGATCGGCAATCCAGGCGATTCATGCCGATCCCGCAAGACACTGGACGCTGAAGGATCTTGGCGCGGAAGCCGGCATGTCGCGCACCGTGTTTGCCGAACGGTTTCGTGCGATGATGGGCGACACGCCGATGCAGTATCTGGCGCGTTGGCGGATGCTCTTGGCCTGCGACCGGCTTGAGAGAGCCGATGATCGCCTGTCCGCCATCGCCATCGACCTTGGATATGAATCCGAAAGCGCCTTCAGCATGGCTTTCAAGCGCGTTATGGGGTGTTCACCGCGCCACTATGTCACGCGGGGCAAAAGCCAGCGGCAAGCCGAACACAGAGATATTTGAGCACGCCAGTTAAGGCGCCACCTACAAATCACTCCCCTCGGACTCCGTCACGGGATACGTTATTAGGCCGTAAGCGATTCGAACTTTGGACAGCCGATTACCGCCGTTGCTACGCTTTCATCTGCTGAGTATTTACCGTTCCTGATTCGAGCGTAGCCACGGCGGTGAAAGACGGAATTTTTCGTCCGAAGCGCGGAGAAATGGCGGTACTTGGCGCGCCCGAAAGGATTCGAACCTCTGACCCTCAGATTCGTAGTCTGATGCTCTATCCAGCTGAGCTACGGGCGCGCATGCCGCGGAAGGCGCTTGGCCTGTCCGGACGACGGGTGAATTAATCGGTTGGGACGCGCTTGGCAAGCCTGTCTTCGGCTTGTCATGGTGCCTTTTTTAGGCGGAGACACGTTTTTCCGCCCTTTGCCGCAGTTCGATCGGGCGATCGGGGATGGTGATGCGGAAGGTGGCGCCGAGCGTTCCCTCGATGAGCCGGATGTCGCCGCCATGGGCGCGGACCAGCTCGGCGGCGATGGCGAGGCCGAGCCCCGTGCCGCCCGGCGTGGTGGAGCCCTGGAAGGCCGCGAACAGATGCTCGCGCGCCTTTTCCGGAATGCCGGGGCCCGTGTCCGACACCTCGATGATTGCGATGGCGCCCTCCCGGCGGCCGGCAATTCGGATCTGATCGCGCGCCGGATCGGGCGGGCCACGCTTACCGAGCGCCTGCACGGAATTGCGGGCCAGATTGAGCAGGACGCGGAACAATTGATCGGGATCGGCATCGATGCGGAGATCGCCCTCGATGGCCTCCGACCAGCCGACCGGCCCCTCTTCCGACAGGCCGAGTGCCTCGCGCACGTCGGTGACGACGTTGTGCAAGTCGACGAATCGCCGTTCCGGCGCACGCTCGCGCACCGCGCCGTAAGCGAGGGTGGAGCGGCAATATTCCACGGCGCGTTCGAGGGTGGAGACAAGCTTGCCCGAGAGGCGGCGGACCGCCGGATCGCTGGAGCCGGCCAGCCGTTCGGAAGCCAATTGCGCCGCCGCCAGAAGATTGCGCAGATCGTGATTGATCTTGGCGACGGCGAGACCGAGGGCCGCCAGACGCGCCCGGCTCTGGAGCTGACCGTGCAGCTCGATCTGCATCGAGGCCAGTTCGCGCTCGGCCAGCCCGATCTCGTCTTTCCGGCGTGACGGCACGATCACGGCGCTACCATCGGCGGGATCGTTGCGGAAGGCCGTCATGCGGTCGGCGAGGCGGCGCATGGGGCGCACGATCAAGCGGTCGAGCGACAGGTAGATCAGGACGCCCGTGATGGCCGACACGAGAAGCGAGGACAGGACCACCGTGCGCGACAAGGCCAGCATGGACCGGCGCAGTGGGGCCTCGTCGATGACCACTTCCAGCAATTGGCCGCCGGTCGGCGCCTCGCCGAGCACGCGCATGACGCCTTTCCCATCGCCGAACAGGATGCCGAACGCATCGCCATAGGCCTGGACGCCCAAGGGCTCGCGCAGGTCGATCTTGCGCGTGATGGCAGGGGGCATGTCGGAGGACGCCAGAAGGCTGCGGGTCTCGCCGGTCTGGAGCACGA
This sequence comes from Terrihabitans aquatilis, assembly GCF_052542005.1. Lineage (NCBI taxonomy): Bacteria > Pseudomonadati > Pseudomonadota > Alphaproteobacteria > Hyphomicrobiales > Terrihabitans > Terrihabitans aquatilis. The sequence goes on along the minus strand of NZ_JBOCUO010000003.1, from coordinate 226,606 downwards.
TAAGGCGCGCGCCGACGCTTTGCAGCAGGCGGCGGGCCAAGGCTTCCGGCACCATGCCCTGCGGGGCGGCATCGAGCACGAGCGCCACCGAATGGGCGCGGCCCAGGCGATCGGCCAGCCAGCGCTCGTAGAACGTCGCGACCCACGGCACGTAGACCAGCACCACCGCCAGCATGACGAACAGAACCGTCAGCTTCAGCAGTTTGCCGGACAGGCCGTGGCGGATCTCGCCGGGCCGGGTTTCGCCGTCTCGCATCGCAGCATCCGCGGGGGAAGGAAGCGCCCTCGCCACCCACAAGATGGAGAGCTTGGAGAGGTGCGTCAAACGCAAGCGTGCGTTGACTTCCCGCACGACCTGTCCTTATAAGCCCCGGGAGTTGGCTTCCGCCCCTGGCGGGGGCCTCGTCGTCTTTCAACAGCATGGGCCGAACGGCCCCATAGCCCGGACCCCGCGGCACTGCCGCGACGGAGGAATAACGTGAAACGGACCTATCAGCCGAGCAAGCTGGTGCGCAAGCGCCGCCACGGCTTTCGTGCACGCATGGCAACCCCCGGCGGCCGCAAGGTGATCGCAGCCCGTCGCTCGCGCGGCCGGAAGCGCCTGTCGGCCTGATCCGCACGATGCCGGAGACACAGCCGGCAGATGAACGCGCCCTGGGCAGACTGACCCGGCGGCGCGAATTCCTTGCGGTCGCCGGCGGTTCTCGTGCCCACAGCGAACTTATTACACTGCAGTCCTACCGAAGGCCCGAGGGCGGAGACGATGTCCGCGTGGGCCTGACGGTGACGCGAAAGGCGGGTGGCGCCGTCGAGCGTAACCGCATGCGCCGCCGTCTGCGCGCGGCGCTTCGGCTGGCCGGGCCGGAACTCGGCCGATCGGGCCACGACTACGTCATCATCGCCCGAACGGCGTTGCTGAGTGCCAGCTTCGACCACATCCTGTCTGATTTGAAAGCCGCCTTCGTCCGCGTTCACGCGCCGAGGTCCGGCGCGCATCGGGGCCGGCCTTCAGGGCCACGTCACACCGAGAGGGCCGACGATGTCGGAAAACCGTAACCTTTTCATCGCCATCGCCCTGTCGGTCTGCCTTCTCGGCGCCTGGGAATATTTCTACGGCATGCCGCAGCGCGAGAAAGCGCGGCTCGTGGCCGAGCAGCAGCGCATCGAGCGCGGCACCGACGCTCCGGCAACCGGCCCCGCCACGCCCGGCACATCGCCCGCGCCTCAGGCCGGATTGCAGACGCCGCCGCCCGTGGTCGCCAATCCCGGCGCGACGCGGGAACAGGCCATCGCCTCGACGAGCCGCATTCAGCTCGACACGCCGCGTCTCGAAGGCTCGATCGACCTGACCGGCGGCCGCATCGACGACATTTCACTGAAGGATTACCGGGAGACGGTGGAGCCCGACAGCCCGGACATCGTGCTGCTGACGCCGCCCGGCGGGCCGCAGCCCTTCTATGCCGAATATGGCTGGGTGGCTGGCCAGGGCACGCAGGTGTCGCTGCCGAACGCGCAGACGGTGTGGACGCAGGACGGCACGGGAACTCTCACGCCCGACACCCCCGTGAACCTGCGCTGGGACAACGGCGCCGGCCTCACCTTCCACCGCACCATCGCGGTGGATCGCGATTACATGTTCACCGTGACCGACCGCGTAGAGAACGCCGGCGCGGCGGCCGTGACGCTGCATCCCTATGCACTGGTTTCACGCCAGGGCCGTCCGAAGGTGGCGGGCTATTACATCCTGCACGAGGGCCTGCTCGGCTATCTCGGCAATGAAGGCCTCAAGGAGATCAAATACGACGATCTCGAAGAGGACGGCACGCAGAGCTTCCAGCCGAACGGCGGCTGGCTCGGCATCACCGACAAATATTGGGCGACGGCGATCATCCCGCCGCAGAACGAGCAGCTGACGGCGCGCTTCGCGGCGACGCCCGGGCAGGTGCCGCTCTACCAGGCCGATTACCTGCTGGCGGGGCGCACGATCGAGCCCGGAGCCTCGGCGGAAGTGGCTGGCCGCCTGTTCGCGGGCGCCAAGGAAACCCGCATCATCAACACCTATCAGGACAATCTGAACATCCCGAGCTTCGACCTGATGATCGACTGGGGCTGGTTCTACTTCCTGACCAAGCCGATGTTCTGGCTGATCGATTTCTTCTATCACCTCGTCGGCAATTTCGGCGTCGCGATTCTCATCGTGACGGTGCTGATCAAGGCGGTGTTCTACCCGCTGGCGTCGAAATCGTACGAATCCATGTCGAAGATGAAGATGATGCAGCCGGAGCTCACGGCCCTGCGCGAACGCTTCAAGGACGACAAGGCGGCCCAGCAAAAGGCCATGATGGATCTCTACAAGACGCAGAAGATCAATCCGGCGGCGGGCTGCCTGCCCATCCTGATCCAGATTCCGGTGTTCTTCGCGCTCTACAAGGTGATCTTCATCACCATCGAGATGCGGCACGCACCGTTCTTCGGCTGGATCCGGGACCTGTCGGCGCCCGATCCGACGACCATCTTCAACCTGTTCGGCCTGTTGCCCTACGATCCGAGCCAGGTGCCGGTGATCGGGCACTTCCTGATGCTCGGCGTGTGGCCTCTCATCATGGGCGTGACGATGTTCCTGCAGATGCGCCTGAATCCGCTGCCGCCGGACCCGACGCAGGCCATGCTGTTCACCTGGATGCCGGTGTTCTTCACCTTCCTGCTGTCGTCGTTCCCGGCGGGCCTCGTGATCTACTGGTCGTGGAACAACACGCTGTCGATCCTCCAGCAGGCCACGATCATGAAGCGGCAGGGTGCGAAGATCGAATTGTTCGACAATCTGAAGACGCTGTTCCGACGAAAACCCAAGACGGAAAGCTGACGATCCGAAAGGCCGCCTCCGGGCGGCCTTTTCCATTCGCGCGTTCGCCGCTAAACACGCGCCATGATTTCCGGGAGAGATGACATGACCGACGCCGCCCTCGAAGCCGCCATCGAATCCGCTTGGGACAAGCGCGCGGAGCTGAATGCCGCGACCCGGGGCGCCGAGCGCGAGGCCGTGGAACAGGCGCTCGACCTGCTCGACCGCGGCGCGGCACGCGTGGCCGAGCCCACGGCCGAGGGCTGGATCGTGCATCAATGGCTGAAGAAGGCCGTGCTGCTCTCGTTCCGCCTGAACGACAACAGCGCCATTGCCGGCGGACCCGGCGGCGGCGCGTGGTGGGACAAGGTGCCCTCCAAATTCGCCGACTGGAACGATGCGCGCTTCGGCGAGGCGGGCTTCCGCACCGTGCCGGGCGCAATCGTGCGCCGCTCCGCTTTCGTGGCGCCGGGCGTGGTGTTGATGCCGAGCTTCGTGAATGTCGGCGCCTATGTGGATTCCGGCACGATGATCGACACCTGGTCGACCGTGGGTTCGTGCGCGCAGATCGGCAAGAACGTGCACATTTCGGGCGGCGTCGGCATCGGCGGCGTGCTGGAGCCGCTGCAGGCCAATCCGGTCGTGATCGAGGACGAGTGCTTCATCGGCGCCCGGTCGGAAGTGGCCGAGGGCGTCATCGTGCGGCGCGGCAGCGTGCTGTCCATGGGCGTGTTCCTGGGCGCTTCCACCAAGATCGTGGACCGCACGACGGGCGAGGTCTTCATGGGCGAGGTGCCGGAATTCTCGGTCGTCATTCCCGGCACCCTGCCCGGCAAGCCGCTGGCCAATGGCGAGCCCGGCCCGGGCCTGGCCTGCGCCGTCATCGTGAAGCGCGTGGACGAGCGCACGCGTTCCAAGACGTCGATCAACGAATTGCTGCGCGACTGAGCGCAGCACCCGGCGCGAGGGCGGCATGGACTGGCAGACGCAATTTCTGAGCTTCAAGGGCCGCATGGCGCGCGGACGCTATTGGGTGACGACTCTTCTGCTGACGGTGCTGATCGTCGCCATCGTGCTGGCGGCGTCTTTCGTGCCATGGCTCATGGGCACAACGGTCTCGGACGACACCTTGCTACTGGTGTTCGTGGTGCTGTCCCTTTTTGCCGTTTACCCGCTGCTCGCCATCAGCGTGAAGCGCCTGCACGACCGCAACAAGAGCGGCTGGTGGCTCGCGGCGATGTATGTGCCGCCGATGCTTGCCGAGATTTCGCTCGGCGAGAGCGCGGAAAGCAATTTCATCGGCCTCGTGTTCGGGCTGTGGGCCTTCATCGAGCTCGGCTTCCTGCGCGGCACAAGCGGTCCGAACCGTTTCGGACCTGACCCATTGGCGGCGGAGGCGCCCGCACTATGAGCATCGATCCTGTCGTTCTTGCGCAAGATCTCATCCGCCGCCGCAGCGTCACGCCGCAGGACGACGGTGCGCTGGCCGTGCTGGGGGACGCGCTGGCGGGTGCCGGTTTCGCGGTGGAATACCTGACGTTCTCCGAACCCGGCACGCCGGAGGTGGCCAACCTCTACGCACGGCTCGGCACGGAGGGGCCGGTGCTCGTCTTTGCCGGGCACACCGACGTGGTGCCGCCCGGCGGCGAGGCCGACTGGACCCATCCGCCCTTTGCCGCCGAGATCGCCGACGGCGTGCTCTACGGGCGCGGTGCGGTGGACATGAAGGGCGGCGTGGCGGCCATGGCGGCGGCGGCCTTGCAGCACATCGCCGAGCATGGCCGGCCTCAAGGCTCGATTGCCTTCCTCATCACCGGCGACGAGGAAGGACCGGCCATCAACGGCACGCCGAAGCTGCTGGACTGGGCCGTCGCGCGCGGAGAGCGCTTCGACCATTGCGTGCTGGGCGAGCCGAGCAGCCGCAACCGGCTGGGCGACGAGATCAAGATCGGCCGGCGGGGCTCGTTGTCCGGGACGGTGGTCGTGCACGGCGTGCAGGGGCACGTGGCCTATCCGCACAAGGCGGACAACCCCATCCGCCGCCTGCTGCCCCTGATCGAGGCGCTGCACCAGCCGCTGGATGAGGGCACCGCGCATTTCGAACGCTCGAACCTCGAAGTGACGAGCGTCGATGTGGGCAATCCGACCGTCAACGTCATCCCGGCACGGGCCTTGGCGCGCTTCAACGTGCGCTTCAACGACGCCCATACGCTGGAAGGCCTGAAGGATCTGCTGCGGCACCGTGTGGCGCGGGCGGCCGGCGACAGCCGCTACGAGCTCGATTTCGTGCCCGGCGCCTCGGCGAGTTTCGTGACGGAGCCCGGCGCATTCGTCGATCTCGTCTCGGACGCGGTGGAGGCGGAAACCGGCCAGCGCCCCGTGCTGTCCACCGGTGGCGGCACGTCGGACGCGCGCTTCATCAAGGATCATTGCCCGGTGATTGAACTGGGGCCGCTCAATTCCACGATGCACCAGACCGACGAGCGTATCCCCGTTGCGGAGCTGCACGCCGTGACGCGCATCTATCGAAGCATCATCGAGCGTTATTTCGCGGGATAATCCACGCGCATCAGATACAGCCCGCCGGGCGGGGCGAGCGCGGCGCAGCGGCGTCGGTCGCGGGCTTCCAGCGCCGATCTGAGGTCGGACGCCGACCATTTGCCGTCGCCGACCATTTTCAGCGACCCGGAGATCGAACGCACCTGATGGTGCAGGAAGGACCGGGCGGAGGCACGCAGCACCACCGCATCGCCTTCGCGCGAAACGGTGATCCGGTCGAGCGTCTTCACCGGGCTTTTCGACTGGCATTCGGCGGCACGGAAGGTGGTGAAATCGTGCTGGCCGACGAGATGCTGCGCGGCGTGGTGCATGGCATCGGCATCGAGCGGGCGCGGCACCTGCCAGGCGCGGTCACGCTCCAGAGCCAGCGGCGCGCGGCGGTCGATGAAGATGTATTCGTAGTGACGCTGGATCGCCGAGAAGCGCGCGTCGAACTCGTCGTCGACCGGTTCGCAGGCCACAACCGCGACGGGATCCGGCCGCAGATGGGCGTTGATGGCGTCGCGCACCACGTCCGGCCGCCAGTCGCGCTCGAACTGTATATGGGCCACCTGCCCGCGTGCGTGCACGCCCGCATCGGTGCGGCCCGCGCCGCCGACCACGGCACGCTCGCCGGAAAAAGCGAACACCGCCCGCTCCAGCGCTTCCTGCACGGTGGCGCCGTTTTCCTGCCGCTGCCAGCCGCAGAACGGCGTGCCGTCATATTCGATGGTCAGCTTGTAGCGAGGCATCGGCTCAGGCGAACCGGGTTCCGGGCTGCAGCCGGGCGCCGCGCGCGAAATCGGCGAACGCCATCGGGCCCTTGCCGGCCCGCTGCACCTTGACGAGGCGCACCGCCCCCGTGCCGCAGGCCACGAGGCCGTCCGCGTCGAGAAGGGTGCCGGGCGCGCCCTGCCCCTCCCCCGGTTCGGTGCGCAGCAGACGCAGCCGCTCCGGGCCCTTGCCGAGATCGATCGCGGTCCACGCCCCGGGGAACGGCGACAGGCCACGGATGTGATTGTGGACGTCGCCCGCCGGGCGGGTCCAGTCAACGGCCGTCTCCTCGTTGGTGAGCTTGGCGGCGTATTCCACGCCGTCCCGGCTTTGCGGGGTCAGCGCGAGCTCGCCCGCTGCGAGGGCGCGCAGGGCCTTCGCCATGAGCGGACCGCCCAGACGCGACAGCCGGTCGTGCAATTCGCCGGCCGTCTCGTTCGGATCGATGGCGGTGCGCTCCACCATGGCGACATCGCCGGTGTCGAGACCTTCCGCCATCTGCATCACCGCAACGCCCGTTTCGGCATCTCCGGCCATGATGGCGCGGTTGATCGGAGCCGCACCGCGCCAGCGCGGCAGGAGCGAGGCGTGGAGATTGAAGCAGCCGTCGCGCGGGGCGTCGAGCACGGGCTTCGGCAGGATCAGGCCATAGGCCACGACGATCGCCGCGTCGGCGCGATGGGCGCGGAAGGTCTCCTGCGCCTCGGAATCCTTGAAATTGCGCGGGGTCAGCACCGGCAGGCCAAACAATTCCGCCGCCTGATGCACCGGCGACTTGCGCTCGGCCATGCCACGCCCGGCCGGACGCGGGGCGCGGGTGTAGACGGCCTCGATGCGATGGCCGGCCTCGACCAGAGCCGCCAGAGTGGGCACGGCGAAATCGGGCGTGCCCATGAAGACGAGGCGCAGGCTCACAACTCGCCCAATTCCTCGGCCGGCTTCTCAGGCTCGACCTTGGGACCGGGCTTCGGCGTGTAGGGCTTCGGCCCACCCTCGCGCTTCGCCGTCTTGACGAAGCGTTTCCACACCATGTCGCGCTTCAGCTTCGAGATGTGATCGATGAAGAGCACGCCGTCGAGATGGTCCATTTCGTGCTGGATGCAGGTGGCCAGCACGCCATCAGCCTCGATCTCCTGCTCCTCCCCGTCACGATCGAGGAAGCGCACGCGGATCCGCTCCGGCCGCACCACCTCCTCGTAGACGTCGGGGATGGACAGGCAGCCCTCCTGATAGACCGACATCTCCTCCGAGCTCCAGACGATCTCGGGATTGATGAGGGCGATGGGCGCCTCGGCCTCCCCGTCCTCGCGCGAGGACACGTCGACCACGGCGAGCCGTTTCATGATGCCGATCTGCGGCGCAGCGAGGCCGATGCCGGGCGCGGCGTACATGGTTTCGAGCATGTCGTCGATGAGCGTGCGAAGCTCGTCGTCGAAGATCGTGACCGGCTCCGCCTTCTGGCGCAGGAGGGCATCGGGAATGACGTGGATGGCGCGAATGGACATGGCGAGCGGGGATAATGCCCGCAATGCGTGCCGTCAACGCGTTCACATTCTGTTCTTATTTGGAGAATCGCGCTAACGAAGGAGGATGGACCAGGTTCTCATCACCCTTGGCACACAGGACGTGACGCTCGGCATGGTGTTGCTCGGCGTCTGCGTGCTGGCGCTCGTCCTGTTGTTGGCGCTCTATGCGCGGCTGTCGCGGCTCGGCGGCGCGCGGCTGGATGAAACGCGCGCGCAGATCGAACGGCAGGCCCGCACCGAGCGGCAGGTGGAGCAGATGCTGCGCTCGCAGGTGGAGATTTTCGGCCGCCTGCAGGGCGTGGGCGAGGTTCTGTCCAACAAGCAGTCGGAGCTGGCGCGCACCGTTTCGGAACGGCTCGACGCGGTGGGCCAGCGCGTGGGCGAGAACCTCGTGACCGGGGCGCAGGCGACGAACGAGCAATTGCAGAAGCTGGAGGCCCGGCTCGCGGTGATCGACGCCGCGCAGCAGAACATCGGCTCGCTGTCGGAGCAGGTGACGGGGCTGAAGGCCATCCTTGCCAACCGGCCGGCGCGCGGCGCGTTCGGCCAGGGGCAGATGGAAGCCATCATAAAGGACGCGCTGCCGAGCTCGGGCTACACGTTCCAGGGCATGCTTTCGACGCGCGTGCGGCCGGATTGCCTGATCCACCTGCCGGGCGACAGCCGGCCCCTCGTCATCGATGCCAAATTCCCGCTCGAGGCTTTTGAAGAATTGCGGCGCTGCGAAAGTCCCGAGGCGGAAGCGCGTGCCTCGGCGCGGCTTCGCTCCGACATCATCGGCCATGTGCAGGACGTGCGGAAATATCTCATCGCGAACGAGACGCAGGAAGTGGCCCTGCTCTTCATCCCCTCCGAAGCGCTCTATGCCGAGCTGCATGAGCGGTTCGAGGATATCGTCCACCGGGCGCACAAGGCGCGGGTTCTGATCGTTTCGCCCTCGCTCCTGATGCTGGCCATCCAGGTGGTGCAGGGCCTGATGCGCGACGCCGCGATGCGCGAGCAGGCTCATCTGATCCAGAAGGAAGTGGGCCATCTGCTCGACGATGTGCGCCGCCTGACCGACCGCGTCGGCAAGCTGAAGAGCCATATGGGCTCGACGATGAAGGACCTCGACGACATCGAGATTTCGGCCAACAAGATCGCCGGGCGGGGCCAGCGCATCGACCAGATGGATTTCGACGAGAAGCCCGCGCTGGCGGGCCCGGACAAACTGCCGAACCCGTTGCGCGCGGCGGAATAAGGCTTATCGGGCCAAGGTGCCGTCCGGGGCGCTGCGCCGTGCGACCGTGAGCGTGAGCACGATGGCGGCAATGCCGATCAGCGTCGAATACAGGAAAAAGGTCGCGTAGCCCGCGCCGAGGGCGGCCGGCGACACCGCGCTCTGGGTGGCGCCCGTCGCGAAGGATTCCGGCGTCGTGCGCGCGAACATGGCCGTCAGCGGAGCGGCGAACCCGCCCGAATGGGCCGATTGCGCCGCACCCTCGATGATGCGGCCCGATTGCGAGGCGATCAGCTTGCCGGGCAGCGCATAAAGCGACGAGAACAGCGCGTATTGCGTGGCGGTGAAGCCGCCGGACGTCAGGCTCGACATGTAGGCGATGAGGCAGGTGCCGGAGAAGCCGCTGCACAGATTGTCGATGCCGATGGCGATGTAGAGCGCCACGAGCGAATGGCCCTCCATTGCGAGGTAGATGAAGGCGAGGTTCGAGATGGCGCCGGCGAACGCGCCGATGACCAATGCCCGCATGAGGCCGAGCTTCACCACCGCATAGCCGCCGAGGAACACGCCTGCCATGGAGGCGACGACGCCGAACACCTTGCGCACCTCTGCGATCTCGGTCTTGGAAAAGCCGAGGTCGAGGTAGAACGGGTTCATGATGTTGAGCACGAAATCCGAGACGCGGTAGAGACAGATCAAGGCCAGGATCAGGGCCGCGCTGCCGGCATAGCGCTGAAAGAAATCGGCCAGCGGCGCGCCGAACGAAGCGGAGAGATAGAGCCCGGGCCGCGTCTGGCGGCCGGGCAGCGGCAGACAGGCCACGGCCAGAACGGCGAGGCCGACGATGACCGCGCCGAGCTGAAGCAATGTGCCGCCCGCCCCTGCCCGCCATGCATCCGCGAGGCCGAAGGCGTCGGGCGAACCGAGGAGGCCTGTCACCAGCGTCAGCGGCGTGGGATTGCCGCTGAGCCCGGCGCCGGCGATGAGCGCGCCCATGACGAAGATGATTCCACGGGCGATCCATTCCACGATTTCGGCGGCCGGGCGCGCGGCGACACCCTCCGCATGGATGGGGCGGATGACGTGGCTCTTCTCGCGCGGGGCGAGCAGGACCGAGACGATGCCGATGCCCATGAGGCACGCCATCACCGCGTAGGACAGATTCCAGTCATAGGCCTGGGCGAGGACAAGCGGGAGCGCGCCGGCCACGATCATCGCCAGCCGGTAACCCCATTGATAGGCGGCGGCGAGCACGCCCTGCTGGCGGTTTTCCGCCACCTCGATGCGCCAGGCGTCGATGACGATGTCCTGCGTGGCGCCGGAGAAGCCGACGAGCACGGCGAACAGCGCCATGATGCCGAGACCGGTGGACGGGTCCTGGCCGGAGATGAGCCAGAGGCCGGCGATGACGGCGATCTGCGCCGCCATCATCCAGGAGCGGCGGTGGCCGAGCAGGTTCGTCAGACCGGGGATGCGGGTGCGATCGACGAGCGGCGCCCACAGGAACTTGGCCGAATAAGCGAGCGTGGCGAGGCTGAAGACACCGATGACGCTGAGCGACACGCCGTCATCGCGCAGCCAGGCGGACAGGGTGTCGAAGATCAGGAGATTGGGCAGGCCGGCCGAAAACCCGAGGCCAAGCATGACCAGCGCACGCCGCTGCAGGAAGGCGCGCACGCCCGTGACCTCATCCACCTGCCCGGCCGCCACGTCCTGCCCGCTCATCCGCATCCCCGCTCGATCCGATGGAGGATGCCCTGCCCCTTCCCTGCGCCGCAACAAAAAGGGCGGCCCGAAGGCCGCCCCTGCCTGGAAATCGGCCCGATCAGCCGGAAATGATCGTCACGATCTCGTAGGTGGAGGGCTCGATGATGACGATGCGGCCATCGGCCAGGACGATGTAGGAATAATCCCGATATTCCGGCACGACCTCGATGATCGTCGCCGGCAGCGGCTGGAGGTGGACCGTGCGCGGTATGGCCGTGCCGACGCTCACGTTGAAATTGATCTCGGTCTTCTGGACGTTGGTCGTCGAGATGTTCTTGCGGATGTTGGTGTTCTGCTCGCTGGAGAGCTCTTTCGGGGCAGCGGCGCGGCCGCTCTTCATCTCACCGCCCTTTTCGGCCTTGTCGGCGGAATGGCTGCCGTGCTCGCCGGCGGCGTTTCGGTTCTCGCCGTTTTCACCGCGCGCGGTTTCGCCGGCCTTTGCGCCGCTGTCGGATGTCCGCTCGGCGCTGGGCGAGGTTTCGCGCGGAGCGGCATCGGATGATGATGCCGGCGCCTCAGCGCCGCGCGGCATGCCGCCCTCGGATTGGGCGCCTGAACCGCCTCCCATGGCACCGCCGGCACTGCCGCCACCACTCGATGCCGCAGGCGGCACGGCGCCGCCACCCGCCGAGCCGCCACCCGCCGAGCCGGAGCCCTGGGCATTGGCTGAAACTGATCCGAACGCGAGCGCGGCCATCGCCGCAGATGTCAGCAGAAGCTTTCTCACGGTCATCTCCCTGGTCATTCTGGTTGCGTGGCGCGGACGACGGAATTCTCTGCGGCAGGCCAGGGAGTGAACGTGCGCCACGAGACGCCGTTCCATGCAAATTGCAACCGTGACTAGAACGGCGTGCGCTGACGGATGGCAGCCGAGAGCGTGCCTTCGTCGAGATAATCGAGCTCGCCGCCCACTGGCACGCCATGGGCGAGGCGCGTCACCCGGACGCCGGCCGAAGCGAGAAGATCGGTGATGTAATGCGCCGTGGTCTGGCCATCGACGGTGGCGTTGAGGGCGATGATGATCTCGCCGACGGCAGGGTCGGAGGCACGTTCGATGAGCGTTTCGAGGTTGAGGTCTTCCGGTCCGCGACCATCGAGCGCCGAGAGCGTGCCGCCGAGCACATGGTATTGCGCATTAATGGCGCCGGCGCGCTCCAGCGCCCAGAGATCGGCGACATCCTCCACCACCACGATGACGGAGCTGTCGCGCACCTGATCGCAGCAGATCGTGCAGGGGTCCTGCGTGTCGACATTGCCGCAGGTACGGCACACGACGACGCTCTCATTGGCGCGGGCGAACGCATCGGCCAGCGGGCCGAGCAGCACGTCCTTGCGGCGAATGAGGTGCAGCGCGGCGCGCCGGGCCGAGCGCGGCCCGAGCCCCGGCAGGCGCGCCAGGAGCTGGATCAGGCGTTCGATCTCGGGGCCGGCGACCGCGCGTGCCATGGGCTCAGAACGGCAGCTTCATTCCGGGCGGAAGCGGCAGGCCGGCCGTGACCGACTGCATCTTCTCGGCGGCGATGGCCTCGGCGCGGCGCTTGGCATCGGTGTGGGCGGCGATGAGAAGATCCTGCAGGATCTCCTTTTCCTCGGGCTTGAGAAGGGTGTCGTCGATCTCGACGTTCTTCATCTCGCCCTTGGCCGTCATCTGCACGCGCACGACACCGCCGCCGGCCGCGCCCTCCACGAGGGTGCCCTCCAGCTCGGCCTGCACGTCTTCCATCTTGGCCTGCATCTCGCGGGCCTTCTTCATCATTCCCATGATGTCCATTGTCAGTCCTCGTCCTCGTCGTCCTCGGGGGGCGGGGTTATGTCGGCGGGCGGCTCCTCGACCGGCGCGAGATTGCGCACGGCGATGATCTCGGCGCCGGGAAAGCGTTCCAATATGGCCTGGACATGCGGATGGGCCGCGACGCCGCGCATGCGGTCCTCGCGCTCGGCGTCGGCCGTCTCGCGCAGAGTGGGCTGGCCCTCTTCCGACATGGCGACGGCAACGACCCAGCGGCGGCCGGTCCATTGGCTGAGGCGGCGCTGGATGTCGCCGGCCAGATTGGGCGAAGCGCCAGCGGCGGGGCGGAATTGCAGACGGCCATCCTCGAACGAGACGAGGCGCACGTCGCGCTCGAGCGCGGTCTTGAGTGCGATGTCGCGATGCTTGTCGGCCAGGGCGACGGCAGCCTCGAAGGTTTCAAGACGCAGAACGGGTGCGGCCTCGGCCTGGGCGCGCGGCGCGGACGACGGCACGGGATCAGAGGTTCGGGTGGCCACCGCAAGCGCGGACGCACCGCCGCCGGACGGCCCGGAGGGGCGCGGCAGGGAGGGTGCGCCACCGGCCGGCACGCTGCCGCCATCGCGCAAGGCGCGCAGGGCCTCGTCGGGCGTGGGGAGATCGGCGGCGTAAGCGAGGCGCACCAGAACCATGTCGGCGGCCTGAGCCGGCTTCGGCGCGGCCTGCACCTCGGAAATGCCCTTGGACAGGATCTGCCAGGCGCGCGCCAGCACACGATGGGACAAAGCCTCGGCGAAGGCACGCCCGCGCAGCCGCTCGACCTCGGTGGCGGACGGATCTTCGAGCGCGGCGGGCGTCAGCTTCACGCGGGTGACGAAATGAACGAATTCGGCGAGATCGGCGAGCACGAGCGCCGCGTCGGAACCGCCGTCATACAGCTCGCGGAAAACGGCCAAAGCTTCCGCCGCATCGCCGCGCATCACCGCCTCGAACAGATCGATGATGCGGCCGCGATCGGACAGGCCGAGCATCTGGCGCACGGTCTCGGCCTCGACGCTGCCGCCGCCATGGGCGATGGCCTGATCGAGGATGGACAAGGCATCGCGCACCGAGCCTTCCGCCGCGCGGGCGATGAGGGCGAGCGCCTCCTCCTCCCCGGAAAGGCCTTCCTTGCCGATGATGCCGCCGAGATGGCGCGTCAGCAGCGCCGAATCGACACGACGGAGATTGAAACGCTGGCAGCGCGACAGCACCGTAACCGGCACCTTGCGGATCTCGGTAGTGGCGAACACGAACTTCACATGCGGCGGCGGCTCTTCGAGCGTCTTCAGAAAGGCGTTGAACGCCTTGTCCGACAGCATGTGCACTTCGTCGATGATGTAGACCTTGTAGCGCGCCGACGCCGGTGAATAACGCACGCCGTCGAGGATCTCGCGCACGTCGTCGATGCCGGTGCGGGAGGCCGCGTCCATCTCCAGGACGTCGACATGGCGCGATTCCATGATGGCTTCGCAGTGCACGCCATTGGTCTTGAGATCGACTGTGGGGCCGCCGGTGCCGGCCTCGTTGTCGTAATTGAGGCCGCGCGCCAAGATGCGCGCCGTCGTGGTTTTCCCCACGCCGCGCACCCCCGTCAGCATCCAGGCCTGCGCGATGCGGCCCGTGGCGAACGAGTTCGTCAGCGTGCGCACCATCGCTTCCTGGCCGATCAGATCGTCGAAATTCCAGGGGCGGTATTTGCGCGCCAGCACCCTGTAGGGCGCGGCGGACGGCACGCTCGCGGCGCGGATGTCGGGATCGTCCATCGCGAAGTTATCGCCGTGCCGGAGGGGGAAGCGCAAGGGGCGCGGGTGGGAGGTCGGACGACGACCCGAGACGGGCTCGTTAGGGCTGCTTCCTTCCGGATCTGACCCGGTTGGCGAGTGGCTCGTCCACCGCCAACCTCCCGAGCGCTATATCGGGGTTTCCGGCTTCTTATGCAAGCCTCAGCAGCGGCGCTTCTTGAACACCGGATCGACGGCCATGGTGCGCGACAGCCGCACCACCGCGCGATCGTAGGTGGCGCGCTCGCTGCGGGGATAGCGGATCAGGAAGGTGTGGGCGAAGCGCCCTTCGCACGAGACATGGGTGCGGCCATAGACGATGTCGTCGCCGACATAGCCGGAATAGGCCATCCAGTCGTCCTTGCGCTGGGCGTAGGTGACCTTGACGCCGTTGAGCAGATTGGCGGTGAGGAAGCGGCGGAGATCCTGCCCCTTCAGCTCGTCGAGGCTGAGGATGAGCTGGGCGTTGTCCTTGAGCGTGTATTCGCCCTGTTCCGGCCGGGATTTCGCCTCGTCTACGAGATGCGTGGGATAGGCGATGCGCACGCCGTATTGGCGGCTGGTGAAATTGGTCCAGTCGCCGGGCGCGGCATGGGCCGGCGCCAGCGAAGCCATCAAGGTCAAGGCTGCCGCCGCGTATCGCATCCGCATCGTATGTCCGTCTCCGTCTTGCCTCAGCAACCAACGAGAGGGACGGGGCGCGGTTCCGGCAATCGCCAAAATCGCTATGGTGCCGGCATGAGCGACGCCTTCCGCCTTCACCCTCGCCTCGAAGCCGACACCGCACGCGTGTGCGACCTCGCACTCAGCCGCGTGCTGCTGATGAACGATGCGCGCTTTCCGTGGCTGATCCTTGTTCCGCGACGCCCGGACCTCGTCGAGATCGTGGATCTGGCGCACACGGAGCGGATGCTCTTGATGGACGAGATCGCTTCCGCCTCGCGCGCGCTGCGGGCCGTTGCGCCGTGCGACAAGCTGAATGTGGGCGCGCTCGGCAATCTGGTGCCGCAGCTGCACGTGCATGTGGTGTCACGCGTCGAGGGCGACCCGGCCTGGCCGGGGCCGGTGTGGGGATCGGGACCGGCGCGACCTTACGACGATGCGTGGCGCGCAGGCGTGGTGCAGGCGATGCGCGCCGAACTGGAGCGGGATTAAGCTATCGGCACCCAGAGGAGCGCTGGATCAAGCGTCATCCAGTATCATTGCAACGGCAAAAGCCGCGACGCCAAGGATCGGCACAAGCAAGGCCAGCAAGACACGCTCGATCATACGGTGCTGAACCAGAGGCGGGAATTGTTCAGGCCGCCACGCCGCCGCGTTTGGCGAAGCGCAGCGGATGGGCCGGGTAGACGCCCAGGATCTTCATCTCGGCGGAGAAGAAGGCGAGCTCCTCCAGCGCGAGACGGACATTGGCGTCGTCCGGATGGCCCTCGACGTCGGCATAGAACTGCGTCGCGACGAATTCGCCGTTGAGCTGGTAGCTCTCCAGCTTCGTCATGTTGACCGAATTGGTGGCGAAGCCGCCGAGCGCCTTGTAGAGCGCGGCCGGCACGTTGCGCACCTTGAAGACGAAGCTCGTGACCACCGGGCCGTTGCCGGCGGGCGCCCAGTCCGGCTCGCGCTGCAGGATGATAAAGCGCGTGGTGTTGCCCGGATCGTCGGCGATGTCCTCGGCGATGATGTTGAGGCCGTAGATCTCGGCGGCGAGACGCGGCGCGATGGCCGCGCGGGTGATGTCGGTCGTCTCGGCCAGGCGGCGCGCCGCGCCGGCCGTGTCGGCGGCGATGCGGGCCTCGAGACCGAACAGCTTCAGCGCCTTGCGGCACTGGCCGAGCGCCATCGGATGGCTGTAGGCGGTCTTGACCGTGTCGAGGCTCGCGCCGGGCAGCGCCATCAGCTGGTGCTGCAGCGGCAGGAAGAACTCGCCGATGATGTTGAGGCCGGAGATCGGCAGCAGATGGTGGATGTCCGCCACGCGGCCCGCGATCGAGTTCTCGATGGGGATCATCGCCCGCTCCGCCGAGCCCTCCACCACGACCGTGAAGGCGTCCTCGAAAGTGGGCTTCGGAACGGAGGTCCAGTCCGGGAACACCTGGTCGCAGGCGGTGTGGGAATTCGCACCCGGTTCGCCCTGATAAACGATCGATGCCACGGACTTTTCTCCTCGTTCAGCTCGGGCGGGCGGCGAGGATCGTGCGCGCCCGTTCGAGATCGTGCGGCGTGTCTACGCCAAGCGGCACGTCCTCGACCAGCGCGGCGTCGATGCGCATGCCGGCTTCCAACGCGCGCAATTGCTCCAGGCGCTCGCGGCGCTCCAGCACCGATTCCGGCAGAGCGACGAATCGCTCCAGCGCCGCGCGCCGCCAGACATAGAGGCCGATATGGTGGATCAGCTCGCCCTCGCCCCAGGGGGCCGTGGCGCGGGTGAAATAGAGCGCGCGGCGGGCCGGGCCGCTGCCGGCCGTCACCATCTTCACCACGTTGGAATCAGTGCGCTCCTCGTCGCGGCGGATGACGGCGCCGAGCGTGCCGAGATCCACCGCCGGATCGTCGAGCAAGGCCACCGCGCGGCGGATGATTGCGGGATCGATGGTGGGCAGATCGCCCTGCACGTTGACGATGCGCTCGTAGCGCCGCCCCGGATCGAGCGTGCCAAGGGCCTCGAAGATGCGATCGGAGCCGGAGGCGTGGTCGGCGCGCGTTATCACGGCACGGCCCCCCGCAGCCTCGATGGCGGACGCGATCTCGGGCGAATCGGTGGCGACCGCGACTTCGCCCGCGCCCGATTCAACGGCACGGCGCCAGACATGAACGATCATCGGCTGGCCCCCGATATCGGCCAGCGGCTTTCCGGGCAGGCGGGTGGAGGCCATCCGGGCGGGGACGAGAACCAGCGTAGACATGGAAAAACTCTAGAAAAACGCGGAAAACGTTCGTTCTGGCGGCAAAAAGTAGCAGTGAGGTGCTTCTATACGAGTTGTCATGGCGCCGCGAAAGCGGCTAGGTTCCGCCCGAATTGCGGGAGCCGACCGGCTTGCGCGTGCGTGCCCTTTTGCGCCCAGTTCAGAGGCGCCCGGAGACCGGAATGGACTCGTTCGAGGTCAACAAGATTCTCGGCGCCGTGCTCGGCACCCTTACCCTGACCGTCGGCCTGATGATCGGCTCGGAGATCCTGTTCGATCCGGGCCATCCCGAGAAGGCCGGCTATGAGCTGCCGTCCGACGACGCCGGCGCTTCCGCGGAAGCCGCCCCGGCCGCCGCTGCGGTCGAGCCCATTGCGGTGCGGCTCGCGGCCGCCGATCCGGCCAAGGGCGAGGCGGTGGCCAAGCAGTGCGGCTCCTGCCATTCGTTCGAGAAGGGCGGCGCCAACAAGGTCGGCCCGAACCTTTACGGCATCATCGGCAACCATCACGCCCATCTGGAAGGCTTCAGCTATTCCTCGGCGATGAAGGAGAAGTCGGGCGAGCCGTGGTCGTTCGAGGCGATGGATGCGTTCCTCGCCGATCCGAAGGGCGCGATCCCCGGCACCGCCATGTCGTTCGCGGGCGTGAAGCGTCCCGACCAGCGCGCCAATCTGATTGCCTACCTCAACCAGAATTCGGACAGCCCGCTGCCTCCGCCGGAGGCTCCGGCTGCCACGGAAGCCGCTCCGGCTGAAGGCGCGGCCCCCACGGGCGATACTCCGGCTCCAGCCCAGGCGCCCGATCCGAATGGCGGCGCGCCCACGGCCCCTGCCGCTTCGGGCGGCGGAACGCCGGCAACTTCCGACGGCGCGGTTCCTGCGCCCGACGGCAATGTCGGCGGCCCCGTCTCCGTGCCCGAGCCGCAATCCGGCACGGCCAACGAGGCCCCCACCCCGCCGAGCGGCGCACCCGTGGGCGGCACGCCGGAAGTGCCCCAGGGCAATGCCGGCAGCGAAGCGCCGGTGCAGCGCCCGGCCACCGGCGACCACCAGCCGCAGCAGTAAAAAGCGGCATCGGATTTCAGGAAAAGGCGCTCTCGGGCGCCTTTTCTCTTGTTCGTGAAGGCGCTTCATCGCCTTGGGGTGGAAGAATGCCGGTTTTACGACATAATCCCGGCTGAGGCTGGTTCCCCCCGCCCTTCCCCGGAGGATGCATGATCGCTCGCCGCCTGATGGCCGCGCTTTTCTCGCTCGCCGCTGTCGCGTCTCCCGCGCTTTCACAGGACGCCTCGCCGCGCACCGAAACCAATGCTCCGGCCGATGCGGGCGAATGGCGGCACGCGCTGTCCCTGTTCGGGGAAGTGAAATATCCGGCGGACTTCAAGCATTTCGACTACGTGAACCCGGACGCGCCGAAGGGCGGCGCCGTGCGGTTCGCCACGATCGGGACGTTCGACAGCTTCAATCCGTGGGTGCCGAAGGGCAACGCCGCCAGCGGAATCACCCGCATCTACGAGCAGCTTTTGACCTCGTCCTCGGACGAGGCCTCGACGGAATATGGGCTGATCGCCGAATCGGTGCGCCATCCAGACGATTATTCCTGGGTGAGCTTCCGCCTGCGCCCCGAAGCGAAATGGCACGACGGCACGCCGATCAGTGTCGACGACGTGATCTGGTCGTTCGAGACGTTGAAGCGCGTCACCCCGATGTTCCGGTTCTACTGGGCCAATGTGGTGAAGGCCGAGAAGACGGGCGAACGCGAAGTGACGTTCACCTTCGACAAGGCTGGCAACCGCGAACTGCCGCTCATCGTGGGCCAGCTCTACGTGCTGCCGAAGCATTGGTGGGAGGGCAAGGATTCCCAGGGTCGCCAGCGTAACATCGAGGAAGGCACTCTGGAGCCGCCGCTTGGCTCGGGCGCGTACCGGCTGAAGGAGTTCAACACCGGCCGCTGGGAAGTGTACGAGCGCGTGGCCGATCACTGGGCCCGCGACCTGCCCGTCGAAAAGGGCCAGAACAATTTCGAGACGATCCGCTACGATTATTTCCGCGACCAGACCGTGCTGGTCGAGGCATTCAAGGGCGATCAATACGATTACCGCCTGGAGAACAGCGCCAAGAACTGGGCTGTGGCCTACGATTTCCCGGCAGCGCGCGATGGCCGCGTGATCCTGGAGAAGTTTCCGGACAAGGGCTCGGCCGTGATGCAGGGCCTGGCGTTCAACCTGCGCCGCGACAAGTTCAAGGACCCGCGCGTCCGGCGGGCCTTCAACCTGGCTTTCGATTTCGAGGATCTGAACCGCACGCTGATGTACGGCCAGTACGAGCGCATCAATTCCTATTTCCACGGCACGGAACTGGCCTCGTCCGGCCTGCCGGAGGGCGAGGAACTGGCGATCCTCGAGAGCGTGCGGGACAAGGTGCCGGAGAGCGTGTTCACCACGCCCTATTCCAACCCCGTCGGCGGCTCGCCGGAAGCGGCGCGCACCAATCTGCGCGAGGCGGCGCGGCTGTTGAAGGAAGCCGGCTGGGAGGTGCGCAACGGCAAGCTCACCAACGTCCAGAGCGGCGAGGTGATGAGCGTCGAATATCTCTATGTCGACCCGTCGTCCGAGCGGACGTTCAGCCTGCTGCGGCCGGCGCTTCAGCGGCTGGGCATCCAGTTCAACATGCGCAGCGTTGACGATTCCCAATATGTGAACCGGGTGCGCGGGCATGATTTCGACCTGATCACCACCTCGTTCGGCCAGTCTCTCTCGCCCGGCAACGAGCAGCGCGAATTCTGGGGTTCGGAGGCCGCCGACCGCGAGGGCTCGCGCAACCTCATCGGCATCAAGGACCCGGCCGTGGATGCGCTGATCGACCGGGTGATCTACGCAACATCGCGCCACGAACTGGTGGCAGCGACCAAGGCCCTGGACCGCGTGCTGCTGGCCAACAATTTCGTGGTGCCGCAATTCACCATCTCCTACGACCGCACGGCGCGCTGGAACCGCTTCGCCCGCCCGCAGAAGCTGCCGGATCGCGGCTCGCTGTTCCCGGATGTGTGGTGGTGGGACGAGGCCGCTGCCCAGAAGACCAGGACCGGACCATGAAGCGGCTGACGATCGACCGGCGCGGAGTTCTGCTGCTCGGCGCCGGTGCGGCCGCGGCCTTGGGCATGCGGCCCTCCTTCGCACAGGAGGTGCCGGATCTCTCGCAGGAACGGCACGGGCTCTCGGCCTTCGGCGATCTGAAATATTCTGCCGATTTCCGGCATTTCGACTACGTCAACCCGGATGCGCCGAAGGGCGGGCGGATGTCGTATGCGCCCGGGCAATGGGCCTACAACCAGAATCCGAACACCTTCAACACGCTGAACACGCTGATCCTGCGCGGCGATGCGCCCGTGGGCCTGACCATGGTGTTCGCGAGCCTGATGAGCGCCGCCGCGGATGAACCGGATTCGGTCTATGGCTATGTCGCGCGTTCGGTGCGCGTGGAAGACGGCGGCAAGCTCTACCGCTTCAAGCTGCGGCCGGAGGCACGCTTCCACGACGGCAGCCCGCTGACCGCCGAGGACGTGGCCTTTTCCATCGCCACGCTGAAGAAGGACGGCCATCCGCTGATCTCGCAGCAGATGCACGACGTGGAGGGCGCCGAAGCCGTGGCGCCCGACGAGGTTTTGGTGCGCTTCACCGGACGGCAGGGGCGCGATATCCCGCTGCTCGTTGCCGGGCTGCCCATTCTGTCGAAGGCGTTTTATGCGACGCGCGCCTTCACCGAGACGACGATGGAGCCGCCGCTCGGCTCATCGTCCTACAAGGTGGGCAATCTCGCGCCCGGCCGCTTTATCGAATATGAGCGCGTGCCGGATTGGTGGGGCAAGGATCTGCCAATCGCGGTGGGCCACAACAATTTCGACGTGATCCGCGTCGAGATGTTTCGCGACCGCCAGATCTCGCTCGAGGGTTTCAAGGGCGGCGCCTATTGGTACCGCGAGGAGTTCACCTCGCGCTTCTGGGCCAACAATTACGATTTCCCCGCGATCAAGGACGGCCGTGTGGTGCGCTTCAAGCTGCCGGACGAGCGGCCTTCCGGCGCGCAGGGCTGGTGGATCAACACGCGCCGCGCCCGCTTCAGCGATCCGCGCGTGCGCGAGGCGCTGACCCTGGCCTTCGACTTCAAGTGGACCAACACGAACCTAATGTACGGCGCCTATACGCGCACGGCCTCGGTGTTCGAGAATTCGCCGCTGAAGGCGGAGGGTGCGCCCTCGCCCGAAGAGCTGGCGCTGCTGGAGCCGTTTCGCGGACAGGTGCCGGACGAGGTGTTCGGCGAGCCGTTCTCGCCGCCCGTTTCGGACGGGTCCGGGCAGGACCGCAAATTGCTGCGCCGGGCGCGCGAGCTTCTCAACGCCGCCGGCTGGTCGGTGCGCGACGGCGCGTTGCGCAATGCGGCCGGCGAGGTGTTCACGCTCGAAATCCTGGATGACGATCCGACCTTCGAGCCGCACGTGCTGGCCTACACGAAGAACCTCTCCATCCTCGGAATCAGGGCCTCGTTCCGCGTGGTCGATGCGGCGCAGTTCCAGAGCCGGCAGAATGCCTTCGATTACGACCTCATCCCGCGCCGCTATTCCATGTCGAGCACGCCGGGCGACGGGCTGAAGGTGTTCTTCGGCTCGGCGTCGGCGAAAGTCGGCGGGTCCTACAATGTGGCGGGCGTGGCCGACCCGGCGATCGACGCCCTGATCGACCGCGCCATCGCGGCGAAGACCCGCGACGAACTAACCATCGCCTGCCGGGCACTCGATCGCCTGCTGCGCGCCGGGCGCTATATGATTCCGCACTGGTACAAGGCCGATCACTGGATCGCGACGTGGGACGTGTTCGGCCGGCCCGAGACGAAGCCACGCTACGACGTGGCCTTTGCCGAGACGTGGTGGTTCGACGCGGAGAAGGCCGGACGCCTCGGCATCCGCGCCCGATAGGAAACAGACGAGCCATGTGGGCCTATATTGCGCGCCGCCTGCTGCTGATGATCCCGACCCTGCTCGGCATCATGTTCGTGTCGTTCGTCATCGTGCAGTTCGCACCGGGCGGCCCGGTGGAGCGTGTGATCGCGCAATTGCAGGGCAATGACAGCTCGGCCACCTCGCGCTTCACGGGAGGTTCCGGGGGCGATCTCGGCGGAGCGGCGCAGCCCGGCACGTTCGGCGGCGATGGCGTGACCAGCAAATATCGCGGCGCGCAGGGCCTCGACCCGGCCTTCGTGGCAAGCCTCGAAAAGCAGTTCGGCTTCGACAAGCCCGCCCATGAGCGCTTCCTGAAGATGCTGTGGGATTATCTGCGCTTCGATTTCGGCAACAGCTATTTCCGCGACGTCTCGGTGCTGCAGCTCATTTCCGAAAAGATGCCGGTTTCCATCTCGCTCGGGCTTTGGATGACGCTGTTGAGCTATGCCATCTCCATCCCGCTCGGCATTTCCAAGGCGGTGCGCGACGGCTCCCGGTTCGACGTGTGGAGCTCCGGCATCATCGTCATCGGCTATGCCATTCCGGGCTTCCTGTTCGCCATCCTGCTCATCGTGCTGTTTGCCGGCGGTTCGTTCTGGGACGTGTTCCCGCTGCGGGGCCTGACCTCGGACAATTGGAACAGCCTGAACTGGCCGGCGCGCATCCTCGATTATCTGTGGCACCTTACGCTGCCCCTGATCGCGATGGCGGTGGGGGCCTTCGCCACCACGACGCTGCTGACGAAGAATTCGTTCCTCGACGAGATCCGCAAGCAATACGTCCAGACCGCACGCATGAAGGGGCTGACGGAGCGGCAGGTGCTCTACGGCCACGTGTTCCGAAACGCCATGCTGATCCTGATCGCGGGCTTTCCGGGCGCCTTCATCTCGGCGTTCTTCACCGGCTCCCTGCTGATCGAGACCATCTTCTCGCTCGATGGGCTGGGGCTGTTGTCGTTCGAGAGCATCGTCAACCGAGATTACCCGGTGGTGTTCGCGACGCTCTACATCTTCGGCCTGATCGGCCTGCTGGTGGGGCTGCTATCCGACCTCACCTATAGCTGGATCGACCCGCGCATCGATTTCGAAAGCCGGAACGTCTGATGTCCGGCCCCTCGACCCATTCCCTGCCCGAGACCACGCCGAACCCGTCGGGCCAGCCGATGGCGCCACCGCCGCCGGCCTCGACGCCGCTGCCGCCCGTGCCGGAGATGAAAGCGGCGCGGCCGGGACGTTTCTCGCTGTCGCCCATCAATGCGCGGCGCTGGCGCAACTTCCGCGCCAACAAGCGCGGCTATTACTCGCTGTGGGCCTTTCTCGTCCTGTTCGTGCTATCGCTGCTGTCGAACTTCATCGCCAACGACAAGCCGTTCCTCGTCACCTATGACGGCGGCATCTATGTTCCGGTGCTGAAATCCTATCCGGAGACCGCGTTCGGCGGCGATTTCGAGACCGAGGCGGATTACCGCGACCCCTATCTTCAGGATCTCATCAAGGAGAAGGGCGGCACGATGATCTGGCCGCCGATCCGCTATTCCTACAATACGATCAACCTCAATCTGCCGGTGCCCGCGCCCGCCCCACCGACCTGGATGCTGACGGCCGAGCAATGCGAAAAGGCCGGCAAGGGACCGGATTGCGCCGGCCTTGAATGGAACTGGCTCGGCACCGATGACCAGGGCCGCGATGTCGTGGCGCGGCTGCTCTACGGCTTCCGCATCTCGGTGCTGTTCGGCCTCGTGCTGACGGTGCTGTCGTCGATCATCGGCGTCGCGGCAGGCGCGGTGCAGGGCTATTTCGGCGGCTGGACGGACCTTGTCTTCCAGCGCGTGATCGAGATCTGGACGAGCGTGCCTTCGCTTTATTTGCTCATCATCCTGGCGGCCGTCATCACACCGAATTTCTGGGTGCTGCTCGGCATATTGCTGCTGTTCTCATGGGTGTCGCTGGTGGGCGTGGTGCGTGCCGAATTCCTGCGGGCGCGCAATTTCGAATATGTCCGCGCGGCGCGGGCGCTCGGCGTGTCCAACCTCACCATCATGCGCCGGCATCTCCTGCCCAACGCCACGGTGGCCACGCTGACCTTCATGCCCTTCATCCTGAGCGGCTCCATCACCACGCTGACCTCGCTCGATTATCTTGGTTTTGGCCTGCCGCCCGGCTCGCCGTCGCTCGGGGAATTGCTGGCGCAGGGCAAGGCCAATCTGCAGGCGCCCTGGCTCGGCATTACGGGCTTCATGTCCATCGCGGCCATGCTGTCGCTGCTGGTGTTCGCCGGCGAGGCGGTGCGTGACGCGTTCGACCCCCGCAAGACGTTCAGGTAGGCCGATGACGCACGATCATCCCGCGCACGCCTGCCCCCACGGACCATGCCGCCATGAAAGCTGACGTGCCTCTGCTCTCCGTTCGCGATCTCTCCGTGGCCTTCGTTCAGGAGGGCCGCGAGACATTGGCTGTGGACCGGGTGTCGTTCGAGATCAGGCGCGGCGAGACATTGGCGCTGGTGGGGGAATCGGGTTCCGGCAAGTCGGTGACCGCGCTGTCCATCCTGAAGCTGCTGCCCTATCCGGCGGCGCGCCATCCGTCGGGCGAAATCCGGTTCCGGGGCGAGGACCTGCTCAACCGCGACGAAAGCGACCTCCGGCGCGTGCGGGGCGCCGACATCACCATGGTGTTCCAGGAGCCGATGACCTCGCTCAACCCGCTGCACACGATCGAGCAGCAGGTGGGGGAAATCCTCAGCGTCCACCGCGGCTGGCCGCGGGCGCGCATCCGCGAGCGGGTGCTGGAGCTGTTGCAGCAGGTCGGCATCCAGAACGCCGCCGAACGGCTCGACGCCTTTCCCCACCAATTGTCCGGCGGACAGCGGCAGCGTGTGATGATCGCCATGGCGCTGGCGAACGAGCCCGATCTCCTGATCGCCGACGAACCCACGACCGCGCTGGACGTGACGGTGCAGGCGCAGATCCTGGCGCTGCTGAAAGACCTTCAGAAAAAGCTCGGCATGGCGGTGCTGTTCATCACCCACGACCTCGGCATTGTGCGCAAGATCGCCGACCGCGTCTGCGTGATGACGAAGGGGCGCATCGTCGAGCACGGTCCGGTGGCCAGCGTGTTCGGCGATCCGGAGCATGCCTATACGCGCCATTTGCTGGCGGCCGAGCCGAAGGGCGAACCGCCGCCGTCCGACACCTCGAAGCCCGTCATCGTCTCGACCGACGACGTGAAGGTGTGGTTTCCCATCAAGCGCGGCCTGCTGGGCCGGACCGTCGGCCACATCAAGGCGGTGGACGGCGTCAGTATCCAGGTGCGCGAGGGGCAGACGCTCGGCGTTGTCGGCGAATCCGGCTCGGGCAAGACCACGCTCGGCCTTGCGATCCTGCGCCTGATCCGCTCGGAAGGGCCGATCGTGTTCCTCGGCCGCGATGTTCATGGCGCGAGCCAGAAGATCATGCGCCCGCTGCGCAAGGACATGCAGATCGTCTTCCAGGACCCGTTCGGATCGCTCTCTCCCCGCATGTCGGTGGCGCAGATCATCGAGGAAGGCCTGCTGGTCCAGAAGGATCATGGCAGCTCCGAGGAGCGCCGGGCCATAGTGGCGCAGGCCATGACCGAAGTGGGGCTCGATGCGGCCGCGATGGACCGCTATCCGCATGAATTCTCAGGCGGCCAGCGGCAGCGCATCGCCATCGCCCGCGCCATGGCGCTGCAGCCGAAATTCGTGGTGCTGGACGAACCGACCTCCGCGCTCGACATGTCGGTGCAGGCGCAGATTGTGGACCTTCTGCGTGACCTGCAGGCCCGGCACGGGCTGGCCTATCTCTTCATCTCCCACGACCTGAAAGTGGTTCGCGCACTGGCCAGCGAGGTGGTGGTGATGAAGGACGGCCGCGTGGTCGAACAGGGCAATGCGCGCAAGATCTTCGAGGCGCCGGAGACCGACTACACCAAGGCGCTGATCGCGGCCGCGCTCAACCTCGATGTGGCGGGCGCGGCGCGACAATAGCAGGGCTCAGGCCAGAAGCAGGCTCAGCCGCCTGACGGTGCGCACCGGCGCGCCGCTTTCCTCGATACGGTCGATGGCCGCAGCCGCATCTTCCACCGCGACCGCCATATGGTGGCCGTTGGCGTGGATCAACGTGCCGTCACCCCGCGCGATGGCGACGTGGCCTTTCCAGAACACGAGATCGCCGCGCTGCAAGGCACCTGGTCCCTCGAACGGCACCGTCTTTCCGACCGCCGCCTCCTGCATGTCGCTGTCGCGCGGTGCGTCTACGCCGATGGCGTCGAGCGCGACCTGGACGAGCCCGGAGCAATCGAGGCCGAGGCTGGTCTTGCCGCCCCACAGATAGGGTATGCCGAGGAAACGCTCGGCCACGCCGACAAGATCGTCCTCGACATGATCGAGCGGGGCGAGGTGGCCGGCAATGGCGTAGCCGCCCTCCGCCAGCACCGCGAACATGCCGTCTTCCCGCTCCACCGCGAGGCGGCTGCCCAGGCTCAGCACATCAACCGGCGACAGCTTGATATCCGGACCGGGGAACACAAAGCTGCGCAGCGCCTTCAGCCGGTGGGTGGGCTCCAGCACCGGGCCGAGCGCCCATTCCGGCAGCCAGCCGACGTAAAGGTCGGTTTCGAGCTGCACCCAGGCCCAGCCGTCGCGCAGTTCATAGATGGCCACCGGCTCGCCGAAGATGGCTTCCGTCAAAAGCGGCGCATCCTCGCGCGGTTCCTTGCGCAGCGAGGCCACGCCCACAGCCACGCAGGCGGCAAGCGCGGGGACATAGCGAGCGGCCTCGACGTCGCCGCGCAGATGTTCGGCGGCGAGATCGGGGCGGGCGGGCGTCAGACGCGGATCGGTCACAGCGGCAATTCCCTTGCGGTGCGGATGAGCACATCCCCTAGATTTTCGACGAAGAGCGCGCCCTTGACGGTGCGCTGGACGATGACGTTGCGGCGGTCGGCCTCGTCGCGCCGGCGGGTGACGAGGTCGAGCTTGCCCATGGTGTCGAGCGCGCGGGTGATGACGGGCTTGGTCACGCCCAGCTTCTTCGCGAGCCCGCGCACCGTGTGAGGCGGCGGCTCGAGATAGATGGTGAGCAGGATGGCGGTCTGCCGCGCCGACAGATCCGCCTCGCTGTCGCGGATCTGTGCGAAGCTGAAATCGCTGAGGAGGCGCAGGGCCTGCGAAGGGCGGAGTTCGACCGGCATGAACGCCTAGCCGACCGGCTTTTTGGAGCAGGGGTAGCGCTCGCTCAACAGGGTGTAGATGGCGCGGATGGCATGGGCCTCGCCGCCTTCCGGACGGCCGGGCTTCGCCGAGGGCGTCCAGGCGTAGATGTCGATATGGGCGTAGGAGGGCGTGTTCGTCACGAAACGCCGCAGGAACAGGGCCGCCGTGATGGCGCCCGCGAAGCCGCCGGCCGGGGCATTGTTCAGATCGGCGATCTTCGAATCGAGCATGCGCTCATAGCCCTTCCAGAAGGGCAGCCGCCAGACCGGGTCGCGCTCGCGCGAGCCGGTGCTCACCAGATCCTCGGCGAGGGCATCGTCGTTCGTGAACAGCGGCGGCAGATCCGGACCCAGCGCGACACGCGCCGCACCAGTGAGGGTGGCGAGATCGATCAGGAGGTCGGGCGCCTCCTCGTCGGCCAGCGAGAGGGCGTCGGCCAGAACGAGGCGGCCCTCGGCGTCGGTGTTGCCGATCTCGACCGTGAGGCCCTTGCGGCTGCGATAGACATCGCCCGGCCGGAAGCTCTCGCCCGAAATGGCGTTCTCCACCGCCGGGATCAGCACGCGCAGCCGCACGGGCAGCTTCGCATCCATGATGAGGTGGGCCAGACCGAGCGCGTTGGCCGCGCCGCCCATGTCCTTCTTCATGATGAGCATGGCCGCGCTGGGCTTGATGTCGAGCCCGCCGGTGTCGAAGCAGACGCCTTTGCCGACGATGGTGATCTTCGGCGCGGCCTCGTCGCCCCAGGTCAGATCGAGCAGGCGGGGGGTGCGCGGGCTGGAGCAGCCGACAGCGTGGATCAGGGGAAAGTCACGCGCCAGATCCTCACCGCGCACCACGGCGAGCCGGGCGTGATGGCGGCCGGCAAGATCGCTTGTGGCGGCTTCCAGCTCATCGGGGCCCATTTCGTTGGAGGGCGTGTTGACGAGATCGCGCGCCAGCGCGACACCCTCGGCCAGCCGCGCCACCTCCGCGCCGCTGACCCCCTGCGGCAGGACAAGGCGCACATCCGCGCCGTCACGCTTGCGATAGCGGTCGAAGCGGTAAAGGCCAAGCAGGAAGCCGAGCGCGGCCAGCTTGGGATCGGCGATCTTGCCGTGCAGGCGGTAAACGCCGGCCGGCAGATCGCGCGCCAGATGGGCCGTGAGAAAGGGATCGCCGCCCTCACCTTCCCAGCCGAGGACGATCCCTGCCAGCGCCCCGCCCTCGCCCGGCACCGGCAGCACCTTGCCGGCCGCGCCGTCGAAGCCCGTCGCCATGATCCAACGCCGCGCCGGTTCGGGCAGCGCATCGAAATCGCCCCCGCGCACATGGAGCCAGACGGGAACGGCGAAGGCGGTATCGGCAGGAAGAAGCGAGGGATGCACGAAGAGGACCTCTGACGCGTGACGCTGCCCACATCATAAACGCGTGTCCGCACAGGAGGCCATGCCGAAGACGCCGCGCCGGTTTACCTTTCGTTAGGGTTAACGACCATAAACCTTCCTTAATGGACGCCGGTCTGGTTCCGGCAAGATTGAGGTCGATCCATGCAGCCCTCGCCGCGCCGCCTCTCCTTCACCCTCGTCGGCCTGCTGGCATCGTCCATCGCGCTCGCCGGCTGCGTGACGAAGAAGGACACCGACGTCACCGGCTCCCTGGGTTCGACCGCTCTGCCGAAGCAGGCAAAGGGGCCGGACGCAGCCATCATCAATCAGGCCGCGGCCCTGCGCAGCGCCGGGCGCAATGACGAAGCGCTGGCGATGCTGGGCAAGGCGGCCGCTCGGCCGAACGCATCCCACGCGGTGCTGGCCGCGTATGGACGGGCGCTCGCCGCGACCGGCCGCAACGAGGATGCGCTGGCCGCCATCCGCCGCGCCCACGACCCGCGCCAGCCGGACTGGCGCTTGCTGAACACCGAAGGCGCGCTGCTCGACCAACTCGGCCGGCTGGAGGAAGCGCAGCAGCGTTATGCCGCGGCCCTCGCTCTGGCACCCGGCGAGCCGTCCGTTCTGACCAATTACGGCCTCTCGCTGGCTTTGGCGCAGAAGCCGGCCGAAGGCGAGAAGGCGCTGCGGCAGGCCGTGGCGCAGCCGGGCGCGACCGCCAAGATGCGCCAGAACCTTGCGCTCGTCGTTGCCCTGCAGGGCCGCTTCGCCGAGGCCGAAGCCATCGCCCGGCAGGACCTTCCGCCCGAGGAAGTGGCCGCGAACCTGAAATATTGGAAAGCGGAACTGGCCCGCACCTCGGCGAAGCCCGCGCCCGCAAGCGCGACGTCGTCGGCGCCCGCTGCTGCCGAGGATGACGACCTGATGGAGCTGCGGGGCTAGGCGCGTCCGGCCTATTGCATCATCTGCAGGATCTGGATGCCCGCCGGACCGAGGATGACGATGAACAGCACCGGCAGGAAGAACACGATCATCGGGACGGTAAGCTTGGGCGGCAAGGCGGCCGCCTTCTTCTCTGCCTCGTTCATGCGGATGTCTCGGTTCTCCTGCGCCATCACGCGCAGCGCCGTGGCCACCGGCGTGCCGTAACGCTCGGCCTGGATCAGCGCGCCCGCCACCGCCTTGACGCCGTCGAGCCCCGTGCGCTGGGCAAGGTTTTCATAAGCCTGACGCCTGTCCTGGAGATAGGACATCTCGGCGCCGGTCAGAACCAGTTCCTCGGCCAGCGGAACGGATTGCTCACCGATCTCCTGGCTGACCTTCCGGAACGCCGCCTCGATCGACATGCCGGATTCGATGCAGATCAGCAGCAGATCGAGCGCGTCCGGGAAAGCGCGGCGGATCGAGGTCTGGCGCTTGCTGATCTGGTTGGAAATATAAAGCTGCGGCAGCTTTATGCCGACATAGGCGGCCAGAAGCACGATGCCGATCTTCACGGCGAACGGGAGCCCCTGCCCGCCCAGGAAGAAGCAGTAGAACAGCGCAAGCGCCGACATGACGATGGGCATGACGAGCCGGAAGAACAGGAACACCACCATCGGGCTCTGGCCACGATAGCCGGCCATCAGCAGCTTTTCCTTGGCATCGTCGGTGCTGAGATGCTTGGCCAGGTCGAACTGGTCGACCACGTTCTTCATGAAGGCCTTGGGTTCCCGCCGCAGGCTGCCGGTCTGCTGGGTGCGGGCCAGCTTCTCGCGCTCGCGGGCGCGGATCTTGTCACGCTCCAGCGCCACCGACTTCATGCGGCGCGCCAGCTGGTTGCCGCCCACGAAAGACGTGGCCAGCGTGAACACGGACAAGGCGGCCGCCACGCCCGTGAGCAGCATGATCAGGACGTTGCGATCGAGGAGCTGGTCGATGAAATCCATGGCGCCTCAGAAATCGAAATTGATCATCTGGCGCATGACGAAAATGCCGCACGACATCCAGAAAGCCCCGCCCAGCAAGAGCATGATGCCGGTGTTCGTCTCCCAAAGCGGGCTGAGATAATCGGGGCTCATCACATAGACGCCGAGCCCGACGAGGATCGGCAGCGCGCCGATGATGACGGCGGAGGCCTTCGCCTCCATGCTCATCGCCTGGATCTTGCCCTTCATCTTGGCGCGTTCGCGCAGCACGCGGGCGAGATTTCCGAAGGCCTCCGAGAGATTGCCGCCGGATTGCGACTGGATGGCGATGACGATGCCGAAGAAATTGGCCTCGGCGACGCCGGTCCGATCATACAGACGCTCGACCGCCTCGCCCAGCGGCATGCCGACGGCCTGCGTCTCGAGCATGGCGCGAAACTCGCTGCGCACCGGCTCCTGCGCTTCCGACGCGACGATGCGGATGCAATCGCCCAGCGGCAGGCCGGATTTGACACCGCGCACGATGATGTCGATGGCGTTGGGGAAATCACGCAGGAACGCCTGCTGGCGGCGCTTGATGGCGTAGTTCAGCAGCCAGCGCGGAAGGCCAAACATGCCGGTGAGCGCCGCGAAGACCCCGATCAGCGGCACGAAGGTGAACATATAGGCGAAGGCGCCGAGCAGCGCGCCGCCGAGCGCGCTCACAAGGTAGAAGCGCTGCGGCGTCCAATCGAGCCCGGCACGCTGCAATTGCTGGGCAAGGGTGGCCGCCTTGCCGCCGCGCTTTTCCAGTTGCTTCAGGCTCTCCGAGATCTGGGTGCGGCGCTGCTGCGCGTCACGCGTGGCGTTGGCCTGGACGCGCGCCGCAGCACGGTTGCCGGCGATCGCCTTCTGGCGCTTGTCGACACGGCTGTTGGAGGGCACCGCGAGAACGTACAATCCCGCCCCCGCCGCCAGTGCGACGAGGACCACAAGGATGATCGCCTCGAGGTTCATCCTCCGTGCCTTTCCTAGGGGGCGATCGCTTCGGCAGCGTCGAGTGCGCTGGCGAGGTTCACCTCCTCGCCGAAATAGCGCGCGCGCTCCCAGAAGCGCGGGCGGCCGATGCCCGTGGAGCGATGACGGCCGATGATGCGGCCATTAGGATCCTCGCCGACGATTTCAAAGACGAAGACGTCCTGCGTGGTGATGATGTCGGCTTCCATGCCCACGATTTCGGTGATGTGGGTGATGCGGCGCGAGCCGTCGCGCAGACGCTGCGTCTGGATGATGACATCGATCGAATTGGCGATCATCTCGCGGATGGTGCGCGGCGGCAGGTTGAAGCTGCCCATCGAGATCATGCTCTCGATACGCGACATCGCCTCGCGCGGGGAATTGGCGTGCAGCGTGCCCATCGACCCGTCATGGCCGGTGTTCATGGCCTGCAACAGATCGAATGCCTCGGGTCCGCGCACCTCGCCCACGATGATCCGCTCGGGCCGCATGCGCAGGCAATTGCGCACGAGATCGCGCATCGTGATCTGACCCTCGCCCTCGAGGTTGGGCGGGCGGGTTTCCAGGCGCACCACATGGGGCTGCTGGAGCTGGAGCTCGGCCGCGTCCTCGCAGGTGATGATGCGCTCGTCCTCGTCGATGGCGCGCGTCAGGCAGTTCAGGAGCGTGGTCTTGCCCGAGCCCGTTCCGCCCGACACCACGACGTTGCATCGCGAGCGCCCGACGATGCGCAGGATCTCGGCGCCTTCGGCGGTGATCGTGCCGAACCTGACCATCTGGTCGAGGGTCAGCTTGTCCTTCTTGAACTTGCGGATGGTGAGCGTGGGACCATCCAGCGCCAGAGGCGGCCCGATGACGTTGACGCGCGAGCCGTCGGGAAGGCGCGCGTCGCAGATGGGGCTCGATTCATCAACGCGGCGGCCCACCTGGCTGACGATGCGCTGGCAGATGTTGAGCAATTGGGAATTGTCGCGGAAGCGAACATTGGTCAGCTGGATCTTGCCGCCCACCTCGATGAAGGTGCTGTTGGCCCCGTTGACCATGATGTCGGCGATGTCGTCGCGCGCCAGAAGCGGCTCGAGCGGCCCGTAACCCAGGACGTCGTTGCAGATGTCGTCGAGCAATTCCTCCTGCTCGGCAATCGACATCACGAGATTCTTGATCGAGATGATCTCGTTGACGATGTCGCGGATTTCCTCGCGCGCGCTTTCGCTGTCGAGGCGGGCGAGCTGGGCCAGATCGATCGCCTCGATCAGGGCCGAGAAGATGGCGCTCTTGGTCTCGTAATATTGGTCGGGGCGGCGCGGTTCCGGCTTGGCGATGCGCGCCGGCACCGGCTGGACGCTGCCCGCGGGCCGGGCGACCGCCTGCGGTGAGGCGGCGGGAAGGCTCGTGCCCGACGCCGGCTGCGCGGGCGCCGTCGTCGGAACGGGCGCGAGCGCCGGGTCCGGAACGAAATTGCCGCGCTTGCCGAACATGGCCACTGGTTCAAGCCCTCTTCAAAAGCTTCGTAAGCCACGGATCGAACAGGCCGCGCCTGGGCGCCCTTGTGCCCGAGCGTCCCATCACAGCCTGCGCGACATCAAGAAACAAATCGTTGATTTTGTGAGAGGCGGAGATCTCGGCGATCATCTGCCCGTTGTTCGCGGCCGTACCGAACAATTGGGGCTCGAACGGGATGATCGCAACGGGCTCCATGTCGAGCGCCTTGGCGAATTCCGAGGTCTTGATCTCGGGCCGTTTCGGCATGCCGGCCATGTTGATGACCAGACGCGGCGCGGCGTCGTTGGGACGCTGGGCGCGGGCCAGATCCATGATGTTCTTGGCGTTGCGCAGATTGGCGAGATCCGGCGCGGCGACGATCACGATCTCGTCGACGCCCAGCAGCGCGCGGCGTGACCAGCCGCTCCACAGATGCGGCACGTCGAGCACGACGCTCGGCAGATTGGTGCGCAGGACGTCATAGACCGGTTCGAACGCCTCGGCCGAGAAATCATAGGTACGGTCGAGGGTGGCGGGCGCCGCCAGCAGGCTGAGATTGTCGGAGCATTTGGCAAGGAGACGGTCGATGAGGTTCGAATCCAGCCGGTCTGGCGCGAACACCGCTTCGGCGATGCCCTGCGGGGGGTCCTGGTTGAAATCGAGGCCGGCCGTTCCGAAGGCGAGATCGAGATCGACCACCGCCGTCTGGGACTGGAGATTGTGGGCAATGGCCCAGGCGACGTTGTGCGACAGGGTGGACGCGCCGACCCCGCCCTTGGCGCCGACGAAGGCGATGATGCGGCCGAGCGGATCGGTGCTCGGGCCCCGGAACATCTCCGACAGGGTGCGCACCAATTCGAGCGGCTGCAACGGGGCAACCATGTATTCGCTGACGCCGCGCCGGATCAGCTCGCGATAGAGGATGATATCGTTGACGTGGCCGATGACCACGACCTTGGTGGTGGCGTCGCACACCTCGGCGAGAGCGTCGAGGCAGGCGGTGATGTCGCCCCGGCCGCCCTCGCTCTCCAGCACGATGATGTTGGGCGTGGGCGCGTTGCGATAGGCCTCGACGGCCGCCGGCGCACCACCCATCTGGACGCGCGCATGGACTTTCTCCATGCGCCGGTCGGCGGCGGCATCCTTCACCATCTGCGCGACGGCCGGCGTCTCGCAGAACGCCTGCATGGACACGCGCGGCAGGGGCACGATCTGCCCCTCCGTCTCCATCGTCTCTGCCGTGGCCAGATTGGTCATCCGCGCGGTCTCGCCCTATTGATCGGTGTTCACGGACTGGCTGGTGGTCGCGCCGATCGTCGCCGCGCCGCCGCGATATCTCTCGATGACCACCGAACGCCGCTCCGCATCCGCGCGGTCGTCGGCGCGGGGACGGATGAAGTCTTCCGGATCATCCACCATCGCCGCGATGTTGGTCTGCTGCGCGCACCCGAAATTCCAGTGCCCGCGATTGCGGTTCGACATTTCCGGATCGCTGTAGCCGGCATCCTCGACGCTCACGTCGCAGGAATGGGGCACGCGCGCTTCCAGCACCGGATAGGACAGGCGCACCGGGGCGAGATGATCGGGCCCGTTCGCCGGATAGCGCGCGAGAAGAACTGCGCGCGAGGGCACGCCGGCGGCCAGAACCTGGCGGCGGATCTCCTTCGTC
The DNA here is from genome assembly GCF_052542005.1 of Terrihabitans aquatilis. NCBI lineage: Bacteria > Pseudomonadati > Pseudomonadota > Alphaproteobacteria > Hyphomicrobiales > Terrihabitans > Terrihabitans aquatilis. The sequence goes on along the minus strand of NZ_JBOCUO010000003.1, from coordinate 191,837 downwards.
GCAGCCGCCGATTGCGTATCTGTGACGGGGCCTGCGCCGAACGGCGTCTCGACGGTGAGCTGCCCCCGGCCATTCGCCGTCCAGCCGGCCGCGAAGGCGCGCACATCGGCGATCTGCCGGTCGGTGAGCCCGCCCGGACCGCCACCCGGCAAAAGATCGAGGGTCGCCTGCCCGCGCGTGACCTGGATGGGGTGACGCCCCGCCGGGGTGTCCGGCAGACCCGAGGTGATGTCGCCGCGATCGTTGCAGGCGGCGAGCGTAAGGACGAGAGCCGCAAGCGCGAGGCCGCGCAGGGGGCAGGAAAGAACCGCGCGCATGCTCACTCCACGATATGGCCGATGGGACCGCGATAGGCCTTGGTGTTCGTCACCCTTCCCTTGCCCGGCGCATATACCTTGTTGAGGCGGCCGAGCAGGATGGATTCGGCGTCCGTCGGCGCGGCGTAGCCGTCGTCCGGACGGGCCAGTTTCTTCTCGTTGACCGATTTCGCGAGATAGGGCGTGACGATGACGACGAGTTCGGTTTGACCTCGGATGTACTCGCGGCTGCGGAACAGTGCGCCAAGCACCGGCAGATTGATGACGCCGGGCAGGCCGGCAAAGCCCTGTCGGGCATTGTCCTGCAGCAGGCCGGCCATGGCGAGCGAGCCGCCGGAGGGCAGTTCGACCGTGGTGTTGGCGCGCCGCGTGGTGAGGCCGCTGACGGCGATGCCGTTCGTGACGATGGAACCGACGGTGCTGGGCTCGCTGACCTCGGTGCCGATCTGCAGGCTGATGCGGCCGCTCGACAAAACGATCGGCGTGAAGGCAAGGCTGACGCCGTAATTCTTGTATTCGATAGCGATGCCGTCCTCGTTCGGGACAGGCACCGGGAACTCGCCGCCGGCGAGGAAATCCGCTTTCTCACCCGAAATTGCCGTCAGCGTCGGTTCCGCGAGTGTGCGGAGCAGGTTGTTAGACTCGAGCGCTTCAATGTTGGCAAGAAGAGCGCCAGCACCCCAGGTGTGGAGCACGCCTAGTCCATTACCGGCCGTATTCAAGCCAGATGTCGGACCGGCGATGGGTCCCGGAAGTACAGTGCCACCCCCACCGCCGAATGGAGCCGTCGGGTTGGAGCCAAACCTTACATCTGTGCCGCCCAAGCGTTGAGCGTCCAGTTGCATTCCGAATTGTTTGCCTACACTGCGCTGCATTTCAACGACGCTGACCTTGAGCAGAACCTGCTCCCGGTCTTCGATGTTGATGCCGTTGACGATCTTGCCGGTGCCGCCGATGTAATTGGCCGCGAGATCGACGGCGGTCTGGGCATCGCCGGCCGAACGTGCCGAGCCGCTCAGCATCACGGCGTCGCCAACCGGGCGCACGACGATGTTCGAGGTGGGCAGAGCGGCGCGGATGGCGGTGCGCACCGCGGTGAGATCGCGCCCCACCGAGACGGCGAAGCTGCGGATCTGCTGGCCGTCCGCATCGAAGAAGATGATGTCGGTTTCGCCGAGAGCGATGCCGATGATGTACGCCTTGTTCGACGATCGCACGACGGCATTGGCCACCTTCGGATCGGCGACCAGCACCTCGGCCGCGTTCTGCGGCAGGTCGACGACATGTGTCTTGCCGACGCCGAGCTGCAGCGCCTGCGCGGCGCCGCTGTAGGAATAGGCATAGGCGCCCTTGTCGGCGGCAAAGGCCGGCTGCGCCAGACCCAGCGCCGCGAACAGCGCCAATATCCGCGCCGCGCCCGAACGCAGCGCCGACGGGCCGGTGAAACCAGAAACGGTGCTGTTACGATGCATCGTTCTGCACTCCGTAACGGATGATGGCGGGCGGTGCAGGCGGACCCGATTCGGGCGCAGCCTCATCCTCGGTAGCGGCGGCGGATCCGGCGCGGCGCGGCACGCCGTCGCCCATATCCTCCAGCGAGCGGAGCGACAGCGACAGGGCACCCTGGCGACGGGCATCCGACAGGGTTGGCACGAGATCGGACGGCAATTCCAACGTGGCGGTGCGCACCTGTGCCGAGGATTTCTGCCCCTCGGCCGGCGCAGTGGCCTGATCGATGGCGAGCACCCGCACATTGGTGAGCACGCGCCGTGTGCGGGCCGGATCACCGGCCGTCAGCAGCACATCCACGCGATCGTTGGGCAGGATGAAACCGCCGGCCGCGGTCTCCACCGTGATTTCCGTGGCGACCGCCTGCATGCCGGAGGACAGCACCACGGACAGAACGCCACCGGCATCGCGCTTGAGGAGCTTCTGCGGGAGGATCGGTTCCGCCGGCGCGATGGCCGCGACCGCGATTCGCCCGACATAATCGGCCAGATCGTCCTGCTGGCCGGAACGGACGATGAGCCCTTCCGTGCCGTCGGCAGGCCAGGACCGCCAGGCGAAATCGTCCCGCACCGCGATCTGCCCGACGCTGATGGCGCGGGCCGCGACCAGCACTTCCGTTGCGGGGGTGACGGCCTGCGGCTGCTCCGGCGGCGGGGTGTTGTCCGGGCGGCTGACCAGCCATGCCGCGGCACCGCCTGCCAACAAGGCGACAGCCAATACCAGTATGCGGACAAGGCTCATCACGATTACCTCGGTGCGGCCCCTACAGAAGAAAGCCGGCCACTCTATTTGGGCCGATCTTCCTCAATGTATGGTTAATGCGAGGTTTAAATCGTTAAGAAACGGCGGCGGAGACGGCCTCGACGACGGCCATTTGCGGATAGAACAGCAGGGCCGCCGGAGCCAGAGCAAGACCATAGGGCACGCCCTCTTCCGGCGCATGCAGGCGGACGATCCAGGCCGGCGCGCGGGCGAAGATGGGGCAGCGGCGGAAGATTATGAGCACGAGGCCCAGGAGCCCGCCGAAGATCGCGAACCAAAGCGCCCAGGGCAGAAGCAGCGCGGGGCCGAGCCACAGCGCGATGGCACTGGCGAGCTTGGCATCACCGCCGCCGATCAGGTTCATGGCAAACAAGGCAAGGCAGATGGCGAAGATGATGAGCGCGCCGAGCATGTGCCAGCCGAATACGCTCCATGTCAGGCCCGCAAGCAGGGCCGCCGGCACGAACAGGGCCGCAACTAGGAGGTTCAGCCAGTTCGGGATCGTCATGGTGGTGAGATCGAACAGCGCCGCCGCGATCATTAGCAGCGGGAAAATCATGAGCGCGGAAAGGGCCAGACCGGACATATGGCCTCAGAGCAAAGAGAAGCCGCCCTGAAAGGGCGGCTCCCGAAATGGATAGCAGCAAGCTCGCTTATTAGCTGCCACCGCCGCTACCGCCACCGCTGCCGCTACCGCCGCTGGTGGTGCCGTTCAGGCCGTTGGCGACGTTGTTGAACGTATTCTCGATGCCGTTACCCACGAGGCCCATGGCCACGATGGCAGCAATGGCGATGAGCGCCGCGATAAGCGCGTATTCGATGGCGGTGGCGCCAGACTGGTTGTTCCTGATACGCGAAAACAGGTTCATTTTGATCTACTCCTGGAGTCTCGGGCATTCTCTTCCGAGCGCATCCCGCAGCCTCGAAAGTTCTCGCGACCATAGGCCGCCCCTGTTGCTACAATCTTAATCCGACAGCTTTGTTTCAAGATGTGGCCCAAATTTTCGCTATCCTGAACAAAGGGTTGCGATACGAATGCTTTGAAGGCCCGTGTATTAGCGGTTCCTTCACCTTCCCCGTTCATAAAGCCTAAAGCCCGATTGCAACGAGGACGAGCAGATGAATCCCGGCCGCCCCCTTCATCTCGCAGCCCTGCTCGGCCTCGCATGTCTCGCGGCGCCGATGCCTGTGCTCGCGCAGGATGCGGCGACTGACAGCGCGGCGCGCGAACCCTTGCGCCTCGTGCTCGATCGCTCGCAGGTGGTGCGCCTCCCCGAAGACGTCAGCACCCTCGTCATCGGCAATCCCGGCATCGCCGACGCCATCCTGCGGCCGCAGCCGCGCGGCCTGATGGTGGTGACGCCGAAGAGCTATGGATCGACCAACATTCTGGCGCTCGATTCCGAGGGCCAGGTGCTGCGCGATCTCGATGTGCGCGTGGAAGGGGCCGACCGCAAACTCGTCGTGGTGCAGCGTGGCATGGCGCGGGAAACCTGGGCCTGCACGCCGCGCTGCGAGCAGACCGTGACACTGGGCGACAATCCGGAATTCTTCGACAAGAATGCCGGGCAGATCGGCTCGCGCAACAATGTGGCGGCGGGCCGGTAGGCGGGATTCGAGGGCGTGATGAGGCCAATATGCGGGCCGGCCGGGCGCGGATCCCGGCTTGGCCGCCTCCCCGGCGGATTGCTGAGGCACGAAGGTGGCGCCACGGCGGTGGAATTCGCCATCATCTCCTTGCCGTTCTTCGGCCTTCTGTTCGCGATCATCCAGGTGTCGCTCATCCTGTTCCTGACACAGGGCATGCAGACCGCCGTCAACGTCGCGGCCCGCGAATTGTGGACGCGCGAAGAAGTGGCCAAAGCGCCGAATTTCGACGTCTTCCGGGAGCGGGTGTGCTCGCGCATCAACACGCTGAACTGCGATCAGATGCATCTGCAGGTCAAAGCGGTACCGCTCGATGCCGACGTCGGCACGGATTTCGACCCGCGCTGCTTCGAACCGGGAAAACCGTCTCCCGCCGGCATCTGCTACCAGACCGGCGGAGCCGGCGATTTCGTCATCGTTCGAGCGGCCTATGAATGGCCGATCGGCATCGGGGTCGCAAAGGTCAACGGCAAGACGATGCTGATCGCCACGGCCGTGTTCCGGAACGAGAGGTTCCAGTGAGCGGCGGCCAGGCATCGAGATCATCCGTCACCGGGCGCTTGCGGCGGGACCGTCGCGGCGCAAGCGCGGTGGAATTCGCGCTGATCGCACCGCTGATGCTGTTCATGCTGCTGGGCACGTTCGAGATCACACGGGCGCTGAGCGCGCGGGCCAAGCTGCACGAAATGACCGAAACGGTCTACCGCTTCACAGCCGACGCCAACGCCCAGAGCGAGCAGAACCTGAGGGACGATTACGTTCCGCCGGTCACGAGGGCTGATCTGGGCCGCTTCGTCGATCGATCCTCGGCGGTGCTGTTTCCCTTCGCACGCGACCGCTCGGTGCTGAGCGTGGTCATCCAGCGCATCGACAGGAAGGATGGCGGCGGCGCTGTGGTCTGGTCCTACGACTGGAACACGCAACAGGGCAGCCGTCCCGCCAAGCAGACATCCGACCTCGTTCCCTCCGAGGAAAGCAGGAGCCTGATCCGCGTCCAGGCCAGCTATCGGCAGAAATCCATGTTCTCGACGTTTCTGGCGATCTTCGGCTTTTCCGATCTCCGCCTTTCCAGCGAGTCCTTCGGCGTCATGCTGACGGGCAAGGCGCTCGACGCCTCGTTCTGAATTGCCGCTTGGCGGACCGGGCAATCAATGGCAGCATCATGGTTTCGTCATGTGCACCATGATGAGGTGTGATGCGAACCATTGCGCTGATCCTGCTCCTCATCCTCAGCCCGGCCGCGGGAGCATCGGCGCAGCCCACCCGTGACGACAACAATGTCGACCTCGAACTCGTGCTGGCCGTCGATGTCTCCTATTCCATGGATTTCGACGAGCTGAAGCTGCAGCGCGAGGGATATATCCAGGCCATCACCTCCAAGCCGGTGATCCAGGCGATCCAGAGCGGACTTTATGGACGCATCGCCGTCGCCTATGTGGAATGGGCGGGCATGGTGCAGCAGACCCTGCTGGTGGACTGGCAGATCATCGACAGCGCGGAGAGCGCGGAAATGTTCGCCGCCAAGCTGGCCGAGGCTCCGTCCGGCCGCGCCTTCCGCACCTCGATCTCGGCCGCGCTTGCCTTTTCGGCCGACCAATTCCGCAACAGCGGGGTCACGGGATCGCGGCGCGTCATCGATGTTTCGGGCGACGGGCCGAACAATCAGGGCATGCCGGTGACGGTCGCGCGCGATGCGGTGCTGGCGCAGAACATCGCGATCAACGGCCTGCCGCTCGTGTTGAAGACAGAGGGTCCTGTCTCCATGGATATCGTGGAGCTGGAAGCCTATTACCGCGCCTGCGTGGTGGGCGGGCCCGGCGCGTTCGTGGTGCCGGTCAATGGGGCGGAGCAGTTCCAGGAAGCGGTGCGCACGAAGCTCGTCCTCGAGATCTCGAACCTGGAGCCGCCGCCCCGCTTCATCCCCGCGCAATCGCTGCCGGTCAGCTGCGGGATCGGCGAGCGCTTGTGGGGCGAACGCTACGGCACCTACGAATACGATCTGCGCTGAGGCTTCTCAGGTGCCCCGCGGCTTGGCCCTGCGCGTGGCCTCGGCGGATTGCGGGTCCTCCGGCCAGGGGTGGCGAGGATAGCGGCCGCGCATGTCGGCCCGCACCGCCGCCCATGAACCGCGCCAGAACCCGGGCAGATCGCGCGTGACCTGAACCGGGCGCTGTGCCGGCGACAGCAATTCCAGCAGAACGGGCACCCGCCCGCCGGCCAGAGCGGGATGACGGTCGAGGCCGAACATTTCCTGCACGCGCACCGACAGCATCGGCTCGTCGCCGGAATAATCCACCGCGAGCCGCGAGCCCGACGGCACATCGATATGGGTGGGAGCCTCGGCGTCGAGCCGGCGCGCCAGATCGTAGGGAAGAAGCGCGCGGAGCGCATCGTCGAGATCGCCGGGCCCGATCTCGCCCAGCGCGCTCTTGCCGAGAAGATGCGGCGCAAGCCAGTCCGCGACGCCAGCCGAGAGGGCCTCATCACCGACATCGGGCCAGGGATCGCCTTCCGCACGGCGGAGGAAGGCCACGCGGTCTCGCCATTGGCGTGAGGCACGGCTCCATGGCAGGCGGTCGAGGCCGAGCGCGGCAATGCCCTCGGCCAGAAGGCGGGCCGTATCCTCGTCGCGTGGAACCTTCACCGGCGCGTCGGCCAGAACGAGTGCGTCGAGCCTGCGCACGGCGCGAGCCCGCACGGACGCCGAAGCGCGGTCGAAGGCGATCTCAGCGCGCGACACGATGCGATCGGCGAACAGGCGCAGAAGATCGTCGCTGTCCAAGGCGGCGGCCAGGCGGATGCGGGCCGAACCGGCGGATCCTGCAAGATCCGCAATGGCGAGGAAGGGCTCGCGCGCCAGCGCATCGGAGGCATCCACCGCAGCGCCACGCCCGTTGGCGAGACGAAACTCGCCGGGCCGACCGCGCGCCTGAGCAATGCGGTCGGGATAAGCGAGCGCCAGCAGCGGCCCGGCGCCGAGACCTTCCGTGTCGTGCGCAGGGGCAAGCCGCTCTGCGGTGCGCCCCCATTGCACGGCGAGCGAACGGCCTTCCTCGGCGCGGCGCGAACGGTCGCGCCGAAACAGGGCGCGCCGCTGGGCGATGTCGGCGCTGTCGCCGCCGAGGCCGCGCTCCACCATCAGCAGGGCGATTTCGGCCGCCTCCTCTGCCGCGCCCCGGCCAGCCGCATCGAGCAGCATCGCGGCAAGGCGCGGCGCCAGAGGCAGCGAGCGGATGTGGCGGCCACGGTCGGTGATGCGGCCGTCCCCGTCCAGCGCGCCGAGCTGGCGCAAAAGCTTGCCGGCCTCGTTGAGCGCGGGCACGGGCGGCGGATCGAGCCAGGACAGCGCGTCCGACGAAGCCACGCCCCAATTGGCGAGATCGAGCAGCAGGCCGGACAGATCGGCCGACAGGATTTCCGGCGGCTGGAAAGCGGGCAGACCGCCATTGGCCGCTTCCTCCCACATGCGGTAGCAGATGCCAGGCTCGGTACGGCCGGCGCGACCCCGGCGCTGATCGGAAGCGGCGCGGGATGCCTTTACTGTTTCCAGCCGTGTCAGACCGGTCGCGGGTTCGAACACCGGCACGCGGGCGAGGCCGCAATCGACCACGATGCGAACGCCCTCAATGGTCAGACTGGTCTCGGCGATGGAGGTGGCCAGCACAGCCTTGCGGCGTCCGGCCGGAGCGGGCTGCACCGCCTTGTCCTGCTCACGCGGATCGAGCCCGCCATGGAGCTCGACCACATCAACCGCACCGCCCAGGCGTTCGCGCAGCCGCTCGGCGGTGCGGCGGATTTCGGCCTGACCGGGCAGGAACACGAGCGCGCTGCCCTCGTCCGCCATCAGCGCGCGGCGGGTCAGATTGGCGACATCGTCTTCCAGTCGAAGGGATGGGTCGCGCCCCGCATAACGCGTTTCGACGGGGAAGGATCGCCCAAGACTCTCGATGATCGGTGCGCCGCCCAGAAGTTTCGCGACACGCGCGCCGTCGAGCGTGGCGGACATCACGAGTATTCTCAGATCGTCCCGCAGGGCCGCCTGCGCGTCGAGCGCCAGAGCGAGACCGAGATCGGCATCGAGCGAGCGCTCGTGGAATTCGTCGAACAGCACGGCCGCGACGCCGGACAGCTCCGGATCGTCGAGGATCATGCGGGTGAAGACGCCCTCGGTCACGACTTCGATGCGGGTGGCCGGCCCGATCCTGGATCCGAGCCGCACCCGCAGCCCTATCGTTTCGCCGACACGCTCATCCAGGCTGTGAGCCATGCGTTCGGCGGCCGCGCGGGCGGCGATGCGGCGCGGCTCCAGCAGGAGGATGCGACCATCGCCGCGCCATTCCGCCACCAGCAAATCGAGCGGCACGCGTGTGGTCTTGCCGGCGCCGGGGGGCGCCACGAGCACGGCCTGCGTGCCGGTCTGCAGCGCCGCCCCGAGATCGGGCAGCGCATCATCGATGGGAAGGGGGAAGGAAAAACGCGTCACCCGCCGATCAAACGCAGAGCGGCAGGGAAGGCAAGCCTCCGTCAGCCGCCGCCCACACCCCACAGCACGAAAGCGGCGATGACCAGACCCACCAGGATGAGGAGCGTGGTCGGGCCATACATGTTCCAGAACACGGCGAACCCTTCCGCGCTGGGCACAAGCGGCGGTTCCGGCGGGTGGGTCGAGGGCGCGGCAGGCACGTCGACATGATGATCGGGATGGGGAATATCGCCGGGCGCATCCGGCGGGTCCGCCATCTCGCGATCAGCATCGGTCTTGGCGTCGATACGTATGTCAGACATAGCGGCTCCCGATCCGTCACCAGATCAGGGCCAACGCGGTCTGGGGTCGGGACGTTCCCGTAACCCTTTCCGTCGGCACCAACAAAAAAGCCGGGCTAAATGCCCGGCTTTTTCAATGTGAGATGCGCTGCACTCAGTCGTCGCTGCGCACCGAGGTGGCCTGACGGCCCTTCGGCGTTTCGACGACCTGCATGGTCACGCGCTGGCCCTCGTTGAGGCCCGAAAGCTGCGAGCGCTGAACGGCGGAGATGTGAACGAACACGTCCTTGCCGCCATCACCCGTCTCAACGAAGCCCATGCCCTTCTCGACGCTGAACCATTTCACGGTTCCGCTCATCTCGGTGGACGGGCCGGTTTCCGCCGGGCCACGACGCGGAGCGCCGCCGCCGAAGCCGCCGGAACGTTCGCCGTAGCCGCCCGAACGCTCACCATAGCCACCGCCGGAGCGCTCGCCGTAACCGCCCGAACGCTCGCCATAGCCGCCGCCGGCCGGACGCCGGGGCGCCTCGGGGGTGGCGGTGCTGTCGTCTACCGACAATACGTGCGTGATCTGGCGGCCCTTCTGGCCCTGACCGACATGCACGCTGAGCGTGGCACCCGGGGGAACCGATTCGCGGCCCAAGGCCTGCAGCGCGGCGATGTGCAGAAACGCATCGCCCGAACCGTCGGAGATCTCGGCGAAGCCGTAGCCCTTCTCACCGTTGAACCATTTCACGGTGGCGTTGACAGGATCGCCGGACGGGGGAGGCGCACCCGCGCCGCCACGGCTGAAGCCGCCGCCGCTGGAGAAGCCACCGCCACCGCCGCCGCCATAACCGCCGCCGCCACCACCGTAGCCGCCGCCGCCACCGGCACCGCCCCCGTAGGAGCGCGGCGGGGGCGCGTAATCGCTCGGCGGCGAAAAGTCGTCGTCGAAGCCTCGCCGAGTCTTCGGCCTGAAATCCTTACCTCTGCCCATTATGCTTGTCCCCCGCCGTACGGGGCCCCCGTCAAACCGGCCGCGCGCGCTGCCGTCTTATTCCAATGTTTCATTCTGCCTCGCATGCGCGCTCAGCAAGCAGCCGACCCTCAAGCACAACTGGACAAGATACGGCCTACACTTCTCAGCATAACTCCAGCCGCGCCCGCGATGAAGTGGATTTTTTGCGCTGAATGACGAAAAACCAGTCGAAATTCGGCTCTTTTCGTCAGTCGAGCCGTTCGGGGGAGCCTCTCAGGCCCTTGACGGCGGATCGCCGGGCTTTCGCCTCGCGTCGGCGGCGGCGTTCCGCAAGTGAAACACGGGTGGCGATCCGGGGCCGCGGGGGCGTCGCCGCATCGCGGATCAACTCGATCAGGCGTTCGAGCGCCTCCTGGCGGTTGTGGTCCTGCGAGCGATGATTGCGGGCGGTGAGAACCAGCACGCCATCGGCGGTCATGCGGCGTCCGGCCAGGCGTTCCAGCCGCTGGCGCACACCTTCGGGAAGCGAGGGCGAACCGCGCACGTCGAAGCGCAATTGCACCGCCGTCGCCACCTTGTTGACGTTCTGTCCGCCGGGGCCGGAGGCACGGATGAAGCTTTCCTGTATCTCGGCCGGGTCGAGCCACAGACGATCGGAAACGCGGATCATGGTTCAGGCCCGGAATAGAGGTCAGCTTTCGCCGAGACGGGCGATCAGCGCCTGCGCGGCCGCCGGCGCGCGCACCTTGGCACCGCTGATGAAATAGATGAAGACCTCGCGCGCACCCGATTTCGGTGCCTTCCCGATCATGGGAAGATCTTTCGGCGCGTCGCCCTTCGACCACAGACGGGCGCGCTCGGCCCATGCGTCGAGCTCCGATGACGCATATCCCGCAGCCTCCTCCTCGCGCGTGCGTTGCAGCCTGGCGTAGATGAAGTCGGCCGTCGGATCTGCGATCTCGGGATAATCGTCGGAATGGGCGTAGACGAGCGCCACATTGCGCGGCCGCAGCACTTCCAGAAAAGCGGGATCGCGGAATGTCTCGTGGCGGACCTCAACCGCATGCCGCAGCCGGACGCCCGACGCATCCTCCGGCAGGAGGGCGAGAAAGGCCGCGAAATCATCCGGGTCGAAGCGCTTGGTGGGCGCGAACTGCCACAGGATCGGCCCGAGCTTCGGCCCCAGCCGGTCGATGCCGCTCGCCGTGAACCTCTCGATGGATTCACCCGCCTCCGCCAGCACCTTGCGGTTCGTGGTGAAACGAGGCGCCTTCAGCGAGAAGATGAAATCATCCGGAGCCTCGTCAGCCCAGCGGGCGAACGTGTCGGGAGATTGCGTGCGGTAGAAGGTGCCGTTGACCTCGATCGAGGTCGTATGGCGGGAGGCGTAGGACAATTCCTCCGCGTGCTTGAGGCCCTTCGGAAAAAACGTGCCGCGCCAAGGCTCGAAGGTCCATCCGCCAATTCCGACCCGGATGTTCATGGCCGTGCCCAGATTCCACGCAAAGCGCAGCCCTTCTGCACTGTGGTATGCAGTATACGCATGTCACACCTGCAACCTTCGTCGTTGAGGGGAACGGGCCCGTTTCACTATATTAACACTCGTAGCAACGTTTCGTTGCTGCTGCCCTCTTTGGGCGTTTCCTCCCTAGACTTGGGCCGTTCGCCTTGCGGACGGCCTCTTTCTTTTCTAGGGGCTCTTATCCGCCAATAACGGTCGATCTAAGGCGCCTGCCGCCGTTTCGTCGCCGGCCGATTTGTCGTAAGAGCGGGTGCCCACATCATCGGACACCCCCATGCCTTCGTCGCTTCTTCGCCTGACGCTTCTGGCGCTTGTCCTGTTCGCGCCCATCGCGGCGCGTGCCCAAGCGAATGCGCCCGACCCCGCCATCGAGGCCCGGATCGACGGCCTCCTGTCGCGCATGACGCTGGAGGAAAAGGTCGGCCAGCTCATCATCACGGGCGTGGACCAGGCCGACGCGCCCGAGATCGTGGCGCGCGGCGGCGCGGGTGCAACCATCGGCTTCAACACGGCTGAGATCACCGCCGATATCCAGAAAGTGGCACGCGGATCCCGGCTCGGCATTCCGCTGCTGACCGGGCTCGACGTGGTGCACGGCTTCCGCACCCTGTTCCCAATGCCGTTGGCGCAGGCCGCAAGCTTCAATCCCGACCTTGCCCGCAACATTGCCGAACTGAGCGCCCGCGAGGCCATGGCGGCCGGCGTGAACTGGACATTCTCGCCCATGATCGACATGGGCCGCGACGTACGCTGGGGCCGCATCGTCGAAGGCGCAGGCGAGGACGTGTTCCTGGCCCGTGCCTTCGCCGCCGCACAGGTCGAGGGGTTTCGCGCGGCCGGCATGGCCACCACGCTGAAGCATTTCGTGGGCTACGGCGCGGTCGCCGGCGGACGCGATTATGACGGCGCCTCAGTCCCGGCCAACGAACTGGCCGATTATCATTACCCGCCGTTCCAGGCCGGCATCGCGGCCGGCGCGGAATCCGTAATGTCGGCGCTCTCGGCGCTCAACGGCTTGCCCTCGACCGCCGATCGTTCACGGCTGACGGGCGTGCTGAAGGACAAATGGGGCTTCGGCGGCTTCGTGGTGTCGGACTGGTCCTCGATCGGCGATCTTATCCGAATGGGCGTGGCGGCCGACGGTGCGGAGGCTGCACGCAAGGCCATGCTGGCCGGCGTCGATATGGACATGATGAGCGGATATTACGCCGCCCATCTGGCGGACGAGGTGCGGGCCGAACGCATCCCCGTCTCGCGCGTGGACGAGGCCGTGCGCCGCGTGCTGCGTGTGAAGTTCCGCACCGGATTGTTCGAGCGCGCCGATCCCGACCCGGCGAAAGCCGATGACGCGGCGCTGACGCCCCAATTGCGCCAGGCCGCCCGCATCGCGGCGCGCGACAGCATGGTTCTGCTGCGCAACGAAAACGACGTCCTACCTCTCAAGGACGATGTGAAGAAGATCGCGGTGATCGGCTATCTCGCGGAGGATGCTGGCGAACAGCTCGGCCCGCACGAGGCCCGGGGCCGCGCCGACCAGGCGGTGAGCCCGCTTGCGGGGCTGCGCGAGCAGGCGCAGAAACAGGGTGCAGAGCTCAGTTTCGCGCAAGGCTGTGACCGCGCCTGCACCGACAATGCGGGGTTCCCCGATGCGGTGGCGACGGCGCGAGCGTCCGACGTGGTCATCGCCGTGCTGGGCGAGCCACGGGAATTCTCCGGCGAGGCGGCCACCCGCTCCCGGCTCGGCCTTTGGGGTCGGCAGGGCGAATTGCTCGACGCGCTGATCGCCACCGGGAAGCCGGTCGTGCTGGTCGTGATGGCGGGGCGTCCGCTGGATATCAGCCCCTATGTGGAGCGCCTCGCCTCCGTCTTGATGGCCTGGTATCCCGGCACCGAGGGCGGGCATGCCGTGGCCGACCTCGTGTTCGGCGTGGCCTCGCCGTCCGCCAGACTGCCTCTGACGTGGCCGCGCAATGCGGGGCAGGCCCCGATGTTCTACGACGCACTGGCCAGCGGGCGACCCTATGAGGCGCACAGCCGTTTCACGCTCAAATACATCGACGAGAAGCCGGGCCCGCTGTTCCCGTTCGGCTTCGGCCTGACCTACACGGCATTCGCCTATTCCGATGTGCGAGTGGACACCGCGAGCCTGGGGAGCGAGGGCACGCTGGCGGTGAGCGTGACCCTGCGTAACGAGGGAGAGCGCGAGGGCAGCGAGATCGCGCAGCTTTATGTGCGCGACGAGCTTGCGAGCCAGACCCGCCCCGGGAGCCAGCTGAAAGCATTCGAGCGGGTGACGCTGAAGCCCGGTGAGGAGCGCCGGGTCGTGCTCAAGGTGCCGGCGGCCGAACTGGGCTTCACGCTGGAGGACGGCAGCTATGTCGTGGAGCCGGGCCGCTTCCTTGTCGGCGTCGGCGGCGATGCGACGGTGGAGCTCGCTCATTCCTTCGAGGTCACGGACGGCCTGCGGCGCGCGCCGTGACATGAAAACGGCGGCCCTGAGGCCGCCGCTTCCCATTCCCGTAATGCCGGCGCCTATGGCAGGCCGGAACCACCGAACACGTTCGAGCTCGACTTCGTGCTGGTTGCGGCCACGCCGCCTTCCCGCTCCTCACGCGTCGTGTCGGAGCCGGAGGTGACGCGCAGATTGTTCTGCACGTGCGTCACTGCGGAAATGCGCTCGGCGATGTCCTCGGCGCGACGGCGTGCGTTGCGGCTGTCGACATGGCCGGTCAGTGTGACCTCGCCACCCTCGACGTTCACCTCGATCTCCGAGGCGTTGATATAGGGGTCCTCGGTCAGGCGGTCGCTGATGTCCTCACGGATGCGCTCGTCGGAGCGGCGATAGCCCTTGGGGCCGACGCCCTGATGGCGTGCATCCTCGCGACGCCGACGCTCGGCCTCCTCGTCGCCGAACCAGGACGACACCTCGTCGCTGGCGCGGTCCCAGAAGCCACGCTCTTCAGGGCGCGGTTGTGAGTAGCGAGAACGGTCCTGATCGTAGCCGCTGTCGGCGCGGCCATAGCCCGGTCGCCCGCGATGGTCGGCGTTGCGATCGGTGTAGCCATACGGATTGGCATTTTCCGGACGGCCATAGCCGAAGCTCTGGTCGCTCGAGAAATCGCGGCTGAAATCGTCGTATTGGCTGCGGCTCCAGCCGCCGCGCCCCACGGCCGACCCGCCATAGGAGCCACGGCCTGCACTGCCGCCGGCCAGGGAATCCCGGCTGCCGCCGCCATAGGCACGGTAGCCCTCCGGCCGATTGGTGGAGCCAAAGCGTTCGCCGCGATCGGAATCGCGAAGGCGGTAATTGGTTGCGCCCTCTTCGCCGTAACCGAGGCCATAATCGTCTTCGAAACGGGTATCGCGGCCATAAAAGTCACGGTCACCACCGGGGCGGCGCTCGCTGTAATCGCTGCGCTGGCGGTCGTCCTGCCATCGGGTCTTGTCACGGTCAGCCATCTGGACCTCCCTGTTGTTTCTTGAATGTTGAGGCGCGGGAAGCACCTCTTCCCGGAACGCGGGGATCCGAGGGCGGTTCCGCCCATTCCCTCGCGTACGGGGTGCGTTCAATCGTTGCGATCGGTGTCCGAGATGTGCGGATCGGAGATCCGACGCACGGTCTCAGGAGTCTCGTTGGCGACGAGATCGGACATGTCGTCGACATCGCCCTCGGCGCCCAGCTTGGCCTCGCGCAGCGCGAGTTCCTCGCCATCACCGGTGTTCTCCCAGACGTCCTTGCGGAATTCGGCGGGAGAGATATCGGCATCCGTCCGGCCGCGCTCGGTCTCTTCGGTCGCGGCGGGAATCGTCTTGGTGGCCTGCGTCATGCGTGCACCTCCTGTTGAGAGGAAAACACCGCGCGACGCGGGAGGTTTCATTCTTTTCCCGAAACCGGCCTCAGGGGCTCACCCATTCCGCCGTCGCAATGGCACGGCCGCGCAGCAGGTTCAGCACGCGATCGGCAAGCTCGTCGGGGCCTTCGTGCACGGTCTCAAGCCGCAGTTCGGGATTCTCCGGGGCTTCATAGGGCGCGGAGATGCCCGTGAAATCCGGGATCTCGCCGGCGATCGCCCTGGCATAGAGACCCTTGGGATCGCGCCGGATGCATTCCTCGATGGGCGTGTCGACGAAAACCTCGACGAATTCGTCGGGCTCGACCATGGCGCGCACCATGTCGCGCTCGGCCTGCAGCGGCGAGATGAAGGCGCACAGGACGACGAGCCCCGCATCCACCATCAGCTTCGCCACCTCGCCGGCCCGGCGGATATTCTCCCGGCGATCGGCCTCGGAGAAGCCGAGATCGCCGTTGAGGCCGTGGCGCAGATTGTCGCCATCGAGGCTGTAGGTGTGATGGCCCGCCGCGTGCAGCCGTGCCTCGAGCGCCTTCGACAGCGCGCTCTTGCCGGATCCCGACAAGCCGGTGAACCACACGATCAAGGGCTTCTGGTACTTCACCGCCGCCCGAGCCGCCTTGTCGACGGCGGAGCTTTCGAGATGCACGTTGGTGGCCCGCCGCAGCGAGGACACGATCATGCCGGCCGCCGCCGTCTCGTTGGTGGCGCGATCGACCAGGATGAAGGCGCCTGTGGTGCGATTGTGCTCGTAGGGGTCGAACGCCACGGGCGTCGTGGTCGTGATCTCGCACAGCGCGATCTCGTTGAGGCCGAGTTCGGCGGCGGGCTCATGCGCCAGCGTGTTAACGTCGATGCGGTGGCTGATGGCACGCAGGGTGGCGGGCACCCAGCGCGTGCCGATGCGCAGCAGATAGGAACCACCCGGCCGCACATGGGTCTGGCTCATCCACAGGATTTGGGCGCGGAACGCGTCCGTGGTCTCGGCGCGGGCCTGCGGATCGCTCAACACGTCGCCGCGCGTGACATCGACCTCTTCGGCAAGAACGAGCGTCACCGCGTCGAGCGCCTGCGCCTCCTCAAGATCGCCGTCGGCGGTGACGATACGCGCCACTTCCGTCACGCGGCCGGAGCCGGAGACGACGACACGGTCGCCGGGCTTGATCGTTCCGGAGGCGATCGTGCCCGAGAAACCTCGGAAATCGAGGTTCGGGCGATTGACCCATTGCACCGGGAAACGAAACGGCGCGGCCTTCAGATCGGCCTCGACCTCGATGGTTTCGAGATGCTCGATCAGGCTTGGACCGCGATACCAGCCGGTTTTTCCCGACAGGGACGTGACGTTATCGCCGTAACGTGCCGACAGGGGAATGGGTGTGATGGAGGTGAAGCCGAGGTCGCGGGCGAACGCGCGGAATTCGCCGACGATGCGTTCGAACACGGCCTCGTCGTAATCCACGAGGTCGATCTTGTTGACCGCGAGCACGATGTTGCGGACACCCAGCAGGGAGCAGATGAAGGCGTGGCGCTTGGTCTGCACCAGCACGCCCTTGCGTGCATCGATGAGGATGATGGCGAGATCGGCGGTCGACGCGCCAGTCGCCATGTTGCGCGTGTATTGCTCGTGGCCGGGCGTGTCCGCCACGATGAAGGAACGCCTCGGCGTGGCGAAGAAACGGTAGGCGACATCGATGGTGATGCCCTGCGCGCGCTCGGCCTCCAGCCCGTCGACCAGAAGCGCGAAATCCACGTCTTCCCCGGTCGTGCCGTGCTTTTTGCTGTCCTTTTCAAGGGCGGCAAGCTGATCCTCGAAGATGGTCTTGCTCTCATAGAGCAGGCGGCCGATCAGCGTCGACTTGCCGTCGTCCACCGAACCGCAGGTGATGAAGCGCAGCAGATTTCCGTCGCCCGAGGGCAATGGATCGGTGTGAAGGCCAAGAGCGGTCGCGAGCGCGTTCATCAGAAATATCCCTCGCGCTTCTTCTTCTCCATAGAGGCGCTTTCATCGCTGTCGATGAGGCGGCCCTGCCGCTCGGAGGTGCGCGCCACCATCATTTCGCGCACGATGTCCTCGACGCTGACGGCATCGCTCTCGATGGCGCCGGTCAGCGGGTAGCAGCCCAGGGTGCGGAAGCGCACGCGCCTCATCTGCGGCACCTCGCCCGGCTCCAGCGGCAGGCGGTCGTCGTCCACCATGATCCACGTGCCGGAGCGCCACACGACCGGGCGTTCCCTGGCGAAATAGAGCGGCACGATGGGGATGTTCTCGGCCAGGATGTATTGCCAGATGTCGAGCTCGGTCCAGTTCGACAGCGGAAACACGCGGATGGATTCGCCCTGCTTCACCCGCGTGTTGAACAGGCTCCACAATTCCGGACGCTGCATGCGCGGGTCCCAGGAATGACTGGCATTGCGGAACGAGAAGATGCGTTCCTTGGCGCGGCTCTTCTCCTCGTCGCGGCGGGCACCGCCGAAGGCCGCGTCGAACGCTCCGAGATCGAGCGCCTGCTTCAGGCCCTCGGTCTTCATCACCTGGGTATGAAGCGAGGAGCCGTGGCTTACGGGGCCGATGCCCTTGTCCACGCCGTCCTGGTTGATATGCACGCGCAGATCGAAACCGAGCCGTTCCGCTTCCTGCTCCCGGAAGGCGATCATTTCGCGAAATTTCCACGTCGTATCGACATGGAGAAACGGAAAAGGCGGCTTCGACGGAAAGAAGGCTTTCATGGCGAGGTGCAGCATGACGCTGCTGTCCTTGCCGATCGAATAGAGCATGACCGGGTTCGCAAACTCGGCGGCCACCTCCCGCATGATGGAGATGGATTCGGCTTCCAAACGCTTGAGATGTGCGTGCAAAGGTCAGAACCACAGAGATTGCGCGTAAGCCAAACCCTTAGAGCGGTTTTGGTTCACGCGCAATCACTGGCTATTGACCAATAAATACGTAGTTTATGTGTTTATTTCTTTTCCTGTTTGTCGTCCGGCAGCACCTTCGGATCGCCCTGCGGCTGATCTCCGGGCGCACGCTCAAACGTGCCAACCAATTCGCCGTAGCCGACGATGCGGCCTTGCATGGCGTCGAGAAATTCCTTGCGGCCAGCTCCGGGAGCCACGTCGAGCAACGTATCCAGCGCGAAGACCTGGAAATGATAATGGTGCGGATCGTCGCCGACCGGCGGCTTGGGTCCAAAATAGCCGGTCGAGCCCGCTGAATTCGCGCCCTGGATGGCGGTTGCCGGGATCATCAGCTTCGGATCGGTGGGCACGCCCTCGCGCAGCTCCGTATCGGTGCCGGGAAGATTGGCGATGATCCAGTGCACGAACGGCCGCATATTCTCCGGGACGTCGGGATCTTCCATCAGGACCGCGATCGATTTCGCACCCTTCGGCAGATTGTCGAAGGACAGCGGGGGCGAGAGCTTCTCGCCGTCGTCGGAATAGCGCAGCGGGATCGCATCATCGGCGCCGAAGGCATCGGACGTCACCTCGATCTTCGCCACATCACCCGGCTTCAGGATGTCCTTTGCGAGGTCGGAGGGCGTCGGCTGCTTGCCTTTCTGCGTTTCGCCAGTGCCGACGGCCGTGCCGGTGGGTGCAGGCGCTGAAGCGGCAGCGGGCGTGGCCTGCTGACCGGCATCGGCCGCGGCCTTGTCGTAGCTGACGCGATAGATCACGCCGCTCTCGTCATCGCCGACGAGGAGCGCGCCATCCTTGGCAACGGCAACGCCGACGAGGCGGCCGAACTGCTCGAAATTGTCGCCGTTCTGGCTCATGAAGCCGGTCAGGAACGGCTCGAAGCGCACCGGCTTGCCGTTTTCGAACTTGATGCGCACCACCTCGTAACCGGACGGCGGATTGCGGTTCCACGAGCCGCGCATGGCCACGAAAGCGTCACCCTTGTAATCGGCCGGGAATTGATCGGCGCCATAGAACGCCATCTGCATGGGCGCGGCGTGCGCGGTGTAGGTCAGAGCCGGCACCTCGCTGGTCTTTGCCCATTGCTCCAACGTCATGTCGGCGGGCGGATTCATGTGCGGGTTCGACTTGCTGTCGGCGTAGATGAACGGCCAGCCGTATTTCTTGCCCTCAACAATGAGGTTCAGCTCCTCCGGCTGCTCGTCGTCGCCCAGCCAGTCGATGCCGTGATCCATGCCCCAGAACTCGTTGGTCTGCGGATGCCAGCCGAAACCGATCGTGTTGCGCAGGCCCGACGCGAAGATGGCGCGCTGCGTGCCGTCCGGCCTGGCGCGCAGCATGGTTGCGTTCTCGACGTTGGATTCCTGGCATTCGTTGCAGGTCGAGCCGATCGAGATATAGAGCATGCCGTCCGGTCCGA
This sequence comes from Terrihabitans aquatilis, assembly GCF_052542005.1. NCBI lineage: Bacteria > Pseudomonadati > Pseudomonadota > Alphaproteobacteria > Hyphomicrobiales > Terrihabitans > Terrihabitans aquatilis. The sequence goes on along the minus strand of NZ_JBOCUO010000003.1, from coordinate 172,168 downwards.
AGCCGATGGTGCGGTTGGCGTGCTGGCCGGCGTCCGGCAAATTGTCGATGAGGCGGTCGAATTCGCCGAACGTGCCATCCGACTTGATGTTGGCGACGAACACCTCCTTGACCGTGATCAGGTAGATCTTGCCGTCGTGAATAGCGAGGCCGTGGGCATTCGGCCGGTTGGCCACCACCTGGCGTTCATCGGCCACGCCATCGTTGTTGGTGTCCTTGAGCATGATGACGTCGCCGACAAAGCGGCGGGAGGCATAGACCTGCCCCTCCTCGCCCACCGCCAGAATGCGAGGATTCACGACATCGCGCGCGAACACGGACACCTTGAAGCCCGGAGGCACCTTGAGCCCGGCAATGCGCTCATCATTTGCGTCGACCTTCTTCGGCTCGATGATGTGGCCGGTGATCTGGACATTGGAATATTTGCCGACTTCGCCCTTTGGCTGCGCGTGGGCCGGAACGAGGGCGGTGCTGGACAGGAGCGCGGCGGCAATCGCAGCGATGGACAGGGTCCGGATCATGACGTCTCCACGGATTCACTGCAGCGTTGTGCGGCGGCGTCTCGAAGAACGCCGCGATACCGCACCCGTTCCTCCGCTCGCGGCGCCTTGATCTTTCCGTACGGCGCGGCACATCCCAGCGATGTCCGTTTCTCCCCGCCTCGGCTATTGCTGCAAATTCATTCCGCCCGATGGCGACCCGCTCCTGACCAAGCGGATGAACCTCGCCTCGACCACGATTTCCGCGCTGTCACGGCTCGAACCGGCGGGTGTCACGGCCAAGCTCATCGCGCTGGCCCAGCACAATATGGCGGCTCTGCATCTTCAACTTGAAGAGGTGGCCGCGCGCCCGCCATTGCAGCGGCTTCTGCGCATCGTCAGCTCTATCCTGCCGGCATACAATCATCCGCTGGGCGTCCATTATCGTGAGCCTGCGCTGCGGGACGTGGTGGAGACGGGCCTCGCGGAAGCCGGCGTTCTGGCGCGCGGTGCGGGCATCCGCATCAGCACACATCCGGACCAGTTCTGCGTGCTGAATTCGGCGTCCGAGACCGTGGTCCAGAACAGCCTGGGCGAGCTCGAATACCATGCGGATGTGATGCGCATGATGGGGCTGGCGGGCGGCTGGCACCCGCTCGGCACCTCCATCAACATCCATGGCGGCGGACGGGCGGCGGGCCTCGAACCTTTCCGCGCCAATCTCGCACGGCTTTCGGGGGATGCCCGCACCCTGCTGACGGTGGAGAACGACGAGGTGTCCTACGGCCTCGACGATCTCCTGCCGATCGCCGACGACGTGGCCATCGTGGTCGATTTTCACCACCACTGGATCGCCAGCCGAGGCGAATACATCACGCCCGACGATCCGCGCCTCGATATCGTCCGCGCGTCATGGCGTGGCGTACGGCCGCTGACCCACATCAGCGTCTCTCGCGAGGGCTTGCTGGCCGGCCACGATCCCGACGCCCTGCCCGACTTTGCGGCACTCATCGCGTCCGGCGTCTCGGCGCGCGATCTGCGTGGCCATTCCGACATGATGTGGAACCGCGCCTTGAACCGCTTCGTCGCCGGCCATCTCGCCTGGGCCGATGTCGAGGTCGAGGCCAAGCTGAAGAACCTGGCCTCGGAGCAATTGGCGGATCAGGTCGGCGTGCTTGTGAGCTGAAGGCGCGCAGCCCTCAGCCGCCCCGCCGCTCCAGGATGATCGTGCCCAGTGGGGGCAGGTTCACGTTCAGCGAGAACGGCCGCGAATGGCTGCTGCTTTCCTCGGCATGAACGCCGCCGGAATTGCCGATATTGCCGCCGCCATAGCAGGCGGCATCGGTATTGATGGCCTCGCGGTAATAGCCGGGCAGCGGCACGCCGAGGCGATAGTTCTGGCGCGGCACGGGTGTGAAGTTGGAGATGACGACCGCGACATCGCCCTCGTTTCGGCCCTTGCGCAGCCAGGCGATGACGCCGGTGTCGCTGTCGTCGGAGACGAGCCATTCGAAGCCGCCCGCCTCGCAATCGAGCTCGTGCAGCGCGGGCGTGTCGCGGTAGACCACATTGAGATCGCGCACGAGATCCTTGACGCCGGCATGGGTCGGCTGGTCGAGCAGGTGCCAGTCCACACTGGAATTGAAATCCCATTCGCGGCGCTGGCCGATCTCGCAGCCCATGAACAGCAGCTTCTTGCCGGGATGGCCCCACATGAAGGCGAGATAGGCGCGCAGATTGGCGAAGCGCTGCCATTCATCTCCCGGCATGCGGCCCAGCAGCGAGCCCTTGCCGTGCACCACCTCGTCATGGCTGATCGGCAGGATGAAGTTCTCGGAGAAGGCGTAGAGCAGCCCGAACGTCAGATTGTGGTGGTGGTAGCGGCGGTAGATCGGGTCGTTCTGAATGTAATGCAGCGTGTCGTGCATCCAGCCCATGTTCCATTTGAAGCCGAAGCCGAGACCGCCCGCATAGGTCGGGTGCGAGACGCCCGGCCACGACGTGCTTTCCTCGGCGATCGTCATCACGCCCGGCGAGACACTGTAGACCGTCTCATTCATGCGGCGCATGAAATCGATGCTCTCGAGGTTCTCGTTGCCGCCGTAACGGTTGGGGACCCACTCGCCGTGTTTGCGGGAATAATCGAGGTAGAGCATCGAGGCCACGGCATCCACGCGCAGGCCGTCGAGGTGGTAGCGCTCGGCCCAGAAACGGGCGTTGGCGACGAGGAAGGCCGAAACCTCCGCACGGCCGAAATTGTAGATGTAGGTGCCCCAATCCTGGTGGAAGCCCTGGCGCGGATCGGCGTGTTCGTAGAGATGCGTGCCGTCAAATTCGCCAAGCCCATGGGCGTCGATCGGGAAATGGCCGGGCACCCAGTCGAGGATGAGGCCGATGCCCGCTTCATGCGCGGCGTTGACGAACTCCACGAAATCCTCCGGCGTGCCGAAGCGACTCGTCGGCGCGAACAGAGCGGTGGGCTGATAGCCCCACGAGCCATCGAACGGATGCTCGGTGATGGGCAGGAGCTCGATGTGGGTAAAGCCCATCTCCTTCACATAGGGGATCAGCTTCTCCGCCATCTCGCGATAGGTCAGCGAACGGTTGCCTTCTTCCGGCACCCGCGCCCATGAGCCGAGGTGGACCTCGTAGATCGAAATGGGCTTGTGGAGCTGGTCGCCCTCGGCGCGCTCCGTCATCCACTTTCCATCGCGCCATTCCCAGGCCGGCGTGTCGGTGAGGATGGAAGCGGTCTCCGGACGCAATTGCGCAGCGAACGCCATCGGGTCGGATTTCAGCGGCAGGAGATTGCCGTGCGGACCCAGAATCTCGAATTTGTAATGCTGGCCGGCGGTGACCTCGGGGATGAACAATTCCCACACGCCGCCATCGTGGCGCAGCCGCATGGGATGGGTGCGGCCGTCCCAGCGGTTGAAATCGCCCACGACGCTGACGCGCTGGGCGTTCGGCGCCCACACCGCAAAGGCGAAACCGTCCACGCCCTCATGATGGCGGGGATGCGCGCCGAGAACCTTGAAGGGCGCATCGCTGCCGACATCGCGCAGCGCCCGCACGTCACCATCGTGCAGCAGGCTGGCGAAGCGGTAGGGATCGTGCAGGATTGCGAGGTGCTGGTCGCCGTAATCGACGCGGAAGCGGTAATCCGGCCGCTCGCGCGAGGAGAAGCGAGCGACATAGAAGCCGTTCGGATGGCGGCGCTCCATCACCTGCAGCACGTTGACGCCGTCGGCCGTGACCACCGAGACCGAGCGCGCGGCGGGAAGGATGGTGCGCACCTCCCATAGGCCCTGCGCGACCTTGTGGGGGCCGAGCACCGCAAACGGGTCGCCGTGACGGCCTTCCGCCACGGCATCGATCGCCGCCTGCGGAAGCTCCGCGATCTGCGGGCCGCTGCGGCGCGCAACGGGGTTCGGCGAAGTGGTGCGGACGTCGCTCATCAGTTTTTATCCTGTTCCAATACCGAGAGAACGCCGCGCACCGGCGTCCCGATCCAATCGGGCCGGTTGTTCGCCTCGTAGACCACCTCGTAGAACGCCTTGCTGAGGAGGTGGAGCTTGAGCAGATTCTGGCGCGTGGCGCGGTCCTCGATCCAGACCGGGCTGCCTTTCAGATGGTCGCGATAGGCCTCGACGAAGGCGGCCGAGACCTTCTCGCGGAACTCCTCGCCCGCCACATGGGCGCGCGGTGCGGCTTCCGGCAGGCGGCGGCCGACATCGCGGATTGCCGTGTCCGCGGCGTAGGCGAAAGACCGCAGCATGCCCGCCACATCGCGCATGGGCGAGAACTTGCCGCGACGCTCATCCGCCGGACGCGAGGGCTCGCCTTCGAAATCGACGATGTAGACGTCATCGAAGGCAATCAGCACCTGGCCGAGATGGTAATCGCCGTGAATGCGGGTCTTCACGGCGCCGGTCGGCTCGGTGTTGAGGTAGTCGATGGCGGCAAGGCTCTCGTCGCGAAGCTCCAGAAGACGCTTCACGTCGATCGTCTGCGAGGAGGCCGGCAGGTTCGACAGGGCGTCGAACGCCTTTTCGGCCTGCACGCGGGCATCGGCCACGGCCACGGCCACATCTTCCTTGGTCAGCGGCTCCAGAGCGAAGGCCTGATTATCGGTCGGCGTGGCGAAGGCCTTGTGCATCTCGGCGGTGCGCTGGCCGAGAATGCCGGCATATTTGAAATAGGGCGCGAAGGCATCCGCGATGGGCAGCGCTTCGCCGACGGGGATCAGCGCGTAATTCTCCAGCTCGCGCCGCAGCGCGTCCAGCATCAGCGTCCAGGCATCGCCCTGATTGTTGACGAAGCCCTGCAGAATGGCGAGCGCGGTGGGTGTGCCGTCCGCACCCAGATATTCGACGGCGCCCAGCAGCGCTGGCGTGTTTGCGAAATTGGCCACTTCCGTGAGGAAGCGTCCGACCTCGATCTCGGGATGCACGCCCGGCTGCATGCGACGATAGATCTTCAGCACCATCTGTTCGCCGAACACGATGGAGGTGTTCGACTGCTCCGAGCTGAGACGGCGCGGCGTATTTTCGGGGATCGACAGATCGAGCGCCGCCAGCGCCTCGCCGAAACGGCCGGTGGCCTCGAAATTGATACGGCCGCCATTGCGCGTCGAGAAATTCGCATCCCGCTCGAACGCATGTAGCAGAGCCAGCGCGAATTCCGGCGAGGCCGCGGCGTCGTAGAGCAGGCCCACGCGCGGACCGCGCCGCACCCGGGCGAGCGAGCATGGCAGAAGGCTTTCCTTCTCGCTCTCGGCGATGGCAAGCGGCAGCGAATAGACCTGTTCCTCGCCGTTCTGAAGGTGCACGGCGATGCGCGGCCAGGTGAAGGTGTCGTTGCCCTGACGGTCGCGCATCACGGTGTGGTCGATCACCTCGATGCCGGTGATGCGCGAGGTCTTGCCAGCGAACCAGCGCTGGCGCGGCAGGAAGGACGGGGCCGAGGTCTTCTCGAACGCGGCCTGCTCGCGGTCGCGGAACAGGCTGTCCGGCGTGCCCTGCAGAACCATGGTGAACAGCTCGGGCAGCGCCGGCGGATGCTGCTCCTGGCGCACCTTCTCCGTCAGGCTGAACCAATAGAAGCCGTAGGCCGGCAGGGTCAGCAGATAGGGCAATTCGCCGATGGCCGGGAATTCCGCGCCGCCGGTGAGTTCGACCGGTACACGGCCATTCAGCTCGGACAGATCGAGCTCCACCGCCTGCGGGGCGCGCGAGACATTGGCCACGCACAGCAGCGTCTCGCCGTCGAATTCGCGCAGATAGGCCAGCATCTTGCGGTTTTCCGGCAGCAGGAAACGCAGGCTGCCGCGACCGAAGGCCTTGAAGTTCTTGCGGATGGCGATGAGACGGCGCAGCCAGTTGAGCTGGCTGGCGGGGCTGCGCAGCTGTGCCTCCACATTCACCGCCTGGAAGCCGTAGGTCGGATCCTGGATCGCTGGCAGGAACAGGCGTGCCGGATCGGCCTTCGAGAAGCCACCGTTGCGGTCCGGCGACCATTGCATCGGCGTGCGCACGCCGTCGCGGTCGCCGAGATAGATGTTGTCGCCCATGCCGATCTCGTCGCCGTAATACAGGAACGGCGTGCCGGGCATGGAGAACAGAAGCGAATTCAGAAGCTCCACCTTGCGGCGGTCATTTTCGAGCAGTGGTGCAAGACGGCGGCGGATGCCCAGATTGATGCGGGCGCGGCGGTCGCCGGCGTAGAAGCTCCAGAGATAATCGCGCTCCGATTCCGTCACCATTTCGAGCGTCAGCTCATCGTGGTTGCGCAGGAAGATCGCCCATTGCGAGCCTTCGGGAATCTCGGGCGTCTGGCGCATGATGTCGGTGATGGGATGCCGATCCTCCTGCGCGATCGACATGTACATGCGCGGCATCAGCGGGAAGTGGAACGCCATCTGGCATTCGTCGCCGTCGCCGAAATAGGGCGCGGTTTCCTCCGGCCATTGATTGGCCTCGGCCAGCAGCATGCGGTCTGGATAGGAGCGATCGAGCGCCTGGCGGATGCGCTTGATGACCTGGTGCGTCTCCGGCAGGTTTTCGCAATTGGTGCCGTCGCGCTCGATCAGATAGGGGATGGCGTCGAGCCTGAGGCCGTCTACCCCCATGTCGAGCCAATAACGCATCACCTGCAGGACGGACGCCAGAACGCGCGGATTGTCGAAGTTCAGGTCCGGCTGGTGCGAATAGAAGCGGTGCCAGAAATAGGCGCCGGCCACCGGGTCCCACGTCCAGTTCGACTTCTCGGTGTCGAGGAAGATGATGCGGGTGTCGGCATATTCCTCGCCCGTGTCCGACCACACGTAGAAATCGCGGTAGGGCGAGCCCTTCTTGGCGCGGCGGGCGCGCTGGAACCAGGGATGCTGGTCGGAGGTGTGGTTGATGACGAGCTCCGTCACCACGCGCAGATCGCGCGCATGCGCTTCGCGGATGAAGCGGCGGAAATCGCGCATCGTGCCGTAGGACGGATTGATGTCGCGATAATCGGAGATGTCGTAGCCGTCGTCGCGCAGAGGCGACGGGTAGAACGGCATCACCCACAATGCGGTGACGCCGAGATCCTTGATGTAGTCGAGCCGCTGCGTCACGCCCTCGAAATCGCCGATCCCGTCATTGTTGGCATCGAAGAACGATTTGACGTGGATCTGGTAGAAAACCGCGTCCCGATACCATTGCGGGTCGGTGCGATCGATCATGGCGGGCCTACCTCAGGATACGGGACGGACAGGGCACACGTGACTTTTAATCACGTGGCCGGGGCGGGATGAGACGCCAGATGGCGACCGGGCGGACATCCGGCTCAAGCGCGATGGTCTGCACCTTGCCGCGCAGGTCGAATCGACCGCCCTTCAGAAGATCCTCGGCCTCGATCGTGGCGTGATCGGGGAGACCGAACTCCCAAAGCGGGATTTCGAAGCTCGCATCCTGCCGGTTGTGCGGGTCGAGATTGACGAGGCACACCACGCAATTGTCGCGCTTGGGCGTGAAGCGGGCATAGGCCAGGACATTGTCGTTCCACGCATTGAGGAACAGCACGTTGCGGAAGTCCCACAAAGCGGGGTTCTCGCGGCGGATATGATTGAGCGTCGCGATGTGCGGGCGAATATTGCCCGGACGTTCCCAGTCCCACGCCTTAATCTCGTATTTCTCGGAATCGAGATATTCCTCGCGCCCGGGAAGCGGCGTGGCCTCGCACAGTTCGAACCCGGAATAGAGGCCCCACGCGCCCGACAGCGTGGCCGCAAGCGTCGAGCGAATGATGAAGCCGGCCCGACCCGAGGTCTGCAATGGCACGGGGTTGATGTCCGGCGTGTTCACGAAGAAGTTCGGCCGGTAATACTCGCCCATCTCGCCGCCGAGCTCGGTGACGTAATCGGCCAGTTCCGCCTTCGTGTTGCGCCAGGTGAAATAGGTATAGCTCTGCTGGAAGCCGATCTTCGCCAGCGCCTTCATCATCTTCGGGCGGGTGAAGGCCTCGGCCAGGAAGATCGCGTCCGGATAGGTGGAATTGACCTCGGCGATCATCCATTTCCAGAACGGCAGCGGCTTGGTGTGCGGGTTGTCGACGCGGAAGATGCGGACACCCTCCTTCGCCCAAAACAGCACCGCATCGCGCAGCGCGTACCACAAATTCGGCAGCGAACCCTTGTTGTAGAAGTCGACGTTGACGATGTCCTCGTACTTCTTCGGCGGGTTCTCGGCGAACTTGATGGTGCCGTCGGGCCGCCAGTCGAACCATTCCGGATGATCCTTGATCCAGGGATGGTCGGGCGAGCACTGGATCGCGAAGTCGACCGCGATCTCAAGGCCGAAGCGGTGCGCCTCTTCCACCAGACGGCGGAAATCCTCGATGGTGCCGAGTTCGGGATGGATGGCGTCATGGCCGCCCGCTTCCGAACCGATGGCGTAGACGGAACCCGGATCGTCGGGGCCCGGCGTCAGCGTGTTGTTCTTGCCCTTGCGGTTGGTCTTGCCGATGGGGTTGATCGGCGGGAAGTACAGGACGTCGAAGCCCATGTCCTTCACGTAAGGCAGCTTGCGGATCACATCGTCGAACGTTCCGTGCCGGTTCGGATCGTCCGACATGGAGCGCGGAAACAGCTCGTACCAGGCCGAGAAACGTGCCGCGAGGCGGTCGGCGATGACGACGAGTTCGCTGTCGTAGCGCGAGAGGTTGGCCCGCTCCGCGGAACGCGCGATCAGCCCGGCGTTGACTGGGTCGAGCATCACGTCGAGCTGCTCCTGCGAGCCGGGATCGGCCTTGCCCGTCTGCGTCAGCAGGCGGTTGAGCGGCTTTGCGTCGGCCTTGTTGGCGATGCTCGCGGCCTTCTCCAAAATCGCCACGCCCTCGGTGATTTCCATCCGCACGTTCTGCCCGGCGGCGATCTTCTTCTCGATCTCGCTCTTCCAGGTGATGAAGCGATCACGCCACGCCTCGACCGTGAAGATGTAGCGGGTGTTGCGCTCCAGCGGGAAGGAGGCGTGCCAGCGGTCGTTCGTTGTCGGCGACATCTGGGTGCGCCGCCAGTTCGTCTCGTCGGCCGCGCGGTAGAGCAGTTCGGCGGAAATCTTGTCGTGGCCATCGGCGAAGATGTCGGCGAACACCTCGATCTGCTCGCCCACCACGCGCTTGATCGGCGTGCGGCCGCCGTCGATCTCAGGCTCGACGCCCTCGATGATGACGCGGCCCTCGCCCTTCGGCTCAACGGAAGCGGGCGGCTTGGAGGCCGCAGCGCGAGCGGCGGCGAACACGCGCACCTCGCCCGGCTCGATGATGAGCGGGTGACCCGAGGCGAAATTGATGGGCTCCACGCCGGGCGTCATGTCGGCGAAGGTGCCGAACACGCCGCCGGTGCGGCTGAGGATGGCGGCGGCATCGACCGGCTCGGCGATGGTGCCGACATTGGTGATGAGGAGATTGGCGTAGGACGAGCCGCCGGTGTGGCCGCCGTCCAGCCGCAGCAGAGCGAGGATGGCGCTGTCGGGCGATGTCAGGCGCTGCTGTGCGCCTTCGACATTGCAGGGCGGAAGCTCGGCGCGCAGCCTGTTGATGGAAGCCACGTAATCGGAGATGTCGACGCCCGTCTCTTCACGGTCGGCGGGAGTGGTCTCCACCACGTGCAGCGGCTTGCGATAGCCGAATTCATAGCCCTGCGGCAGCAGAACGCCCGACGAGAAGAACGCTGCCAATGCGTAGCGTGCCTTCAGCTCACGGGCGACGAAATCGGCATCGCCCTGCAGCTCGGCCGCGACGCGGGCGGTGTCGTGGTTTTCCGGGAAGGCGATGGAGGGCGCGATGGTGCGCAGCGCCTCGTATTGCGCCAAGGCCCAGGGCGCGCGGAAATCCCACCACGCGAAACTGTTGAAGAGATAATCGAAGCCCGCATCCGATACGGCCTTCGTCTCGTCGAAGGTGCAACCCAGGGTCTCTGCGGCGAAAAGGCATTCCGCGTCGCGCTTCTTGGCCTCGCCGATGAGCTGAGCCCACACCGCCGCGGGCACCTTGTAGGCCGCATCGCAGCGGAAGCCCTTCACGCCCAAAGATTGCAGATGCGCGATGTAGTCGTTCCAATAGGAGACGAGGAAATCGCGCGCCGCGTCGTCGTGATAATTCAGCTCCGCGAGATCGCCCCACACCGTGCGCACACTGGGGTCGACGGGATCGACCGCATACGGGCTTTCGATCTCGCCTTCGGGATCACGCACGAACACGTCCGGCCGCTCGGAGGCCAAGCGGCCGTCACGCGCGGTGTGGTTGACCACGAGGTCGGTCATCACCTTGAGGCCGTTGCCGGCCGCATCCTCGACGAAGGCCGAGATCTGCTGATCGTCGGAATTCTCGCCGCCGTCGCGGAAGCGATCATCCAGCCGATAAGGGTCCGCCACCGCATACAGGCTGCGCGAGCCACCGGTCTGGTGGAACGGGTTCACGTAGACCCAGTCAAACCCCATGGAGGCGATGCGCGGCAGTTCCGCGCGCCATCCCAGCACCGTTCCCGACAACAGCGGGAACAGATTGTAGATGCGCGGCCCGGCGGTTACCGGCAGCAGGGATTGGTCGAGCTTCGAGAAATCGAGATCTGGGGCGTTCATGAAACCTTCCTCAGAACAGCAACCGGGAAGCCGGCAAAGAGTTCCGCCGCTGCGACGGCGCTGCCGCCGCTCCGCTCTTCCCCGCTCAGGACATCGCGCCAGGTGCCCTGCGGCAAAGTGAGCCGCGTATCGGCCCAGGCATCCGGCGACAGCGAGACGGTCTCGCCCTCGACCAGCGACGCGACGAGCCGGGGCACGGCGACAAGGATCGCCTCCTCGCCTGACGTGCGTGTGAAGGCCAGGACATGGGGCGATTTTTCACCGTCCGCATCCAATGCGGCATAATCGCCCTCGGTGTAGACGGCGGGCTGCGCGGCCCGGTCTTCCAGCACGCGATGGGTGAGGAATTGCTTCACCCGGCCCGAGCGCCAGTCCGCGAGGAGATCTTCGGGAGAGGCCATCTTCTCCAGCGCCCTGGCACGCGCCGCATAATCCACCGGCCGCCGGTTGTCGGGATCGACCAGCGAGAAATCCCAGAACTCGGTGCCCTGATAAGTGTCGGGCACGCCCGGAAGCGTCAGCTTCAGCGCGGTGCGCGACAGGCTGTTGACCGCGCCGAGCTGCGCCAGATGGCGGGCCAGCGGTCGGAACCGTTCGAAGAACGTGCTGCCCGGCGCGAGCAGGTGATCGAGGAAATCGGCGACCGCCTTTTCATATTCCTCGTCGTTGTTGACCCAGCTCGTGAAGCGTTTGGCCTCCCGCATCGCCTTTTCCGCATAGGCCTGGATGCGCACGCGGAAATCGGCGATCTCGTCGGCATCGTCGCCGTCCAGCAACTCAAGCGGCCAGGCGCCGAGAATGGCCTGCAGGAACATCAGCTGGTCGTTGCCGTCGGGCGCATCCCAACCTTCCACGCGGTCGAGGAAGTCTCCCGCGATCTCGCGCCATTCGTCGAGCGCGCGGGCCCATTCGTCCGGAACCTCCGACAGCGCGCTGAGCCGGGCGCGGGCATCCTCGCCGCGCTTGGTGTCGTGCGTCGCGGTGGCGATCATCGAGCCCGGCCAGTCGCGGGCGCGCTCTGCATTGCCCTCGTGAAATTCCGCGACGTCGATGCCGAAATGGTCTGGATCGCCGCCGACTTCGTTCAACGAGATCAGGCGCGCATAGCGGTAGAACAGGGTGTCCTCGAGGCTCTTGGCCATGACGGGGCCGGTGAGCTGCTGGAAGCGGCGGCGGAAGCGGGCGATGTCGCGCGGCGCAGGCCGTCCGGGGCCCTCCGTGTCAATGCCGCCGATCATCGCCGCGTGGATGAAATCGTGCACCGAACGGTCGGGCAGCGCGCTCCAGCGCTTGGCGCGCGTGATCGTGACATCCAGAAGCTCGCGGTCGGCCTCCTCCACCTTTCCGTCGGGTCCGATATAGGTGCGGTAGACGGGGAAACGCGCCACGATCTCAACCAGTGCGCGGCGCAGCGCCACGATGGTGTAGTCGCGCGTCTTGCGGTCGACATCGGCGATGCGCTTGAGGTCGGACACCAGCACTTCGAGTTCGCTCGCGAAGCTCGTTTCGAGGATTTCCTCCTTGGCGGCGCGCAGGCTGGCGCCATAGCCACCTTCGAGATCGCTCATGTCGCGATAGATGTTCTCGAACCGCTCGCCGTTCTCCTTGGCGACGAACACGCCGTCGATCTGGTTCAGCACGTCGTAGCCGGTGGTGCCGGCGACGGGCCAGGGGCGCAGCTTTTCGCCGGGTTCGAGAATCTTCTCGATGACCACGTAGAAGCCCGGGCCCACCGCGTTCTGTAGATCGCGCGCATAGGCCTCCGGGTCCGCGAGGCCGTCGATGTGGTCGATGCGCAGGCCCTGCACATGCCCTTCCGCGACGAGGCGGAAGATCATCTCGTGCGTGGCCTCGAACACTTGCGGGTTCTCGACCCGGATGCCGCCCAGGGAATTGATGTCGAAGAAGCGGCGATAATTGATGTCGCTCGCCGCTACGCGCCAATGTGCGAGCCGGTAGTTCTGCGCTTCCAGCAGGCGGTGGAGACCGCCCACGCTTTCCGGCTCTCCCGCGACACCGTTGACGAGCGTCACCGCGCGATCGATGGCCTGCTTTACCTCGGCGTTCTTGGCCGCGCCGGCGATGCGGCGCTTCAGAAGGCCGGCCTCGGCCGGGAATTGCGCCCGGCGCGCCTCTTCCGTCTCGATGGCCATGGCGCGCAGGCTCTCGCTGACCGCCACAAGCTCGGCGCGGCTTTCCGCGTCGTCCTCGGTGAGGGCGGCGAGCGCGCGGTCGAGCAGGCCCGGATATTCGACCGGGCAGACGGGGAAGCGATGCTCGTAATGCCAGACGCTGAAGGACCCCTCCTCCGCGTCGAACACCACTTTCAGCTCGCCGTTTTCCAGCGCATCGCCGTAACGGCTGCCCAGGAACGGCACGACGATCTTGCCGTTGGCGCCGAGGCGTTGCCAATCCACGTCGAAGGCGATGGCAAAGGGAGACAGAGGGCCCCATTCAAGCATGGAGAGCCAGGGCCAATTGTCCGCACCGCCGACGCCCATGTGGTTCGGCACGATGTCGAGGATCAGCCCGAGATCGTGCGCCTTCAGCACCTCGGACAGGCGAAGGAACGCCTCCTCCCGGCCAAGTTCCGGGTTGATGGCGTTGTGGTTGACGATGTCGTAGCCGTGCGTCGAACCTGGCCGGGCCTGCGCGATGGGCGAGGCATAGACATGGCTGATGCCGAGCCGCGCCAGATAAGGAACGATCTTCGCGGCGTCGTCGAAGGTGAAGTGCTCGTGGAATTGCAGACGATAGGTGGCGCGCGGCGGCGGTGCGGCCAGACGCGCGGTGCTCTTGCGCGGGCTGCGGCCTTCCTCGCCCATGATGGCGGCCCAGCGGGAAAGCTGGCCACCGGGTGCGACGAGGTCGTCGATGTCAGTCGACAGGCGCCGCTTCCAGTTCGGATGGCCGTCCGTCAATCCCGGCAGGTTCGCCTGGTTCAGCTCGCCCGCCGCATCCTCGAACTGGATGGCGGTCAGGGCGGAGCGGGTGCGGCCGAGGAAACGGATGATGGCATCGAGCGGCGGCTCCAGCGGCGGCGATGGATCGTCCAGCAGGCCTTGCGCGTGGAGGTCGCGGCAGAAGGCTGCGATCTCGCGGCTCCGGTTGGCCCGCTCGCGCTCCGATGTCTCGTGGTCGAACACGCCGAGCGTCTGGCGCAGATCGACGTCGAGGCCCCGCCACCAGCCGCGCAGGGTCGGCAGATCGTGCGTGGTGAACACGGCCAAAGCCTCGTGCGGGTAGGCTTGCGGCGGCTTGAAGGCCTCGCCCTCGCGCTCGAAGAACAGGACGCGGTAGCTGAGGAGCCCCGCATCCATGATGGCGTCGGAGAAACCCTCCGGGCCGGTACCGAGATCTTCCGCGATCACCAGGCACTGGTTGCGGTGGCTCTCCAGCCGCAGCACGGCCAGCATCGCCTCGAACGGATAGCTCACATAGGCGCCATCGGCCGCGCTCGACCCTTCCGGGATCAGGAAAAGGCGCTGCAGCTGGAAGGCATGATCGATGCGGATGGCGCCCGCGTGGCGCATATTGGCCTGCACCAGCGCGCGGAAGGCGGCGAGCCCGTCACGCTCGAGCGCCAGCGGATCGAAAGGCGGAAGGCCCCAATTCTGACCCTGCGGGCCGAGCGGATCGGGTGGCGCACCCACCGAAAGACCGGGCGAGAACCGCTCCGGGTTCGACCAATATTCCGAACCGCCGCGATCGCTGCCCACCGCGAGATCGCGGTAGAGGCCGATGCTCATGCCGCCTTCGCGCGCCCGCTCCGCTGCGGCGGCGAGCTGAAGGTCGCACTGCCATTGCAGCCAGGCGTGGAACAGGATGCGCTCGCCATGCTCGGCACAAAAGGCGTCAAGGGCAACGGGTTCCCGGTTGCGGATGGCGTCCGGCCATTCGCCGGGCCACATCAGCCCCTCGGCGCGGAATTGTTCCGACAAGGCCTCGAACAGAGCGTGGTTTTCGAGCGCCTCCCCCCATTCGGCACGGAAGGCGTCGAAAGCCGGATCGCCGCCTTTGGCGCGGAAATCCGCGAACAGGGCGTCCAGCAACGGGCGCTTCACCGCCCACACCGCCTCATGATCGATCAACGCGCCTTCATGCAATTGCGACAGGCGCGCCTGGACGTCCTCGCTGTTCAGCACTTCCTCGGCCCGGCTGCCGGCAAATTCCGCGATCGCTGCGGGGTCGAGAAACAGGCTTTCGAGGAAAAGCCGCGACGACGGCGAATAGGGTGAGATCTTTGTGCGATCGCTGGCAAAAAGCGCGTGCAGCGGGCTCAGGCCCAGGAAATTCGCACCAAGCGCCGCAACGCCGGATGCCGCATCCGCGACGTCGGTGTAATCGCCCATGCCGAGATTGCGCACGGAGTTGAGGCCGTAGACCTGCGCGCTGACACCCCAGAAACGATCGCCCTCGTCCATTTCCGACGGCGTCCAGCAGCGCTTCGGCGCCACGATGACGTGAGCCTCGGCATGAACCTCGCCGGCATCGACCGAGAGCCTGTAATAGCCCGGCTCCAGGGAGGGCAGCCGCAGGCCCCTGCCCTCGATAAGCCCGCGATCGTCGCGCTGCTCGCCACGCTCGTCGGTCAAAACCCAATTGGCCATGCTTCCGGACGTCACGTCGCGGAGCGGCACGCTCAACGGATGGCCCGCCTCGGCCACGATCACCGGTGGGACAAGGCCATGCCTGAGAGCCTCGATCTCGGCGATGGAGGAACGCAGCTCATCCTCCGTGCCGATCCGCAGGCCCAGTCCGCCCAGGACGCGCCTTTTCCCCTCGGGTGAAGCCTCCAGCGTCTTGCCGTTCTGGTCCTGGTAGGATGGTTGGATGCCGACCAATTCGGCCAGACGTTCGACAAGCTGGTCCTGTTCGTTCACGCCAGGCTCTCCGAAGTACGGGTTGTCAGCATCGCACCCGTCCAGGGCGGCAGGGTCAAGCGGCCGGCGCTGGACGATGCCGCGGCCGAGCGCCACAGCGCCCGCTCAGGGGCGCGATGTTCGGCGGTCCATGGCTCGGCTCCGACATTGAGAAGGAGACGCAGTTTTCCGCCTGCGAACGTCCAGTCCACCTCCAGCACGTCCGGCCGCGGCAGCGAATAGCGGCCGCCCTGAAAATGCGTGCGCAGAAGCGGCGCGATCTCGTCCTGCCGGATCATCAGAAGTTCGCGTGTCTCCGCGCGTGGACCATGATGGGGCGGACGACGCGCCTCGTCCCAGTTCAGCCGGGAACGTTCGACCGTGGCGGCATCGGTCGGGTCCGGCACCGCGTCTTCATGGCCGGCGAAGGCCTTGAAGTGGGCGAATTCCCGTCGCCGCCCCTCGCGCACCGCTTTCGACAGATCGGGGTCCTCGGCGAAATCCACGAAGAACTGGAACGGTGTCGAGGCGTCCCAATCCTCGCCCATGAACAGAAGCGGGATCTGGGGGGACAGCAGGAAGGCGGCCTTGGCCAGCTGCCATCGCTCGGGCGGGATGATGTGGGGCAGGCGTTCGCCCAGCGCCCGGTTGCCGATCTGATCGTGATTTTGAAGAAAGGCCACGAAGGCGGTCGGCGGCAGATGGGCGGACGGCTCTCCGCGCGGCCGGCCCAGATGCTTCGACATATCGCCCTGATAGACGAAGCCTTCCGCCAGAGACCGCCCGAGATTTTCCAGCGCCTTGTCGGCGAAGTCCTCGTAATAACCCTCGTCCTCGCCGGTCAGCAGCGGGTGCCAGGAATTGTGGATGTCGTCGGCCCATTGCGCCGTATGCAAGGTGGGTTGGGCGTGGTTATCGCGCGCCAGCCAGCGGGCCTGATTGGCCTCGTTCTCCAGCACGAGATGGATGTGGCGGCCGGGATTCTCGGAGCGCGCCCGCGCCGCCAGCTCTTCCAGGAAATGGCGGCCGCTGTCATCGACGATGGCGTGGACGGCGTCGAAGCGAAGCCCGTCGAAATGGTATTCCTGCAGCCAGTACAGCGCGTTGTGGATGAAGAAGCTGCGCACCGGGGCGGCACCGCGTCCATCCACATTGATGCCCGCGCCCCACGGCGTCTGGTGGCGGTCGGTGAAGAAGGTGCCGGCATAGGAATGGAGGTAATTCCCGGCCGGTCCGAAATGGTTGTAGACCACGTCGAGAAACACCATCAGCCCATGGGCATGGGCGGCCTCGATGAAGTGCTTGAGGTCGTCCGGGGTGCCATAGGCGGTGTCGGGCGCATAGGGCAGCACGCCGTCATAGCCCCAGTTCCGGCTGCCCAGGAAATCGCCGATCGGCATCAGCTCGATGGCCGTGAACCCAAAGGCCGCGATCTCGCCGAGCTTCGTTTCCAGCGCGCGATAGGTGCCCTCGGGCGTCGCGGTGCCGACATGCAGTTCGTAGATCACCGCCTCTTCCCACGGGCGGCCCTTCCACGCCGTGTCCTTCCAGCTATAGGCCGCCGGGTCGACGACGAGGCTGTCCTTGTGCACATCGTCCGGCTGATAGCGCGAGGCCGGGTCCGGCACGTCGAGCGCGCCGTCGATGCGATAATGATAGCGGCTGCCGGCCTTCGCGCCGGGAACGGTGAGTGTGCACCAGCCCGCCATCTCGTTGGTCATGCGGTGTTCCTGGCCGTCGACGACCAGGGTCACGCTCCGCGCGGTCGGGGCCCACAGCGAGAAGCGCACGCCTTCCGGCGTGACGCTCGCTCCGAACGGCATGTCATGAATGCGCTGCATCGCCCTGCCTCGCCACCGCATGCTGGAACAGGATGAGGCCACGGCCCGGCATGGCGAAGCTTTCGCCGGCCTTCAGCAGGATCGGGTTTTCACGCACCACGCCTCCGGCCAGGCGGGTGTCCACCACCGACACCCAGCTTTCGCCCGGGAAATCATCCGGCAGCTTGAACGGGACCTCTTCATGGTAGGAATTCATTGCCAGCAGGAAGCGCTGGCCATCCGGCGCATCGTTGCCGAATTGCACCGCGATCGTCTTGCGGTGGCCGTCGCCCCAATCCTCCGGCGTCGCTTCGCGGCCGTCCGGCACCAGCCAATAGCTGTCCTTGAGGTCGGAATTGGCCACCTTGCCGCCGGTGAAGAAGGTGTGGCGGCGGAAGGCGGCGTAGCGCTTGCGCAGCGCGATCAGCGCCTGGGTGAAAGCCGGAAGCTCTGGGTCGGCGGCCTGGCCTTCCTCCCATTTCATCCAGCTCGTCTCGTTGTCCTGCGCATAGGCGTTGTTGTTGCCGCCTTGCGTGCGGGAGATCTCGTCGCCCATCAGCAGCATGGGCAGGCCCTGCGACAGCATCAACGTGGCGAGGAAATTGCGCTTCTGCCGCGCCCGCAGTTCGTTGATGGCCGCGTCCTCGGTCGGGCCTTCGGCGCCGCAATTCCACGACAGATTGTGGCTGTGGCCGTCGTTGTTGTCCTCGCCGTTGGCCTCGTTGTGGCGCTCGTTGTAGCTGACCAGATCGTGCAGCGTGTAGCCGTCGTGCGAGGCAATGAAATTGACGCTCGCCCAGGCCTGGCGACCCGTATAGGCGTAGATCTCGCCCGAACCGGCGATGACGCGGGCCAGAGCCGGCAATTGCGCCTCGTCGCCCCGCCAGAACGCGCGCACGGTGTCGCGATACTGGTCGTTCCACTCGCTCCAGCCGACCGGGAAGCCGCCGACCTGATAGCCCCCGCCGCCAACATCCCAGGGCTCGGCGATGAGCTTGACCTTCGACAGGACGGGGTCTTGCCCGCAGGCCTGCAGGAAACCGGAATGGCGGTTGTAGTCGAACGGATCGCGGGCGAGCGTCGGCGCCAGATCAAAGCGGAAGCCGTCGATGTGGTAGGCCTCGACCCAGTGCCGCAGCGAATCCATCACCATCTGCAACACGCGCGGATGGGCAAGATCGAGCGTGTTGCCGGTGCCCGTTGAATCCCAGGAATGGCGCGGGCTCTCGGGCGGCAGCTTGTAATAGGAGCGGTTGTCTATGCCGCGGAACGAGAGCGTCGGGCCGAGATGGCTGCCCTCGCAGGTGTGGTTGTAGACCACGTCGAGGATAACCTCGATGTCGGCATCGTGCAGCGCACGGATGGCGCCGCGGAAGCCGGCCACGCCCGCCTCGCCCAGATAGCGCGGCTCCGGCGCGAAATAGCCGAGCGTTGAATAGCCCCAGTAATTCTTGAGGCCTTTCTCCACCAGGAAGCGGTCGTCGACGAACGAATGGATCGGCATCAGCTCGATGGCGGTGATGCCGGTCTTCACCAGATGCTCGATGACCTTGGGATGGCCGAGCGCCGCATAGGTGCCGCGCATGGCCTGCGGCACGTCCGGATGAAGCTGGGTGAGGCCCTTCACATGGGCCTCGTAGATCACGCTGTCCTTCCAGGGCGTGCGCGGGGCACGGTCATCGCCCCAGGGGTGCAGCGGGCTTTCCACCACGCATTTCGGCATCATGCGCGCGCTGTCGCGACGGTCGAAGGTGAGATCGCCGCGCTGTGAACCGAGGCGGTAGCCGAACATGGCGTCGTGCCAGCGCAGCTTGCCCGTCAGCTGGCGGGCATAGGGGTCGATCAGGAGCTTGTGCGGGTTGAAACGATGGCCGTTGATCGGATCGTACGGGCCGTGCACGCGATAGCCGTAGAGCTGGCCGAGCTGCATGCCCTCGACATAGACGTGCCACACATTGTCGGTGCGGCGCGGCAGGCGGATGCGATTGATCTCGCGGTCCCCGTTCTTCTCGAACAAGCACAGATCGACCGCCGTCGCGTGCTGCGAAAACAGCGCGAAATTGACCCCCTTCCCGTCCCAGGTGGCGCCGAGGGGAAAGGGCGAGCCGTCGTCGATCCGGTGCATATAAGGGAATCTCGTCTGGAAGGGTGCTGACGCGAAGATACGCGGCTCAACGCATCAGAACCGGGGAAGGTCCCTCCCGCTTAGGGCAAATTTTTTACCGGCGCGCAACGTCTGCTAGCGGCGCTTTGGCTTCGAGCGGCCGAGCGCCGGTTGCAGCGATTGCTCGATCTCGAAGAAGCCTTCCCAGGGATCGGCCTCCAGATTTTCCAGCCGTCTTGGCAGGTTCGAGACGTTGAAATGATTGCCACGCACTTCCGGTCCGAGTTCGTCCCATTTCAGCGGCGTGGCCACGGGCGCGCCCGGACGGGAACGGGTGGAATAGGCGGCCACGGCCGTGGCGCCCTGCCCATTGCGCAGATAATCGACGAACACGCGACCCGTGCGGATCTTCTTCGCCATGGTGGAGACGTAACGGTCCGGGCTGTCGCCGGCCATGCTCTCGGCGATGGCCTTGGTGAAGGCCTTGACCTCGGTCCATGGCGTGTCGGCGACGAGCGGCACCACCACGTGCAGCCCCTTTCCGCCCGTGGTCTTCACGAAGCTCTCCAGACCCAGGGCTGTCAGTCGCTCCCGCACCTCGCGCGCGCCGGCGATCACCGCTTCCCAGGCGACGTCATCGCCGGGGTCGAGGTCGAAGATCAGGCGGTCGGCCTTGTCCGAAACCTGTTCCGTTGCGCCCCAGGGATGAATCTCCAGCACGCCCGCCTGGACCAGGGAAACCAGCCCGGCAAGATCGTCGATCGCCAGCATCTTCTCGTCATCGCCCGGAACCGGGATCTGCCGGATCGCACCATGCAGTCCGGCCCAGGCATGCTTCTGGAAGAAGCAGGTCTTCTCCGAGCCGGAAGGGCAGCGCACCAGCGACAAAGGCCTCCCCACCATGTGCGGCAGCACCCAGTCTGCGATCTCGGCGTAAAACTCCGCCAGCCCCTGCTTGGTCACGCCCTGTTCGGGCCAAAGCACGCGCTCGGGATGGCTGAGCGTCACGCCCGCCACTTCCGCCCCTTTGCGGATCACAGCGGAGGATTTCGGCTTTTGCGACATGTCGGCCTCCTTCGGGGGCTTCGGTGGTTCGGGCGCATCCTTCGGCACTTCCCGCACCACCTCCCTCGCCGCCTTGTCCTCGCGCAGACCCTTGAAGCTCGCGTGGCGGAGCGAGCCGTCATGCGTCCAGCCGCGGTATTCGATCTCGGCCACCAATTCGGGACGGGCCCATTTCACGCCGCGCCGCTCTTCCGCCGACAGCTTGGCCGCGAACGGCGAGGCGGACGCCTTGATGGCATCGAGCGCGTTGAAGAGATCGCGCGATACCTTTTCCGTGAATCCCGTGCCGACACGGCCGGCATGGATCAGGCGCTCGCCCTCGTAATAGCCCAGCACAAGAGACCCGATGCCCTTGCGCGACACGGTGGAGGGCACGTAGCCGCCCACGACGAATTCCGCACGCTCGGTGCATTTCACCTTCAGCCAGATGTCGCTGCGGCCCGAGCGATAAGGCGCATCCGCGCGCTTGCAGATGATGCCCTCCAGCCCGAGCCGGCAGGCGTGGCGGGCCATGGCATCGCCATCGCTGGAGATGTGGTCGCTGTAGCGCAGGCGCGGATGGGGGTCCCCTGCGATCAGGGCCGACAACGCCTCCTTGCGTTCGGAGAGCGGCAAGGGCGTCAGATCGCGGCCGTCGAGATGCATAAGGTCGAAGGCGTAATACATCGCCTTGCCGCTGACGAGCTTGCCGCCGCGCCCGCCGAGATCCTGCTGCAGTGCGGAAAAGCTGGAGACGCCGGCCTCGTCCTCGACCACGGCCTCGCCGTCGAGCAGTGCCGTCTGCGCCGGAAGCGCGGCGATGGCTTCGGCGATACCGGGAAAGCGGTGCGTCCAGTCGAGGCCGCTGCGGGTCAGAAGCGTGACCCTGCCTTGATCGAGTCGCGCCTGAAGCCGGTAGCCGTCAAACTTGATCTCATGCACCCAGTTCGCGCCGTTGCGGGCATTGGCCACGAGCGTGGCCAATGCAGGCGGCACGAAATCGGGGAGTGTCGCCATCTTCGCGGTTTCCATCGGCGCCGCCGCCTTTGCCTTCGCCGCCAGCTTGCGCTTCGGCTTCGGTGGGGATGCGGCATCCGCCGGCCTGGTTTCCTCGGCCGAATTCACACTGTCGCCGCGGTTCGACTTCCACACGCGATCCTTGTCGGCCGCGATTTCCGGAATGGTGCGGCCCGACACCACGGACCGATCCGCCTCTTCCAGAATGTCGGGATCGGCCTCGGTGCGGGCGAATTCGTCATCGGATTTGATGAGCAGCCAGGAATCGGTCTTTTCGCGCGCCCGCCGCTTCAGCCGCACGAGATGCCACACGCCGTGCAGCTTCTCGCCGTGCAGGATCACGTCGAGATGGCCCTTCGCGAAACCCTTGTGAGGATCGTGGACCGGCTCCCACGTGCCCTGGTCCCAGACCATCACGGTGCCGCCGCCATATTGGCCCTTGGGGATGATCCCCTCGAACGCATTGTAGGCGATGGGATGATCTTCGGTCTGAACGGCCAGCCGCTTCTCGCCGGGCACGAGGCTCGGGCCCTTGGTCACGGCCCAGCTTTTCATCACGCCGTCGAGTTCGAGGCGGAAATCATAATGCAGGCGTGTGGCGTCGTGCTTCTGGACGACGAAGGAATGGCCCGACGCGGTCGCGGCTTCAGGGCCGGGCTCGGGGGTCTTGGTGAAATCGCGCTTGGCGCGATAGGCGTCGAGGCTCTTCGTCACGCCGACTCAATTCGCCGGCGTTCTCCGGGTTCCTCAACCGGGCAATGCCCTCACACCGCCGCCACCAGCCCGCGCACGCGGAACCGGCAATCGGCCGCCTTATGGCGCGCCAACCGAGCGTCTTCCGAACGCGGCTCCATGGCGATGAAGCGCTCCCAAACGGGCAAAGCCTCCGCGAAGCGGCCGAGATCGTGCAAAGCGAGAGCCAGATTGTAAGCCGCGTCGGCGAAATCCCCGTTGATCGCCAGCGCCATCAAATAATGGCCGACCGCCTCGTCCTTGCGGCCTGCATCCTCGGCAGACACGCCGAGATTGAACCACGCTTCCGGAAAGGCGGGAGCGCGATCGATGGCCATGCGCCAGGAAATGCGCGCCTCGGCCAACCGCCCCGCGGCATCCTGCACATTGCCCAGATTGAACGGGATCAACGGGTCGTCGCGATCGAGCTTGCAGCCAAGATCGTAGAGGCGCTCGGCTGTGTCGAGATCACCCTCCTCCTCCGCCTCCTCGGCGCATTCGATCACGTCGTCCACGTTCTCGGGCGGCGTGTCGAGCGGCAGGCCGTACTGCCCCTTCATGTCGGTCTGCACGCCGTCGATCGAGCGCGCGAGCTCACCGTAACGCGTCACCGCCAGCCGCACGTCGGACAGGCTGCGGCCTTCCTTGCGCAGATCGATCGCCGCGCCCACGACATCAGCCAGATCACCACCGGCACGCAGCAACCGGGCCACCTCCCGTGCCGCCACGAGATCGCGATAGGAGTGCATACCCTCCACCGCCTCGACCACGTCGAACAGCGCGAGCCAGAACAAATAGTCCTCGTCGAGGCCCGACAGGCGGCAGAGTTCGGCGGTGCTGAGCGTCCGCGCGATCGGCGCCGGTTCCCGGCGCAGGCCGAGGCTGCGCTGAAGCTGGGTTTCGCTGATCAGAAGGGCCTGGTCGGGGATGCGCTCAAGCATGTCCATCATGCGCGAGCCCGACAGCAAATCGCGCGCGGCACTGCCGGTCACGGCCACCACCGTCACGCCTTTGACGAGCCGGCGGCTGAGATGCGCGCCGGCGCCCGTGCAGGCTTTATGAAGCTGGTTGCGCGTCAGGCCATCGACGTGGCCGAGGACGAAAACAGAAGCGTGGCAGAGATCGTACATCCCACCCCACAAGGGACCATGACCCGAATCAATGTCCGTGCCGTGATTCTGCGGTGAAACGATGATTTTTCGAAGACTTTTCTATTTTTATCCTAAACGAGAAGGCTTCGTTAACCGCTCGCGCGTTTCCGCGTCGACTTTTTCTCGGACGGAGCCGCCTCGCCTGCCCGCTTCACGCTGCGGGCGGCGGGCCGTCGCGCGGGGGTTTTCTCCTTGTCCGCGGCTTTGGCGGCCGGGGCCTTGCCCTTTGTTGCCGGCTTGTCGGCGGCGCCGGCCTTTTCGGTCTCGATCGAGCGGCGCAGGGCGTCCATCAGGCTCACCACATTGCCGGCCTTCTGAGCCTTCGGGGCCTCGATCTCGCGGCCCTGCTGCTTGGCCTTCAGCATCTCCACCACGGCGTTCTCGTAGCGGTCCTCGAAGGTCGCCGGCTCGAAATGCCCTCTCTTGCGGCCGATGATGTGGGTCGCAAGGTCCATCATTTCCTCGTCGATCTTCACGTCGGAGATCGACTCGAAATAGGCGTCGTCGTCGCGCACCTCATTCTTGAAGCGCAGGGTGGTGACGAGAATGCCCTTGCCGCGCGGATGCAGCGCCACGATGCGCTCGCGCCGCGCCAGGACGAGGCGGGCCAGACCCACCACCTTTTCCTGCGCCATGGCCTCGCGGATGACGGCAAACGCCTCCTCGGCCACCTTGTCGTCGGGGGCGAGGTAATGGGAGCCCTCGTAATAGATCTCGTCGATCTCGGATTCAGGAACGAACCGGTCGATCTCGATCGTGTGGCTGCTTTCGATCTGGACCTTCTCGATATCCTCATCCTCGACGAGCACGTAATGCCCTTTCGAGAATTCGTAACCGCGGGCGCGATCCTCGCGCTCCACGACCTCGTCGGTCTCGGAATCGATCATCTGCTGCTTCAGCCGATTGCCGGTGGATCGGTTCAAGGTGTTGAACGACACCCGCTCGCTCGTCGTCGTGGCGGGGTAGAGCGCAACAGCGCAGGAAACGAGCGAGAGCTTCAGATAGCCCTTCCAGGATGAACGCGGGGCCATGCCCTTCCTCCAGAACGCAAGGTGCGGACTCAACGGCGATCGCGTGTCCAAGTTCCGTGGGCATGAAAGAGGGCAAAGAAAAAGCCGGACAGCAGGGGAGCTGTCCGGCTTATGAAGAAAACCAAGAGCTGCGAGGGGCTGGGGGGCTGAGAAGTCGCCGCTCGTTGGTTCTGATGGGAAAACGAGGTTCCGGAGGTTTGGTTCCGGCCGTTTCCGAATTTTTTTAAAATTATTCGCCCTTCAGGGCGTCCTTGATTCCACCGACGGTGCTCT
The DNA here is from genome assembly GCF_052542005.1 of Terrihabitans aquatilis. Lineage (NCBI taxonomy): Bacteria > Pseudomonadati > Pseudomonadota > Alphaproteobacteria > Hyphomicrobiales > Terrihabitans > Terrihabitans aquatilis. Next base: position 147,541 of record NZ_JBOCUO010000003.1, on the reverse strand, counting down.
TGACCTTGCCCTCGGTCTTGTCGGCCTTGCCTTCGGCCTGCAGCTTCTCGTCGCCGGTTACCTTGCCGACGGCGTCCTTGACGGAACCCTTGGCCTTGTCGGCGGCACCTTCCACGCGCTTTTCGTCAACCATGGTCGTTCTCCTCCGTGTGTGGAGGGAAAACGCACGATGGGTCAAAGGGTTCAACCGCCCTCGCCGGACTTGTGCAGCGCGGTCAGGCCTTCGCGATAGGTCGGATAGGACAACTTGATGCCGAGTTCGGAACGCAGGCGGCTGTTGCGCACGCGCTTGTTTTCGACCCAGAAGCTCTTCGCCATCTCGCTCATGCTGGCCTCGGCCTCATCATAGGAGACGATGGCGGGCGGCTCGACGCCGAGCAGGCCGGCCGCGAAGGCCGTCACCTCGTGCTGCGCGGCAGGCTCGTCGTCTGCCAGATTGAACACCGGCCCCGCGTCCGGCCGATCCATCGCCGCCGCAACCGCATCGGCGATGTCCTCGACGTGAATTCGGTTGAACACCTGGTCCGGCTTGTCGATGCGCTTGGCCACGCCGCGCTTCAGCTCGGCCAGCGGGTTGCGGCGCGGGCCGTAGATGTTGGACAGGCGGAAAACCTGCACCGCACGGTCCGTGGTTGCCAGCTCGCGCCAGCCCTCCTCGGCCGCGAGCCGGCGGCGCGAGCGTGCGGAACCGGGCGTCGCCTCGGTGTCCTCGTCGATCCAGCGACCGGCCTGATCGCCATAGACGCCGGTCGTCGACAGATAGCCGATCCAGACGAGGTCAGGGTTCTCCGCGAGCGTTTCCCCGAGCGCCGTCAGACCGGTATCGCCGTTCTCGTCGGGCGGGATCGACACCAGGACATGCGTCGCGCCTCTGGCCGCCGCCACGAGATCGGGCGACAGCGGCAGGCCGGGCTTCAGCGTCAGGATGCGGACATTGTCGAGCGGCCGGGCGGTGTCCGGATCGCGCACCGTCGCCACGATCTCCCCGAACCTCTTGCCGTGGCGCTCCACGAAAGCGCGTGCCGAATATCCCAGTCCCAGCACGAGCAGGCGCATGATCGAGGTCCTAGAAATCGAGGTCGGCGTAGACGGAAGACGGCTGCATGCCGATCACCCTGTCGCCGATCAGCGTGCGGAAGCTCGGGCGCGATTTGACGCGGGCGTACCAGTCACGCGCCATGGAATCCTCGTCCCACGGCACATCGCCCATGTAATCCACCGCGGAAATATGTGCGGCAGCGCACAGATCGGCGTAGGTCAGGTCCTTGCCCGCAAGCCAGTTCCGCTGCCGAATAAGGTAGCCGATATATTTGAGGTGGTAGCGGATGTTCGCCTTTGCCGCACGAATGGAGGCCGGATCGGGGGAGGAGCCGCCGTGCTCCGGGCGCATGAAGCGCTTGTAGATCTTCTCCTGAACCAGCGGCTCGGACACTTCCTCGGCGAATTTCTTGCCGAACCAGGCCACCAGCCGCCGCACCTCCACCCGATCCTGCGGGTTCTCCGGCAGGAGGCGGCGATTGCCGAGCGCAAGCCCGCGCGTCTCGTCCAGCCATTCGGCGATCACGGTCGAGCCCGGAACCGAGGCGATCTGTTCCTCCACCAGAACAGGCGTGGTGCCGGCCGGATTGAGGATGAGGAACCCCTCGCGCCGCTCCCACGGACGTTCCTCGACGAGATCGCACTCCATCCCCATTTCCGCCATTGCGAGGCGGATGAAGCGCGAGTGCGGACAGAACGGATGGTGGTAGAGAATCGCCATGAACCGGTTGGGAGTGGTCGCCTCAACGAACGGCAGATGGCGCGCGACCAAGGCTCCCTATAGAACCACGTCGCAGCCCCGGCAACCGATTCGCGCCGGATCGAGGTTAGACGATGGATTTGGGCCGTATCATGGACGCCCTGCTTCTGGGCGTGGTCGAAGGCGCAACGGAGTTCATTCCCGTCTCATCGACGGGGCACATTCTGCTGCTCGGCCATTTCCTCGGTTTCGAATCGACCGGCAAATCGTTCGAGGTGCTGATCCAGCTCGGCGCAATCCTTGCCATCCTCTCGGTGTATACGGCCCGTTTGTTCAACATCGCCATGGCGCTGCCCAGCGATCCGGCGGCCCGCCGCTTCGTCATCGGCGTGCTCGTGGCTTTCCTGCCGGCGGCGGTGATCGGTGCGCTTGCGCACGATTTCATCAAGACCGTGCTGTTCGAGACGCCGCTCGTCGTCTGCGTCGCGCTGATCCTGGGCGGCCTCGTCCTCATCTGGGTCGATGGCCTCGATCTGCGCGTGCGCTACACCGACGCCACGCAGTTTCCGCTGCACGTCTATCTCATCATCGGCTTTGCCCAGTGCCTCGCCATGATCCCGGGCGTCTCGCGCTCGGGCTCCAGCATCGTGGGCGCTCTGCTGCTCGGGGCCGACAAGAAATCCGCTGCGGAATTCTCGTTCTTCCTGGCCATGCCCACAATGGTGGGCGCCTTCGCCTACGACCTCTACAAGAACCGCAACGCTCTTTCAGCCGACGACATCATGGTCACGGGCATCGGCTTCGTCGCCGCCTTCGTCATGGCGGTCATCGTGGTGCGCGGCCTGCTCGCTTATCTCAGCCGCCATGGATACGCGCTGTTCGGCTGGTGGCGCATCGTGGTCGGCGCCGCCGGGCTCGCCGGCCTCATGGTCTACGGCTGAGGGCGGACACCGCCCCCAGCCCTCACCTCAATGGGCGTGGATGTCGGTGAACTGGCCGGCCTTGCGATAGGCGTAAAGGTAGGTCGGCACCACATTTTCCACCGACGTCGGGCGAATACCCAGTCCTTCCAGCGTGCGCCCTTCGGCCATTGCGGCCTCTGAAACCACATTGTCGGCCCGCAGCGCCTCGACCTGATCCACCGTCAGCAGCGGCTTCGGCAGAAGCTGCAGCACGCTGGCCTGGAAACGCGCGACATCGAACGGCAGGGGCAGAAGCAGGCGTTTGCGGCAGGTGACGGCGAGCACATATTCCATCAGCTGACGGAACGACTTCACCTCCGGTCCGCCAAGTTCATAGATCGCCGGCCGGGCCGCGCCATCCACCAGCTTCGCCAGGGCATCGCCCACATCGGCGGCGAACACCGGCTGGAATCGCGTCTTGCCGCCACCGATCAACGGCAGAAACGGCGAGATGCGCGCCATGCCCGCGAAGCGATTGAAGAAATCATCCTCCGGACCGAACACCAGCGAGGGGCGCAGGATGGCCGCGCCGGGGAACGCCGCCCGAACACGAACTTCGCCCTCAGCCTTGCTGCGCGCATAGGCGGACGGCGATTCAGCATCGGCACCCAACGCGGACATGTGCACCAGCGTGCCGATGCCTTCCGCGGCCGCGGCCTGGGCGATGCGCTCCGCACCCTCCACATGCACGGCCTCGAACGTCTGCTTTCCGCTCTCGTAAAGAATGCCTGTGAGGTTCACCACCGCATCGGCGCCCTCGATGGCGGCACGCACCGATTCGCTGTTGCGCACATTCGCCAGCACCGAATGGATCTGACCCACGGTGCCCAGCGGCTGCAGATGAACGGCCAGATCCGGCCGCCGCACCGCATTGCGCACCCGAAAGCCCTGGCCGGCCAAGGCACGGATGACATGGCGGCCAATGAAGCCCGAGCCGCCGAACACGGTAACGATACGATCCGAGACCATCACGCGGGGCATCTCTTCGAACCCTTCCAAACACGTTGATGGGCGTCTTCGTAAGCCAGATGTCACGAACCGTCCAGCAGGCCGTTGACCCGGCGCAAAACGCACCTTATAGCGAGCCCCGTGCCCAGGTGGCGGAATTGGTAGACGCGCTGGCTTCAGGTGCCAGTGGCTTAACGGCCGTGAAGGTTCGAGTCCTTTCCTGGGCACCACAACTCTAACCTAAGTGTTTGTTTTATTTTAGGTTTATCGCCCCGACATTGGTTGACTGGTACAAAGATCGGTACAAAGAGGCAGCTACGGAGCCCTTTGCACCAATGTCCGCACCATACCTAAAACGCCTCCCCAACGGCATCTATCAATACCGCCGCGTAATCCCTGACGACCTCAGGGGCATCCTCGGCAAACGAGAGATCAAGCAATCGCTGGGTAAGGACTTCGCCGCTGCGATGAAGCAGTACGCGGACGTTCATAAGAAGGCTGACGAGGCCGTCGAGAAAGCGAAGCTCGGGACACCACCGGACACCGTGAGGGCAGAGGTCCTAGACCTGTTGAAGCGTCACAGACTCACAGTCGATGATGTCGAGGCCGCAGCAAGCGTCGACCGGCACGATCCTGACAGCGTTGACCTTGCGATAGGCATGGGAGCGTTAGTCGACGAACTCCGGGAACAAGCCGAGGAAGCCCAGCGGAATGGCAGGGACGCCCGGCAGGTGCTGGAAGCAATCCAGTCTCTGGCGAAAGGGGTCATTCCCAAGGAGACCCACACCGTCGCTACGGCTCTAGAATTCTATCGCAAGAGCAAAGCGAAGCCGGATGCCGCGAAGAACAAAGCCCTTGAGGATCGCATCAACAATCTGAAAGGGCGCATGGCGAAGGCCCTCGGGGTTCAGGCGATCACCAAGAGGCCTCTGGAAAACTTCACGAACGAGAATGCCCGAAAAACCCGCGACTTCCTGCTCAAGGATGGTCTGGACCCGGCGTCAGTGAAGCGAATGATCGGTATCGTGAAGGCCGCGATCAATGAGGTTTCGCGCGAGTACGACCTCACATTCAGAAATCCCTTTGAGAAACTCAAGATCGCGGGAGCTGAGGTCTCGCGAGAAGACCGTCATCCTCTCACTGATGACGATATGGCCGCACTTGCGCCTGTGATGATGGCGAATGATGACGACCCTCTCAGCATCCTCTGGGTGATCCTGAGGGACACCGGAGCGAGGCCGAGCGAGATACTCACCTTGAAGGTGCAGCACGTCGATACGAAGAAGGAGAGCGTCAGCATTCCGTTCGGGAAGACGAAGAACGCGAAGCGGGAGGTTCCTCTGTCCCCCGAGGCTCTCAAGGGTGTGAAGAAGCTGATCGACGGCAAGAAGCCGGGTGACTTCCTATACCCAAAGTACGCCACCGGGAGAGGTCCGGACAGTGCTTCTCAGACGATGATGAAGCGTTTCCGCAAGGTCATCAAAGACGAGAAGCAGACAGTATATTCGCTGCGTCATCGCATGACGGACAAGCTGAGGGACGTTGAGTGCCCCGAGGAAATCCGGAAGGAAATTCTCGGTCACGATACGCAGAACGTCGCCATGAACTACGGCAAGGGATACGCGCTCGCGCGGAAGCGGGAGTACCTCTCAAAGGTGTGGTCGCTCACGAAGTGACAGGTGCCCGCACCTTTCCCCTTCATACAGCACATACGAAGCGGTTTTCCCTGCATACAGGACATTCCAAGCTCCCCCATTCTCAAGTTTGTCCCGTTTCGGAGCCGGCAGCACTCGCCTCCCTTCATGCCCCTTAGGGAACCCTCAGAATGGCCTTAGCGCCCCGCTCTGCTCTGCCCGGACAACTTCCCGCGCTTTTCCTCCAGGTGCCATGTGACGGCCTCGGAAGCTCAGCAGTACACCAATAAAGGAGCAGCCAAATGACGGCTGAACGCAGCGGCACATCCGCTGACAATAACTCTCGCCCCCTCTCCAAGCGCGATCCTATGGACCTCTTTGAAGCGCTCTCGACGATCCGCGAAGCAATCGCAACGCATGGCCTAGAACCGCCCGTCCCTACTCCGGATCGGCTGGGCCTCTCTGAGTTCACATCGCTCGTAGCCGTGTTTCAGCCGCGTCAACTCAACGGAAATCACGCGAAGGACGAGGATCACCTGAAGACCCTTGAGGGGGCCATTGGTGACCCCAAGAAGCCGAACTACCTCGACCCCATTCGGGTATGGTGGGGTGGAGATCGCTATTACGTCGTCGATGGGCACCACCGCCGCGTCGCCTATCAACGCGCCGGAGTTCAGAGGGGCATCCCCGTCAATCGATTCGAGGGGACCCTTGAGGACGCGATGGCCTATACCGCTGAGGCAAACTCAAAAGATCGCCTTCCAATGACGAAGGCCGACAAGCTCAACAGGGCGTGGTTCCTGAATGTGCTTACGTCAAAGTCTAAGGCGGAAATCCGCCGGGCTTGCTCGGTCTCTACTGGCACCATCAACAACATGCGAAATGTTCGCAAGCGCCTTCTCGATCAGGGGTCCTCGTTCGAGGAACTGGCGGGGATGACCTGGCGGGACGCTCAGGACCAGCTGTATGGGCGGGAACCGAAGCAGTTCGATCCTGACGATGCGGTCAGAAAACAGGCGAACGAATGGCGTGACCGTATCAGTCGAACATTCGGCAACAAACCGGCGGCATTCTCTGAGGCATTCGCCTTGGCCCTTCTCTTGAGCAATAGCTCATTGCCGAAGCTTCTCATGACCACGAACAGTTGGGATGATGACTTTAAAGAGGTCCTCGGGGAACTCGCGGATCAACGCGAGGATGCGCGAGAGCTGCTGAGTATCATCGACGAGGATGAAGACTACTGAGCTCCTTGGCTGGTCACTCCTTATGGCCAGTTGGTGACCACCCCCTAGTCAAATGACCACCCGGACATGGTCAAGCTACTAGCAACCCGCGCTGTGTGTCCCGGCTTAGCAGCTGGGGCACAAAACCTGTTTGTGCTTGATCCCACATTTTTCCTTGGGCTTTTCAGCCTAACCCAATGTCGTCGAAGACTGGCAATTCTGGCCTGCTGGGCGGTATGCTCTCCAGAGGCATCTAGGGGTTGGGTAGATTGGGTACGAATCTAAAGGACTTTTCGCAGACGCTATTTGCGGCGGCCGACCAACTCTGGACGAACAGCAGCCTTAGACCCGACCAGTATGCTCAGCCGGTGCTGGCACTGATCGCGCTACGGCAGATGGAAGCAAAGTTCGAGGCAGTTCATGCTGAGCTTGCCCCGAACTACAAGGGCCGCCTGAAGCCGGCCCCAGCCGACTATCAGGCCAAGGGCGCGATCTTCCTGCCGGAAAACGCCCGCTTCTCCCGTCTCCTTGCGCTGCCCGGCACAGCCGATCTCGGGGCGGAGCTGAACGCGGCCATGAAGGGGATTGCGGATGCCAATCCCGATCTCGCCGGTGTCTTGCCGCTCGGCTATCAGGGGCTACCAAACGATGTTCTGCAAGAGTTGCTGCGCCTTCTCGCGCCGCTGAAGATTGAAGGTGACGCTTACGGCCTCATCTTCGAATACTTCATGGGGCAGTTCGCCTCGAACTATATGCAGAAGGGCGGCGAGTTTTTTACCCCAGCTGCCATCGTCAAACTCATTGTTGAGATCATTGAGCCCTATCACGGCGCGATCTTCGATCCGGCCTGCGGCTCCGGCGGCATGTTCACGCATTCGGCAGAGTTCGTTGCGCGTCATCACAAATCCCCCTCGAAAGAAATCAGCATTTACGGCACCGAGAAGATGGCGGACACGCTGAAACTCTGCCGGATGAACCTCGCGGTGCACGGGCTATCCGGCGATATCCGCGAGGCTAACAGCTATTACGTCGATCCTCACAAGCTGCTCGGCCGCTTCGACTTCGTCATGGCCAATCCGCCTTTCAACCAGTCGGAGGTCGATCGCGCCAAGCTGGTTAACGATGCAGGCAAGGTCGATGCGCGTTTCCCGCTTGGTCTGCCAACTACCAACAATGCCAACTACATCTGGATCAACCTGTTCTATGCGGCCCTGAACCCGAAGGGCCGCGCGGGTTTTGTCATGGCAAACAGCGCATCAGATGCCGGCAACACTGAGCGCGGGATCAGGAAGAAACTGATCGAGAGCGGCGCAGTGGACTGCATCTTGGCTGTCGGCCCCAATATGTTCCTCACGGTCACCCTGCCTGTGACCCTTTGGTTCTTTGACAAGGGCAAGGCAAAAGGCCCTCGCGGTGATCAGGTGCTGTTCATTGATGCGCGTCAGATATACCGGCAAGTTGATCGCGCGGACCGCACCTTCGATCCCGACCACATAGAGTTCCTGGGCAACATCGTTCGCTTGTGGCGCGGTGAGAAGATCGAGACACAGGCCGGCAGCACCGCTCGTATGGCCGCTGTGTTTCCTGAAAATGCGTACAAGGACGTCCTTGGACTTTGCAAACTCGCATCCCGTCAGGAGATTGAAGCGCAGGAGTGGAGCCTCAACCCCGGCCGTTATGTCGGCGTCGCGCCGGGGCAACAGCAAGATGACCAGCAGTTCAAGGAGAGGCTAGAGGCGCTGCAGGAAGAGCTAGAGGGACTGAATGCGGAAGCAGCGCAGTTGCAAGCACGGATTGCTCAGAACGTGGCGGAGCTTCTGAACTGATGCAAACGACAACGCTTCGGGAGCTTCTTGTCGATAGTCGGGATGGTGAGTGGGGCAAGGGAGAGCCCGCTGAGGGCCGTGTACAAATGCGCGTCATCCGCGGCACGGATTTCCCTAGCGTTCGGCTAGGTGATTTTCGTGGTGTGCCTGTTCGCTATCTTGAACGTCGCCACGCGAACCGGAAGCGTCTTGATTTGGGAGATATCCTGATTGAAACCGCGGGAGGAACTGCCGATCGTCCAACCGGGCGGACGATATTCGTAACGCCCAACGTGTTGAACGCCCTTGGCCCCGACGTTACTTGCGCGAGCTTCGCTCGCTTTCTGAGGATCGACTCAAAGAAGGCAGACCCCGGATTCATATTCTGGTTGCTTCAGAACCACTATAACAAACGCGATTTATTGCAGTTTCATCTTCAACACACAGGTGTTGCGCGCTTTCAGTTCACCACCTTTGCCGACACCTTCCCTCTGGATTTGCCAGATCGCAAAGAACAGCAGCGCATCGCATCCATCCTCGGGGTCTATGACGACCTGATCGAGGTGAACCGGCGGCGGATGTCTGTGCTAGAGGAAATGGCACAGCGGTTATTCGACGAGTGGTTCGTCCAACTCCGATTTCCGGGGCACGAAGGTCACCAACTCATCGAGACGCCGGAAGGACCGCTACCTAACGGTTGGCACATTAGGCGCATTGGTGACCTTACAAGCTTCCTGTCGCGCGGCATTGCCCCAAAGTACGACACGCATTCAACATCTCTCGTAATCAATCAAAAATGCATTAGAGATCAACGGCTGTCGTTGGCGGCTGCGCGCACTCAAAGCAAAGAAGTGCCAGTGGACAAGCGAGTGCGGCGCGGAGATATCCTCATCAATTCGACTGGCGTCGGAACGTTAGGCCGCGTTGCTCTGGTAGAGGAAGTTCCTCTTGGCACCACTGTCGATTCTCATGTGACGATTATCAGAGCGCGTGTTCCGTCGGCCGCAGACTTTCTCGGTTCAGCGCTTTTGAGAATGGAGCCACTGTTCGAGCGGCTTGGAGTTGGGGCTACAGGCCAAACCGAACTCAACCGGAGCCGAATAGCCGATCAGAACCTCATCGAACCCTCATCTGAACTTCAAATAAAATTCGCAAATCACGCGCGTCCGCTCCGTTCACTAGCGTTCAGACTTGCGCAACATAATGAGCTTCTGATCACGAGTCGCGACCTGCTCCTTCCTCGCCTCATCTCCGGCGAAGCTTCAGTCGTCACAGCCGAGCGTAAGCTGGAAGCTGTCGCCTAATGTCTCCTGGCCCCAGCAAATCTCTCTCCGGAGTCATTACCAGCGAAGACGGGCTGGTCGAGACGCCTGGGATTGATCTCCTGGAGGAACTGGGCTGGACCCATGTCACTCTGATGGAAGAAGAGGTAGGGCCAGACAATCCCACCGGCCGCCTGTCCTTTCGTGAACTTGTGATGCCAGCGAGGCTTCGCGCCGCGTTTCGCAAGCTCAATCCATCATTGCCGGATGAGGCTCTGCAGCAAGCGGAGATCGTACTGACGGCAGATCGCTCCGCCATGCTGCCCGTCGCAGCTAACCGAGAGGTCTATCGGCTGTTGCGCGACGGAATAGTCGTGCAGGTAAAACAGCCCGACGGCTCGCTGAAGGACGAGCGCGTTGCCATAATCGACTGGACGAATCCGCTGGCCAACGACTTCCTGCTCGGGTCGCAGGTCTGGATCGAAAGCAACTTGTACTCACGCCGACCGGACGGGATCGGATTCATCAACGGTATTCCGCTGCTGCTGATCGAGTGGAAAGATATCACGAAGCCTGTACAGGATGCCTACGAGGCAAATCTGCGGGACTATCGCGATACCATACCTCGCCTGTTCGACTTCAACGGCTTCGTCATTCTCTCGAACGGCCTTGAAGCCTTGATGGGCCCGAGCCATGAGGCGTTCGACACGTTCGCCCCATGGAAACGTCTGCAGGAGGATGGTCCGGAGAGCGTCGCGCTGGAGACGATACTCCGCGCCACCTGCGAACCCTCCAGCTTTCTCGATCTCGTCGAAAACTTCCTCTTATTCGACGATGCCAAGGGTGGGCTACGCAAGGTTGTCGGAAAGTGCCATCAGGTTCTGGGTGTCAATCGCGCCATCGAGGCGGTGAACGAGATCGGCGAGAACCGGGGACGGCTCGGCGTTTTCTGGCACACGCAGGGAAGCGGCAAGAGCCTCTCAATGGTGATGTTCGCCGAGAAAGTGCTGCGGAGGCTCGGTGGGAACTGGACTTTCGTCATTGTCACCGACCGGCAGGAACTGGACGACCAGATCGCCACCAACTTCGCGACAACCGGGGCGCTCACCAAGCTCGTTAAGGACTGTCAGGCCCAGAGCAGAATCCATTTGCGCGATCTGCTATCGGGGCAAGAGCGCTATGTCTTTACGCTGATCCACAAGTTTTCGACCGCCGACCGCGAACCGATGCCGGTTCTGTCTGAGCGCAGCGACATCATCGTCATTACGGACGAAGCCCATCGCAGCCAGTATGATCAGCTGGCCGCGAACATGCGCCAAGCGCTACCGAACGCAGCCTTCATCGGCTTCACGGGAACTCCGCTGATCGCCGGTCAGGAAGAGCGCACCCGCGAGGTCTTTGGAGATTACGTCTCGGTCTACAATTTCGCTCAGTCTATCGCCGATGGCGCGACAGTGCCGCTCTATTACGAGGCGCGGAAACCCGAGCTACAGCTTGCCACTGACGAGTTGAAGGAAGAACTGGACCAGCTCCTAGATGAGGCGGCGCTGGATGAAGAGCAGGAGAAAAAGCTCCAGCGCACCTTTGCCAAGCAATATCACCTTATCACCCGCAACGACCGCTTGGACGAGATCGCGGCAGACCTTGTCCGCCACTTCTCGGCCCGTGGATATCTCGGCAAGGCGATGTTCGTCGCCATCGACAAGGCCACCGCCGTCCGCATGTACGATAAAGTCAAAGCGGCGTGGGCGGATGAGATCAAGGCTCGCGAGTTACAGGTTTCCGAAGCATCAGAACCTGCGCTTACGACCCTTGCCGAGCGGCTCGACTGGATGCGCTCGCTGGATATGGCGGTGGTGGTCAGCCAGGGTCAGAACGAAATTGACGATCTGAAGCAGAAGGGTCTCGACATTCTGCCGCACCGTGATCGGATGCAGAAGGAAGACCTTGAGGCCAAATTCAAGGATGCCGGCGATCCGCTGCGGCTCGTATTCGTCTGCGCAATGTGGATTACCGGTTTCGACGTGCCTACATGCAGCACGGTCTACCTCGACAAGCCGATGAAGAACCACACGCTGATGCAGACCATTGCCCGGGCGAACCGCCGGGCCCCCGGCAAGAACGCTGGCGTCATCGTCGATTATGTAGGCGTGTTCCAGAACCTGCAGAAGGCGCTGGCGATCTATGCCGCGAAAGGCAGCGGCACGTCGCCGATCAAGGACAAGCAGGCGTTGGTCGATGCGCTTGAGGTAGCGCTGAAAGAAGCCCGCAGCTTCTGCTCGGGGAATGGCGTGGATATGGACGCGATCTACCATGCCGAAAAGCTCAAACGTCTGACGCTGATCGGTCAGGCGGTGGAGGCTCTCATTGCGCCGGATGACCGCAGACGGGGTTTCTTCCGTGTGACGAGCGCGGTGGTGCGAGCCTACAAGGCTCTCCTGCCAGACGAACGTGCCGCGCCGTATCTTAAGCCTGTGGCGACGCTTCACGTCCTTGCCGAGGCCATTCGCGGCAAGCTCGGCCCGGTGGACATCGCCGCTGTCGCCGCAAAGATCGAGGCCTTGCTGGACGAGAAGATCGAGGGCGTGGCGATTACAGCCCCAATCATTGACGGCGACGGGGCGGGTGGACGTGTCGATCTGTCGGCCATCGACTTCGAGAAACTAGCGAAGCTGTTCGCAGCGCAGCCACGGACTGCTGCGGAGAAGCTGCGAGAGGAGGTCGAGGAGAAAGCGCACAACATGGCAGGGCGTAATCCCACGCGCGTACATCTCGTTGAAAAGCTTGAGAAGCTCGTCGAGCAATACAATCTCGGAACGCTGGACGTCGAAGCATTCTTTGGCGCCCTGAAGGCGCTGATCTCCGAAATGGACGAGGAGGAGCAGCGGGCCGCGCGAGAGAGCCTAAGCGAAGATGAATTGGCGATCTTCGACCTGCTCACGAGACCGGAGCCTAAACTCAGCAAAGCGCAAGAACTAGAAGTGAAGAAGGTGGCGCGAGACCTGCTGGAGAAACTGACAGACCAGCTAGCCATCAGGGATTGGAAAGCCAAGCAGCAGACACGGTCAGCGGTGCATAGCACCATCCGTTTCACCCTGAACGAGCTGCCAGAAGATCCCTATCCCGAACCTCTATGGAATGACAAGGTTGACGCTGTATGGGCGTTTATTTTTGCGCGGCAAGCGCAGAACGCGCAGCCTGACAAACCGGTGAGATAGTCGGAGGCTGTCATGCGAATGTTCTATACCTACGTTTGGGGCTCTCATGGCGACCGTGGCGGGCCCATAACATTCACTAGCAGACAGAACCGCACACTGGCCATTCGCGGTTCGCAGGTAGGCGATCTTGCTTTTGGAGTGGTAAGCCGCAATCCCGTTGATCCCGAAGTGCATATCCCTGAAGAAATGAAGGGGCGCGTCCTCAGCGTCTGGCAGATCAGTCACGACACCGCTGATACATCGGAGTTCGGCCTAGAAGCCGTACACGCATGGGACAAGCAAAAAGACGGAAGTTACCGTTGGCCTTTTGCACTTCAACCGATACGCGCATGGATCATTCGAGATGGTCCCGAGTTTCGGGATTTAGCCGGATACACTGGCAACACCCATACACAACGCGCAATCACAACCATCCAGGAAGTCGATGAGGAGTTGGCCGCAAGTCTCAAAGATTTGTTGGTAACAAATGGCGAAGAGTTAGAGGTAATGACACCTCGCTACCAGTCGATGGCGGTTCGGCTGAACCAATTGCGTCAGAAGCACCCCTTTGCACTTAAGGGGTATAACGTGCAACCAAACGTGGAAGCAACAATCAGCATATATGTTGCGACACTGGGAAAAGGCGGTCGTGCTATCAAGATTGGTCACGCACAGGACGCGAGACAGCGCGTGAACGATTTCAATAAATTTCGTCTTTCAAACGAGCCGCAATGGGAGCTTCACACCAATCAGCCCATTGGGACGATTCTCGAAGCAATTGAAGTGGAGAAGTCTTTGGGTGAAACATTCGCCCGACACCGCACGGAGCAAAATAACAATGAAGTCTATGTCGGACTAAACCCGATGGACGTCCTCGCCAAGCTGGCAACAATCCGACGCCTTAATTAATTCGACAGATGCGCCGGTTCCAGCGACCATCCGGACTTTTTTGCATAAAATCTGTTTGCCCAATTCATGTAGGCAGAGTAAGGCAGTTTCCCCGGCGGGGGTAGCCGGATGGTACAAAAACTGGTACAAAGTCTCGCCTTACGACGCCGATTTCGCTTGTTTATCAATGTGCATGGTGCGCTTATGGTGCCTTTCCTGGGCACCATTCATTTAGAATGGTCTTCTGTATCAAGAAGATACGCCTTTTCAGAGTGTTGCGCTTGGCCGACTGTGTAACAACGGTGCGCAACAATGCTCTTCGCTTGGTCTGTCCGATGCGACGTAAAGGCTCCTCCAACGCTCACTTCGTGAAGCGTATCCAGCTGACATCCTGCCGAGAATGGTGGGCATGCGGCTGAGCATGCCTTTGGGCGCAGAGACGGCCTCATTCCTAATCACTGAGAAGACGGTTAGTGTTCGCTTCTCGCTCAGGACGTCCGATCCAGGCTGATGGGCCCGACCGGCGCGGGGTAAGAGCCAGCTCGCGCGCCGTATCTATGAGATGAAGCGCGTCAAACGACAGGTGAAGGGGCCTCTAGTCGAGGTCAATTGCGCGACCTTGAGGGGCGATGGGCAATGTCAGCCCTGTTCGGGCATCGCAAGGGGGCCTTCACCGGCGCGATCTCGGACCGTCCGGGCCTTCGCAGCGCCGATACGGGAATGTTGTTCCTGGACGAGATTGGCGAACTTGGGCTCGACGAGCAGGCGATGATCCTGCGGGCGATCGAGGAGAAGCGCTTCCTGCCGGTCGGGGCCGACACGGAGGTGGAGAGCGAATTCCAGCTGATCGCGGGCACCAACCGTGACCTCGCCGCCTGCGTGGCACAGCGCACCTTTCGTGAGGATCTCTACGCAAGGCTCAATCTGTGGACGTTTGCGCCTCCAGGCCTCGCCGACCGGCGCGAAGATATCGCACCGAACCTCGATTATGAACTCGATCGCTACGCCGAACGCGAGGGCGACCGTATCACCTTCAACAAGGAGGCCCGCCAGCGTTATCTGGCGTTCGCGACCAGCCCGGACGCACGCTGGGCCGGCAATTTTCGCGATCTCGCCGCCAGCGTCACGCGCATGGCCACCTTCAGCCCCAAGGGGCGGATCGACCTTGCCTGCGTCGACGCCGAGATCATTCGGCTCAAGCGGCTGTGGGGCAGCGAGAACGCCGCACAGTCGGATGATCTTTCGGAATTGCTCGCGGACGACATCATCGAAGCGCTTGATCCATTCGATCGAGTCCAGCTGGCGCATGTTGTGGCGACATGCCGGAGAAGCCAGTCTCTGTCGGACGCTGGACGCTCCCTGTTCTCGGCCCCGCGCCGACAGCGCACCTCCACCAACGATGCAGACCGCCTACGAAAGTACCTCGCCCGCTTCGGCCTGAACTGGGCCCAACTCCGGGAAACGGGTGAATGATTGCTGGCCAACACGGCCGGCAAGGTATGGGACACAGCCGTCCAAAAATCGAGAGGGCATACGCTGACGTGGCTCAACTTGGCGGGGGCAGTTTCGCCACGGCGAGATTCGTCCGGAAGCATTCCCGATGACGTAGTTCACATAGTGTAACAAGCTTTTCGGCAGGCATGTCTGAGTTCTTTTTCTTATCTGAATTTCGCTTGCGAACAAATTTAATGCACAAGGCTGATATTGCTCAGATGACGGCTCGTTGAGCGACGGAACAGACTTGCTTAAATTCTAGACAGCCGCCGCCCGAATTGCACATATTTCAGATATTCCTACAGCTTGATCATACCAGCGATGAATGATTGTCTGCGGTAACCACCGGGAGAGATCGGATCCCCCGGCGCCGAAGGAGCAACCACCCCGGAAACTCTCAGGCACAAAGGACCGGTGGTCGCGGGAAAAATCCGGAGAGTGATCGGGCAGCCGATCCGCCGAAGGAGCAAGCCGTTTCAGCGGTGAATCTCTCAGGCCGAACGACGGATGGGGTGCGAGGAAACGCCGTCGAGTAGAGGGCGATCGCATGATGTCGTCGTTCGAGAGGTCAGGATGATCTGAGTCTGAGGATCTGAGACGCGAAACCTGCCTGATATCGGGCCAGCGCTTTTCACAAGTCATCGAACTCACTGGCGCCGCCTTGCGGCGCAGAGCTTCGTATTGCCGGTCCAAATACATCTGTATGCAAGGAGATCCATATGAAGTTCACGAGCAAAATCGTTCTCGCGGCCGGCCTTGCGTCAGCATTACTGGGAAGCGTCGTGACTGCAGGAGCCGACACTCTTGCGACTGTGAAAGAGCGTGGCAAGCTGATCGTCGGCGTCAAGACGGACTATGTGCCGTTTGGCTATCTCGATCCTGCCGGCAAGATCGTCGGTCTCGAGCCGGATCTGGCGCGTGTCCTCGCCAAGAAGATCCTGGGCTCCGAGGATGCCGTCGAACTCGTTCCGGTTCTCAGCTCCAACCGGATGGAATTCCTGCAGGCCGGCCGCATAGATCTCATCCTGGCGACCCTCGGCTATACGGCCGAACGCGCCAAGGTCCTTGATTACACCGAGCCGTTCTACGCGGTGCCGGGCGCTTCGATCCTCGCACCGCCGACGACCAAGCTCTCGGGTTGGGAAGCGTTCCGCGGCAAGCCGGTGTGCGGCATCCAGGGCGCATTCTACAACAAGACGGTCACCGAGAAATTCGGCATCAAGCTCGTCAACTTCACGGCGATGCCGGAAGCCTACAAGGCGCTGCAGGACAATCGCTGTCTCGGCCTTGCGTTCGACGACATGACGCTGCGCAAGAAGCCGAACGAAGAAGGCTGGAAGGATTATTCGATCGTCGCAGAGCCCTATGAG
The DNA here is from genome assembly GCF_052542005.1 of Terrihabitans aquatilis. Taxonomy (NCBI): domain Bacteria; kingdom Pseudomonadati; phylum Pseudomonadota; class Alphaproteobacteria; order Hyphomicrobiales; genus Terrihabitans; species Terrihabitans aquatilis. Next base: position 131,020 of record NZ_JBOCUO010000003.1, on the reverse strand, counting down.
AACGTTCCGCAGCCGGGCGGTGCACGCAAGAATGACGCGGCTTTTCTCGAAGCGGTCAACAAGGCGCTCATAGAAGCCGAGGCCGAGGGCGTCCTGATCGCGCTTCAGGAGAAGTACGACATCGCTCCGAGCGAATATCTCACCAAACGCGCCGAGGCGGCGAAGAAGAAAATCGGCAACTGATCCGTCTTACGGAAGGCCGCGCCTTCGCGGCCTCCGACAACGGCGAAAGAGCGACATGTTCGGTCTCGATTACTCCTGGCTTTCTGATCCGACCTATCAAAACTGGCTTCTGGTCGGTGTATGGACAACCATCAAGCTTGCATTTGTGTCGTCGCTCTTTGCGCTGATCATCGGAATAGCCTGCGCATTCCTGATGACCTTGAAAATTGCGCCTCTCAGCGCGGCGATCACCTTCTTTGTCGAGGTGTTCCGCAACACCCCGCCCCTGCTGCAGATGCTGTTCTTCTATTTCACGCTGTCGAGCATCGGCCTGTCGTACACAGACGCCGAAACCGGTGTGAAGATGCCGCTGCTCGATGCGTTCAGCTGCGGCGCGGTTTCGCTCAGCCTGTTCGGCGGCGCGCTGTGTATCGAGGCGTTCCGCTCCGGTCTTGAGGCGGTGCCAAGGACGACGCTCGAGGCCGCACGCAGTCTTGGATACGGTCGGTTCGCGCTCCTCCGCTCGATCCAGCTACCGATCGCATTTCGCGTCTGTCTCGCACCGCTGAGCAACATCCTCATCAATCAGTTCAAGACGACGTCTCAGGCGTCGATCATAGCGGTGCCTGAACTGATGTACGCCGCCGGCCAGATCTACAACGACACTTTCCGCACCTTCGAAGTGATGCTGCTCGTGCTCATCATTTACGTGAGCCTCGTCAGCCTGCTGGCGGCGGTGCTGCGGCGTAGCGAAGGCTGGATGTCCTATCCTGGATACGGAAACGCGTGATCGCCATGTCGAAATCCCGCGTTCTTACGATGCCCGCAATCCTGGGGCTCGCTGGCCTTGCTTTGGTTCTATGGGGCGCGTTCGACAACAGCGGCCGGTGGGCCGCCGTCGCCGGACGGCTTCCGCAGCTCCTGACGGGAAGCGTCGAAGGCTGGCCGATCCGCGGCGGTTTCGCCGCCAATATCTTCATCAGCATCGTCGGCATGGCCGCGGCCACTGCGCTCGGCGGCGCGTTGGGCATCCTCTCCATGGCACGTCTTGCGCCGCTTCGGCTGACGGCTTTGTTCATCGTCAACTTTCTGCGCAACTCGCCATGGCTCGTATTGCTGTTTGCGACGCTGTATCTGCTGCCGTTCAGCATCAGCCTGTTCGGCTGGACAGTGCCGCTGCCGCCGTTGGTCAAGGCCATCTTCGGTCTCAGTCTGCCGGTAGCCGCCAATCTGGCGGAAGTCGTGCGCGGGGCGGTGCAGTCCATCCATTCGGGACAGTGGGAATCCGCGCGTTCGCTCGGCTACACGCGCCTGCAAACCTATCGCTATGTCATCCTTCCCCAAGCCTACCGCCGCATGCTGCCCGGCTGGATGAACCTGTATGCGCTGCTGATGGTCGCGACCAGCCTGGCCACCGTGACGGGCGTGGAGGAAGTCGTGACGGTGCTCAAGAACATTCTCGCCGTCGAAAGCGAAAGCATCATTGTCCATTACTATCTGATTACGCTGCTGATGTTCTTTTTCTTCTGCTACCCAATCGCCACCGCCGCGCGAAAACTTGAAAGTTCGACAAGAGGTGACTCCCTGTGAGGAACGGTTCCGCGCTGATCGAGCTGGATTCGGTCGTGAAGAGTTTCGGGGCGCTGCGCGTTCTCGATGGCATCTCGTTGGAGGTGGAGAAAGGGCAGGCGGTCTGCATCATCGGCCCTTCAGGTTCGGGCAAATCGACGATCCTACGCTGCATCAACGGATTGCTGCCGGTCGACAGCGGCTATATCCGGGTGGGCAAGCATCGGGTTCATGACCTGCCCAACGAGCGGGCGATGCTGCCTCTGCGCCGTCAGGTCGCGATGGTCTTCCAGCAATACAATCTGTTCCCACACCGCACGGCGCTCGACAACATCATGATGGCGCCGGTCAAAGTGCTGGGTCAAAACAAGGACGAGGTGCGCGACAGAGCTGTCCGCCTACTCGCAAAGGTGCGGCTCGCCGGCAAGGAGAACAGCTATCCGGGTGAGTTGTCCGGCGGCCAGCAGCAGCGTGTCGCGATCGCGCGTGCGTTGGCCATGCAGCCGGAGATCATCCTGTTCGACGAGGTCACGGCGGCGCTCGATCCTGAGACCGTCAAGGAAGTGCTGAACACGATCCGCGAACTCGTCGATGATGGCCTGACCTGCATTCTGGTGACGCATGAAATGCGGTTCGCGCGCGAAGTCGCCGACCAGATTCTGTTCACCGACCGCGGGCGCATCCTTGAAAAGGGAGCACCGCGCGATCTCCTCGACAGCCCGCGCGAAGAACGCACGCGGGAATTTCTCAGCCAGGTTCTGTGAGCGCCGTCATGCCACACGATTCGATCTTTGCCACCGACTTCAAGGAAGCCCCCTATTGGTGGGACGCTGCGCCTCCCGAGGATGCGAAGGATGATCTTCCGAAATCCGCGGACGTCGTCGTCGTAGGGTCGGGTTATGCAGGCCTATCCGCTGCGGCGGAACTGGCGGCAGCCGGCCGTCATGTCGTGGTGCTTGATGGCGGCCCGCTTGGTTTCGGCGCCAGCACGCGCAGCGGTGGCATGGTGAGCAGCGCTCAGAAGCTCGTCGTCAGCGGCGCGATCAAGGGCGTTGCCAAGGAACTTGTCGAGCCGATGCTCGACAGCTCGGTCGAATGCTTCGACCACATCAAAACCTTGATCGAGCGCGAGAAGCTCGACGCCGATTTCATGCCTGTCGGACGGTTTTTCGGTGCCCATACGCCCGGCAAATATGCCGAATTGTGCGATATGGGCCGCATCCTTGAGGACAAGAACGGCGTTTCGCTGAGGATTGTCCCGAAAGCCGAACAACGTTCCGTCGTCGGAACTGACTATTTCCACGGCGGCATCGTCATCAACGATTACGCCGGTGTGCATCCCGCGAAGTACAACCGCGCTCTGCGCAACTATGCCCGCCGTTGCGGCGCCGAGCTTTACTCCCATGCGGCCGTGACCTCGATCGATCGCCAGACCGGGTTCTCTATCGTCAAGACGGAGCGCGGCGACCTCCGCGCCGAGGATGTCTTTGTCGCCACCAATGGCTATACGCGCCAGGCGACGCCCGCGCTCGCGCGACGCGTCATCCCCGTCAAGAGCTACCAGATAGCCACCGAGCCGCTCGACAAGGCGTTGATGGACGAGATGAACCCTGGGCGACGCATGGTGTCGGACACCCGCCGCGAGGTTATCTACACCCGCCCGTCGCCAGACGGCACGCGCATGCTGTTCGGCTGGCGTCCCGATCCCCGCGACATCGACGACATCGATGCCGCGGCCGGCCTTCTCAAAATGGCGCGCGAGGTCTGGCCGCAGCTTGGGGACAAGAAGATCTCCCATGTCTGGAGCGGGTATGTCGGCATGACGTTCGACAAGACGCCGCATATGGGCGAGATCGACGGCGTCCATTACGCCATGGGCTGCAACGGCAGCGGCGTCGCCATGATGACGTATCTGGGGCACCAGACGGCACTCAAGATCCTGCGGCGCCAGAACAAAAGGTGCGGATTTGACCGGCCGGATTTCCCGACCAACCCGCTCTACAACGGCAATCCGTGGTTCATCCCGATTATCAGCGGCTATTACCACGTCCGCGACCGACTCGACCGTCTGTTTGTAAAGGATTGACGCTCGGCCTGCGGGACCAAGCGCTTGTGTATCCATGACCGATCAATCGACGCTCATCGCCGCGGCGCGGCAGCATGAGGATACCCTCCTGCGCCACCGCATCGTCCTTTACGCCGGCGCGAATTATCCTTCCGCTGCCGTGCAGGCTGCATACGTCCCGGCTCTCAGCGCCATGCCAAGCATGGGACCAAGTTTCGCGAAGGAACAGCCGGGCGCTGAAATCGTCTCCGAGCTTGAAGTCGCCGTCCGGGAGCGCGCTTGCGCGATCTTCGGTGCCGCCTGGGCCGAGCCGCGGCTGCCCAGTGCGACGCTGGCCAATCTCGCGGTGTTTCAGGCCTTTGGTGCGCGCGGTGATCTTCTGCTCGCACCCGCGGCCGCGCATGGCGCCCATCTCAGCCAGCGCGGCGGCGGCACGCCCGACCTGGCCGGCCTTGCGACCGCCGACCTACCGTTTAACACCGAGACGCTTACGCTCGACACACCCGCAGCCGTCGCCCAGATAAAATCTTTCAGTCCAAAGCTGGTCATGCTCGGCCGCAGCGTGATGATCCAGCCCGATGACATCGCCCCTGTCGCCGCAGCCGCACGCAAGGTGGGTGCCCTAACGATCTTCGACGCCTCGCACATTTCCGGCCTGATCGCCGGCGGCACCTATCCAAATCCTTTGAAAGAGGGGGCCGACATTGTCACCACCTCGACCTATAAGACCATCGCCGGTGCCCCGCAGGGCCTCGTGTTCGGCGCGCATGAAGAGCATGGCCGAACGCTCGCTCAATTCCTTGATCGCGCCTTCCTCGCCAATTCCGATGCCGGCAAGCTGCCGCAGCTCCTCGTCGCCCTCGATGAGCTCACCGCCTCGGGCATCGACTACGCGCGCCGCGTCGTCGCCAACACTGCGTCTCTGGCCGACGCATTCGCCATGCGCGACTTTTTGGTGCGCGCAGCACGCAATGGTCGCCATACTCACCAATTGCTGATTCCCATCGCGCCCGGCGAAGATCTGGCCGCTTTGATCCGCAATCTTGAACGCTGCGGCATTGTCGTCGGCACCTGCAATGACATCGGGCGCCCTGGCGGCACTGCGCTGCGCGTCGGGACGCAATTCGTAACCCGTCAGGGCTTCACGGCCGCCGGAATGAAAATCATTGCCGGTTTGCTCGCCGATCTGCTGGTTGCCGCACCTGACGGCGTGCGCCTCAAACCGGCGTCCGATCGCCGATCTATCCTCGAGGATATAAACCGTATGCTTGCTGGCGTGAGCGCGACGCCATGACAGTTCCGTCCTTTTCATCGCGTATCACGGCGTGGACAATCGGCCTTGGCATCGTCGGCGGCTTGGCTGCATGGGCTGCGGATCTCCCTGCGCCCTGGCTGATGGGCCCGACCATCGTCGTCGCCATCGCCGCCGCCGCCGGGCTCCGCGCCGAGATCCCGATGGCACTCGAAACCGTGATGCTCATCCTGACCGGGCTGACCATCGGTTCCGGGGTGTCGCCGGAAGTGCTTCAGCTAATCCCACAATGGCCGATCTCGATCGCAGCCCTGATGATCGTTCTTGTGGCGATGGTGCTCGCCAGTTCGTTGTTTCTGCACCTCGCCGGCGGTTGGGACCGCAACACTGCGATTCTCGCGTCGGTGCCAGGCGTGCTGCCTTACGTGATGAGCCTTGCGGCCGACAAGGGCGCGGATATCCGCAAGGTGGCATTCGCGCAATCGCTCCGTGTCGTGCTCGTCGTCGCCGCTTTGCCATTGTTCTCCAGCGGCAACGAAGCTCTGCTGGCGAAGGCGCCAAATTTGATTTCCCATTCGGATCTCGCCCTTCTGCTCGCGGCCGGCATCGCCGGTGCGCTGCTGTTCCGCGGCCTTAAGGTCTCCGGGGGCCTGCTGCTTGGGGCGCTGACCGCGAGCGTGCTTCTGTTCGGCTCAGGCAGTGTGCGGGGTGAAATTCCCGAATGGATCGTCATTCCGGTCACGATTCTCCTCGGCTGTTGGGTCGGCAGCCGTTTCGATGGGCTCGCTTTTCGCAGCATCGGCCGGATTTTTATTCTGTCGTTGATGGCACTGGCGATCATGATGGTTGTCGCGTGGGGCGGGGCATGGGCGACGGCGACACTCACCGGCCTGCCGATCAATCAGGTCCTGCTCGGATTTGCGCCTGGCGCGGTCGAGATCACCGCGCTACTGGCTTTCCTCTTCGGCGTCGACCCAGCCTTTGTCGCCGCTCATCAAGTCATACGATTTGTGGCGCTTACAATCCTTTTGCCCGTGCTTGTCAAAAGCCGACAATGAGTCGGCTCCCCAAACATCCGGCTTTTTTGACAAATGGGCCGCCCTGACCTTTCGTGCTCTTTAGAATTGTATAATTGTAATTCTGTAATTTTGGATTATCCAATACTCAAGCCATAGCCTGGATCTAATCTAAATAATTATTCTTGCTCTCGAATTTCGATCAAATTAAAGACTGCGAGCTCAAAGTGAGTTATTCGCGTGCGTGCCCTCGACCTTCAATCTCTGTTTATTTCCCATAAGGAAAAGCTGGGTCGATTCTTAAAACGACGTGGCTGCTCTGAGGATACCGCGGCCGATCTTGCTCAAGATGCCTTTGCCCGAATGTTGCGGCAGTCGGCCGATGTCGCGATCGAAAACCCGTCATCCTATCTGTTCAGAATAGCCGCGAATCTCGTCACTGACCTGAACAGGCGGGAGCGGCTGGTCGATTACATTGCCGATCCCGATCCGGCGATTGCGGCGTTGGTGGATGATGCGCCTGCTCCGTTGCGGATCGTCGAAGGCCGGGAGCAGATAAGGCTTCTGGAAACCGCGCTCGCGGAATTGCCAGACCGATGCCGTCGCATCTTTATCCTGAGCCGTGTGCAGAATGTACCGCATCGCAAGATCGCGAGCATTTTCGGTGTCACGACCCGCACGGTCGAAAACGAAATCGCGCGGGCACTGAAGCATTGTGCGGCCCGTCTTCACGAGAATTCGGATATCGTTTCGGACTGACGATCTGGAATCGTCTTAATCAAGTGAGCCCCGCGCCCGCTGGTGCACGAAACGCAACGAAGATCGACCCATCTGTGCCTGAGGATATCAAGAGCGAAGCGATGTCCTGGGTCGTCCGGATCAAATCCGGCGAGGCGACACGCATGGACGCACACCGTCTCAGCGCATGGCGCGCGCAGAGTTCTGCGCATGAAGAGGCTTTTCGTGAGGCGGCTGATCTGTGGCGCAAGATGGGAGCACCCGCTGCGGCAACCGCGGAATTCTCAGGCGGCATCGGTCGTCGTGGGTTCCTGACAAGCGCGGCCGCCGCCGGCGTTGCAGGCCTCGTGTTCGGCGGCAGCGAACTGGGTTTCTGGCCGGGTATCAGCGAATGGATGGTCGATCACAGGACAGGCGTCGGAGAGCAGCGGACGATCACCTTGGCCGATGGCATTCAGGCTGAGCTCAACACCCGCACTGGCCTGTCGGTCGAAAAGAATGCTCAAGTCACGCGCATATCCCTTGTTTATGGAGAAGCGGCCTTTCGCTTCGCGACGCCAAGTTGTCCCCTTGAAGTTCGGGCTGGCACGGGCACGGTGCGCGCTTCCACCGACGCTTTGTTCACCGCCCGGGTGTCCGACGGACCGACACAGATCACCTGTCTCGAGGGAGAAGTCGAAACTGTCGGGATGCCACGGATCACGCTCATGCCGGGGCAGCAGACCATCGTGGCCGCGACCGGATTCGAGCGTCCTGCTGCCGTCAACGCGGATTCCGTTTCCGCCTGGCGCCAAGGCATGCTCGTTTTCGAGGACCGGTCGCTGGAGGACGTTGTGGCGGAGCTAAACCGCTACCGCCAAGGCCGCATTTTCCTGACCGCGTCCAATCCGCGTCGCGTCAACGGGATCTTCCATCTCGCCCGCCCGGACGAGGCGTTGGCGCACTTTGCCCACACGTTTGGCCTGAACCTCACCAGGCTGCCCGGTGGAATCGTCCTTCTCGGATGAAATAAATCCGACCTGCCTTTCGGCTTTGCGATCGCGCTTCGTCTTCATCATCGGGAGCCTGTCGAACTTGATAGGCCGGGCCGGTGTGGGAGAAGGTTATGCACCTGGGGGCAGCGAAGGGTCTTGGAGGGAAAATTGCCGGAGCGCGTTTTCTCGCGACCCTGATGGTCGGCACAGCCATAATGCCGTGGCAGATCGCACCGCTTCACGCTCAGGAGCGAAGTGCCCCCATGACGTTCTCGATACCCGCACAAACGCTGGCCGGCGCCCTGAACGCCTTTGGCTCGGCAGCGGGCGTGCAAGTCATTTATGACGCCTCTCTGGCAGTTGGAAAACGCTCTCCCGGAATCTCAGGTCGCCACACACCCGAGCAGGCTCTTTCGGCACTCGTTGCCGGAACCGGACTGTCTGCCTATTTCACCGCCGCGCGAACCGCCTCAATTATCGATCCGCGCGCATTCTCTGCGGGAGCGGATGCTGCCGTTGATGGCGACGTCATCCAGCTCGAGACCATTGAAGTCGGCTCAGGCGGAGGAGGCCCCGTCGCCGCTGCCGATGCGCCTTATGAAAGCCCTGGATCGCCCGCCTATGTCTCGGAAGCGCAACTCGACCGCGTGCGCACGGGTGCGCCGAGCGATCTGTTCAAATCGACGGCGGGTGTCATCTCGGCGAGCGGCCGCTCGAACCAGGCTTTAAACGTCAACATTCGCGGCATGCAGGGGCAGAACCGCGTCAATACGAGCGTTGACGGAACCACACAGAGCTTCTCGACCTATCGGGGCTATGCGGGCGTCGACAACCGTACCTTCGTCGATCCTGACTTCATTGCCGGCATCGCGATCGACAAGGGGCCAAAAGTCGGCGCCGACGGCGCCGGTTACAATGGGGGCGTGTTGAACATGCGCACGCTGAATGCCGACGACATCGTCAAGGACGGCAAGCAATGGGGCGTCCGTCTCAAGGGCGACATCGGCGACAACACGCGCGAGCCAGTCATCGGCGCGAACGTGATGAGGGCCGAACCCGCCGACCTGTTCGATTTCGAGAGCGGTTCGGGCAATGTGGTCGGCGCGCTGTCGTTCGACAATTTCGAGCTGCTTGCAGCTTTCGGACGACGCAAGGCTGGAAACTACTTTGCGGGCACCGAAGGCGATGCCGGTTTCTTCCAGCCCTCGTCGGGAGGCAGCGCTCTTCGCCCGCTCGACCAGGCCTATATTCGCGGCGGCGAAGTATTCAACACCTCGTCCGATACCACCTCAGGCATGGTCAAAACCGCGTTCAAGAACGAGGATCATCGCGTCGAGTTTGGCTATTCCTATTACGATAGCGAGTTCGGTGACACGTTGTATGGGGACGTGCGCGGTACCACGACGACGCAGCGTCAGAAACCGCTGAACCATGTGGAAGTGAACACCTATCGTTCGAGTTACACGTTCAACCCCGGAGATTCCGGTCTCTGGGATCTGAAGGTCAATGCCTGGAAAACAGACGCGACGGAAACGCAATATTCGCGTCTTGGTACATCAAATGCGTCCCGCGCGGACAACGAGACCGACATGTTCGGTTTCGACCTGTCGAACACCTCGCGATTCGACACCGCGTTCGGTGATATCGCGTGGGTCTATGGCTATTCACACGCGAAAGAGGAAACCGCGCCAATCGACGGTCCCGCGACGACCATTCTCGGGGTCGACGGGCAGCGGCAGGTCGACAGTGTATTCACGTCCGTCAACTACAAGCCGACCGATTGGCTGGTGCTGAATGTGGGTGTGAGCCACGTCTGGTTCGACCTTTATGGCGCATACAATCCCGGTGCATATCCTGTCGATCCCGTGACGTTCGATCCCGTGACCGATATCGACCTCGATGGCTCGGGGACCACGCCCGTTGCCAGCGTAACGGTCGAGCCGTGGGCCGGACTTCAATTGTTTGCGAAATACGCGGAAGGTTATCGCCCGCCCAGCATTCGTGAACTTGCCAATCCGATCATCGCGGTGGTCAACCGCAATCTGAAGCCCGAACAGGCAACGACCTGGGAATTCGGCGTCAATGTTGCGCGCGACGCGCTGCTGACGGAGCGCGACAGCCTGCGGGTGAAGCTCGCTTACTTCGACAACACGTATGACGATTACATCATCCGTGGTGCCGGTGATCTCGGGGTCGGCCTGATCGAGAACGCCGACGGAGCATGGTTCTCCGGCTTCGAGATCCAGGCGAACTATGATGCACGGTTCCTGTTCGTCGAAAGCGCCTTCACGTATTACGACGAAGCAAGGATCGGCTGCCCGGCAAACGTCGCCGCAAACGACTGCGATGGCGGTGCTTACTTCTTTGATTATTCCATGTTCCACATCCCGCCGGAATGGACTCTGTCGACGACAATCGGCGTTCGGTTGCTGGACGAGAGGCTGACCTTCGGCACCCGGATCAACCATGCGAGTGAGCGCAAAGGCGGTCGGCCCGAGGGCAATCGCTCGTCTTGGTGGAATTCCTACACGATCGCGGATTTCTTCGCTTCATATGCGATCAAAGATGCGATCACGCTCAACGCCAGCGTCGAGAATGTTACGGACCGCTTTTACATGGACGCCCTGAATGTGACGCCCATGCCAGCGCCGGGTCGCACGGTTCGCTTTGGTATGACCGCCCAGTTTTAAATTCGCTGGCCCGATAATAGGCGTTCTGAAAAAGCTTTTCGTTCAGAGCGCCGCTTCACACGCACGGTTCACGTGGCGCAACTTGCGGCGGTTGGTGACTCGCGCGTCGAGAGGTGTCGGCGCCCCTGCCCCAGCGAGTAGCGGACACGCGCGACGCCACTTCACAGAGAAGTTTGAGGAACGTTCTTGGCACCTCCCGGCCCCCTCGTTAGTTAGGAACCTGTACTTCCGTCACGGCAGCCAGGATTCCCTATGTAATGAGCGTCTGGCTGAAGGCTGCCCACATCTGTGCGTTGCTCATCTGGTGCGGAGGCCTTCTTGTGCTCCCGAGCCTGTTCGCGCTGCGGGGCAAGCATCCAGCCGGGCCCGATCTCTGGCGGCTGCAGAGGTTCGTGCGCTTCAGCTACACCTATGTCATCTCGCCAGCCGCCTTCATCGCGGTGGGCACCGGTACCGCTCTCATCTTCGTGCAGTCGGTGTTCACGCCGTGGTTTGCCCTGAAGCTGTTCGTCGTGGGGCTTCTGGCCTTGCTCCACGTTCGCCATGGCTTCGTCATCCTGCGGGTCTTTGACGACGACAACGGCTATTCGCTGGCCCGGAACGTGGTGGCCACGGGCCTGACGACGGCTGTGGTTTCTGCCATCCTCTTCCTGGTGCTTGCCAAGCCCGTTCTCGACATCAACGCCCTTCCGGAGGCGATGCACACACCGGGTGCGCTTCAGTCATTGTTCGAAACCATGATCCCGATCCCATGATCGAAGACGAGCTTGCCGCCATGCCAGCCTGCGATACCGACGAAGATCGTCGCGAGCGCGGAGAGCATCAAGCCCATCGGGAGCACGGCCGCCTCATGGTCTTCCAGGCGGTAGCCCCAATTGAGGCCGGCGATCGACAGCAGCATCATGGCGGCCACGGCATGCGTCCAGCTGGCCGAGCGCTTGCGGATGCCCGCGACCAGGAGAATCTCGGCCGTTCCGGAAAGGCCGGCGATGATGCCGAGGAAGAAGGCAAAGCCGCTCGACCACAGCGCCACGCGCGTCCAGAAGGGATCGGCCGTCCACCAGTAGAAGAGATCGCAGCCGAACGTCGCCATGACCAGCGCGATGGGGAAGGACACCGACATCGCATGGATGGGATGTCCGGCAACCGCCACCACCGAGTTCGTGTCGTGCTGGGTGACTTCCTCGATGACGGGGTTGGTGTCGGCCATGCTGGGTCTCGCTGGATGTTCGGCTTCGCGGGCCGAACGCCCGAGCGGGCGTTTTGGTTCAGGCCGGTCGGCACGGGTTTCGCGGCACTGGCGCTTGCCGGCTGCGGCGGACCGTTGTCGACGCTCGATCCCGCCGGGCCGGCGGCGACGGCCATCGCGGACCTCTGGTGGGTGATGCTGGTCGGGGCAGCCATTGTCTCGCTTATCGTCTTTGCGCTTGTCGCGGCCGCCTTCCTGCCCTCGCGCCCGCTGGCCCGCGTGCCCTCGTCGCACTGGCCGTTCTGGGGAGGAGTGGCGTTCCCCGCGGTCGTGCTCTCGGCCCTTCTGGTCTTCGCCCTGCTCCAGGGCGACCGTCTGCGACCGCAGGCGGCCGAAGATGCGCTCGAAATCCATGGCACCGCGCGGATGTGGCAGTGGGAGTTCAACGCACCGGGGGCGTCTTCCTCACAACAGAACGTACTGCGCATCCCCGCCGGGCGGCCGGTCGATCTCCATGTCACGAGCGCCGATGTGATCCACAGCTTCTGGATACCGCGCCTCGGCGGCAAGATGGACGCCATACCCGGCCACACCAATGTCGTCAGGCTGATGGCGGATCGGCCGGGCACCTATCGCGGCGTCTGCGCGGAGTTCTGCGGCACAGGCCATTCCACCATGTTCCTCACCGTGGAAGCGGTTGCGGCAGAGAGCTTCGATGCGCCCGATGCCACCGCACAGACCGGCGTGACACCGTGAGCGCGCCGCAATCGCCCATCGCGCTGCACAAGGCGCTGTCGGCCATCTGGGACACGCCGCCCGGATGGGGACGGCTCTCCGCCGTCAACCACACGGTGATCGGCCGCCGCTTCATCATCGCGGCCTCGATCTTCTTCGCCATCGGCGGCGTGCTGTCCATGCTGATCCGGGCGCAGCTCGCCACCTCGAACAGCGCCTTTATCGGGCCGGAGATCTACAACCAGATCTTCACCATGCATGGCACGATCATGATGTTCCTGTTCGCCATCCCCATGTTCGAGGGGCTGGCGATCTACCTGTTGCCCAAGATGCTGGGCGCGCGGGACATGGCGTTCCCTCGCCTCAGCGCCTACGGCTTCTGGTGCTACATCTTCGGCGGGTCGATCCTGATCATCGCCCTGTTCGCAGGCGCGGCGCCGAACGGGGGCTGGTTCATGTACACGCCGCTGTCGTCCGGCACCTACACACCGGGCATCAACTCGGATGTCTGGCTGCTCGGCATCACCTTCGTCGAGATCTCCGCCATAGGCGCGGCCGTTGAGATCGTCGTCACCGTGCTGAAGATGCGCGCGCCGGGCATGACGCTGGCCCGCATGCCCATCTTCGCCTGGTACATGCTGGTCACGGCCATGATGATGCTGGTGGGCTTTCCGCCGCTCATCCTCGGCTCCATCCTGCTCGAGGTGGAGCGCGCGTTCGACTGGCCGTTCTTCGACCCGAACCGTGGCGGCGATCCGCTGCTGTGGCAGCACCTGTTCTGGCTGTTCGGCCACCCCGAAGTCTACATCATCTTCCTGCCGGCGGCGGGCCTGATCTCCACCATGATCCCGGTGCTCGCCCGCCATCCGCTGACGGGATACAGCTGGATCGTCGTCAGCATCATCGCCATGGGTTTCCTCAGCTTCGGGCTGTGGGTGCACCACATGTTTACGACCGGCATCCCGCATCTGGCACTGGGGTTCTTCTCGGCCGCGAGCATGCTGGTAGCCATCCCGACCGGCGTGCAGATCTTCTCCTGGATCGCGACCATGCTGGCCGGCCGGCCGCAGCTGAAGCTGCCCATGCTGTTCCTGTGCGGCTTCTTCTTCGTCTTCGTGCTGGGCGGACTGACCGGCGTGATGGTGGCCGTGGTGCCATTCGACTGGCAAGCGCACGACACCTATTTCGTGGTGGCGCACCTGCATTACGTGCTGGTCGGCGGGTTCGTTTTCCCCATCCTGGCCGCCGCTTATTTCTGGCTGCCGCACTTCACCGGCCGCACGACCGTGTACCGGCTGGGCTATTTTTCCTTTGCCCTGATCTTCACCGGCTTCAACCTCACCTTCTTTCTGATGCACCTGACGGGTCTCAGGGGCATGCCACGCCGCATCAGCAGCTATCCCGCCGAACATGGCTGGGACATGCTGAACCTGCTGTCCTCCTTCGGCGGCTTCGTGCTGGCCATGGGCTTTGCCCTGTTCGCCATTGACGTGCTGCTCCAGACCCGTTTCGGACCGCGCAGCCCGCGCGATCCGTGGAAGGCGGAGACCCTGGAATGGGCGACCCCCACGCCGCCGCCGAGCTACAGCATCGCCTCCCTGCCGCAGGTTGCGACCCGGGAGCCCTTGCACGCTGACCCCGATCTTCCGCGCCGCATGGCAGCGGGCGGGGGCTATCTGCCCTTTGCCCGCAATGGCTGGATGGAAACCCTAGGCACCGGAACCGTGAGTGCCGAGGTGCAGCAGGTCATCGTGCTGCCCAACACCACCTTCCTGCCCCTTTGGAGCGCGCTCGCCACCGGCGTGGTGTTCGTGTCCCTTCTCTTCAAGCAGTACTGGCTGACGCCGCTGGGTGCCTTGACCGTCCTCGTCCTGCTGCTGGCCTGGACGCGCAGCGGCGAACAACGGGAGCACGGGCTACTCGATATCGGCCTTGGCCAGAAGGCTCCGCATCACGCGGAATCCGGAGATGCGCCATCGCTCTGGGCGATGATCTTCGTGCTCGTTGCCGACAGCACGCTCTTCGTCAGCCTTCTGTTCTCCTTCCTGTTCCTCGTGGTCTCCGCTCCCGGCTGGCCGCCTCTGGAGATGATCGAGAGCGGCGGGTTGCCGGCGCTGGCCACCGCGCTCGCGCTTGTGGCCGCGGGCATCGCCGCGGCACGCGCGCCGCTTGTGGTTGGGAACGGAGGGCGACCCCTGTTCTGGTCCGCCCTTTCGGCCGCGAGCAGCCTTCTTGCCGTGGCGGGGCTCGCATCATTGGCCTGGGTGTCCTTGCCTGATCCCACGGCTCACGCCTACGCCGCAACAAGCGGGAGCTTGCTGGCCTATGCCGGCTTCCATGCCGGCCTGGGCGTGGTCCTCGGCGGCTTCTGCGTCTACCGCATCCTCAACGGCTTCGTGTCCACACGCCGGACCTCCGACCTGCGCATCGCCGCGCTCTGGCAGCTTCATGCGGCCTTCGCAGGCACATTGTCCCTGATCGTGCTCTACCTTCTCCCGGCGGCGCTGCGATGAGGGGCGCGCGTGCCTCCGATCTTCTCCTGGCGATCAGCGGCTTCGTTGTCTGGAGCGCTGCGTTCTCCGCAATTTATGGCGCGTTTTCGCTCGGCTGCTGGTTGGGCTGGGATCGCCTCCCCTTCGGGCCGACCTCCATACAGAAGATCACGACCGCGACCGTCTGGCTGGCCTTCATCGTGCTGGGCAGCCTGGTGGTCTGGCTGGCGAGGCGACGGGCACGGCAGGGTCTCGAGCCCGTGGCTCCGTTTCTCGGCGTGCTGCTGCCTTCCACCAACCTTGCCGCTCTCGCGGCTACGATCGTCACCGGTCTTCCCATACTTCTCGCGTCAAGCTGCTCCTAGCGGCAGGTCATTGATCACGGACGCCGCGCCCGGTCTCTGGGCCGCTCGGCAATAAAAAAGACGTGAGCGCGGGCGACCGCCCCGCCTCTGCAACGTTTGCCCTGAACAGCCCGCTGCACCCGACGACAGCGGGAGTGGAGGTTGAATGAGAGAACAGGGCAGAAGCGGGCCGGTCGTGGTCGTCACCGGCGCATCGGCAGGCGTAGGTCGTGCAGTGGTACGGGCCTATGCGGCTCAAGGCGCCTGTATCGGCTTGATCGCGCGGGGGCGCGACGGGCTGGAAGGCGCCGCGCGTGATGTGAGGTCGGCAGGTGGCGAGGCCCTGATCCTGCCGTTGGACGTGCAGATGCCAATGCGCTGGACGATGCGGCCTCCAAGGTGGAGGAGCGGTTCGGCTCCATCGATATCTGGATCAATTGCGCCTTCGCCGGCGTCCTGATGCGCTTCATGGACATGTCCATGGATGATTTCCGCCGTGTCACGGACGTGACTTATTACGGGCAGGTCTACGGAACCCGCTCGGCGCTAAAGCGCATGCTGCCGCGCAATCACGGCACCATCGTCCTCGTGGGCTCGGCACTGGCGTATCGCGGGATACCGCTCCAGTCGGCCTATTGCGGAGCAAAGCACGCGCTCCAGGGCTTTCATGACTCCGTCCGGTCCGAACTCATTCACGCCAAGAGCAATGTCCACATTTCCATGGTCCAGCTGCCAGGGGTGAACACCCCCCAGTTCAACTGGATACGCACCAATCTGCCGAACAAGGCCCAGCCGGCGAGCCCTCCTTTCCAGCCCGAGATTGCTGCGCGTGCGATCACCTTCGCAGCATCAAGCCGCAGGAAAGAGGTGGTGGTCGGCTTCCCCGCGTTGCAGGCGATCTGGGGCGACCATCTGGCATCGCCGCTGCTCGACCATCACCTCGCAGCGACGGCGGTGTCGGGTCAGCAGGCGAGTGAGCCACGCGCCCCCGGATACCGCGACAATCTCTATGAGCCCGTTCCGGGAGATCACGGTGCCCATGGCCGCTTCGACGCGCAATCGCATACGTGGAGCCCACATCTTTGGGCGACGATGAATCGGGGGACACTCTTCGCGGCGGCCCTGGGATTCGGCGCCGCGGCTCTCGCTGTCGGCTTGCAACGCAGCACGAAGAAACGATCACGTCGGTCGCTCGCGTCGCCATGAGCTGGTGCCGGCGTGAGGTCGAAATCAACGAGGCTTTGGCAAATGCCTTGATCCGACGACCTGGTGGCGTGGGGACGCTTTAGAGCTTGTCGCCCCTCCGTTCGCATAGCTGGAGCCCGATGTTTGGCGGCCAAATGCCTTTTGGTTGAAGCACATCCGAGCATTCGGCAGACGGAAGTTTGGAAAACCTATAAATCATTGATGTTGCGAGCTTATTAGTCAGTCGGTAGACCCTACGCTCGGCGGCATACAATGCCGATGTATGGTCTTTTCAATGGATTCCGCAGTCACCCCTCAGTCGATGGCCCAGTCTCTTGCCGAGATCGCCGACGCGCATGGCCGGGAACTGCGTGTGTTCGCTCGGAACAAGGTCGGCAGCGGCGCAGCGGCGGAGGATCTCGTGCAGGAAGCCTTCCTGCGGCTGGCCGACGCCTGCGACGTCGAAATCCGCAATCCCCGCGCCTTCCTCTACCGCATCATCACAAACCTTGCCGTCGATTTCCGGCGGCGCGAGGCACGCGATCGCGTGCGGGTCCTGCCGCTCGGCGATGCCGGTCTGGCGGCCGCCGATCAAGTCGATGCGGAAACGGGGCTGATCGCTCGCCAGCGTCTCGAGCGCCTGAAACAGGTGGTGGACCATCTGCCACCACGTTGCCGGGAATGCTTCGTGCTGCGCCGGTTCGAGGATGTCGCGCCGGACGAGATAGCCCGGCGGATGGGCATCAGCCGCAACATGGTTGAAAAGCACTTGCGCTACGCGACTGTCCAGTGCGCCCAGGCTTTGCGCCGCGGCGATCTTTAATTCGCGAACGACCCAGTCTTCACAGGGCTCCCGTCGTCCTATTGGCGATGAAAATCGGCTTTCGTATAAGTCGGCGATCAAACAGGATCCACGACTCGTGCCGGAGCCTCAGGACGCTGATCTCGAACAAGCGGCGGAATGGTATTTCCGCCAAGATGGCCGCGCTCTGTCGGCTCAGGAGCGCGCGCGTTTTGAGGCTTGGCTCGACGATCCGGGTCATCGCGCAGCCTATGCCGAGATCGAACAGACCTGGGCAGAAGCGGGCGGGCTGGCAGCGCCGCGCGTGCAGCGTCCGGTCCTGTCCGGCGCCTTCCGGATCGCGGCCTCTCTGATTATCGTCGCCTTTGGCGCCGCCTATGCGTTGGATTTTCCCACGAGGTTGCGCGCCGACGCCTACACGATGTCGGGCGAGTGGCAGACGGTGACGCTGCCGGACGGCTCAAGTGCCGATATCAACACATCATCGGCGATCCAGCTCGCCTTCGGCCCCGGCGAACGGCGCGTCCGCCTTCTGAAGGGGGAAGCCGTGTTCACGGTCGCAAAGGACGCCACGAGACCGTTCGTCGTCGAGGCCGACGGCGATGTGGCAACCGCTCTCGGCACGGTGTTCGCCGTACGCGAGACCGGCGAAGGCGCCGTGGTGACCGTGCTCGAAAGCCGTGTGGCCGTCGCCTTCCAGCATGGCGGTCCGGAACGGCAACTCGGCCCTGGCGAGCAGGTGCGCCCGCTCGGCGGCAGCCATGAGGTCACCGCGGTGGACGCCGATGCTGCGACCGCGTGGCGGCGCGGCAAGCTGATCTTTTCCGACCGCACTCTCGGCAGCGTCGTCGCCGAGATCAGCCGCTACCATCCCGGGCTGATCCGCATCGTCGATCCCTCGCTCGAAAAACTGCGCGTCAGCGGTGTGTTCGACGCAACCGATCCGCTCGGGGTCGTCGGCGCGCTGGAG
Source organism: Terrihabitans aquatilis (assembly GCF_052542005.1). NCBI lineage: Bacteria > Pseudomonadati > Pseudomonadota > Alphaproteobacteria > Hyphomicrobiales > Terrihabitans > Terrihabitans aquatilis. Next base: position 112,837 of record NZ_JBOCUO010000003.1, on the reverse strand, counting down.
GATTCGCTGGGCATCACCTCGACACGGCTCGGTTCGGCGGTCGTCCTGCTGCATCACTGAAAAAGTTTTCCCGGCGACCTCCTCAAACCGCACCCTTCGTCGTCTCACCTCCAGAATGCTGCGATCCGTCGGGGGACGACGCGCATATGGGGGAGATGAGGGCCATGCGTTTCAACCGACCTGTCGGTCGTCTGGTGGGCGCGCTTCTGACGACGACCGGCCTGTTCGCGGTCGGCGCGGTCGCGATGCCCCGTTCGGTTGCGGCGCAGGCCCAGAGCGCGCGTGCCTATGACATTCCGGCAGGCGGACTGACCGCGGCCCTGAACCGCTTCGCCGATGCCTCGCAGATCCAGCTTGTCTACGATGCTTCAATCACCCGCAGCCTGAACTCACCGGGTGTGACCGGGACGTTCACACCGGCCGAGGCGCTGGCGCGGATCCTTGCCGGCAGCCGGCTGGACTGGCGTTTTGCCAATGCCCGAACGGTGACGATCTCAGCCCCGGTGGCCGGCAACACGCAGGCTGGCTTCACGGCCGAAGACGGCACGATCCAGCTCGATACCATCGTCGTCACCGGCGAAAAGCTGACCCGCGATCTAAGCGACGTCTACACCAGCGTTGGCCTGATAACGGGCGACCAGATCGAGGACTTCGCGATCAAGGATGTCGACGAAGGATTGAACAGGCTTGCGAACACGCGGGTCACGAATGGCAGCCGCGGCAACAGCGGCATCGTGATACGCGGCACGAGCTCGGAAGGCTTTTCGCCCGGCATCAACCAAACCAATGCCGTTGCGGTGATCATCGACGGCGCGGCTCAGAACCAGGAAGGCATCCGCCGTGGCAGCCGCGGCACTTGGGATGTCTCATCGCTTGAAGTCCTGCGCGGTCCGCAGTCCACCCTGCAGGGCAACAGCGCCATGGCGGGCGCCGTCATCGTAAACACCAATGATCCCAGCTGGGATTGGACCGGCGCGGTCATGGGCGATTTCTCGACCGCCACCGGATACGGCCATGGCGACGTGAAAGACGGCGCCTTCATGCTCTCGGGCCCTCTCGTTGAGAACCAGCTTGCTTTCCGGGTCTCAGGCCAGATCATCGATGGCGACAAGGGCATCGAGTTCGCCGATCCCCGCAACAAGGTACTGGGCGAGGACGAGTTCGAGCAAATCCGCGCGAAAATGCTGTTCACGCCCGAGGCGCTGAATGGCTTCACCGCGCTGCTCAGCTACAGCCACACGCGCGACAAGCCCGGAGCCGCCGCGGCATCCGGCCCCGATTTCTTCGAGCGCCGCTTCGCCTCGTTCCAGTCGAACATGGAAATTCGCGACACCACGGTCGATGCCTACGTGGCAAACCTGTCGAAGGAAATCGGCGACGGCATCGTCCTGAGGTCGATCACCTCATATCTGGAGACCGATGCGAAGATCGATTCGATCCCCGGCCAGACCGCTTACTTTCGAGACGCGCTGCGCGCCGGCACCGATTTCCACCAGGATCTGCGCGTCGAGCTTGCGCCGGATGTACGCCCGCTCAGCGGTGTTGCAGGCCTGTACTATGGCAATGTCCGGCAGGATAGCGACACTTTCATGGTGCAAACCGGTTTCGGAACGATCCAAGATTTGGATGTACTCGGCAAGACCGAGTCCTTCGCGCTGTATGGTGATTTCCGTTATAAGTTTCAGGACCGCTGGGCACTGCTGTTCGGTGGCCGGCTTGGTGTGGATACGGTCAAGAACAGCTTTTCCGGAACTTCTTACACCTTCCCGGCCGATCTTGACGAAGAAGAGGACTTCTTTGTCGCGCTGCCCAAGATCGGTCTCGCCTATGATCTGACCGAAAATCAAACCGTGGCCTTCACGGTTTCCGAAGGATATCGGCCTGGCTTCAGCACCGTCACGCCAGACGGGATTGGCGGACAACTCTTTTACGCGGTCGATCCGGAATATCTCTGGTCGTATGAACTCGCCTACCGGTCAACATGGCTTGACGACCGGCTCGCGTTCAACGTGACCGGCTTCTACTATGATTTCAGTGACATGCAGGTCGAAGTTCCCAATCCTGCCTTGGGTGGGCTCGTCCCCTCGACGCTCAATATCGGGGAGGCTCATGCCTACGGTGCGGAGTTTGAGGTGCGCTACCGCGCCACTGATGAGCTGACGACTTTCGCCTCGCTCGGCCTTCTCAAGACTCACATCGACGATGGCGTTGTTCCGGTGCCCTTTTTCACCGGTGACTATACTGGCAACGACTTCGCGGAATCTCCCGCCGTAACCCTCAATGTCGGCGCGGTGTACAAGCATCATTCCGGCTTCTTCGCCGCCGGCGATCTCACGTTCACGAACAGCTATTACTCGTCGTTCAGCATCGACAACGACCCGGAAGAAGAAGTTCCAAGCTTCGGCCTCGTGAATGTTTCCGTCGGCTATGAAGGCGAGCACGCATCGATCACGCTTTACGCGAAGAACCTCTTCGACGAGGAGTACGTCACCGGTCTCGCCAACAACACAGCCGCGCCGGGCGCGGATGAAGCCATCGTCGGCGACGGCCGTACAATTGGCATACGCGCCAAGGCCACCTTCTGAGCGGAGAAAGTCCGGCATCAGGGGAGGCCGAGATGTGACATGAGTGAAGGACCGGAGTTCAACGTAGACGCGGCGGCGGCGGATTCACATCCGCTGCTGGCGGCTCTTCACGCCCAGTCGAAACTCTGGCCGTTCCCATCCACCGATGCCGGCGCATGCGCGGACGGCTTCGCGCCGATCTCCGCTCTCGTGGACCGGAGCAGCTTTCTCGAGTCCATGCTGTCGCGGCAGCAAACCTCGACGCCGGGGCTAGACCGCAAAGGCGCGGCCGCCTTCCTGATGACGCAGTACGGACGTCTGTTCGGCGTCACGGCCGCCGCGCCGTTCGTCGGGTTCCGCCTCGTTCCCGATTACGCTCCGGACCGTTATGCGCTCGCGTTCGGCAGCATGCCCTCCGGCACCGATCCATCGAAGCGGCCGGATGTCCGCCTCCGCTTCCTGTCGCGCAGCTTCGTGACCTCCGACCCCGTCAGCGCGGCCCATCCGGATGCACGGGAACTCGTTGATGACGATGCGCTGGAGGATCGGCTCCGCGATCAGATCGAGCGTCATTTCACGACCCTGATCGACCGCCTCCATGTCATGACGCATCTGTCGCCGGCCGCCGCCTGGCGGCTGGTGGGGGATGCCGTTTCCGGATGGTTTCTCGAAGCCGGCGAGACGTTCGGGCGTGTTGGAGAGGCGAAAGAGGCGGCGCTGTCGATCCTGCTGAAGAAAAACTCCAGGCTCTCCAACAAGCAGGTCCATTTTTTCGATGTGACGCTGCACGACGATGCCGCGCCCGAAAAAATCCTGGTCCGGCGAACGTTCCGCCAGCGTGGCGGATGCTGCCGTCTTTACACTGCGGCCGAGCGCAGAATGTGCACGACATGCGTGCTACGCGATCCCGCCGAGCGCGACGCCATCATCCTCTCCGCGATGCGGCGCGCACTCGGCCTTCCGTCGAACACATCAACACCCGGCAAGGCGCCATGAAACGAACGGGCTTTTTCATTTCCGCGCTCGCTCTGGCGATGGCGGGCGTGTCGGGTGCCGCCGCCTGCGAGGGTCGGCAGGTTCAATCGGAACACGTCTATCGATCGCCGGTCTGCGTTCCGGCGGAGCCGAAGCGCATTTTGGTGCTCGATCCCACCTTCAGCCTCGGAATGGCGATCGAGCTCAATTTGCCCGTCGTCGCCGCGCCCCTGTTTTCGATGAGCGATGGGGAGCTGCGCGAGAAATCGCTGGCGCGTTCGGTCGTAGATATTGGCAGCTTCCTCGAGCCAAGCATCGAAAGGATCATCGCGGCGAAGCCTGACCTCATCATCGGTGTCGACGGCTACACGCCGCTCTACGATCTCCTGTCGCAGGTCGCGCCGACCGTTCTCATCGGCGGGCTCAGCTGGCGCGATCATTACGAAGCGCTGGCGCTGGCGGCAGGCCGTGACGACGCAGTGGCTGGCCTGTTCGATGCCTATGACAGACGCGCCGCCGCCATCAAGGCGCGCATGCCGGATGTCAAAGTCTCGGTCCTTCGCATCACCTCATGGGATTTTCAGGTCTTCCTCGACAGCCCGAAAGCCTATGCGCCCTTTGCCGTGCTGCGCGATGCGGGCGTGCGCCGGACCGCCTACGAGACGGCGACGGGAAACGAATCGTCCAAGCGGCCGGACTGGGAGGGACTCGCGGCCCTCGAGGGCGACATCCTGCTCTACATCGTCGGCGGCCAGAACAATTCGGACACCAATGGCCGTCACGAGGAAGTGCTCGGCAATCCGCTCTGGAAAATGCTGCCCGCCGTGAAATCCGGACGGGTGCACCGCGTCGATGCCGGGCTCTGGATGGAGTTCAGCGGCCTGACCTCGGCGAACAAGATTCTGGACGATGTCGAGCGATACATCCTTGCCGCGCCGTGATCCTGCGGCAGGCGGCCGGCACGCGCTTGCGCGTCCAGGGCAATCGCGCGCGGCGCGCACCGCGCTGCTGCTGGCCCTCGCCGCACTGACCATCATCGCCGCCCTGATTGCGGTCACGCTCGGTTCGTTCCAGGCCTCCCCCGACGCCGTTTTCGACGCCGTTCTGCATTTCGACGGTTCACGCGAGCATATCGTGATCCGTGATGTCCGGCTGCCGCGGGTGCTGGCGGCGCTGTTGGTCGGGTCCTCGCTTGCCGTCGCGGGCGCGATCATGCAGGCAATGACCGGCAATCCGCTGGCATCGCCGGGCCTGCTCGGCATCAATGGGGGAGCCGCGTTCGTCGTGGTGCTGGCCGTCGCGCTGCTCGATGCGAAATCCGAGGAGACCTACATCTGGTTCGCCTTCGCGGGAGCGGCCCTTGCGGGAAGCGCGGTCTATCTCATCGGATCCGCCGGCGGCCGCGGCGGCACGCATGTGCGCTTAGCGCTGGCCGGCGCCGTCCTCTCGACCTTTCTCGGCGCGCTGACAGCCTCCTTCCTAATCTTCGACCAGGCGACTCTCGAAGTGGTGCGATTATGGTCTGTGGGATCGCTTGCCAACCGTCAGATGTCATCCGTGCTGGCGGTGTGCCCCTACATTCTCGCAGGCCTTGCCGCAGCGCTGGTTTTCAGCCGCGAGATCATGACTCTCAGCCTCGGCGAAACGATCGCTCAATCCGTCGGCCAGAGCCTCGCCGTGTGGCGCGCGGTGGCGGCCCTGATCGTCGTGCTGCTGGCCGGCGGCGCGGTTGCGCTTGCAGGGCCCGTCGGGTTTGTCGGGCTCGTCGTGCCGCACATCGGCCGGTTCGTTGTCGGCACGGATTATCGCTGGATCATTCCCTTCTGCGCCGTTGGCGGAGCATTGCTCGTCGTCCTCGCGGACGGTCTTCTCAGATGGGTGCTGCCGGTGGGCGACATTCCGGTCGGCGTCACCATGGCTCTGGTCGGCACGCCTCTCTTTATCCATCTCGCGCGGCGGCTCGGGGCCTTCCGATGAAAACCGCCATCTGCCTCGTCATCGCGATTGGCGCCGTCATGGCGCTTTCCCTGCTTGCCGGAGACCAAGGCATCCCGGTGCGCGGTGTCATAGGCGCTCTGTCCGGCAATCCGGATACTGATCCTGCAACGCGGCTCATCGTGCTCGACGTGCGGTTGCCGCGCGCCGTCATGGCGCTGCTGGTGGGCGGCGCTCTCGCCATCGGCGGAGTGCTGACGCAATCGACCATGCGCAATCCGCTCGCCGAGCCTGGATTGCTTGGCATCAACGCCGGCGCCGCGCTTGCGGTGATCGTGCTGATCGTGCGGCTCGGCGATGTGTCGCACGAGCTATTGCCTGGGTTTGCATTCGGCGGCGCGCTCGCGGCCACAATCATCGTGTACGCGCTGTCATGGAGCGGCGGCATGTCGTCGGGGCGAATTGTGCTGATCGGGATCGGGATCAGCGCGCTGGCCGGGGCCGGCGTCAGTTTCGTCTCGGCCTTCGGCGACGTCGCAGCGGTCCAGCGCGCAATGGTCTGGATGTCGGGCAGTGTCTACGACAGCCGGTGGGTGAAGATCCAGATATTGGCGCTATGGGTCTTGCCGATGATGATTGTGGTCTGGCTGGCGGCGCGCGAGCTTGATCTGTTAATCTACGAAGACGCGATCGCGCGCAGCCTCGGGCAGCCAATTGTCGCGATGCGCATGGCGCTTCTGTTTCTTTGCGCCATCATCTGCGGCGCGGCCGTGGCGGCAGCCGGGCTGATCGCGTTTGTCGGCCTGATTGCCCCGCACGCCGCCCGGCGTCTTGTCGGTCCGGGCCATGTGATCCTGGTGCCGGTGTCCGCACTGACGGGGGCGCTGCTGGTTCTGGCCGCCGACCTCATCGGGCGCACGGCAATCGCGCCGGCGCAGGTGCCGGTCGGAATCATGACAGCGTTACTGGGCGCTCCGTTCTTTGCCTACCTGATGTGGAAGAAGCGCTATGGCTGAACCGGCACGGCGCCCAGCGCTCGAAACCAGGCAATTGTCTGCGGGCTATGGGATGCGCACGATCGTTGACAGGCTCGATCTCGCGATCCCGGAGGGTTCTTTCACCGCACTGATCGGCCCGAACGGCAGCGGCAAGTCGACAGTCCTGAGGACGCTTGCTGGCCTGATCACGCCAACCGGGGGAGAGGTGCATCTCCGCGGGCGGCCGGTCGCGAAGATGCCGCGCAAGGCGATCGCCCGCCAGCTGTCCCTGTTGCCTCAGAACCCTGTGTCGCCTGAAGGACTTACAGTCATCGATCTGGTGCGACAGGGCCGCTATCCGCACCGGTCCCTGCTGCGTGGATGGTCTGTCCGGGATGAGGAAGCGGTGCAGGAGGCGCTCGTCAACACGGGGCTTCGCGACCATGCCGAGCAGGCTCTGGACACCTTGTCGGGCGGCCAGCGCCAGCGCGCGTGGATCGCGATGACCCTTGCCCAACAGGCGGAAATCCTGCTGCTCGACGAACCGACGACGTTTCTCGACATCTCGCATCAGCTCGACGTGATGGAACTCCTGTCGGGATTACGGCAGCGCCGCAAGACGACGATCGTCGCCATCGTGCACGATATCAACCTCGCAGCGCGCTATGCGGACAACGTAATAGCACTGCATAAGGGACGGATATACATTGCCGCCTCCCCTGCCGAGGCCGTAACCGGGCAAATGCTGAGCGATGTTTTCGGCATTGATGCGACCCTTCTGACAGATCCCGGCACGGGGTCTCCGGTGGTAATTCCGAATTCGGTCAATCAGACGACGTGATATTGCGCATTCGACATGACGTCTGCGCTGTACACCGCTCATCGAGCAGCCATTCCAGCGCAAAGCATCCCGACGTGTACGTTTCCGCACCAGCCCTGGTCTTCCGGAACGCCTACCGTCTCATTTCTGTTATAGGATTATATTCGACCATCAAAGCTTATCGGTTCCGAAGATTTCGTAGCATCGCTCAAGCGTGCTGATCCGGTACACGCTGTTTTGGCCGGCTTCCAAAGGAGAAGTCCATGCGCCTCGCCGTGTATCCAGATCGCGTGGACACTCACCCTGGAGCCGAATATCTCCTCTGCTTTTCTCATCTGCGCTGGAATTTCGTCTACCAGCGGCCCCAGCATCTCCTGAGCCGGGCCGCGCGCCGGCAGCACGTCGTCTTCTTCGAAGAGCCCATCGATGGAGACGTAGCGGTGCCCCGGCTTGATCTCAGCCGGACACCGGAGGGCGTGACCGTGGCCGTACCGGTCTTGCCGCGCGGCCTCAGCACCTTGCAAACCATCAATGCCCAGCGCGCCTTGCTCGACGGTCTTGTTGCGAAGTGGCCGCGCAAACCGAAGACACTTTGGTACTATACGCCTATGGCTCTGACGTTCTCGCGCCATTTGCAAGCCGATGTGTGCGTCTATGACAACATGGACGAATTGTCCGCCTTTCGTGGTGCGCCTCCTCGGTTGATCGCGCTGGAGCGGGAACTTTTTCGCCGCTCGGACATCGTCTTCACCGGTGGCCAGAGCCTGTACCAGGCCAAAAAAGGCCGCCATCACAATCTCCACGCCTTTCCCAGCAGCATAGATTCCGCGCATTTCGGAACCGCCCGTTGCACGGCGCGGCAGGAACCCGAGGATCAGGCCGAAATTCCCCATCCGAGGCTCGGATTTTTCGGCGTCATCGATGAGCGGATGGACATCGATTTGGTCGGCCGGATGGCCGATCAGCGCCCCGATTGGCATTTCGTGATGATCGGGCCGGTGGTGAAAATCGATCCGGCAACGCTGCCGCAGCGTTTGAATCTGCATTGGCTCGGCGGCAAGAATTACGGCGAGCTCCCTGCCTATCTGGCCGGCTGGGACCTCGGGATCATGCCCTTCGAGATGAACGAATCCACACGGTTCATCAGCCCCACGAAGACGCCTGAATTTTTGGCTGCGGGCGTTCCCGTCATCTCCACGCCGATCACCGACGTCGTTCATCCGTATGGCGATCTCGGACTGGTCGATATCGCGCACGATGCGGACACCTTCGTGCAGAAGGCGGAAATCCTTCTCCGCCGGCCAACCGGCTCCTGGCTGGCGCGCGTCGACGAACATCTCGCGACCATGTCCTGGGATCTGACGTGGAGCTGCATGGACCAATTGATGCAACGAGCACCGGGCCGCGGCACCGCAAGCCTGCCCGCCATCGAGGAGGCTATCGGTGTTTGACCGGTTGATCAGCGGCCGGCACATCGAAGAAACGCGTCCGGGAACGACGCAGCGTGCAACAAACGGTGCGGCACAACCCGCCGTGGACGGATAGGACATGCCGGAGCGTCTCGCCGACGCCCTCGAAATCTGGGGCGGGATCGAATGCACGATCGCCCGGCTTCAGGACAGTTGGCGCGACCAGAGTGTGGAAACCGGACATCGTGAGCGTCTCGACGACCTGGACCTCGTCGCGGACCTGGGAATCCGCACCTTGCGCTATCCTATTCTGTGGGAGACGGTCGCGCCACACATTCCAGAGGCCCTCGATTGGTCCTGGCACGATGCGCGGCTCGGCCGGCTGCGCGAACTCGGCATCACGCCCATCGTGGGCCTGGTGCATCACGGCAGCGGTCCCGTTTATACGAGCCTGCTCGACCCCGAATTCCCGCAGAAGCTGGCGCGCTATGCCGAAGCCATCGCCCGGCGCTATCCCTGGATCAAGAGCTTTACGCCCGTCAACGAACCGCTGACCACCGCCCGTTTCAGCGGACTTTACGGCCATTGGTACCCGCACCATCGTGACATTCGCAGCTGTCTTCGCATGCTGGTCAACCAGTGCCGGGCGGTGGTGCTGTCCATGGAAGCGATCCGCCGCATTACGCCGGACGCCCACCTGATACAGACGGAAGACCTTGGCAAAACGTTCTCGACGCCGCTGCTGTCCTATCAGGCCGAGCACGAGAATGCGCGGCGCTGGCTGACCTTCGATCTGCTGACCGGCCGCATCACACCCGGCCATGCCCTGCACGATTATCTCATCGCGAACGGGATCACGGCGGAGGAACTGGTCGCCTTTGTGGAGGCTCCCTGTCCACCCGACATCCTCGGCATCAATCACTACCTGACCAGCGAGCGCTTTCTGGATCATCGTCGTTCCATGACACAAGGGCATGGCACGGGCTCGAACGGGCGCCATCGCTACGCTGATCTCGAAGCCGTCCGAGCCCATTTGCCGGATGGCTCGACAGGCCCGGAAGCAAGGCTGACGGAGGCCTGGGAGAGATATGGGCTGCCGATGGCTGTCACCGAAGTCCATCATGGGTGCAGTCGCGATGAACAAGTGCGTTGGCTTGCGGACGTTTGGGATGCCGCCCTTCGCGTGCACGATACCGGCGCCGATATCCGAGCAGTCACGGTCTGGGCGCTGTTCGGTGCGATGGATTGGAACAGCCTGCTGACGCAAAGGCATGGGCATTACGAGCCCGGAGCGTACGACATCCGCGCAGGCTCTCCACGCCTCACGGCGCTGGGCACGTTGACGAAGCAATTGGCGCACGCCGGTTCGTGCGATCATCCGGTTCTGGATTCACCCGGATGGTGGCGACGCAAACAGCGCTTCTACCGGGCGACGAAAGACGGCGTTGCGCCGTTGCCTGGCAGGCCACGATCCTTGCTGGTGATCGGCGCCGACAGCCCGTTCGGGCAGGAACTCCTTGAGACGGCGGATCATCGCGGGCTGGCATGTATCGCGCTCCCGGCGCGCGCGCTGGCCGATCGCGGAACGGACTGGACCAGGATACTCGGCGGCCATCGCGCCTGGGCGGTGGTGAACGCCTGGGGGATCGACGGCGCTCCCTCCATCGACGCTCCGGACGGGCCTGAGTCCGGCGGCGATGTGATCGAACTCGCGCGAGAATGCGCCCGGCGCGCCCTTCCCTTTCTCACCTTTTCATTCCGGGACTGCGTTTTCAGCCCCGCGGAGGAAGATCGTCTGCGCAGCCTTTATCCGCACGCTCTTGTGGCGTGCGCCGGACCGCTGTTCATGCCGTCCGACACCGACAATTTCGTCATTTCGGCGCTCCGCGAGATGGCTCAGGGTCGCTCGATCACAGTCCCTGTCCGAAGGCAGATGGCTCCGAGCTATACGCCGGACCTCCTGCACGCAGCCCTGGATCTCCTGATCGATCGGGAACAGGGTATCCAGCGTCTCACCAATGGCGGCGATGTTTCTCCGCTCGACCTGTCACGACGGATCGCCAAACTGGCCGGCCTCGACCCAGCCCGGGTTCTGGCCAGTCCCACGGTACCCGAAGAGGTTCCGCCCAGCCGCAACGAGGCCTTCTGCCCGACAATGCCGAACCTCGACAGCGCATTGCAGCGATACTTTCGCGACAGCAGGATCGTCTGCCACGGCGAGGCGAATGTGATGGCGGCCGAATAGCCGAAATTGCGGCCGACAGCAGCGGGCCGCGTTTCTCACAACTCCCACGTCAGGGCTATTTGCCCTGACGCGCGTCCTCGGCGATCGCGGCAGGGTCGCGCTCTTCCTTCGGCCCATAGCCGCCCGCGCCCGCCATTTCAAAGCGCAGCACATCGCCGTTGTTGAAGCGGCGGATGAACTTGGACGGCAGCGCCTCCTCGTTCGTGGCGCCCGGATTCAATATCGACCGCGCCCGCGCCCCGCCCTCTCCGCCGAACAGGCCGAAAGGCTGGGACTTGAAGCGGTCGGCACGGACCTGGACCTGCACATCGTCCGCAAGGATGCGGTACTGCCGCACCATGCCGAGCGCGCCGCGATATTTTCCCGCCCCGCCCGTGCCGGGCAGGAAGCCGTATTCGTCGATCCGGATCGGGTTCTCCGCCTCGATCAGCTCCACCGGAACATTGGCGAGATTGCCGATACAATAGGGCCCGGCGTCCTGGCCGTCCGAATCGGGATTGGCACCAAGTCCGGTGTTGTTGTGGAATTCGAGGTGCAGAAAGCGGCGGCCCTGCGCGTCATTGCCGGACGCTGCGATGGCGAATTCCGAGCCTCCCGCGCAGGCCGGCATGCGGCCCGGAAGCAGCGTGGCCAGCGCGCCAAGCACGATGGAACGCAGCCGGAAGCCGACCTGCCCGCGCGACCCAACGGCGGCGGGATATTTCACATCCACGAAGGTGCCCGGCCGCGTCGTCACATGGATGGCGCGGTAGAGCCCGGCGTTGTTGGGAATGACCGCGCTCAGCACCGTGCGGATGGCCGCGTAGACGCAGGACACGGTGAAGGCGCGATTGCAGTGCACCGCACCTCCCTTGTCGTCGTCCGTGCCGGAGAAGTCGCAGAAGATCTCGCTGCCCTTCTTGGTCAGCTTGAGGTGGATGCGGATGGGGCCGTTGCCGACGCCGTCATCGTCGTTCCATTCCTCGAACTCGACCTCGCCATCCGGCAGCGCCTCGATCTCGTTCCGCGTCAGGGTCTCGGCATAATCGATGAGATCGCCGAGATAGGCGCCGAGCACGTCGGGCTGCCAGTCGCGGGCCAGCTTCTCGACCTCGGCGGCGGCCTGATCGAGCGCCGCAAGCTGCGCGCGCACATCGCCCATCACGCGGTCGGGCACACGGGTGTTGAACTCGATGATGCGCATCAGCGTGTCGTTGACGCGTCCGCCCTCGACGATCTTCACCGGCGGGATGCGCAGGCCTTCCTCGAAGATCTCCATGCTGTCGGCGGCATTTCCACCTGGCACGCGCCCACCAAGATCGGAATGGTGGAGGATGAGGCTGACGATGGCCACCCGCTCGCCGTTCACGTAGACCGGCTTGAAGGTGAAGATGTCGTTCAGATGGCTGCAGCCCGAATAGGGATCGTTGCTGGCCAGCACATCGCCTTCATGGATATCGTCGCCGAAATGCTCGAGGCAGGCTTCCAGCGCCGGCATGACGACGCCGAGATGCACCGGAACGGCAAGGCCCTGCGCGACGAGGCGCCCCTGGCCGTCACAGATCGCGGCCGAGAAATCCATGCTGTTCTTGACGTTCGACGTGCGCGCCGTGCGCGTGACCATGACAAGCGCGTTGTCGGCGGTGGTGACGAGCGCGTTCTTCAGCAGTTCGCGGCGGACAGGATCGATATTGGTCATCTGAAAACCTCTCAACCAGCGCGGCGCGTGAGCACGACATTGTTCCAGCCGTCGAGGGCGGCGGACCAGTTCGGCAAAACGACGATGGTGGTGTCGTATTCCTCGACGATCACGGGGCCGTCGAGTGGCTCACCGGTGAGCGCGGACCGGGGAATGACGGGCGTCTCGAACCAGCCGGCCTCACCGAAGAAGGCGCGACGGCGCGAGACGGGCGCGCGCTTTTCGGCGCCGCGCTCGGCCCGCTCGGGCATGCGCGGCTGGTCCGGCACGCCGCCGCAAACGAGCTTCAGCGACACGAACTGCACCGCCTCGCCCGGCGAGGAATAGCCGAAGATGGCCTCATGCTCGCGGTGGAAAACGGCCTCCAGCTGAGCGATGGCGCTCTCGCCCTCCGGCACTTCCAACGTAAGCGGCGCGGTCTGCCCGACATAACGCAGATCGGCGAACAGGGTCATGCGGCGGCGCGAGGCCTCGGTGAAGCCTTCGGCCGACAGCATGTCGAGACCGCGCGCGATTAGAGGGGCCGCGGCCTCGTCCAGCGCGGCGCGGTCCACGGCGTCGAGCCGGCGGTAAAATGCGCCGACGAGCTGGTGCTCGACATCGGCGAACAGCATGCCGAGCGCGCTGAACAGGCCGGCCACCGGCGGCACGACGATGCGCTTCATCCCGGCGGCTTCCGCAAGCGTGCAGGCATGCACCGGCCCGTTCCCGCCGATGGCGAGCATCGCGTATTGCGAGGGATCGCGCCCCTTCTCGGACGACACGCCACGCAGCGCGCGCAGCATGGTGGCGTCGGCGATGGCGTGGATGCCGTAGGCGGTATCGGTCTCCGACAAGCCAACGCGCGCGCCGAGATCGGCGACGGCTTTGCGGGCGGAGTCGATGTCGAGCGTCAGCTCGCCGCTGACCAGAGCGTGAGGGTTCAGATAGCCGAGTATCAGATTGGCGTCGGTGACGGTCGGATTGGTGCCGCCCCGCCCATAAGCCACCGGGCCGGGCTCCGCACCCGCGCTGCGCGGGCCGACCGTGAGGCCGCCCGCGACGTCGCTCGCCGCGATGGAGCCGCCGCCGGCGCCCACTTCCGCGATGTCGATGGTCGGAACCTGGACTGGGTAGCCGGCGCCCTTGATCATGCGCGTCCCGAGCGCCGCCCCGCCTCCGACTTCGGTTTCCGGGCACAGCTGGTAGGCGAAATTCTCGATGACGGTGGCCTTGGCCGTGGTGCCGCCCATGTCGAACACCAGCACGTCAGGCTCGCCGATCTTGGTGCCGAGACGCTGGCCGCCGAGCACGCCCGCCGCCGGGCCGCTCTCGATGATGTCGATGGGCTGGCGCGCCACGAGATCGCCCGGCGAGATGCCGCCGCTCGACTGCATGATCATGAGCGGCGCCTTGATGCCGAGCCGGTCGAGCCGCGCCTTCAGCGACTGGACGTAACGCTCCACGACGGGGCGGATGTACGAGTTCACCACCGTGGTGGAGGTGCGCTCATACTCGCCGAGCTGGGGCAAGAGATCGACCGAGGCGGTGACCGGCACGCCCGGCAGAGCTTCGGCGAGCAATTCCGCCACGCGCCGCTCGTGCGCGGCGTTGACGTAGGAGTTGATGAGCGTGACGGAGACCGACTGGACGCCCTCGTCGCGGAATATCTGAGCGAGGGTCGCGATCTCGCTCTCGTCGAGGGGCGTTACCACAGAGCCGTCCGAGGCGATGCGCTCGTCCACTTCGAGGCGAAGGCGCCGCTCCACCAGCGGATCCTGCTTCTTGTAATGGATGTCGTAGAGGCGCGGCGTGCGGAAACGCGCGATCTCGAGCACGTCGCGGAAGCCCTTGGTGGTGACAAGGCCGACCTTGGCGCCCAGCCGCTCGATGATGGTGTTGGTCGCGACCGTCGTCGCGTGGACGAATTCGCCGATCTGCGAGGCATCCACGCCGAGCTCGCCGAGCAGCGCGGAGACGCCGTTCTCGATGCCCTGGCTGTAATCCTTCGGCGTCGACAGGACCTTCTTCGAGAAGATGGTGCCCTCTGCGCTCATCAGCACGACATCGGTGAAGGTGCCGCCGATATCGACGCCGAGACGGTAGGATGGCTGTGTCATGATCCTGCGACGGTCCTTTCCTGAAGCGGGTGCCGGGGCTAGCGCAGACGCGCGGCGGCCGGGATCGGCCACACCGCGGCGATGCGGTCACCACGCAGGGCGTAAAGCTCGCTGTGGAGGTGAACACTGGTGTCGGCATAGCCGACGACGAAGCGGATGCGCTCGCCGACGCGCGGCGTCTCCGAGGGCGCGGTGAGTTCGATCTTGGCGTGCTCGGCGGAGAAAGCGGCACTGGCCAAATTGTCGACCAGAGGCAGGGGCAGCCCGGAATCGGTGCTCATGCTCTTCTTGCCGGCATCGGTGATGATGCGGGTCGGGGTCGGGCGGCTCGTCACCGTGGAGAGCACGGTCAGCCCGTATTCGACCGGCACATGATAGAGCGTGCGGTAGCGGACATCGCCGAAGATACCGCCGCCGGCCTGAATCTCGGTGACGCCGGGGATGCCCGGCGAGACTTCGAAGGTGCCGGTTCCGCCACAGCTGACGATGCGGATGGGTATTCCCTCGGAGCGGCAAAGCTCCGCGCTGGCGACGAGCTGGCCGACGGCGCCTTCGATGGCCGCCCGCTTTTCGTCGGGATCCTCGATGCGCGTCGTGTGGCCTTCCCAGGTCATCACGCCGGCGAGGTCGAGCGAGGAATGGCTCTTGATGAAACGCGCCAGATCGAGCACCGCCTCGCCGGGCGCGACGCCCGCGCGCTTCGTGCCCGTATCGACCTCGATCAGGACGCGGAGGCTGAGGCCCGCGACGCCCGCCGCCGCGGCGAGCGCCATCACGTTGTCGCGCCCGTCGACCGCCACCGCGATGTCCGCCCGGCGGCGCAGGCCCATCAACCGCTCGATCTTGATCGGACCGGCGATCTGGTTGGCGACAAGGATGTCGTCGATGCCGGCATCCACCAGCATCTCCGCTTCGGACAGTTTGGCGCAGGTGATGCCTATGGCTCCCGCCTGAACCAGGAGGCGGGCGATGTCGGGCGATTTGTGCGCCTTGCAATGCGGCCGCCAATCGACACCACCAGCCCGGCAGGCATTGGCGATGCGCCCGATATTGCGCGCCATCACGTCGAGATCGATCAGCAGGGCCGGCGTGTCGATCGCGTCGGTGCTGGCACCGACGAAGGGCTGCACCGCGATCATGCCGCGCGGCCCCGGCCCGCTTCGCGGAACAGGCGCACCAGCTCGCGGGCATCCGCGACACCGTCGAGGTCCATCACGGCGGCCTGCAGGCTTTCGATGCCGTCAGGCTCTGCGCCGAAGCCCCATTCCAGGCAGGAGCGGAACTTGGCGAATACCTCCGCCTCGCTCATCGGCTCGTCCGGCGCGCCCTTCATGGTCAGACGCTCGAGCTTCAGCTCGCGGCCATCCTTCGTGGTGATCGAGACGCGCGCGGGCGCGATGGCCGTTTCGGGATAATCGGCGGCGGCGATCGTGCGGATCGTGGAGGCGAACGCCACGTCATCGGCCTGGATACGGGCCGGCTGGAAGGTCTGGATTGTGACCGCGCCATCGCGCAGGGCCGCCGCGAAGGCATAGGCCGCGTTGAACTGGGCGTGGACCACCGGCGTGGGGTGCGCGCGGTCGAAGTTCGCGCCCACGATCTTGCGATTGACCTCGCCGAGCTCGATCGTGCCGCCCGCAACATCGTCGGCGGACAGACCCTGCGCGCGCAGTTCCAGAGCGAGCTGGATGGCGGTGTGCGTGCAGCGGCAGCATGGAAACGGCTTCATGCTGAGGTCGCGGACATGCCAGTCCCGGCCCAGACCATCGACGAGGATTTCCGGCCGCACCTCGCCGCGCTCATGCAGGTTGAACAGACCGGCCTGCCCCTCGAGGAAGCGCGCGGGGCCGGTGATGCCATTGCGGGCGAGCTGCGCCGCCAGCACGCCGGAGCGGGCCGCGAAGCCCGGACCCACGCGTTTTGCCAGCGCGCCGTCGGCGATGAACTGGGTGGTGCCCGAGAGCTGGACGAAGGCGAGCGCGAGCGCGTTCAGCGTCTCTTCCTCGTCCAAACCGTAAATGCTGGCGGCTGCGGCGGCCGCGGAAATGGTGCCGAGCGCGGTGGTGGGGTGCCAGCCCTTGCCCAGCGAATTGTAGCAGGCGAGCCCCAGCCGGCAGAACAGCTCCACGCCGATGGCGATGGCGGTGATCGCCTCGCGCCCGCTGACCGTGCGCTCCTCGCCCTCGATGGCGGCCAGCACCGCCGGCAGCACCACGCAGAACACGTGGACACGGGCCGGGTCGTGCTGGTCGTCGAAATCGAGGCTGTGCGCTGCCGCGCCATTGGCGAGCGCCGCCGTCGCGGGGTTCACCCGGGCGCCGTTCAAAAGCAAGGTGGCGCGGCCGCCATCTTCCCAGGCGGTGAGCGCTCTCAGCAATTCCTGCATGCCGGGCGCCCGCGCCGCGCCGCCGATCACGCCCAGGGTGTCCACGGTGAACAGCTTGACGATGCGTGCCACGTCCTCGGGCAGATCCTCGTAGCGCAGAGCGGAGATGGCAGCCGCGATCTCCCGGCCATAGGGCCGCAATTCGGTTCCGGTCTGTGTCATCGTCAGGTCTCGATGTCGTGCCGAAGGAGCTCGGAGATCTCGCGCCGCAGTTCGAGGAATTCGGGTGCGAGCTTCATCTCCTCGCGGCGCGGGCGCTCGAACGGCACCCGGATCTCGCGCAGCACATGCGCGGGCCGCTTGGAGAAGACGAGGATGCGGTCGGCGAGGTAGAGCGCTTCCTCGATGCCGTGCGTGACGAACAGCACCATCTTGCGCTCGGCTTCCCAGATGCGGACCAGTTCGTCCTGCAGGATGTCGCGCGTCTGCACGTCGAGCGCGCCGAACGGCTCGTCCATCAGGAGCAGGCTGGGCTGGATGCAGAAGGCGCGGGCGATGCCGACGCGCTGCTGCATGCCGCCCGACAGCTGGTGCGGCCAGGAATTCTCGAATCCCTTGAGGCCGACCATCTGCAGGTATTTGCGGGCGCGCTCCAGCCGCTCGGCCTTGGGCACGCCCATGACCTCCAGCCCGAACGCCACGTTCTCGATGGCCGTGCGCCAGGGGAACAGATCCGCCCCCTGGAACACCATGCCCCGGCCCGTCCCGGTCTTGCCGGTGATGTCCTGTCCGTCGAGCACGATCTTGCCGGTATCGGCTGGAACCAGCCCGTTGATGATCTGCAGCAGAGTGGACTTGCCGCAGCCCGAGGGGCCGAGGAGCGCGACGAACTCGCCCTCATCCACTTCCATGGATTGCTCGACGAGAACCTGGACTTGGCCGAAGGATTTCGAGACGTTCGATACCGAAAGGTGGGCCATCGTCAGCCGATCTCTTTCAGGGCCTGTTCGAGGTAGGTGCGGTCGATCACCTGGTCGAGCTTCACCGTGCCCTTCAGCGCACCGGCCTTCTGATAGACCGGCAGCACCTTGGCGAACTCGTCCGGCGTCAGCGGGGCCATGTCGCCGGGGAACGCCTTGATCTCGGTGGTGAGCGTCGTCCAGACGGGCTTCAGGACATCATCGCCCGCCGCCTTCAGGTCCTTCGACGAGGCGTATTCCGCGACGCGCGCCTTGTACCAGTCATAATCCTCATTAGTCTTGCGGAACGAGGTCAGGGTCGCCTTCAGCACGGCCACGGCCGCCGCCTTGTTCTCGTCGGCCTGGAGCCATTTGCCGGAGGCGATGATCACCGCCGAAAACCAATTGTCGTATTCCTCCCAGGGGCGCACGAGGACCTGGAAATTGCCCTGCTTGGCCAACGCCGCCGCCTGCTCGACATGCATCGGCACCGCATCGACGCGGCCGGCCAGCAGCGCGCGGGCGCGGTCGCCCGAGGATCCCATCTCGATGAAGTTGACGCTGGAGGCGTCGATGCCGCGCTTGGCCAGAACGCCCAGCAGCATCACGTACATGAAATCGCCGATGCTGTTCACGGCGATGGTGCCGCCGTCCTTGGCGACATCCTTGAGGCTCTTCGTCTTGTCGGCGTTGACGACGATCACCTGCGAGGTGTTGCTGTAGGACAGGCCGATGATCTTGAGGTCGGCGCCGGCTTCCGCGCCCGACAGCGTGGAGGCGACATCCGCGTCACCGAGATCGGCCGAGCCGGCGATCACTTCCTGCGCGATCTGCGGGATCTTGGCGGTGGGCCGCACTTCCGGCGCGGCGAAGCCCGCGAGCTGGGGCAGCTCGGTGCGGAGCGCCGCCTGCATCGGCACATTGACCGCTGCGGCCGAGGCCAGGGTGTTGATCTTCAGCGCGCGCCCGCTCTGGGCAAAGGCGCCCGAAACGGGTCCGAGTGCGAGCATGCCCATGCCGGCCAGCCCGGTACGCATCACATCGCGTCTGCTCATCTTTCCGAACATGGCCTGCACCTTTCCTGTGGTTATCCGTGGGGGCCTTCAATGGGCGGTGCGGCTCGCGTACCAGGGAGCCGATCGGCCGGCGATCCAGCGCAGCACGCCGGTCGCCGAGATGCTGACCGCCATCAGGATGACGATGAGCCCGAAGAGATTGGCCGTCGAAAGATCGAGGCCGGCATTGTTGATAAGGCCGCCATAGCCGGCGCTGATGAACATCTCTGCCGTCACCATGGCGCGCAGCGCATGCACGAAGCCGATGCGCGCGGCGATCAGCACGAAGGGATGCAGCGCGGGCAGCAGCACGTAGCGAAAGCGCTGGAAATCGCTCGCGGCGAAGGAATGGGCGACGTTGAGCAGGCGCGGCGACACGTTGCGCGCGGCCTCCGTCATCGAGATGACGACGTACCAGACGGTGACGACGAAGACGATCGAGACGCAGAACGCGACGCCGCGCCCAAGCAGGATGATGAACAGCGGCACGATGGCGGCGGCCGAGATGACGATGAACATCGACGCCCAGGGCTTCACCACGCTGTAGACGATGCGCGAGCGGCCCATGGCGATGCCCAGCGGCACGCCGACCAGCATGGCAAGCACGTAACCGATCAGCATCTGCCACATCATCAGCCAGACGGACGACCAGAAACCCGGATCGGACAGCGTGGAGAGGACCGATGGCGCGACCTGCAACGGTGTGGCGAGCAGCGCCTCGCCGAACTGCATGCCGGCAACCTGCCACAGGACGAGGACGAGGAAGACGCCGAGCAGGTTCACGGCTGTGGAACGGCGGCGCATGGTCAAGCCTTCTCCTGCCGCCAGGTGCAGATGCGACGCTCCGCGATGAGCAGGATCTCCTGCAGCAGGAGGCCGGTGACGCAGAGAAGAACAAGAACGCCCAGCACGGCCGCGCTGTCGAAGCGCACCGCCGCCTGCTTCATGATCTTTCCGAGATTGACCGCCGCGAGGAACAGCTCGGCCGTGATCATCGCATTGACAGCGCGCACGACACCGATGCGCAACGCGGTGAAGGTGAAGGGCAGGCTTTCCGGAAGGAGAATCAGCCGAGTGCGCTGCCAGGCGCTGGCGCCGAAGGAGCGCCCCACATTCAGCAGCCGCTGCTCAGCATTGCGCGCCCCCGTCGACACCACGATGATCATGTCGAAGGTGCACATCATCACGACAAGCGCGACCCGCGCCTCGAAATAGAGGCCGAACCAGATCATGATGAACGGCGCCCACGCCACGCTGGGCACGGCGTAGATCAGGTTCACCACCGGATCGAGAAGGTCGTTGATGAAACGCACGCGCCCCATCAGAAAGCCGATGGGGAAGGCGATCGCGCAGGCGATGAGGAAGCCCACCACCATGTGCTGCAGGGCACCGCCGAAGGCCGACGGAAGCTCCCAGCTGACCGTCAGTTGCCAGAGCCGGGCCAGGACTTCGATCGGGCCGGAGAGCACGAAGCTCGAATAGCCTTTCGCGACCAGCTCCCAGACGACGAGGCCGAAGACGATGGACGCAAGAAACAGCAGCAGATCGGATCGCTGCGCCTTTTGGCGCCTCGACACTTTCGCTGAGGGCTGGACTGCGTCCGTCATCCCCTGTCTCCACCCGATGGATCATTGTCGATCCGTGTTATTTCGCTGTCATCTTGCGGCAAGAATTGATAGCTGTCTAGTTGACTATGCAGCTTTTCAACGCGAGCGCTGAAAATTGTCTCACGTGGATTTCATTCCCCTCTACGCGCGCATCGAACGGCATCTGCGCGACGAGATCGCCTCCGGGCGCCTGCGTGAGGGAGACCGCATGCCGTCCGAGCCGGAACTGGCGCGCAGCTTCAACACCACGCGAGCGACCGTGTCGCGGGCGCTTCAGCAGCTCGTCTTCGAGGGCGTGGTGCTCCGGCGGCCCGGCAGCGGCACCTTCGTCGCCGCCACGTCCCTGAGCGCCCCGCTCGAAACGTCGCGCGTCCATTCCTTCGAGGAGCAACTCGCCGCCAAGGGTGCGGAGATCACCTACAAGCTCCTGAACTTCGACGAGCGCGCCGCCAGCGCCGAGGAGCGCGACGACCTGCATCTCGACGGGGAAAGCCACATCTACGCGCTCGACCGCCTGCGCATCGTCAGCGGCAAGAATTTCAGCGTGGAGTGCCGCGTGATCCCGGCCGAGCTCGGCCGCCACATCACGCTCGACATGCTGCACTCGCAGTCCATCCACCGCATCCTGCACGAGCATTTCCGGCTGCCCGTTCACCGGGTCGAGGGAAAGATCCGCGCGGGCCTGGCCAGTCAGGCCATCGCGTCCCATCTCGATGTGAAGGCCGGCAGCCCCGTACTGATCCGCGAATATGTGCTTTTCAGCATGGACCGGCGGCCGCTGGTCTGCGGCGAATCGTTCTACCGCGAAGACTTCAGTATCGATTACCTCGTCCAGCAATCGCTTGATGACGAAGGGTCGCCGCATCAGGCTTCCAAACCGTAGATTGTGCGTGCGCTTTCCTCGCTGACATAGCCGAAAGCGATGTCGCGGCGGATCAGATTCTCCGCGCGGGACCGGGGGTCGCCATAGCCGCCGCCGCCGGCCGAACGGCAGATGATGCGGCTGCCGGGCTCGATCCGCACCGCGCTGTCATGGACGCCGAGCGGGCGGCGTTCGCCATCGGCCATTTCCACGCTGTAATCATGGCCCGGCCCGGCGAGGCCGCCTTCCACGCCATAGGGCGCCACTTCGACACCCTCGCCCGACGCATTGAGCAAAGCGGGTCCTGCACCGCCATAGCGCAGGACGAGGCGTCCTCCGAGGCCGCCGCGCCGCCGGCCCGGCCCGCCCGTATCCGGCATCAAGGCATATTCCTCGACCGTGAGCGGATAGGAGCTTTCCGTCTGCTCGATACTGGGTGAGGCCGTGCCGCCGGGATTGTGCAGGCCGCCGATATTGCTCCAGCCGTCATGCTCCCGATTGCCGCCGGTGCCGCCCTTGTTGAAGAAATAATGCCAGATGAAGGTGGAGCCGTCGGCCGCACCGCCGGACAGCGCAAAGCGGAAGCGACGCGCGAAACCGCCGATGGCGCGGCCGGGATCAGCTCCGCTCAGCGCGTCGAGAACCGCCTCGATCACCGCACACGCGGTCGATGAGGTGCACGCGCCCACAGGCGCCGGAAGCCGGGGGTCGAGCAGGCTGCCCTTTCGGGTGCGGATGTGGATGGCGCGCGCGCTGCCGTCGTTCAATCCTTCCTCGTCGCCCATGAAATAGAGGAAGGCCACCAGCACGGCGGCACGGGTGTTGGCCTCGGAGCTGTTGATGAAGGCCTGCACCTGGTCCGGCGCGGCGGTGAGATCCACCTCCGCCTGCCCGTCGGCGATGCGGACGGACACGGGGATGGGCAAAAGGCCGCCTTCCACGCCCGCGAATTCCATATGGCTGAGGCCGTTGTGCACGCCTTTGGCACAGCCTCGCAGCAGGGCCCGCATCAGGCCCTCGCCGCCGTCGAGGATGGCTGCGACCGCAAGCGCGATCTCATCGCGCTGGTAGCGGCGGAACAGATCTTCCAGACGGCGCGCGCCGGTGCGGACCGCCGCCAATTGCGCCATCAGATCGCCGATGATGTCGCCCGGACGCCGGGTGTTCTCCGCCACGAGCCGCAGCATGTCGCGGCGCAGTTCCCCGCCCTCCACGAGCCGCACCGGCGGGATGCGCAGGCCCTCGTGCCACACCTCACGCGCCGCGGCGCTGTAACCGCCCGCCGAAAGGCCGCCGATATCGCCCTGATGCGCCCGGATCGCGACCCAGAAACGGATCTCCTGCTCATGGAAGAAAGGCATCGCCAGGGTGACGTCCGGCAGATGGCTGCCGCCCCAATAGGGATCGTTCGCCATCAACACGTCGCCGGGCGCGAGATCCTCGAAAGCCTCGGCCATCAGCCGCACGGCGAGCGGCATCGCTCCCATATGGATCGGCACGCGCTCGGCCTGCGACACCGTACGGAACTCGGTGTCCAGAATGACGGCCGAGAAATCCTGGTTCTGGTTGAGGATCGGCGAGAAGCAGGTGTGGGTCATCACCTCGACCATCTCCTCGGCCACGGCGCGCAGCTTGTGGCGGATGATGGCGAGCGCAAGCGGACTCAGGATCGGCATCACAGGGCTCCGAGATCGAGGCTGCCGGTGCGGTCGAGGCGGGCCTGCCGGCCTTCGCCGACGAGGATCGTGGTCGAGGTGGATTCGATGATCGCCGGGCCGGCGACCGACATTCCGGGAGCGAGCGCCTCGAACCGGTAGATGCCGGCCTCGACCGGGCGGCCGAGATAGAGCGTGCGCGTGCCGCTCCGCGCAGCCTGCGCATCCGCCTTCTGCTCCGTCTGGTTCGGCAGGCTGATTTTCGGAAGCGTTCCGAGCACCGAGACCCGACAGGTCTCGATCATGGCCGGCTCGTCTTCATGCGCGTGGCCATAGAGTTCGCGGTAGCGGTCCGTGAAGGCCGCCTCGATCGAGGATGGATCGTAATCCTCGCCCAGCACCACGGGGATGCCATGAACCTGCCGACCGTAGCGGCAATCCATCTGCCGCACCACGCGAATATCGCCGGTGCCGACACCCGTCGCCGCCAGCTGCGCGCGCGCATCCGCTTCGAGCGCCGCGAAAATGGCTTCGATCCCGGCCGCATCGAGGTCGCGGATCGCACGATTGACCACGCCTTCGCGGTCCTGGCGGATATCGGCCGCGAGGAAGCCGAGGGCGGACAGGACCGAGGCCATCTGCGGGATGACGACGCGGGGGATCTCGAGATCCACGGCCACCTCGTCCGCATGCAGGCCGCCGGCTCCACCGAAGGACATCAGGGCGAAATCGCGCGGGTCCTTGCCGCGCCGCACGGTGGCCAGCCTCACGCCTTCGGCAATGCGCGACGACGCCAGCACATGAAGCGCCCAGGCGGCCTCCTCCACGCTTATGCCGAGCGGCCGCGCGATATCGGTCTCGATGGCGGTGCGCGCGGCGTCCACCGAGAGGCGCATGCGGCCGCCGAGGAAATTGTCGGGATCGATCAGGCCGAGGACGAGATTGGCATCCGTCAGCGTGGCGCGCGTGCCGCCGCGCAGGAAACACGCCGCGCCCGGCACGGCGCCCGCGCTTTCCGGCCCGATGGTCAGGATGCCCGAGGCGTCCACCCGAGCAAGGCTGCCGCCGCCGATCCCCAGCGGGTTCACGTCGATCCCCGGAACCGCGATCCGCAGATCCTCATGGTCGGTGCGCTGGCGTTCCACCGGCACGCCGTTCTCGATGAGGGCGATATCGGTGGTGGTGCCGCCAGTGTCGTAGGTCACGAGCCGCTCGATGCCGAGCTCGCGCGCGAACAGCGCTCCGGCCATGGCGCCGCCCGCGGGTCCGCTCGTGACGGCACCGACCGCGCGCCGTCCAGCCGCCTCGACCGGCAGCACGCCGCCCGTCGATTGCATGACGAACACCGGAACGGCGATGCCGCGGTCGCGAAGATTATTCGAAAGCCGGCCCAGATAAGCCTGCAGACCGGGGCCAATGTAAGCGTTGACCACGGCGGTCGAGAGCCGATCATATTCGCCCTGCTGGCCCAGCAGATCGTGGCCCAGCGAGACATAGGCATCCCAGCCGGCATCATGGATCGCCGCGCGCACGGCGTCCTCATGCGCGCTGTTGCGGTGGGCGTGCAGGAAACAGACGGCGACGCCTTCGACACCCTCCCCCCGCAGCGCGGCAATGGCCGCATCCAGCTCCTCGGCATCGAGCGGCCGTTCGACTTCGCCGTCAGCCCGCAGGCGCTCGGCCACTTCCAGCCGCAGCGGCCGGGGCACGAGGGGTTCCGGCTCGGCGCGGCGCAGGGTGTAGCGGCGATCGCGCGCGCCTTCGCGCATTTCCAAGAGATCGCGAAAACCGCGCGTCGTGATCAGGCCGAGCTTGGCGCCCTTGCGCTGAACGAGGGTGTTGGTGGCAACCGTCGTGCCATGAATGAACACTTCGATCTCGGCCAGCAGGTCCGGGAGGTGCCGCCCCTGCCGCTCCGCCAGCACATCCAGCGCATCGAGCACCGCGCGCGCCGGATCGTCCGGCGTGGAGGGCATCTTGACGAATTCGATGCCGTCACGCCCGCCGCTTGCCACAAGATCCGTGAACGTGCCCCCAACGTCGATGCCGATGATCATGATCTCTCCTCAAAGGCAGGAGAGGCCATCCTTCATGATCGAGCAATGTCATGAGTGATGCGATTGCGATGCTCAAACGGCATCACTAGACTGCGAGCATGGACATTGTGGTTTGGCGCAACTTCCTCAGCATCATCGAAGCCGGCTCCATCCGCCGGGCGGCAGACAATCTCCATATTGCGCAGTCCGCTCTCACCCGTCAGATCGCCGGGCTCGAACGTGAGGTTGGGGCGCCGCTGCTCCTGCGCCTGCCGCGCGGGGTGCGGCCTACGGAAGCCGGCCTGATCGCCGCCCGCCGCGCACGCATGGCCCTCGATCAGTTCGAAAGCGTCGGCGAGGACATCCGGGCGCTGAACGGGCTGCAAACCGGCCGCATCTCTATCGCAGCCATCGAGCCGGTGGCGGCCATCATGCTTCCGCACTGCATCACCGGCTTTCACGCGCAATATCCGGGCGTTTCGTTCGACGTGCGCGTGGGCAATACCAGGCAGGTCCTGTCACTGCTCGCAGAAGGCATTGCCGACCTCGCCCTCGCCTACAACGCACCGGTCAATCCGGACATCTCCGTTCGCGCTCACATACACATGCCGCTCGTCGCGCTGGTCCGGAACGGCCACCCGATCGGCGATAAAACGGCCATCGAAATCCAGGACCTGACGAACTGGCCCATCGTGCTTCCTCCCGCGGGGTCGCCATCCCGGGTGCTGATCGACGAGGCGGCACGCCGGGAAGACTGCCATTTCGGCTCGGTCCTGCTTGAAAGCGATTCCGCCGTCCTGCGCCTCTCCATCCTCGAAAACACCGACGCCATCGCCATTCTCGCGGAAGCCTCGGGGCACATTCCGGGAGCGGGCCAAAGCGTTGCCGTCCTCCCGATCAAGCACCCGATGCTCGAAGCGGGCTCCCTCCAGCTTCTGGCGAACCGCAATGTCGGCCAGGGTCTCGGAATGAGCCGCGCCTCGCTCGCCTTCGAGCGGCTGCTGCGTGCCGAGATGCGGAAGCTCCGGGCGGCGATGAACAGCTCGCCCAGCGTGCGTTAACCCCATCGGGCGCCGGCCGACATATCGCGGGTGTGATCGGCCTGTATCGGTGGGCTGATATCCGCTTCTGGTGTACGAGAAGCCTTGGCTTGGACCAGCGCCCGCAAGCTGGGAAGTGGAGAGGACCAATCTATGGATACGTTCGGCCTGTCAGGCTTCGGCATGATCATCGTCATTCTGGCCGTTCTTGCCGTCCTCTATCTCTTCTCGGCGATCAAGATCGTGCCCCAGGGCTACAATTGGACGGTCGAGAATTTCGGCCGCTACACGCGCACGCTGAAGCCCGGGCTGAACCTCATCGTGCCGTTCGTGGAGCGCATCGGCCACAAGATGAACATGATGGAGCAGGTGCTGGACGTTCCGACGCAGGAGGTCATCACCCGCGACAACGCCTCCGTGGCCGCCGACGGCGTCGCCTTCTACCAGATCCTCGACGCCGCCGCAGCCGCCTACGAGGTGTCGGGCCTCAAGAACGCCATCCTGAACCTGGTCATGACCAATCTGCGCTCGGTCATGGGCTCCATGGATCTCGACGATCTTCTCTCCAACCGTGACGCGATCTCCGAGCGCATCCTGCGCGTCGTCGATCAGGCCGCGCATTCGTGGGGCATCAAGATCACCCGCATCGAGATCAAGGACATCAACCCGCCCGCCAATCTGGTGGAATCCATGGGTCGCCAGATGATGGCGGAACGCGAAAAGCGTGCCGAGATCCTGGAAGCCGAGGGCGCGCGGGCCGCCAAGATCCTGCGGGCCGAGGGCGAAAAGCAGTCTCAGATCCTCGAAGCCGAAGGCAAGCGCGAAGCCGCCTATCGTGAAGCCGAAGCGCGCGAGCGTCTCGCGGAGGCGGAAGCCAACGCGACCCGCATGGTGTCCGAGGCGATCGCGGCCGGCGACGTGCAGGCCATCAATTATTTCGTCGCCCAGAAATACACCGAGGCGCTGTCCAAGATCGCGTCCGCGCCCAACCAGCGCGTCGTGATGATGCCGCTGGAAGCCTCCTCGCTGATCGGCGCGATCGGCGGCATCGCCGAGATCGCCCGCGCCAGCTTTCCCGAAGCACCCACTCCCGGAACCGCTCCGTCTTCGGACAATGTCCGGCGCCGGGGGGTAAGCGTCCCGTCCGTGGGCGAGCGCGGCTGACGCGATGATGGAGTTTCTGACCACCTACGGATGGTGGATTCTCGGGCTGCTTCTGCTCGGGCTGGAGTTGGTCCTGCCCGGTGTCTACCTGCTGTTCTTCGGCATCGGCGCGCTGGTCATCGGCATCAACAGCCTGCTGTTCCCCGCGCTTGGCTGGCAGGGCGAAGTGCTCGGCTTCATCGTGGTGTCGACCGTTGCCGCCCTTCTCGGTCAACGCTGGTACGGACAGCGAAGCGACAGCGCCGGGGCCGACCTGCTCAACAAGCGCACCGATCGCCTGATCGGGCGCACCGCCACCCTCAGCGAAGCCATCGTCAACGGACGCGGCCGCGTGTCGATCGAAGACGGGTGGTGGAGCGTGGCCGGCCCGGACCTTCCCGCCGGCACGCAGGTCGAAATCGTCGGCGCGAAAGCAAGCGTCCTGGATGTGCGCGCGGCGGAGCATCCAGCACCCTGACGCGAGATATTCGAGATTCAGGCGCTTCAGATCTTGGTGTTGACCGGCGGCAACTCGCCGTTAAGGTAGAAATTGCCCACCGCCCGCGCTTTGTAGGCGACGGGATCATGCGTGGTGTGGGTGCGGGCGTTGCGCCAATGGCGATCGAGGTTCAGCGCGCGCGACGTCGCCGAGGCCCCGCCGATCCGGTAGATCATCTCGGAGACCTTGATCGACACCTCGCTGGAGAGGAACTTCGCCTCCGCCACCGCGATGGAGGCCTCCGCCAGCAGCCGGTCGGCGTCTTTTCCATTTGCATGGAACGCCGCTACCCCTTCGTCGAGCAACGCGGCACCGCGTTCCACCATCGCCAAGGCGCTGTGTGCGGCGATCACCATCTCGCCCACATTGTGCAGGACATAGGGGTCGTTCGCGCCTGTCTCGACACCCGCTTCCGGCAATGGACGCACGCCTGAGCGGCCGAAGGCCACGGCATCGTCCACGGCCGCCAGAGCGATGCCCGTGTCGACCGCGCAGTGCAGGAGCTGGGCGAAGGCGCCCTCATAGGTTCGCCTGCGGCCATATTCCAGAATGGGCAGCACCTCGTCTTCCGCCAGCTGCACATTCTCGAAGATCGCCGTGCCGCTGGCGGTCGCCCGCTGCCCCATCCCGTCCCAATCGTCCAAGAGGGTCACGCCCGCACGGTCGGTCGGGACGATCACGGCCGCTCGCCGACCGCCTTCGAGATGGGCGGTGACCAGGGTAAATTCGGCGAAGAGGCTGCCCGTCGCGTAGAATTTTCGGCCATTGAGCCGATAACCCGCCCCGTCTCGTGTCACGAGCGTGGTCATGTGCCCGATTGTCGTGCCGCCGCGCTCCGCCGCAGCATTGCCCGTCAGAACCCGCCCGCCGAGCGCGAGCCCGAAGTACTTTCTTTTCTGCGCCTCGCTTCCGTAGATCCGGATCTTCTCGATATTGGTGAATTGCGGCGCAGCCGCCTGCGCGATGTTGGGGTCGCCCTTGGCGAGGTTCAGAAGAATGCGGGTGTAATCCAGCACGCTGCCGCCAGCGCCGCCATAAGCCGCCGGGATCCGGGCCGACAGGACACCACTCTCCGCGAGCCGCCTGATCTCGTCGAACGGCAGCAGGCGTTCGGCATCGCGGCGTGCGGCACCTGCCGCAAGCTCCCGGCCGATATTCTCCGACAAGGACACGAGCTCCGCTGCCGTGTGCGAGACAACCTGTTCGGCAAGCAGGGCCGATGACGTCGACATGTGGAAATTCCCTTCACGCGCATGGGCCGGCACAGGAGCCAGAAATCCCGGATTTCAGAGGCTCTCCGTCAGGCCGATGGGTCGATCCAGACGGTCTTCAGGGATGACAAGACGCCGTCCGGCGCCGTGTTCAGGCCGCGCACCTTCTTGTTGAAGAAGGTGAAGTGCTGCATCTCGAAAAGCGGCAGCAGCGGCAGGTCGTCCATCGCCACACGCTGGAGATCGTGGAACAGCGCCACGCGCTTCTCCGGATTGGCCTCGATGCGGATGGCCTCGATGATGGCGTCGGTGCGCGGGCTCGAATATCCCGAGGCATTCACATAGGGCACGCCCGGCGCCTGAGCCTTGGTCCAGTACAGCCGGAACAATCCCATCTGTGGATCCGCCAACGGCGAGATCTGCAGAAGATTGAGATCGAAATCGTAGTCCTTGTAGACCTTCTTCAGATACGACGGATCATCGAGATTGTTCAGAGTGACGTCGATGCCGATTCTCTTGAGGCTCTGGCGGATATATTCGGCCGAGTTCGCGGTGACATCCCCGACAGAGGTGAAGTCAAGATTGATGGCGAAGCGGCTTCCGCCGGCTCCGCGCGGATAACCGGCTTCGTCGAGCAGGCTTTCGGCCCGCTTCGGATCGAAATCGTAACGCTCCACATCCGGGGTGTAATAGGTCTTCACGCTGGACGGGATGGGCCCGGTCGATGGCTTGCCCAGGCCGTACCAGACGGTGTCGATGAGCGCGTGTTTGTCGATGGCATGGGCGATCGCCTTGCGCACCTGCGGCTTGCTCAGGATCGGATGGCGCAGATTGCTGTCCAGCAGATAGAATTGCGAGTGATAATCGTAGCCACGGCTCTCGAAGCCAAGGCTCGGATCCTCCTTCAGCCGGGCGACATCGCCCAATGGCACGGCATCGTAGGGTGCGTAGAGAAGCTCGCCGGTCTCAAGCGCGGCGGCGCGGCTGGCCGTATCCGGTATGACCTTGAAGATGACGCGGTCGAGATAGGGCTTGCCGGCGTCCCAATAATCCGGGTTCCGCTCCAGCTCGATGTACTGGCCCTTCTTCCATTCCTTGAAGCGGAACGGGCCGGTGCCGATCGGCTTGACGTTCGCCGGATTGGTCTGGATCTGGCTTCCCTCGTAGATGTGCTTGGGAATGATCTGGGATTCGGCCGAGTTCAGCGCATTCAGGATCACCAGCGACGGCGCTGACAGCCGGAAGATGGCCGTCAGTTTGTCCGGCGTCTCGACATCGGTCAGCGCCACGAAGGTGAGGCGGCCGCGCGTGTGTGTCTTCTTCCACGCCTCCAGCGCGCTGAACTTCACGTCCTCCGAGGTGAAGTCGACACCGTCGTGCCAGCGCACGCCCGGGCGCAGCTTGAAGGTGATCGAGAGCCCGTCGGGCGCCACCTCCCAACTCTCGGCAAGGCTCGGCTGTGGCCGCAGATCGTCGTCGTAGCGGACGAGGCCGTCATACAGGTTCACCGAAAGAACCGCGTTTGCGTATTGGTTGTTGAACACGGTGGTCAGCACCGAGGGCTGCGGCTCGATCGCCGCGATCAGCGTCCCGCCCCGGACCGGCACGGCCTCCTGCGCCAGCGCGCCGTTCCCCTTTGCGAACAAGGCGGCCACCGAAAACGCAGCGCTGCTCAGCAGCATATCACGCCGATTGATGGATGGGCCGGACCCAGCCGGACGCAGGGGATGGAAGCGCATGTTCGACCTCAGGGGAAGTGCGCTTCCAAGGGAGCGCAGACCAGCTGCGACTGAAATGTCTCAGCTTGCCGCGTACAATTATCCAATATGTCGATTGACTCAATAGGGTTTATGGAGATATCCGCTTAATCACTGTGTTCAATATTAAACCACACACTTATTTTGTTTTATTTACCGATTGGGGCGGTTCGCGTGGTGCTAAAGTTTCGCCGATCAACGATTTCCGCAGCTGCGCAGAAGATGGGTCTGCTGGCCTGCGGCCTCGGACTCGCCTTCAGCACCGGCATCGCATCAGCGTCGGAACCTGTCCGGGGCGGCACCCTGATCACTGTCATCCAGCCGGAGCCGACATCGCTCAACAGCGTGGTGAACAACAATTACGCCAATGGCTCGGTCAGCGCGAACGTCTATGACGGCCTGCTTCGCTACGACGACGCCATGGCCCCGCAGCCGGCCCTCGCGGAGCGCTGGGAGGTAGCGCCCGACGGCAAGTCGATCACGTTCCACCTGCGGCAGGGCGTGAAATGGCACGACGGTGCGAATTTTACCTCGGCCGATGTGCGCTTCAGCGCACTGGAGCTCTGGAAGAAGGTCCATGCGCGCGGACGGGTCACGTTCGCATCGCTCGAAGACGTGGAGACGCCCGACGACCACACGGCCATCTTCCGGCTAAAGGCTCCGGCGCCTGTGATCCTCAGCGCATTGAACGCGGCGGAATCGCAGGTTCTCCCCAAGCATCTCTATGAGAACACCGAGATCCTGCAGAACCCGCGCAACAACAACCCCGTGGGAACCGGCCCCTACATCTTCAAGGAATGGAAGAAGGGGCAATACGTCACCCTGGAGCGCAATCCGAATTACTGGGATGCCGGGAAGCCCTATCTCGACCGGATCATCTTCCGGGTCATTCCCGACGCCGCGTCACGCGCCGCCGCGCTTGAGACCGGCGAGGTCCAGTACGCCCCGTTCAGCGCCGTTCCGCTGTCGGACGTGGATCGGCTCAAGGACGACCCATCGCTCGCCGTCGCCACCAAGGGCTATGCGTTTCAGTCCCACGTCTTCCTTCTCGACTTCAACCTGAACCGGGGGCCGCTGAAGGAACTGGGCGTGCGCCGCGCCATCGCCCATGCCATCAACCGGCAGGGCCTGATCGACACCGTCTGGTACGGCCTCGGCAAGCCGGCCATCAGCCCGATCCCGTCGCAGCTCACGCGCTTCCACAACACGGAGACCGTCTCGTACGCCTTCGATCCGGCGCAGGCCGAGAAACTTCTCGACGAGGCCGGCTACCCCCGGGCAGCAAATGGCGTCCGCTTCCAGATCACGCATGATTACTTGCCGTTCGGCGAAACCTACAAGATCGCCGGCGAGTACATCCGCGACAATCTGAAGAAGGTCGGCATCGATCTTGTGCTGCGTGGTCAGGATTACCCGACCTGGACCAAGCGGGTCTACACCGATTACGATTATGACATCGACAGCAACACCATCGCCGTGATGATGGACCCGGAGATGGGCCTGCCCCGTCTTCTTCTGTCGACCAATCGCAAACCTGGCGTGCCCTCCTCGAACAATTCCGGATACGAAAATCCGGAGGCGGATTCCGTGATCCAATCGCTCCAGATCGAGCCCGATGCCGCCAAGCGCAAGGCGCTGTTCGACCGCCTGCAGACGATCGCGATGACCGATTTGCCGCTCCTGCCTCTCAGCGAGATGCGGCACTTCACGGTCTACAACAAGCGTCTCCACGGCCTTTCGACGGCTCCGGACGCCGCCCTCGCCGCGCTCTCCGGCGCATGGCTGGCGCCCGAATGAACCCGGCCCTTCCCGACGCCTGCCATTCTTCTGCGGGAGCGCAGCGATGACCAAGGAAATCCGCTTCAACGCGTTCGTCGTGAACCGGCCGGTGCATCAATCGCCGGGTCTGTGGCGCCACCCGCGTGATCGCTCGACATCCTATCAGGACCTCGACCATTGGTGCGAACTGGCCAGGACGCTGGAGCGCGGCCTGTTCGACACCGTGTTCCTGGCCGACGGGATCGGGCCGAACGACGTCTATGGCGGCAATCTCGATGCGGCGCTGCGGCACGGCTCACAGGTTCCGACCAACGATCCCATCCTGCTGGTGCCGGCCATGGCCGCCGTCACGAAGCATCTCGGCTTTGCGATCACCGGCAATCTCTCGTTCGAACCGCCTTATCTGTTCGCCCGCAAGTTCTCGACCCTCGACCAGCTGACGAAGGGCCGCGTCGGCTGGAACATCGTCACGGGCAAATCCTCGGCCGGCGCGAAGGGCATGGGGCGCATTTTGCTGGGCCACGACGCCCGTTACGACGTCGCCGACGACTTCATGGACGCCGTCTACAAGCTCTGGGAAGCGAGCTGGGAAGACGATGCCGTCCTGTGGGACCGCGAGGCGGGGATTTTCGCGCGTGCCGACAAGGTGCACCGCGTCCACCACGACGGGCCGCATTACCAGCTCGACGCCATCCACCTGACGGAGCCCTCGCCCCAGCGCACGCCGGTGCTGTTCCAGGCGGGCGCATCGCTCCGGGGACGCGTCTTCGCGGCGCGTCATGCCGAAGGCGTCTTCCTCGCCGCGCCGACCAAAAATGTCGTGAAGGACATCGTTGACGACGTGCGGCGCAGGGCCGCCGAAAACGGCCGCGATCCCGCCGACCTGCTGTTCTTCCCGCTGATGACCGTCATCGTCGGTGAAACCGAGGAGGCCGCGCAGGCCAAGCTCGCCGAATACCGCGACTACCTCAGCGAGGAAGGCGCGCTCACGCTGTTTTCGGGCTGGACCGGCATCGACCTGTCCGGGCGCGATCTCGATGAGGTGCTGCAGTTCGAGAACCGCGACAACGGCGTGGTCTCGACCATCGAGGCCTTCACCATCGCCGATCCCGACCGAAAATGGACGCTGCGCGACATCGCAAGGCACGCTGGCATCGGCGGTCAGGGACCGCTGATCGTGGGCTCGCCCACGCAGGTCGCCGACGAACTGCAAAGCTGGGTGGAGGAGACCGGCGCGGACGGTTTCAACCTCGCCTACGCGGTGCTGCCGGAGACCTATACCGATTTCATCGACCTCGTGGTGCCGGAATTGCAGCGGCGCGGCGCCTACAAGACGGGATACGCCGCCGGCACGCTCCGCGAGAAGTTCTTCGGAGAGGGGCGCGCGCGGCTCGGCGCCAACCACCCCGCCTCCGACACGCGCCGCACCGCGTCTCCCGCTTCCGAAGCACGCACGCCCGTCGAGGCATGAACATGGCCAAACAGATCCACCTCAACACCTTCCACATGAACGCGCCGGGGCATTCCTGGGCCGGCCTGTGGACCCATCCGCAAGACACGTGCGTGAACTACACGGACCTCGATTTCTGGACCGAGATCGCACGCACGGCCGAGCGCGGCCTGTTCGACGGCATCTTCCTGGCCGATGTGTCGGGCGTCTACGACGTCTACAACGGATCGCCCGACGCAGCCCTGGCAGCCGGCGCGCAAATCCCGAGCGGCGATCCGTCCGTGCTCATCTCGGCCATGGCGGCGGCGACGCGTCATCTCGGCTTCGGCGTCACCGCGTCGGTCGGCTACGAACAGCCCTATTATCTGGCGCGCCGCTTCTCGACGCTCGATCACCTCACGAAGGGCCGCATCGCCTGGAATATCGTGACCGGCTACCTCGACAGCGGCTCGAAGGCGCTCGGCGAAACCACCACCCGCGCCCACGACGACCGCTACGACCGCGCCGACGAATTCCTCGAGCTCGTCTACAAGCTCTGGGAAGGCAGCTGGGAAGATGATGCGGCCGTGCACGACAAGGTCGGGCGGCGGTTCGTGGATCCCGCCAAGGTTCACCGCATCAGCCATCACGGCGAACATTTCAATCTCGACGCCATCCATCTGAGCGAACCGTCGCCGCAGCGCACGCCCCTGCTCTATCAGGCCGGCACGTCGACACGCGGCCGCGAATTCGCCGCCCGCCATGCGGAATGCGTGTTCGCGAACCAGAGCAAGACATCGCTCGCGGAAAACGCTGCTGACATCCGACGCCGTGCCGCCGCTTATGGCCGCCGGCCGGAGGACATCAAGATCTTCGTCGGCGCCACCGTGATCGTCGCGCCGACCGAAGCCGAAGCGCGCGACAAATACGAGGATTATCGTGGCCATCTCGACGTGCAGGGCGCGCTGGCCCTCCTGTCGGGCTGGACCGGCATTGATTTCGCGCAGTACGGCCCGGACGATCCGGTGCAATACGTCAAGAGCAACGGCATGCAGTCGAAGCTCGAGGCCATGACGATCCGCAGCCCGGACCGGGTGTGGAAGGTCAAGGATCTGGCCGATTTCGGCGAAGTCGGGGGGCGCGGGCCGTTCGTGGTCGGCACGCCCTCACAGGTCGCCGACGAATTGCTGTCGTGGGTCGATGACGCCGGCGTCGACGGCTTCAACCTGACCCGGGTGGTCGAGCCCGCGAACCTCGCCGACTTCGTCGATCTCGTCGTGCCCGAGCTGCAAAACCGCGGCGTCTACAAGACCGAATACGCGCCGGGCACACTGCGCGAGAAGATCTACGGCTCCGGCCACGCCCGGCTGTCCTCCCGGCATCCGGGAGCGGGCTTCCGCCATGGGGTCACGGCCACGCCCTCGCCGGCGCCTGTTCGGGAGCCTGCGGAATGATCACGCGCCGTCGCCTCAATCACCTCATCGGCGCGCTCGCGCTGGCCTCGATCGTCTCGCCCGCCCTAGCTCAGACGCCGCCCTCCCCGGCCCGGGGCGGCACGCTGATCGGCGTGCTCGAGCCGGAGCCGTTCGCGCTCGTCAGCATCGTGAACAACAATTATCCGCTGGCCATCGTCACGGCCAACGTGTTCGACGGGCTCGCCGTCTACGACAGGGATTTCGTGCCTCAGCCGGCCCTTGCGGAGCGCTGGGACATCGCTCCCGACGGGCTGTCCATCACCTTTCATCTGCGCCGTGGCGTCAAATGGCACGACGGGCAGGACTTCACCTCCGACGATGTCCGCTACAGCGCCCTCGAGCTCTGGAAGAAGTTCCACCCGCGCGGCCGCTCGACCTATGCGGCGCTGAAGGACGTTGAGACCCCCGATCCGCACACCGCCGTGTTCCGGCTGGAGCATCCCTCGCTCGTTATCTTCAGCGCGCTGTCGGCGGCGGAATCGCCGGTTCTTCCCGCGCACCTCTACGAAGGCACCGAGCCGCTGAAGAATCCGCACAATTCAAAACCGGTCGGCACCGGCCCCTTCGCCTTCAAGGAATGGAAGAAGGGGCAATATGTCGAACTCGTCCGCAACGAGCATTACTGGGTGGAGAACCGCCCCTATCTCGACCGCGTGATCTTCCGCACCATTCCCGACGCCGCCTCCCGCGCCGCGGCACTGGAAACGGGCGAGGTGCTCTACGCGCCGTTCGACGCCGTTCCGTTCCCAGACGTCGCCCGGCTGGAGGAGGCCGGACTGAAGGCCGAACGGCGCGGCTATGATTTCCAGTCGCAATTCCTGCAGCTCGAATTCAATCTGAAGAACCCGATCCTCGCCAATCTGAAGGTGCGCGAAGCGATCGAACACGCCATCGATCGGCAGGGCCTGATCGAAACCGCCTGGTACGGCTTCGGCAAGCCCGCGACCGGGCCGATTCCGTCATCCCTCAAGCGCTTCTATACACCCGATGTCAGCGTCCGGAGCTTCGACGCCGCACGGGCCGAGGCGCTGCTGGACGAGGCCGGATATCCGCGCAAGGCCGGCGGTGTGCGCTTCGCGATCAGCCAGGATTACGCGCCGATCAGCGAAGGCCATCGTCTGTCGGCCGAATACATCCGCCAGAACCTCAAACAGGTCGGCATCGAGCTGGAGGTCCGCACGCAGGACATGGCCTCCTACACACGGCGCGTCTTCACCGATTACGACTTCGACACGCAGCTTGGTCAGTATTCGGCAATGATCGACCCGGAAATGGGCCTGTTCCGCAAGCTGTTGTCGACGAATTACATCAAGGGCGTTCCAAACATGAACGTCTCCAGCTACGCGAATCCGGAAACCGATGCCCTCATCGCGAAAATTCGCTCGGAAGCCGATCCGGAGAAGCGGGCGGAACTGTTCAAGAGCCTTCAGGGCATCGTCCAGAAGGACCTGCCCTTTCTCTCGCTGACCGAGATCGAGCACGTCACGATCCACAGCAACCGGCTCCGTGGCGTTGCGCAGACGCCTGACGGCGCCCTGTCCTCGTTCCGCGACGTCTGGCTCGCGCCATGACCGACACCGGCCCAGTTGAACGCACCGAGCGAGCCCTGCCCATGCTTGAAACCGTGAAATCACCGGCGGGATCCGCCATCCATCTCGGTCGCTATCCCGAACCCGTCGTCAATTCGGATCAGTCGCCGTCCGACCTGGTGTCCGCTTCGCGTGAGCTCGGCGAAACCCTCTCCCGCACCGCCTCCGACCGTGACCGCGAAGGGCGTCTGCCGCGCGCGGAGCTGGAGGAGGTGCGGAAGGCCGGCCTCACCGCCATCCGCGTTCCGCGTCCCTATGGCGGGCCGCATCTCTCCTACACCGACACCGCCAAGGTGATGATCCATCTCGCCAAGGGCGATCCCAGCGTGGCGCAGGTGCTGCTGCCCCACACCACCACCATCGAACGCATCCGCCTGATGGCCACCGAGGATCAGCGGCAGCTTTACCTCGGCGCGGTCCGGCACGGCGCCATCATCAGCGGCGCCACCACCGAGCGCGTCAGCACGATCCGCACCGACATGGCGACACGCCTCGTGCGCGACGGCGAAGGCTATCGCCTGACCGGCACCAAGTTCTACAGCACTGGTGGCCTGATGGCCGACCTGCTGCGGGTCACCGCACGCCATGATGACGGGCATACGGTCTCCGTGCTTCTGCCCCGCGACCGGGCCGGCATCCATCAGGAAGACGATTGGCGGTCCATGGGCCAGAAGGGCACGGCCAGCGGCACCACCCGCTTCGAGGACGTGGCCGTCTCCGAAGACGAGATCATCCCCTTCGACGCGCGCGAAGGCAGCACCCGTAATTATCAGGCCAGCGGCACGCAGGTCCTGCATTCGACGATCGAGGTCGGGATCGCGCTCAACGTGCTCGACGATGCCGCGCGCTTCGTCCGGGAAAAAGCCCGCGTGCTGCCCGACAGCGGCGTGACCCGCGCGGGCGACGATCCTTACGTGCTCCACACCATCGGCGACATCGCCGCCCGTGCGCACACCGCTCGCGCGTCCCTGCTTTGGGCGGCCGGCTGCGTGGATGAGGCGCACGACCTCTGGCACGAGGGCTGGCTGACCGGAAAGCATCCGTGGGAGCGGGTGGAGCAGACACTCGCCGAAGCGTCCGTCGCCGTCGCGGAGGCCAAGATCGTCTGTAACGAAGCCGCCCTGCGCTCGGCGGACCTGCTGTTCGAAGTGGGCGGCGCGTCGGCGACGCTCAGCACGAACAATTTCGACCGACACTGGCGAAACGCGCGCACGCACACCACGCACGATGCCACGCCGTACAAATACAAGATCGTCGGCAATTACTACACGAACGGCACCCTTCCGCCGATCACCATGTACTATTGATTACATCAGGCACACCATCATGGATCTTGGCCTCCACCAGAAAAACGTCCTGATTACCGGAGGAAGCAAGGGCCTCGGCCTTGCCGCCGCCCGGGCTTTTGCAGCGGAAGGTGCCCGCGTGGCCATCCTTTCGCGCAGCGCCGACAATCTGGCCAAGGCGCAAGCCGAGCTGTCCGCTGAGGGCTTCGCGGTCGAGACCGTCGTCGCCGATCTCGCCGACCCCGCGGCCGCCACACGCGCCGTGGACGAGGCCGAGGCGCGGCTCGGCCCGCTCGACATCCTCATCAACAGCGCCGGCGCCGCGAAGCGTACCCCAGCCGAGTTGCTGGACGCCGCCGCATGGCGGGCAGGGCTGGAGGCGAAGTTCTTCCCCTACATCCACGTTCAGGATGCCGTGCTGAAACGCTTCCGCAGCCGCGCCGAGACCGACGGGACCACGCCCCCGCTCCGCCAGATCGGCGCCATCGTCAACATCGTCGGAACGGGCGGACGGGTGCCGGCGGACAATCATCTGCCGGGCGGCTCGTCGAACGCTGCCTTGCTGCTCTCGACGCTTGGGCTGGCCGGCTATTACGCGCGCTACGGCATCCGCATCAACGCCATCAACCCCGGCATCACATTGACGGGCCGGGTCGAGCAGGGCCTCGCGCTGGACATTCAGCGGCTGGGCATCAGCCGCGAGGAGGCCCTGGCGCGCGGCCAGGCACAGACGCCGCTGCGCCGCTACGGCGAGCCCGAAGAGATCGCCAATGTGGCGCTGTTCCTGGCGAGCGAGAAGGCAAGCTACGTCGTGGGTGCGCTCGTCTCGGTCGACGGCGGCCAGGCCGCGGTTCTGTAAGAAGGATCGCGCCGTTGCCGAAAACCCTGATCTATGTCGGCCGGAGACTGGTCCAGGCGCTTCCCCTGGCCTTCGGCATCGTGCTGCTGAACTTCGTCCTGCTGAAGCTGACGCCGGGCGACCTCGTCGATGTCATGGCCGGCGAATCCGGTTCGGCGACGCCCGAATACATGGAGCAATTGCGCACGCTGTACGGGTTGGACGTGCCGCTGTCCCAGCAATTCCTGAACTATATCGGCAACATCATCCATCTCGATCTCGGCTTCTCCTTCCGCCAGAACATGGCGGTGGCCGATCTGATCGTGGAACGGCTTCCCTCCACCATCCTCTTGTCCCTGACGGCGATCGCCTTCGCCCTCGTCATCGGGGTGACGTTCGGCGCGATTGCCGCGCGCTTCCGCGGCAGCGCCGTCGATGAGAGCATTTCCATCGTCTCGACCATCGGTTTCGCCACGCCCCTGTTCTGGGTGGGCCTGATGATGATCGTGGTGTTCTCGATCAAGCTGCGCTGGCTACCCTCGGCCGGCATGGTCACCATCGGCACCTCCTATGACGGCACCTGGGACTATGTCGTCGACGTCGCCCGGCACCTCGTCCTGCCGGCTTTCACGCTCAGCCTGTTCTTCCTGTCCATCTACGTGCGCATCACGCGCTCGGCGATGCTGGAGGTCTACGGCCAGGATTTTATCCGCACCGCGCGGGCCAAGGGCCTCAGCGGCACGCGCATCATCATCCGCCACGTGCTGCGCAACGCCTTGCTGCCCATCGTCACCATTACCGGCCTGCAAGTGGGCGCGATCTTCGGCGGGACGGTGGTCATCGAGACCGTGTTCGGCTGGCCCGGCGTCGGGCGGCTGGCGCACGAGGCGGTGTTCGCGCGAGACGTGAACCTGCTGCTCGGCATTTTCCTGTGCAGCTCGCTCATGGTCATCATCGTGAACCTGCTCGTGGATCTGCTCTACGCCGTGCTCGATCCCCGCGTGGAGGTGCGCTGATGGCCATCATCACCGTCCCATCCCGCCCGCTGCCCGCACTGCGCCGGCTGAAAATATCGCGCGCTCTGTTCGTCGGGCTGCTGTTGCTGGCCATCGTCGCGTTCGTCGCGCTGACCTGCTCGCTGTTCTATCCCACCGATCCAAGAGACATGGTGGGGCGGGCCTCGCTGTGGCCGGGCGTTGACGCCCGCTTCCCGCTGGGCACCGACATGATGGGCCGCGACATGGCGGCCGCCATCGCCCATTCCGCCGGCACCTCCCTGACGGTGGGAATCGCAGCGACCAGCCTGTCGCTGATCGTGGGCATCACGTTCGGCATCCTGTCCGGCTATTTCGGCGGTGCGGTCGACGATGTGCTGATGCGCATCAGCGAGCTGTTCCAGACCATGCCGAGCCTGCTCTTCACCATTATTCTCGTGGTGATCCTGGGCCCATCGGTCGAAAGCATCGCCTTCGCCATCGGCATCACGTCCTGGCCTCAGATCGCCCGCCTCGTCCGCGCCGAAGCGCTGCGGGTCCGCCAGCTCGATTTCGTCCATGCGGCCACCACCATGGGCATGGGTCATGGGCGCATCATCTGGACCCATGTGCTGCCCAACAGCCTGTCGCCCGTCATCGTCGCGGCGTCGATCCTCGTCGCGCATGCCATCCTCTCCGACGCGTCGCTCGCCTTTCTCGGCCTTGGCGATCCCAATGTGATGAGCTGGGGCAGCATGGTGGGCGCCGGCCGGCCGATGCTGCGCACCGCCTGGTACATGACGGCGCTCCCCGGCCTCGCGATCTTCGTCACCGTGATGAGCTTCATGCTCATCGGCAACGGCCTGAACGACATCCTCAATCCTCGCACCCGGTGATCCAGAGATGAGCCTGCTTGAGGTCGAAAACCTGTCTGTCCGATTTGGCGACGCCGCGGTGGTGGACAGCCTGTCGTTCTCGCTCGATGCCGGCGAGACGCTCGCGATCGTCGGCGAATCCGGCTGCGGCAAGTCCATGACGGCCCTGGCGGTCACGCGGCTTCTGGAGCGGTCGGCGCGGCTGTCCGGCAGCATCCGGCTCGGCGGCTCCGAACTGACGGGCCTCGGCGAGCGGCAGATGCGCCAAATCCGTGGACCCGGCATCGGCATCGTGTTCCAGGACCCGATGTCGGCCCTCAATCCGGTGCTGACGGTCGGCGAGCAGATCGTGGAAGCCGTCCGCGCCCATGGTGATCTGGGTCGCAGCGCCAGCCGCGATCGCGCGGCCGAGCTTCTCGACCTCGTCCGCATCCCCGACGCCCGACGGCGGCTGAACGATTATCCGCACCGCTTCTCGGGCGGGATGCGCCAGCGCGTCGCCATAGCCATCGCCATCGCGTCGAATCCGTCGATCCTTGTCGCGGACGAGCCTACGACCGCGCTCGACGTCACCATCCAGGCGCAGATCCTCGACCTCCTCGGTGATCTTCAGAGCAAACTGCGGATGGGCCTCCTGCTGATCACCCACGACCTCGGTGTCGTGGCGGAAACCGCGGACCGCGTGCTCGTGATGTATGCCGGCAGCAAGGTGGAGGAGCAGGACGCATCCGCCCTCTTCGCGCACCCGCTTCATCCCTATACAAGGCGTCTGATGGGTGCGAAACCGGGCCTGACGCTCGGTGAGCCCCAGCCGCGACAGCGCCTTCAGGAAATCCCCGGCCTGGTCCCCAAGCCGGGCACGATGCAGCAGGGATGCGCCTTCGCGCCGCGCTGCTCGCTGGCGGATGAACGCTGCACGACGGAAAGTCCGGCCCTGCGGCCATTCGGGCGCGCCCGCGCCGCCTGCCACAAGATCGAGCCGTCCGTCGGAACCATCGCGGCACCCTTCGCCCGAAAGCTCACCGTGCCCGCCACCCCGCGGGCGGCCGTTCCGGCGTTCGCAAGAGCCGGGAGGCAGGCGCTTTGACCGCCTTGCTCGATGTCCGCGACCTCGAGGTCCGCTACCAGACGGGCCGTGGCCTTCTTCATGCGGTCGACGGCATCAGCTTCTCGCTGAAACAAGGAGAGACGCTCGGCCTCGTCGGCGAGTCCGGCTGCGGGAAATCCTCGCTCGGCAAGGCGATCATGCGGTTGATCGAACCTCATTCCGGCAGCATCTCGCTCGACGGCACCGACATCACGCGCTTGAAGGGGCGCCGGCTGCGGCCGCACCGCAAACGCTTCCAGATGGTGTTTCAGGACCCGTCGGCCTCTCTCGATCCACGCAAACGGGTCGGCGCGCTGCTCGAGGCGCCGCTCGCCCTGCACAGGCTCGGCAATCACCGGGAGCGGCGCGACCGTGTTCTCGCCTTGATGCGGCAGGTGGGGCTGCACGCCGATCACGCCGACCGGCTCCCCCATGAGTTTTCCGGCGGGCAGCGGCAGCGCATCGCCATCGCCCGCGCTCTGGCGCTGGAGCCGAGCCTCATCGTCTGCGACGAGCCTGTCTCCGCGCTCGACGTCTCGCTGCAGGCGCAGATCCTGAACCTGCTCTCCGATCTGCAGGAATCGCGGGGTGTGGCCTATCTGTTCATCAGCCACGACCTCTCCGTCGTGCAGCATCTCGCCGACCGGATCGCGGTCATGTATCTCGGCCAGATCGTCGAGATCGCGCATCGGGCCTCGATGTGGCGGCGGCCGGCCCATCCCTACACGCAGGCGCTGATCGCCTCCGTGCCGCAGGTGGACCCGGCGCAGCGGCGTGCCGCATCGGCGGCGCACCTCAGCGGCGACCTGCCAAATCCCTATGCGCCGCCGCAGGGCTGCCGCTTCCACACACGCTGCCCGCACGCCATGGCGATCTGCCGCCGGGAAGCGCCGGTTCTGCGCAACATCGCGCCGGACCACGCCGCCGCCTGCCATCTCCACGGCGAGGCCGCCAGTCCAGACATCCACATCGCTGAGAAGGAATGTGCCTCATGAACGCTGTCGTTCCCATCGTCCCGGCCACACGTGGCGCCTCCAGAGAGACGCCCGAGCAGCTTCAGGCCCGCATAGATCTCGCGGCCTCCCAGCGCCTCGCCGTCATCCAGGACATGAGCGAAGGCATCTACAACCATTTCACGCTCGCGGTGCCCGGAACCGACGACCGCTTCTACGTCAGCCCGCTGGGCCTGCACTGGTCCGAGATCAATGCGGGAAGCCTGCTGACGGTCAGCTACGACGGCGAGGTGCTCGACGGCCAGGGCCCGTTGCAGCGGTCCGCCTATTGCATCCACGCGCCGATCCATCGTCGAAAGCCACAGCATGCGGCGCTGCTTCACACGCACATGCCCTATACCAGCGCCCTCACCCGGCTGAAGGACCAGCGGCTCCTGCCCATCGGTCACACCGAGGCGCAGCTGATCACCCAGATCGCCTATGACGAGGATTACACCGGCCTCGCCCGCGACACCGCCGAGGGTGAGCGCCTCGCCGACGTGCTGGGCGACAAGACCATCCTCATCATGGCCCATCACGGCGTGCTGGTGGCGGGCCGCACGATCTCGGAAGCCTACGACCGGCTTTACCAGCTCGAGCGCTCGGCGCGTGTGCAGTTGTTCGCGCAATGGACGGGCCAGCCGCTCCGTTACCTGACAGACGAGCAGGTCGACCACGTCTACGCCCAGATCACCGG
Organism: Terrihabitans aquatilis; assembly: GCF_052542005.1. Lineage (NCBI taxonomy): Bacteria > Pseudomonadati > Pseudomonadota > Alphaproteobacteria > Hyphomicrobiales > Terrihabitans > Terrihabitans aquatilis. Next base: position 68,964 of record NZ_JBOCUO010000003.1, on the reverse strand, counting down.
TACGCCACTCACCAATGGCGGCAAGCCGGGGCATGAGATGCACTTCGATGCGCTCAAGCGCCTGCTCGACCGGCAGAATCCCGGCTACCGCGACTAGCCGTCAGCCACCGCGCGCCTTTTTCCAGCTTCTCGATCGGCACCTCCATGAACATCCCTGTCTTCGATCCGTCCGTCGTCCGCTCCGTGTCCGCCACACAGGTGCGGCAATGGCTGGAGGAACCCGAGGAGATCGCGTTCATCGACGTCCGCGAGGAAGGCGAATTCGGCTGGGGGCATCCGCTCCTTGCCGTCAATCTGCCCTACAGCCGGCTGGAAGCCGATGTGGAGCGTCTGGTGCCGCGCAAAGGCACCCGCATCGTCCTGATCGACGGTGACGGGATCATCGCCGCACGCGCCGCGCGGCGGCTGAAGGCGCTCGGCTACACAAATCTGCACGCCATCGACGAGGGGATCGACGGCTGGAAATCGGCGGGCTTCCCTGTCTTCCAGGGCGTCAACGTGCCCAGCAAGTCGTTCGCGGAAGTGGTGGAGCATGCCTACCACACGCCCGACATCAGCGCCGAGGATCTGAAGCGCCTGCAGGATGGCGCGGAGGATTTCATCATCCTCGACAGCCGGACGGAGGAAGAGTTCGACCGATTTCACGTTCCCGGCGCCATCAGCGTGCCAGGTGGCGAATTGGTGCACAGGTTCGATGACGTCGTGACATCGCCCGACACGCTCGTCGTCGTGTCCTGCGCAGGCCGCACGCGCGGCATCATGGGCGCGCAAACCCTGATCAACGCCGCCGTTCCCAACCGGGTGGTCGCCTTGGCCGGCGGCACGCAGGGCTGGCGGCTGGCCGGTCTCCCGTTCGAATCCGGTCCCCGGCCCTCGCATATTCCGAGCACGCAGGCACGGGCCAAGGCGCGTGAACGCGCCGACGCGCTGAACGAACGTTACGGCGTGCGCCACATCGATCATGACACGCTTGCCGAATGGCGGGCCGACGCGGCCCGCACCACGGTCCTGATCGACGTGCGCAGCCCCGAAGAATTTGCAGCCGGTCACCTCGCCGGCACCGTGTCCGTGCCCGGCGGCCAATTGGTGCAGACGCTCGACGAATGGGTGGCCGTGCGCCGCGCACGCCTCGTCCTCGTGGACGATGACGGCGTCCGAAGCACGATCACCGCGCACTGGCTGAACCAGCTTGGCTGGGACGCGTTCGCGCTCGATGGCGCACTGGAAGCCCGTGAGCTCGTCACGGGCGCCGACGAGGTGTCCACCAAGATCGTCGACGTGAACAGCGTCACCGCTGCCGAGGCGCAAAGCTGGCTTGCCGAGGACGGACAGATCGTTTCGGCGTCGCCCAGCGGGGAATTCCGCAAGGGCCATCCGGCGAGCGCGGTGTGGGCCATCCGGCCACGCATCGACGGCCTGCCCGAAACGGTTCGTAAGGCTCCGAAGATCCTCGTCGTCGGAAGCGACCCGGCATTGGCCGCGCTGCTGGCCGTCGAACTGGGCGAGGCCGCGACGGGCGAGGTGCGTGTGCTCAGCGGCGGCGACGCCGCCTGGCGGGCCGCCGGCCTGCCCTGGACGGAAGCCGACACCGAACCGGCGGACCACGCGCGTATCGATTTCCTGACGTGGAACCACGACCGCCACCAGGGCAATCTGGAAGCATCGCGCGCCTATCTCGACTGGGAGGGCGATCTGCCCCGACAGGTCGCCGCCGATGGCGGCGCCCAGTTCAGCATCGACACGCCCTAGCGTTTCAGCAAAGCGAGGCCGCTGGCCTGATCACCGGCGGCCGGGCCGCGCCATTTCGGAGAGGTCTCGGCGAAGATAAGCGCCATAGCCTTTCGCGCCTACGATTTTCCCCTCCTGCGCGACAACCTCGCCGCGCAGGACGGTCATGACCGGCCAGCCCGTTACCTCAAGCCCTTCATAGGGCGTGTAATCGCAACCGTGATTGAGGATGTCCTGGCGGATGGTTTCCTTCCGCTCGGGATCCCACAGCACGATATCGGCATCCGAGCCCACGGCGATCGTACCCTTGCGGGGATAGAGGCCGTACATGCGGGCGTGATTGGTCGAGGTCAGCGCCACGAAATCGTTGATGCTGATCCGCCCTTTGGACACGCCCTCCGAGAAGAGGATCGGCAGGCGGGTTTCGACGCCCGGAATGCCGTTGGGAATCCATCTGAACTTCGCATCCGAGCCATGCCGCTGCTTGCCGTCCGGGCCGTCGAAGCGGAACGGGCAATGATCCGACGAGAACAGCTGGAACACGCCCTGCTCCAGCCCCTGCCAGCAAGCGTCCTGGCTGTCGGTGTCGCGCGGCGGCGGGCTGCACACGAATTTGGCGCCCTCCATCCCGTCGCGGTTCAGATCGTCCTCGGTGAGGACGAGGTATTGAGGGCAGGTTTCGCCATAGATCTTGAGGTTGCGGTCGCGCGCCCAGCGGATCTGCTCCATGGCCCCGCGTCCGGACACATGGACGATGACGATGGGCACATCCACCAGCTCGGCGAAGCTGATGGCGCGATGCGTGGCCTCACGCTCCACCATGGAGGGACGCGAGACGGCATGGCCGTAGGGCTGGGTGCGCCCCTCATTTTCCAGACGCTCGGCCATGAATTTGATGGCGTCGTCGTTCTCGGCATGGACCATGACGAGCGCCCCCTCGTCGCGGGCAACCGCCAGCACGTTGAGGATCTCGCGATCGTTCAGCTTAAGATCGTCATAGGTCATGAAGATCTTGAAGCTGGTATAGCCGTCGCGCACCAAAGCCGGCAGTTCCTGCCCCAGCACGCGATCGCTCGCGTCCGAGATGATCATGTGGAAGCTGTGGTCGACGTAGCAATTGCCTTCGGCCAGGCGATGATAATCCTGCACGGCGGCGCGCAGCGACTGGCCGCGCGGCTGCACCGCAAAGGGCAGGATCGTCGTATTGCCGCCGCAGGCTGCGGAGGCCGTGCCGCTCTCAAAGTCGTCGGCCATGACGATGCCATGCCCGCTCGGCTGCGCCAGATGAACATGGCTGTCGATGCCGCCCGGCAGGACCAGAAGCCCGCCGGCATCGATCGTCTTCGCGCCCGCGAGATTACGGCCGAGCGCCTGCACCACGCCATTGGCAATGCCCACATCGCAGACGATCGTATCGGCCGCCGTGCAGACCGTGCCGCCACGGATGACAAGATCGAAATCGTTCATCGGAAAGAAGCCATCGCGCAATCCTACAGGACAGACCGGCTCCGACCGTTTCTGACGCCGAATCCAGGTTGATCACGCTGCAGGGTCGGGCCGGACGCCACAATCTCAAACATTGTGCAGAATGGGCAAATTCCCGGCATGGAGCCATTGCGCAATTCGCATCTGGCGTTGCATTTGCAGCCCGTGATCGCATCAGGGCCTCCCATCGACTTGGGAGCGACGCCCCAACCCGCGATCAAATCAGGGCAGCGATGCAGTGTAGGCATAAGTAGAAAGCAAACATTCGCAGCCTTCTTACGAGCTATTGAAAATATATTGTTTATTGTGGATGTACAGCCACACCTCTTCCCAGAGCAACTTTGCCTATATTAGAGCTCTTCTAATAATAATGTGCCTGCCACCTACTTGCCACATTTTCTCAACGTGGCTATCAGGGCGCTTGAGTTTGTTGTTGTGTGACGCTCCATCTTAGTGCGTGCAGCGGGGGCTGCGGATGCGGATGCGTCTTTGAGGAGATTCGATATGCACCGCGCCGACAATCAGACTGCGCTTCAGCGCAGGGCGTGTGGCCAAGCCCATTTGCGCCAGACTTTCCTGTCCGGCTTCAGCCATTGCGCGCTGATGGCCCAATTGATGGGTGGTCTGGTCGTGGGAGCCCTGCTCGTCGCGCCGGCCTCGGCGCAGACGGCGGCCGGCGCTTCGGCGGACGGCACCATCGAACTCCAGACAATCGAAGTCGAAGGCACCGGCGAGGGCCGCATCGGCTCGGTCCCGGCGCCTTATGCCGGCGGCCAGGTCGCTCAGGGCGGATCGCTCGGCATCCTCGGCACGCAGAGCGTGATGAACACGCCGTTCAGCACGGTCAATTTCACCGAAAAGCTGATCAAGGATCAGCAGGCGCGCACGGCCGCGGACATTCTTGTCAATGACGCCTCGGTGCGCCTGACCACGGGCAGCAACGGATTCGACGACACCTTCCAGATCCGCGGTTTCCAGGTCAATTCCGAGGATGTGGGCTTCAACGGCCTCTATGGGCTGATCCCGTCCAACCGCGTCAACTCGCAATACATCGAGCGCATCCAGCTTCTGAAGGGACCGGGCGCCTTCATGAACGGCATTCCGCCGGGCGGAAGCGTCGGTGGTGCCATCAACATCATTCCAAAGCGCGCGATCGATGAAGCCTTCATCGAGGTCACGCCCGGCTTCATCAGCGACGGCAATTTCGGCGTCGCGGTCGATGCCAATCGCCGCTTCGGCGCGAACAAGGAATGGGGCATCCGCTTCAACGGCGTCGGCCGCAAGGGCGAAGCCTCGATCGAGGACGGCGATTGGGAATCCGGCGTCGGCGCGCTGTCGATCGACTACAATGGCGATCGCTTCCGGTGGGCACTCGACGCCATCACTCAGAACGACAACACGGAGAATTTCCGCCCGCAGGCGACTCTCCGTTCCGATATTCCGTTCATTCCCCGCGCGCCCGATGCACGCGGCAACTGGTTCCCGGGCACCGAGCTTGAGCAGCACGACAACACGATCGCGACGTTCGCCGAATACGATGTGACGGACTGGCTGACGGCCTATGCGGGCTATGGCCATCGCGAGGGCGAGAACTACCAGACCTTCCCGGATACCCGCGCGGTTAACGGCGGCGTCGATGAGAACGGCAACTTCTTCCTGACCAACTCGTATTACGATTCCTATTCCTCGACCGACAGCGGGAATGTGGGTCTGCGCGCGAACTTCGACACAGGCTTCGTGAACCATTCGATGAACGTCGTGTTCACCGGCTACACCGAGGAAAGCGGCTGGTCTTACACCCAGGGCGACGCAACGGTTCCGTCGAACATCTACAACCCGTCGCCACTTCCGAGCATATCCGGCGACCGTCTGGAACCGACCAAGACCGACCGGGAGACGCTCACGAGCTACGCAGTCGTCGATACGATGTCGTTTCTCGACGAGAGGATCCTGCTGACGGCGGGTGTCCGTTATCAGGAGGTCAAGCAGGAAACGTTCGGGGGCAATTCGTGGACGACCTCCTATGAGGCGGATGCGACGAGCCCGCTTGCCGGCATTGTGGTGAAGCCGTGGGACAAGGTTTCGATTTACGCAAATTATGCGGAAGGGCTTTCCGCCGGCGAGACTGTCCCCGCGAATTCTGGCTATTCCAATGCGGGCGAAGTCCTTGCACCGTACAAGTCGGATCAGCAGGAAGTCGGCGTGAAGGTCGATTGGGGCACGATCACGACGACCGCCGCGCTCTTCCAGATTTCGCGCCCCAATCTGGTGGGCACCGTGCCTGGTCCGCGGGATTATGATGGCGAGCAGCGGAATCGCGGCCTCGAGCTCTCTGCCTTCGGCGAGATCATTCCCGGCCTGCGCGGCTACGCCAGCGTGATGTTCCTGAACGCGGAACTGACGAACCCGGCCGATCCGTCGCAGCGTGGCAACGAAGCGGCAGGCCAGCCGGACTTCACGGCATCGGCCAGCCTCGAATGGGATACGCCGTGGGTGGAAGGGCTGTCCCTCAACGGACGCGTCATCTACACGTCGGGCTCCTACCTCACGAACGATAACCTTCTGGAGTTCCCGGATTGGACCCGCGTCGATCTCGGCGCGCGTTACGAGACCGTCATTCAGGACACGCCGGTCACCGCCCGGCTCACCGTCGAGAACGTGTTCGACGAGAACTACTGGCTGACCACCGGCAATTTCGTGACGGTCGGCTCGCCCCGCACCTTCCTCGGCTCCGTCGCGATGAAGTTCTGAGGGATGCACGCCAAGGCCGGCCCATCGCATGAGGGGCCGGCCAGAGGAACAGCTTTCACGATGATGCACGGCAGGCGCGTCCCTGCCGTGCATCGCGCATTTTGCGCCCAAAAACCTCCGAGCTCCGGACGCGTTCAGCGGGCTCCACGAACAGGCCTTTTCCGATGCCTCGATTGATCTCCCTCATCCGCATCGCGGCCCTTTGCCTGGCCTTCGGCGCGGCATCCACGGCCATTGCTGACGAAACCACCTATCCCATCACCATCATGCACGCCCTCGGCGAGACGGTAATCAAGAAGAAGCCGGTACGGGTCGCGACCGTGAACTGGGCGAACCATGAGGTGCCGCTGGCGCTCGGCGTGGTTCCGGTCGGTTTCGCGAGGGCCCCGTTCGGCGACGAGGACGGAGACGGGCTGCTGCCCTGGGTCGAGGCAAAGCTCAAGGAACTCGGCGCCGGCACGCCGGTCCTGTTCAACGAGGGCGACGGCATCGACTTCGAAGCCGTCGCGGCCACGCAGCCCGATGTCATCCTCGCCCCCTATTCCGGCCTGAGCCAGAAGGATTACGCCACCCTGAGCCAGATCGCCCCGGTCGTCGCCTATCCGGAGGCGCCGTGGTCAACGCAATGGCGCGACATGATCCGCCTCAGCAGCACGGCCATGGGAATGGCCGAAGAGGGCCAGGCGCTGATCGCGAAGATCGAGGCGGAGATCGCCGGGACGATTGCGCAATATCCGGAGCTGCGCGGCAAATCGGCGATGTTCGTCACGCACCTCAGCGCTCGCGACCTCAGCACCATCAATTTCTACACGCCGAACGACACCCGCGTGAAGTTCTTCGACGATCTCGGGCTCGTCTCTCCGAAGGCGGCGCTCGACGCCAGCCAGCCCGGCAAATATTCCGGTTCGATCAGCGCCGAGAAGATCGATCTGTTCGAGGACGTCGACATCTTCGTCACCTATGGCGGGCCCGATCTCCTCAAGGCGCTGGGCGACAATCCCCTGATGGCGCGGATGCCGGCCGTGAAGCGGCAATCGGTCGTCGTGCTCGGCCGCAATTCCGCCGGCACCGCCGCCAACCCCACGCCCCTTGCGATCTCCTGGGTTCTGAAGGATTACGTGGCCCTGTTGGCCGAGGCGGCGCGCAAGGCCGAGTGAGCGGGCGGACGTCGCAATTCATGGTTTCCGGTGTGTCCTCCGGTCGCCGCCACGCGGTTCGCGGCCTCGCTTTGCTGGGATTGTTCACCCTCCTCGCCGCGCTCATGGCGGTCTCGGTGATCGTCGGTGCGCGCGAGGTCTCGTTCGGCGATATCCTGGCGGCCATTGGCGGCCAGACGGAAACGATCGGCCAGTCCGCGGTCGCCGTACGCATACCCCGCATGGTGCTGGCCATCCTCGCCGGAGGGGCGCTCGGGCTGGCCGGGGCGGTCATGCAGGGCGTCACCCGCAATCCTTTGTCCGACCCCGGCATTCTGGGCGTCAATGCCGGGGCGGCGCTCGCCGTCGTCATCGGCGTCGCCTGGTTCGACATCACCTCCGCCGAATCCTATCTCTGGAGCGCACTGATCGGCGCCGGCGCGGCCACCTTGTTCGTCTACCGCATCGGATCGCTCGGGGCCGGGGGCGCCACGCCGCTGAAGCTGACATTGGCCGGCGCCGCGACATCGATCGCCTGCGCGTCGCTGATCATCGCCGTGGTTCTTCCCCGAAACGACATCGCCGGCGGCATCCAGTCCTGGCAGATCGGCGGCGTGGGCGGCGCCACGTTCGAACGGATCGTACCGGTTCTGCCGGTCCTCATTCTGGGCTTCGCGATCAGCCTGCTGGCCGCACGCAAGCTGAACTCACTCGCGCTCGGAGACGACGTGGCCGCCGCGCTCGGCGAAAACGTGGCGCTCGCGCGTGTCGTCGCGTCGGTCGGGGCGGTTCTTCTGTGCGGGGCGATAACGGCCCTGTGCGGACCCATCGGTTTCCTGGGTCTCGTCGTTCCCCATCTCTGCCGGCTGCTGATCGGCGTCGATTATCGCTGGCTTCTGCCGTTTTCCGCCCTGGGCGGCGCGTGCCTGCTCCTGGCCGCAGACGTTCTCGGGCGCGTCGTCGCCCGGCCGGGCGAGATCGAGGTCTCCATCATCACGGCCCTGATCGGCGCACCCTTCTTCATTTGGATCGTCCGTCGCCAGAAGGTCCGCGAATTGTGACGACGCATCAGGCCGCCATCCACGCCATCGCCGATCGCCGGCGCGGCCGCCTCGTTCGCCGCCGGCTCACGCTCGGCATTCTTCTGGCGCTGGTCTTCGGGCTTTTTGCGCTGACTCTGGTGCTCGGCCAGTCGTTCACGCCGCCCTCCATCGTGCTGCGCGTGATCCTGGGCGAGGATGTCGAAGGCGCGAGCTTCCTCATCGGCACGCTGCGCCTCCCGCGCGCCGTCATGTCGGTTCTGGCCGGGCTGGCCTTCGGGCTCGGCGGCGTCGTGTTTCAGGTCATGCTGCGCAATCCGCTGGCCAGCCCCGACATCATCGGCATCACCTCGGGCGCCAGCGCTGCCGCCGTGTTCTGCATCGTCGTCCTGTCGCTCAGCGGGCCCATCGTCTCCGTTATCGCGGTCATCGCCGGGCTTCTGGTCGCCTTGATCGTTTACGGCCTGGCGGTGCGAAACGGCGCTGCCGGGACACGCCTCATCCTGGTCGGCATCGGCGTCGCGGCCATGCTCAACAGCGTGGTCGCCTATATCCTGTCGAGCGCGCCCGCCTGGAACCTGCAGGAGGCGCTGCGCTGGATGACGGGCAGCGTCAACGGCGCCCAGCTCAGCGACGCCCTTTCGCTGTTCCTGGTCCTCTTCGTGTTCGGCGGGCTCCTTTTCACCCAGCGCCGCGACCTCGAGGCCCTCCGGATGGGCGACGACACCGCCGCCGCCCTCGGCGTCCGGGTGGGGCGGACGCGGATCATGGTCGTTTTCGCGGCGGTCGGCATGATCGCGTCCGTCACCTCGATCACCGGGCCCATCGCCTTTGTCTCGTTCCTGGCCGGCCCGATCGCCGCACGCATCGTCGGTGGCGGCGGGTCCCTGCTGCTCCCGGCGGCCCTGATCGGCGCGGTGCTCACCCTCGCCGCCGATTACACGGGGCAATTCCTGTTGCCGAGCCGTTATCCCGTCGGCGTCGTCACCGGCGCGCTCGGCGGGCCCTATCTGCTTTACCTCATCGTCCGCATCAACCGCAGCGGAAGGTCGCTATGACGGATCATCCCCGCCACGTCCTCACCGTCAGCCAGCTTTCGGCCAGCTATGGCGATACCGAAATCCTGCGACATCTCGACCTCGACGTACCGCCGGGAAAGATCACCGTGATCGTCGGCGCCAACGCTTCGGGCAAGTCCACGCTGCTGCGCACCATGTCCCGCCTCCTGTCGCCGACGGCCGGGCAGGTCCTGCTCGACGGACAATCGATCCACCGGATGCCAACCCGCGAGCTCGCCCGCACGCTCGGCCTGCTGCCCCAATCGCCCATCGCGCCGGAAGGCATCCTCGTGGACGATCTCGTCCGGCGGGGGCGCCATCCGCATCACGGCCTGTTCTCGTCGTGGACACGGAAGGACGAGGACGCGGTGGTGCATGCGCTGACCGCGACCCGCACCGCCGATCTCGCGGAGCGGCCGGTCGACGAGCTGTCCGGCGGCCAGCGCCAGCGGGTCTGGATCGCGATGGCGCTCGCGCAGGAAACGGACATCCTGTTCCTGGACGAGCCGACCACGTTCCTCGACATCAACCACCAGATCGAGATCCTCGACCTTCTGGTGGACCTCAACCAGGCTCGCGGCACGACCGTGGTGATGGTGCTGCACGACCTCAATCTCGGGGCGCGCTATGCCGACCATCTCATCGCGCTGGCCGGGGGCGGGGTGCATGTCTTCGGCGCGCCGGAAACGGTTCTGACCGAGGACAATGTCCGCGCCGTTTTCGGGCTCGACAGCCGCATCCTGACCGATCCGACCTCAGGCCGCCCCATTATGGTGCCCATCGGCCGGCACGGCATGCTGGACGATCACCGCATCCGCTAGATCCCGCATGCGGTCATCGGCCGTCAGCGAAGGTCGGCGGCCGCCTTTGCCAATGCCGTGATACGGCTGCGGTCACGGGCCGCCACGGCGTCGGGCGGGGTCAGCCAGGAGCCGCCCACCGCCGCCACGTTCGGCAGGGCAAGATAGCCACGCGCCTTTTCGACATCGATCCCGCCCGTCGGGCAGAATAGGATGTCCGGCAGCACCGGGGCCCAGGATTTCAGCATCGCCGTGCCGCCCGAGGCTTCGGCGGGGAAGAATTTCAGCACCTTGCGCCCGTGCTCGCGCAGCCGCATCACCTCCGAGGCTGTGACGGCGGCGTGCAGCCAGGGCAGGTCGAAATCGGCCCCTTCCCGCAGCAGCGCGTCGGTGCAGCCGGGCGAAACGAGGAAGCGTGCGCCGGCAGCCTTGGCCGCTTTGGCCTGGTCCATGCCGAGCACCGTTCCCGCGCCGACCTGGGCCTCGGGAAACCGGCGCGCGACGGCCTCGATCACCTCAAGCGCGCCCGGCGTCCGCAAGGTGATCTCCAGCACATCCACGCCACCGTCGAGCAGGGCGCCGCACACATCGATCGCTTCTTCGGCCGTCTGGAAGGTCAGGACGGGAACGACGGGGCCACGGCCGAGAAGATCCCGCAGGGCCTGATTGTGGTCGATCATCGTGGGCTCCGTTTCGGTCAGTGGGCGAGCGCCGCCGTCACGTCGCGGCGGAACGGCATGGGGGCCACCGCGCCATGGCCGCGCGTCTGCAGCGCGGCGGCGACATTGGCGTAGCGCGCGGCGGCGAAGGGATCGCCGGTCACGAGATATTCCGCGAGGAAGGCGCCGCCGAACGTGTCGCCCGCGCCCGAGGCGTCCACCGCGTCCACGCTGATGCCGGGCACCACGCAACGCCGCTCCGGCGTAGCGACGAGGCAGCCTTCGCGGCCGAGCGTCAGCGCCACGATGCGGGGCCCGAGCCCGAGATAGAAATCGGCGATCTCATCCGGTGTCTGCAGGCCGGTCAGCTGGCGCGCATCGTCGAGCCCCGGCCGGGCAATCGTGACATCGGCCATGGCGCGGTGGATCACCGCGCGGGCGCGCTCCAGCGGCCACAGCCGCAGCCGCAGATTGGTGTCGTAGGAGATCAGCGCCCCGGCGGCCTTTGCCTGCGCCATGGCGGAGACCACGCATTCGCTGGCGCTATCGCTGATGGCCTGGCTGATGCCGGAGACGTGGAGGATACGGGTGTCCGCCAGAAGCGCGTTCGAGAGTTCGGCCTCGCTGATCCGGCTCGCCGCCGAGCCGAAGCGGGCATAGCTGAACTCGTGCCCGTCCGCGCCATAGGTGATGAAATAGGCTCCGGTATAGCCGTCCGACCGGGTGATGACGGTGCTGCGGTCGATCCCCTCGCGGTCCCACAGATCGAGGAAATCGCGCCCGAAGCGGTCGTCCCCCAGCGCGGTGAACAGCGCGACCTTCGCGCCCTGCCGCGCCGCGGAGACCGCGACATTCGCCACATCACCGCCGAAACCCGGCAGCATCAGTCGCTCGCCGGCGCGCGTCACTTCCGCGAACTCCATCAGGGGTTCGCCGATGCACAACAGGTCGAACCGTTTTGCCACAGGAGCCACCGTCCCGCTCATTCGGCCGGCATCCGCACCACGAGATCGTCACGCGCGGCGGCGCAATGGTGCCGGGCGACCTCGACCGCCCGTGCGCAATCGCCGCTCGCGATGGCGTCGACCAGGAGACGGTGCTCCTCGAGGATGTTGGTGATGCGGTTCTCGCCGAAGCCGTAGCGCTTGCGGATGGCGACCACGAGCTCCCAGCCCTGATCCTGGATGCGGGCCGCTTCCGGATTGTCGCCGACGATGGCGATGAAGCGGTGCAGGGCCCGATTGGCCTGCACCATGCCGGCCGCGTCGTTGGCGGCCACGGCCTCCTCATAGATCTCGGCATGGCGGCGGAGTTTCACCGTCTCGTCCGCACTGATCTTGCGGGACGCGTTCTCGACCAGCAGCGCCTCGATCGCCGCGCGCATGTCGTGCATGTCGATGACGAATTTGCGCGTCACGCCGCGCAGGATAGCGCCCTTGTGCGGATCGATGACGACGAGCCGGTCGCCCTCCAGCTGGCGCAGCGCCTCACGCACGGGGATTGGGCTGACCCCGTATTTGGCGCTGAGCTGCGCCACGCGCAGGCGGGTGCCGGGCGCGATGTCGCCGCTGACGATGTCCTTGCGAATGGCCTGCTCGACGCGGGAGGACATCGTCTCGGATATGCCGTTGAGAATGACCTCGGTCACCGCGCCTCCCGCCTCCGTCAGCCCGTAGCTGCGAAAGCCTATCATCGTCCGCTTCATCATAGCACAGAGCTACGGCGCGGCTTGCCTTCTTATATTATATATTATATTTGATCGTCGAGTGCATCATTCCTCGCATACGAGGGATGCTCAAAACGCTGGGCGGGACACCGGACAGCGAAACAGCGGCCACAAGAGCCGCAGGCACGATTGGGAGGATTATTCATGAGCGATTTCCACGACCCCAACAGACAATGGCGTAACCGGTTCGCGATGGACCGGCGGCGCATGCTGATGCTGATGGGCGCGACATCGGCGCTGCCCTTCCTGCCGACGATGGCCCATGCGCAGGAAACGCCGCGCAAGGGCGGCGTGCTGAAGCTGGCCGCGCCCTTCAATCCGTCGAGCCTCGATCCCGTCACAGGCGGCGCGGGCTCGGATCACATGATCCTCTATCCGATCTTCGACACGCTGGTCGATTTCGAGCCCACCACCTTGTCCGCGCGGCCGGGGCTTGCGCTCGCGTGGGAATTCCCCGATCCGCAGACCCTTCTTCTCACCTTGCGGCCGGGCGTGCGCTTCCACGATGGCGAGCCCTTCAATGCGGAAGCGGTGAAGGCCAATCTCGACCGCGCGAAGAGCGATCCGCGCTCCGCCGTGCGCGGCGATCTGCAATCGCTCGAATCCGTCGAAGTGGTGGCCGACGATAAGGTGGCGCTGAAGCTCAACCGGCCCGACACCGCGCTACCGCTGATCCTGGCCGATCGTTCGGGCATGATGTCGTCGCCCAAGGCGTTTGCCGGCAAGGGCCGCGATTACGACCGCTCACCGGTCGGCACGGGGCCGTTCAAGTTCGAGAGCTGGGCCGACAATGATCGCGTCGTGCTCACGAAAAACGCCGATTATTGGGACAAGGACCTGCCGCACCTCGACGGCATGGTGTTCCAGATCATCACCGATCTGAACACGGGCCTGAGGTCCGTCGTCGCCCGCGAGAACCATTTCGCCTACCGGCTGAACCCGCAGCAGAAGCTCGTCGCCGAGCGCGCGGGCAAGAGCGTCATCATCAGTTCGACGCCGACGATCGCCGACTACCACCTCATCTTCAATTACTCGCGCAAGCCGCTGAACGATGTGCGCGTGCGTCAGGCCATCAATTATGCGGTGGACCGCGACGCCTTCAACCGCGCCGCCCTGCTCGGCCTCGGCGTGCCCGCGCAGACCATGCTGCCGCCCGGCTATTGGGCGCACGATTCCTCGCTCGACAATTTCTACACCTACGATCCGGACAAGGCGAAGGCCCTGCTCAAGGATGCGGGCTATGAGAATGGCGTCGACATCCAGTTCTTCGGCAATGCCGACCAGGCCTCGCAGCAGCGTCACGAGGTCATCATCGAGCAGCTGCGCAAGGTCGGCATTCGCGCCAACCTGACCTCCGGCTCCAATGCCGACATGTACCAGCGCTTCATGGTTCGCGGCGAGGGCGACATGATCATGACGCTGTGGACCGGCCGCCCCGATCCCAGCCTGCCCTTCCTGCTGGTCTATGGCGAAAACGGCTTCAACAATCCCGGCAAGGTGCCGCCGCCGCCCGAGCTCGCCGCCGCGCAGAGCGAATCGCAATCGGCGGTCAGCCAGGACGATCGGCGCAAGGCCTTCGCCAAGCTGGAGCGGGCGGCCCTGGAGCACGCTCTGTCCTGCGAGGTCGCCTTCGTGCCGGGCATCGAGGTCTTTTCGCCGGCCGTGAAGGGCTACACGCCCAACCTGCTCGGCAAACCCAAGTTCAACACGATCTGGCTCGAAAGCTGATGTCGCGGCGCCGCCCCGCGCGGCGCCTCCGACCCTGAGGGAGACATTATGATCCACAGACGCCATGTTCTCGCCGGTCTCGGCGGCCTCGCGGCATTGCCGCTCCTGTCCTCGACCATGCTGTCCTCGGCCGCGCACGCCCAGGGCGCCCCGCGCAAGGGCGGCGTGCTGAAGGTCGCGGCGCCGTTCAACCCCTCCACGCTCGATCCGGTGACGGGCGGCACGGGGTCGGACCACATGCTTCTGTATCCGATCTTCGACACGCTGGTGGACTTCGAGCCCGCCACGCTGACGGCGCGTCCGGGCCTCGCGACCGCGTGGACCTTCACCGACCCGAAGACCCTGACCATGACGCTGCGCGAAGGCGTGCTGTTCCACGACGGCACCCCCTTCAACGCGGAAGCCGCCAAGGCCAACCTCGACCGCGCCAAGTCCGATCCGCGCTCGTCGGTGCGCGGCGACCTGCAGACCGTGACCTCCGTCGATGTCACCGGCCCGCACGAGATCACCATCCGCCTCAGCCAGCCCGACACCGCGCTGCCGCTGATCCTGGCCGACCGCGCGGGCATGATGTCCTCGCCCAAGGCGGTCGAGGAGAGCGGCCAGGGCTATGACCGCAAGCCGGTCGGCACCGGGCCGTTCAAGTTCGAGCGCTGGAACGACAACGACGTCGTCGTGCTGACGAAGAACGAGAATTATTGGCAGTCCGGCCTGCCCCATCTCGACGGCATCACCTACCGCATCATCACCGATCTCAACACGGCGCTGCGCTCCATCATCGCCGGGGAGAACCATTTCTCCTACCGCCTCAATCCGCAGCAGAAGCTCGTCGCCGACCGGATGAAGGGCAAGGTGATCGTCAGCTCCACGCCGACGATCGCGGACTATCATCTGCTGTTCAATTACGGCCGCAAGCCGCTGAACGACGTGCGTGTCCGTCAGGCCATCAATTACGCGATCGACCGCAGCAATTTCAACGAACTGGCCCTGCTCGGCCTCGGCGTGCCGGCGCAGACCATGCTGCCGCCCGGCTATTGGGCGCACGATGAAAGCCTGAACGATTTTTACACCCACGATCCTGACAAGGCGAAGGGGCTTCTCAAGGAGGCCGGCTTCGAGAGCGGCGTGGACATCCAGTTCTTCGGCTATTCCGACCAGGCCTCGCAGCAGCGTCACGAGATCATCATCGAGCAGCTGCGCAAATCGGGCATCCGCGCCCAGATGACGGTGGGTTCGAGCGCCGACATGTACCAGCGCTTCATGGTGCGCGGCGAAGGCGACATGCTGCTGGCGCTGTGGACCGGCCGGCCCGATCCCAGCCAGCCCTTCGCGCTGGTCTATGGCGAGAACGGCTTCAACAATTCAGGCAAGGTGCCGCCGCCGCCGGAAATGGCCGCCGCCCAGATCGAATCGCAGTCCAGCACCGACCAGGCCGCCCGCAAGGCCGCCTTCTCCAAGCTGGAGCGCGCGTCGCTGGAGCACGCTTTGTCCTGCGAGTTGGCCTTCGTGCCGGGCATCGAGGTCCATACGCCGGGCGTGAAGGGCTACGAGCCCAACCTCCTCGGCAAGCCGAAGTTCAACGGGATCTGGCTGGAGGCCTGACGGCCTTCATGCCCCGCACAGCGAGACCATGATGAAGATCGCAAAGATCGAGGATCTGCACGCCAATTCCGGCTGGCGGACCACGTCCTTCCTGAAGATCACGACCGACGAGGGCGTGATCGGCTGGTCGGAGTACAATGAGAATGTCGGCAATGCCGGCCTGACGGCGACGATCCGCGCTCTGTCGGATCGCCTGATCGGCCAGGATCCGATGCGGGTCGAATGGATCCTCGCGCAGCTCTACACACATGCGGTGCCGGCCTGGTCCGGCATCAACCAGCACGCGCTGGCCGCCATCGGCAATGCGCTGCTCGACATCAAGGGCAAGGCGCTCGGCGTTCCCGTCCACGCGCTGTTCGGCGGCGCGGTGCGCGACCGTCTGCCCGTCTACTGGTCGCATTGCGGCACCTATCGCGTGCGCTATCCCGAAATCCTCGGCGCCAACCCCATCCGCACCTATGACGACATCCACAAGATGGGCGAGGAGGTGCGGGCCAAGGGCTTCCGCGCGCTGAAGACCAACATCATGATGCTGGAAGACGGCAAGATCGCCAATTTCCGGCCCGGCTTCGGCACCATGCCCGGCTTCCCCGAGCTGAACCCGCAACCCCAGGTTCTGGAAAGCGTCAAGCGCCAGATGGAAGCCCTGCGCGCCGGCACGGGGCCCGATGTCGAGATCATGCTCGACGCCAATTTCCACTTCCGCACGGAGGGCTATCTCCAGCTCATCCGCGCGCTCGAGCCCTACAATTTGTCCTGGCTGGAACTCGACACCTACGATCCGGGCAGCCTCGCGCTGCTGCGGCGGGAGGCGGGCTTCCCCATCGCCAGCGGTGAATCGCTCTACCAGCGGCGCAGCTACAAGCCCTTCCTCGACGCCTACGCCATGGACGTCGCCATCGTCGACGTTATCTGGAACGGCTTCATCGAGAGCCTGAAGATCGCCTCGCTGGTCGACACCTACGAAGTCAACGTCGCGCCGCACAATTTCTACGGCTACCTCGCCGATCACATCTCGGCCCATTTTGCCGCGCTCGTGCCGAACCTGCGCATCATGGAAATGGATATCGACGACGTGCCGTGGAAGGGCGAATTCGTCACCCATGCGCCGGTCATCGAGAACGGACAGTTCGTGGTGCCGGACCGTCCGGGCTGGGGCACGGATGTCGACGAGGCCGCCGTCCGCCGGCGCGCGGCCTGAAGACCGAACGGAAACCCGCGGGAGGTTCGTCGTGAGCATTCAGGATCCCAATATCGCCATGGGAGCGGCACCCTCCGCGCCGCTCCTCGACGTGCGCGATCTCGCGATCTCGTTCCGCAACGGGCGCAACGCCGTGCAGGTCACGCGCGACGTGTCGTTCCAGATCCAGCCCGGCGAGATCGTCGGTCTGGTCGGCGAGAGCGGCTGCGGCAAGACGGTCACGGGCCTTGCCCTGATGGGCCTCCTGCCGCCGCGTACCACCGAGATCGAAGGCCAGATCCTGCTCGAGGGCGAGGATCTCGCCCGCATGTCGGCGCGCGAGATGCGCCGCCGGCGCGGCCGCAAGATCAGCATGATCTTCCAGGAGCCGATGAGCGCGCTCGACCCGGTCTTCACCATCGGCGAGCAGATCACCGAGACGCTGCTCGCGCACCGCAATGTCAGTCGCAAGGAAGCGCGCGACCGCGCGGTGGACGCCCTGAACAAGGTCGGCATCCCCGAGCCGGCGCTGCGCTACAATGCCTATCCCCACCAATTGTCCGGCGGCATGCGCCAGCGCGCGATGATCGCCATTGCGCTCGTGTGCGAACCGCGCCTTCTCATCGCCGACGAGCCGACCACCGCGCTCGACGTCACCGTGCAGGCGCAGATCGTGGACGTGCTGGGCGAGCTGTGCTCGCGGCTCGGCATGGCCATGCTGTTCATCACCCACGATCTCGGCCTCGTCGCGCAGACCTGCTCGCGCCTCGTCACCATGTATGCGGGCGAGGTCGTCGAGCAGGGCCTGATCGATGACGTCCTCGTCCAGCCCCGCCATCCCTACAGCTCGGGCCTGCTGCGCTCGCTGCCGTCGCTGTCGCCGCGCAAATCGCCCCTGCCCGCCATTCCCGGCCGCGTTCCCCAGCGCGGCCAGATGCCGGAGGGCTGTCGCTTCCGCCCGCGCTGCACCTATGCGCAGCCGAAATGCGAGGAGAAGCAGCCCCTGTTCATGCTGGAGGGCGCCGCCCGCGCCCGCTGCTGCCGCCACGCCGAGATCGCCCCTCCGGGAGTTCTGTCATGAGTGCCGCCCAGAAGCCCCTGCTGTCCACGCAGGATGTCGGCATCCATTTCAAGGTCGGCGGCAACAAGCTGCTGCGCGCAGTGGACGGCGTCAGCGTCGAGGTCATGCCCGGCGAGACCTTCGGCATCATCGGGGAATCCGGCTCGGGCAAGACCACGCTCGGCCGCGCCCTCGTCTGCCTGGAAAAGCCCTCGGCCGGCCATGTCCTGCACGGCGATGTTGATCCCTACACGCTGGGCGCCGGCGCGCTGCGCCGCCACCGCCAGCACTTCCAGATCGTCTTCCAGGACCCCAACGCCGCGCTCGACCCGCGCATGACGATCCTGGGCTCGATCCGCGAGCCGCTCGACATTGCGGGCGAACTGCCGAAGGCCGAGCGTGAGGCCCGCGCCATCGAGATGATGGAGCGCGTCGGCCTGTCGCCGGATTTCCGCCATCGCTATCCGCACGAGCTGTCGGGCGGTCAGAAGCAGCGTGTGTGCATCGCCCGCGTGCTCACGCTGCGCCCCTCCGTCATCGTCTGCGACGAGGCGGTGGCCGCGCTCGACGTCTCGATCCAGGCCGACATCCTCAATCTGTTCGCGGAGCTGCAGAAGGATTTCGGGCTCACCTACGTCTTCATCACCCACAATCTGGGCGTGGTGGCGCATGTCAGCGACCGCATCGCCGTGATGTATCTCGGCCGCGTGGTCGAGATGGGCCCGACCGAAGAGATCATGGCCCATCCCTTCCACCCCTACACCGAAGCTCTGCTCTCGGCGGAGCCGGAGGCGCTGCCATCCAATCTGCGCACGGAGCGGCGCGTGATGCTCCAGGGCGAATTGCCGAGCCCCGTCTCGCCGCCGTCCGGCTGCCGTTTCCGCACCCGCTGCCGCTACGCCGAGCCCACCTGCACGGATGTGGAACCGGCCTTCCGCGAAGTGGCTCCGGGCCGGCATGTCGCCTGCCATTTCGCGCCGGAGATCACCTCTCCGGTCGTGCACATGCCGCCCGTGGCCGGGCAGGCGGACAAGGGTGCCTGGTATGTCTAAGGGTTTCCGCGGCGCCATTCTCGGACGCCTTCTCCAGATCCTCCCGGTCATCGTGCTGGCCACGCTCATCGTGTTCGGCCTGCTTCAGCTCGTGCCGGGCGATCCCGCGGCCGTCATCGCGGGCGAATACGCCACGGCCGAGCGCATCGCGCAGATCCGCGAGATGCTGGGCCTCGACCTCCCGCTCTGGGAGCAATATCTGCGCTGGCTGACCAACGCCCTTCAGGGCGATCTGTCGACCTCGCTCATCAACGGCCAGCCGGTGCTCGACGAGGTCATGCGCCGCCTGCCGAACACGCTCCTGATCGTCGTTCTCGCGCTGATCCTGTCCATCGTCATTGGCGTGCCGCTGGGCATCATCGCCGCCACCAATGTCGACAGCCCGGTGGACCGCGCCGTCACCAGCATCGCCTCGCTCGGCGTCGCGGTGCCCAATTTCTGGCTGGGCATGATCCTCGTCGGGTTCTTCTCGCTCGGGCTCGGCTGGTTCCCGACCACGGGGTCGGTGCCGCTCACCGAGGATTTCGGGCGCTCCCTTCTCCACGCCACGCTGCCGGCCATCGCCCTGGCCTCGGGCGGCATCGCCGAGATCACCCGCCAGCTGCGCAGCGCATTGCTCGAAGTGCTGTCCTCGCAATATGTACGCACGCTGCACGCCAAGGGCCTGTCGCAGAGCCGCATCCTGTGGAAGCACGGCCTCAAGAACGTGTCGCTCACGCTCCTCACGGTGATCGGCCTCGTCTTCAACCGGACGCTCGGCGCGACGGTCGCGATCGAGGCGGTGTTCGCCATTCCCGGCACCGGCTCGCTCGTCGTGGCCTCCGCCACCAACAAGGACTTCCCCATCGTTCAGGGCTCCGTGTTCGTGCTGGTGATCATCGTCATCTCCGTGAACCTGATCATCGACCTCCTCTATGCCGCTCTCGATCCCCGGGTGAACAAACGATGAGCCTCGATACCGCACTCCCGGCCCCGACGACGCGCAGCCTGCGCGCCAGCCGCTTGTGGCGTTGGCTCACCTCGGATATCCGCGCGGCCTCCTGCCTGCTGTTCCTCCTGGTGCTGCTGGTGCTGTCGGTGTTCGCCGATTTCATCGCGCCGCATCTCCCGTTCGAGCAGAGCGTGGACATCCTCGCCCCGCCGAGCGCCAACCATTTGCTCGGCACCGACGATCTCGGCCGCGACGTGTTCAGCCGGCTGATCCACGGCGCTCCCTACACGCTCTATGCCAGCTTCCTCGCGGTGATCGTCGGCCTCGCCATCGGCCTGCCGGTCGGCGTCATGGCCGGCTATTTCGGCGGCTGGATCGACAATCTCGTCGGGCGCATCATCGACACCTTCCAGTCGTTCCCAAGCATCATCCTGGCCATCGCGGTCACGGGCGCGCTGGGCATCGGCCTGACCAACGCCATGATCGCGGTCGGCATCGTGTTCGCGCCCGGCATCGCCCGCCTCGTGCGCGTGCAGACCATGGTGGTGAAGACCGAACTCTACGTCGATGCCGCGCGCACCTTCGGCGCGTCGACCTCGCGCGTCGTCTTCCGCCACATCCTGCCGAACGCCATCCAGCCGGTCATCGTGCAGGTCACGCTGCTGCTCGCCACGGCCCTGCTGGCCGAAGCCAGCCTCAGCTTCCTCGGTCTCGGCGTGCAGCCGCCCGATCCGAGCTGGGGCCAGATGCTGGCGCGCGGCTACACCTACATGGAGATCGCGCCCGAGCAGATGTACGCGCCGGGCCTTGCCATCCTGTTCACGGCCGTCGCCTTCAACGGACTCGGGGAATCGCTGCGCTCCCTGCTCGATCCCACCCGCCGCCGCAGCGATTGAGAGGGCCCGCAATGTCGCGACCAAAGGTACTTTCCACGGGCCCCGCTCTGCATCCGGACGCCATCGCCCTGCTCCAGCGGGATTGCGAGCTCGTGATGCCCGCCAATGACGATCCGGATCTCCTGCGGCGCAACATCGCCGATGCCGAGGGCCTCATCGTGCGCACCAAGCTGCCCGACGATGTCTTCGACCACGCGACGCGCCTGCGCGCCTGCGTGCGGCACGGCGTGGGCCTCGATTTCATCCCCGTGGAAGCCGCCAGCGCGCGCGGCATCCCGGTGGCCAATCTGCCCTTCGCCAACTCGCAGGCCGTCATCGAGCACACGATCGGCGTCGCATTGGCACTGGCGCGCGATCTGTGCGGCGTCGAGAGCCGTTTCCGCTCCGGTGGATGGGGCACGCGCGGCTTCGCCGGCGTCGAACTCGCGGGCAAGACGCTCGGCGTCGTTGGCTGCGGCCATATCGGCCGCGGCGTCGCCCGCGCGATGCGGTCCGCGTTCGGCATGCGGGTGCTGGGCTACAATCGCAGCCCCATCACCGAGCCGGACATCGAGCAGGTAGCGCTCGATCGCCTGTTCCGCGAGGCCGATATCATCAGCCTGCACATCGCATCCACGCCCGAAACGCGCGGTCTGGTCGACGCCGCCGTGCTCTCGGCCGTGAAGCCCGGCGCCATCCTCGTCAACACCGCGCGCGGAGACCTGATCGACACGCAGGCCCTGATCGCAGCCTTGCAGGACGGGCGCCTGCGCGCCGCGGGTCTCGATGTGTTCGAGCCCGAACCCCTGCCGGCCGACGACCCCCTGCTCGGCGCACCGAACCTCCTGCTCACCCCGCACATCGCCGGGCTGACCGGCGAAAGCGCCCGCCGCATGAGCGTCGAATCCGCCGAGGAGATGCTGCGTCTCCTGCGCGGCGAAGCGCCCCTGAACCTCGTCAACGGCGACGCGCTGGGCAGGCGCTAGACGACACGGCGGCGGGTCCGGATCGAAATGTCTCATGCATTTCGTCCGATGCCCGCGTCATAATGGGGGACAGGTCCAGCCCGATCGCAGGTCTCCACCATGCCGGCGTCACGCCTCGTTCTTCATCTGCCGGCGGCGCAGAAAACCCCGGTCACGCTCCCTTACGTGTCCGATCCGCCCGCCGCCCACGGCCGCAAACTCCCGAATGGCACGATCCTCGTCACCGACGAGGCCGCCCCCTCCGTCTTCTACAAATTCACGCCCTGGAAAAATTCCGAGCTCGCCTTCAACGAGGCCGACATCTACGCCCGACTTCGGTGCGGTGACGGCATTCCCGGAATGGTTCGTCTCCTCGGGATTTCGGGCACGCAGGAGCATTTCATCCGGGCCGTCGAGCGGTCGCACATCGGCGCCCTGAACAGCTTCCTGTTCAAACAGACGCGCGGCGAGACCCTCGACCCGGATCTGGTTCGCTCGCTCCTGATGCAGATCGCCGAAGGCATGGCCGGGCTCCACGCACTCAATATCGTCCATCGCGATCTCAAGGCGGAAAACGTCCTCGTGTTCGGAGCCGATGCCGACGCGCGGAACGGAAGAAACGTCAGGGCCAGGATCGCCGATTTCGACCGCAGCGTGCACCTTCCCCACGGCTCCGTCCTCGACAAGCCGGTCGGCTCGCTGTTCCACATGGCGCCCGAATTGCTGTCGTGGAAAGCGTACGACCGAAAGGTCGATGTCTACGCCTTCGGCATCCTGATGTTCGAGGTGGCCCATGGCGGAGCACGCGCCTACGGCAACGTGGCCACCGGCATGCCGGATTCGATCCCTCAGGCCGAATTCGCCGGCAAGGTCGTCGAAGAGGGCCTTCGCCCCCGCTGGATCTTTGAGGACGAGGACCTGAAACGCATCGCCGCGCAATGCTGGGCCGCGGACCCCGCTGAACGGCCGGAATTCGACGAAATCTTCGAGCAGCTGAAATCCCGCTCGCCGTGGCACGCGCAGATAAGGGCGAATCTGGCGGCGGGAGACGATCTCGCCCCAGCGGCAACCGTGCGCGTCGGGATCGCAAGCCATATCGGCTGCGTCCGACGCAGCATGGAAGACGCGGCCTGCGTGCTGGAAACGCCCCTCGCGCAGATCGCAGCCGTTTTCGATGGCCTGCGAGGCGCGGAAGCCAGCACGTTCGCGGCGCGCCGCCTCGCCATGGCACTGGCCGACGATCTGGCAGGCGACGGCACGGACCCATCCGCGGCGATTGCCCGGGCGTTCGGCACCACGGACGCCACGATGCGGGAGATGGACCCGGCGATGGATGCGGGCAGCACCGCCTCCATCGCCGTCGTCTCGAACGACGATCTGCTGCTGGCCTGGCTCGGCGATTCGCCGGCCTATCTGTTCCGCAATTCCCCCGCTCCGGGCGAAATTTCCTCGCTGTCGCTCGTGGAACGGCACCTGCCCGGCCGTGAGGAGGAAGCCGCCCGCATCTCGGCAGCCGGCGGAATCGTGGATCGCGAAAAAAGGTGGATGGACAGCGGCGAGGCGATGCCCTGGGGCCCTCTGCGCGTCTTTGTTCCGGCAAGCGGCCGTCCGGAGGGCATCGCAGTGTCGCGCGCGCTCGGCTTGTTTTCCTTCAAGCCGGCCATCGGCAACGAGCCGGACATGGTGCGCATTGCACGCACCGACGACGATCTTTTCCTGGTTCTGGGCTCGGACGGCGTGTTCGACGTGCTGGCGCCGTCGGCCGTCCTCGAGGCCGCGACGGCGTCCGAAACGCCTCAGCAAGCGGCGGATGCGATCATCACAGCCGTGCTGGCCGCCGGCGCCCCCGACAATGCGAGCGTCATCGTCATCGATCTGAAGCGCCCGTCAGACCGGAACTGACGTCCGGACGATCAAAAAAAGCGGGCGCCTGGGGCGCCCGTTGAGAAGGTTCACATATTGGTTTGAAAGCCTGCCCGACGCGGACCGCGCACAGGCAGGCGATCCTTCAGGCGTTGGCTGCCGCCTTGTATTTCGCGGCCTCTTCCGAACCGCCGGTGGCATTGCCCTTCGAGTAGGAGTGCGCGCCGACGCCGGCGAGCGCACCACCCTGCACGATGAGATATTCGTCGCGGATCGGGCGGTTCTCGAAATAGCATTCCAGGATCTCGCGCGTGCCGGCCGCATAGCGCGTCTGAGCGGAGAGCGAGGTGCCAGACATATGCGGCGTCATGCCCTCGTTCGGCATGGTGCGCCACGGATGGTCGTTCGGCGCGGGCTGCGGGAACCACACATCGCCCGCATAGCCGGCCAGCTTGCCCGATTCCATGGCGCGCACGATCGCATCGCGGTCGCAGAGCTTGCCGCGCGCGGTGTTGACGATGTAGGCGCCGCGCTTGAACAGCTTCAGCGTCTCGTCGTTGATCATGTGCTCGGTTTCAGGATGCAGCGGGCAGTTGAGCGTGACCACGTCGCAATGCGGGTACATGTCCTCGCGCGTCGCATGCCAGGTCAGGTTCAGCTCCTTTTCGACCGATTCCGGCAGGCGATGACGGTCGGTGTAATGAAGCTTCACGTCGAACGGGGCCAGGCGGCGCAGCACCGCGAGGCCGATGCGGCCGGCGGCGACCGTGCCGACATGCATGCCCTCGAGGTCGTAGGACTGCTTCACGGCGTCGGCGATGTTCCAGCCGCCCTTGCGGACGATGTCATGCGCGGGGATGTAATTGCGCACGAGGCCGAGGATCATCATCACGACGTGTTCGGCAACCGAGATCGAGTTGCAGAAGGTGACTTCCGCGACCGTGACATTGTTCTCGATGGCGGCCTGCAGGTCGACGTGGTCGGAGCCGATACCGGCGGTCAGGGCCAGCTTCAGCTTCGGCGCCTTGGAGATGCGCTCGGCCGTCAGATAGGCCGGCCAGAACGGCTGCGAGATGATAATCTCGGCATCGTGCAGGTGCTTTTCGAGATCGGAATCGGGGCCATCCTTCGAGGAGGTCACCACCAGTTCGTGGCCGAGGCCCTCGAGGTATTTGCGCAGGCCAAGCTCTCCCGAAACCGAGCCAAGCATCTCGCCGGGCTTGAAGTCGATCGCCTTCGGGGTCGGTGCGGTCTGACCGTCTGAATAGACCTTGATTTCCGGAATATCGTCGCGCGCATATTTCGGCGGGAACCCGGTTTCCGGATCATCGTAAAGAATAGCAACAACTTTGGCCACTTTTTGCCTCCCAGATCATTGCCCCAATTGGAATACAGCAGATCAAAACATCATGTTTTGTATCGTTATAATCTGTATACCTTGCGAGGTCATCGAGAGATAAACCTCGACTACGTGGCTATTTCTGGCGGCGTACTGGCGAATGCTCAAACTAATAGTTTTTGTAGATTGATAGAAGAAACCTATCAGTCTCTCAAAATGTCCCTCAATCCATTCAGCGCGTCGCGGGCGTTCACCAGCCGCACCAGCGCCTGCGTCACGGGCTGAAGCGGCTCGCGCTCGGCGACGACGAGGCCGATCTGGTGCGTGACCTCCGGCTCCACCAGCTTCAGCACCCGCAGGCCTTCGGCTCCTCCCAGCAGATCGAGATAGGTCTGCGGCATCACGCTTGCCCACCGGCTGCGCCGCAGATGGGCCATGAGGGTGAGCGGCGAATTGGTCTCGAAAACCGGTCGCACCACGGTGCCCACCTCGCGGAAATGCATGTCGAGGATGCGGCGGTTCTGCATATCCGGCGTCAGCAGGCCCAGCGGCAGGCCGGCGGCCTCCTCCCAGCTCGCCTCCCCGTTTTCCGACAGCGGAGAGCGGAAGGGCGTCACCAGCACGTAGCGCTCGTCGTAAAGCGGAAAGCTCCGGACACGGGCCAGAGGCTCGTTGTCGAGATAGGTGACGCCGGCATCGAGTTCGAAGGCGTCGAGCCCACGCTGGATCTCGGCCGAGGTCTGCGAGAGCACGATGGTCGAGGTGCGCGGGTGCTGCGCCGCGAACGGCTCGGTGATCCAGTGCATCAGCGGCAGGGCCATGGGAATGACGCCCAGCGTCAGCCGGCCGACGAGGCCCTCGCGCAGGCTGCCCAATTCCTGCGTCAGGCCCTCGTAATCCGACAGCATGCGCTGCGCCCAGGCCAGCACGCGTTCGCCCTCGGCGGTCAGGCCGATGAAGCGATGGCCGCGCTCCACCAGCAGCACGCCCAGCACCTCCTCGATCTGCTTGATGCCGGCGGACAGGGTCGGCTGTGTGACATGGCAGGCGGCGGCCGCGCGCGCGAAATGACGCTCCCGTGCCAAAGCCGTGAAATATTGCAATTGCCGGATCAGCATCGCGCCCGCTCCCGAAATCCGGCCGCTTGGCCGGGCGGGCAGCTTTACCGGAGGCGGGGCTGCTGGAAAACCACCGCAGTCGCGCGCGGCGCGGCTCCGTTCAGCCGAGATAGTTCGGCTTGAACCCCGAGATCGCCACGAGGCCATCCCAATCGTCGATCGTCAGCAGGCCGTTGCGAAGCTGCACGAGCTTGCGCGCCCGCATGTCCTGCAAAGTGCGGTTGACATGCACGGTGGAAAGGCCGAGCGCATCTCCGAGATCGGTCTGCGTGGCGGGCAGCGGGCAGGTGTGGGGCTCCGCCAGTCCGACCCGCTCATACCGCCGGTAGATCTCGCAGAACAGATGGCCCAGCCGCTCGAACGCGCTGCGCCGCCCAAGGCTCGTGATGCACTCTCGATAAGCGGCCGCCTCCGCGAGGACGTGCCGCAGCAGCGCCGTCTGCACATCGGGATGCGCCTTCAGCAGCGCCCGCAACCGCGCTTGCGACAGGAACATCAAGGTGCTGTCCACCAGCGTCACCAGCGAATGATCGTTTCTGCCGAGAAAGAGGGATTGGAGATCGGGAACGTCACCCGCGATGCAGAATCCCAGGATCTGGCGCCGCCCGTCCTGCAGGATCTTCTGGCGGATCAGGCAGCCGTCCAAGAGGAGGCAGACGAAATCCGTGCGCTCGCCATCGCGGATCACCTCGCTCGCCGCCTCCAGTGTCCGTACCGAGGCCGCGGCCGACAGAAGAACGTCGACCCATCCCGCTCCCAGATCGGGAAAGCGGGTCCGGCACAGATTCGACGCCTGGGTCTGACGCAGCGGCGCGGTCATGAGGCTCGATCCGGCCTCTCGTCATGAGGCCCGGCACGGAAATCGCGGCCTTCGGCACCCAGTTCACATACGGAATCGGCGCTCCGGACATCGTGAAGCTCGTGCGCGAATCCCGACATATCGTCTTCACAACCCCTGGTAGTGATGGCATGTCACACCACGGAAACCTTTGGCGCAAGGGGGAAGCTTTGCCGGATCATGCAAGACAGGGCCTGCCGATGGCGGATCGCCGCGCTGAAGGCTTCCCGGGCAACATGCGGGGGCATGCCGTCAGCTCATGCCAAGCCCGATGCCGCGCCCTTGCCGCATGCCCGGCACAATGCTAGCCCCTGATGCTCCGCGCGTGCCCGCCGGCGCGCCCCTGTTCCTCGCACTCACGGCGAAACGATCATGACCCTGCGCCTGCATCGCGGCGATCTTCCCGATGGCCTGACCTTCACCGGCTCCGTGGCCATCGACACCGAGACCCTCGGCCTCAACCCGCACCGCGACAGGTTGTGCCTCGTCCAGCTGTCCTCGGGCGACGGCAATGCCGAGCTCGTGCAGATCATGCCGGGCCAGAACCGCGCCCCCAATCTGGAAGCCTTGCTGCGCGACCGCTCGGTGCAGAAGCTGTTCCATTTCGCCCGCTTCGACGTCGCGGTCCTGTTCAAGACCTTCAACGTGATGCCCGAACCCGTCTGGTGCACCAAGATTGCCTCGCGGCTGGTGCGCACCTACACCGACCGGCACGGCCTCAAGGATCTCACCCGCGAGCTTCTCAACGTCGAGATCTCCAAGCAGCAGCAGAGCTCCGATTGGGGCGCCGAGACGCTGACGGAGGCGCAGCTCGCCTACGCCGCCTCCGACGTGCTCTATCTCCATCAGCTCAAGGACAAGCTCGAAGCCCTGCTCGCCCGCGAGGGACGCACGGCGCTTGCCGAGGCCTGCTTCGCCTTTCTGCCCATCCGCGCCGCCCTCGACCTGACAGGCTTCGCGGAGCAGGATATCTTTTCGCATTCGTAACGACGCGCCGCGCGGCGCCGGAGCACCCCTCGAGTGAGCTTTGCCACGTACGACGCCGCGTCCGGTGGCCTCTCCCTGCAGGACAAGCGGGCGAGGGCGCTGGCTGCGGCGCGGCGGCACACAAGGCTGGTGCGGTTTCTGCGCGTGGCCCTGCCCTGTTCCGCGCTGCTGCTGCCGCTGGCGGTTGTCGTTCCGATCGTGCTGGCGCCCGTCGCCAACCTGCCCAATGTGGACCTCGAGGCCATCGGCATCACCTCCACCGGCATCGCGATGGAGCATCCGAAGATGACGGGCTTCAACGAGGATCGCCGCGCCTACGAGATCACCGCCGACCGCGCCGAGCAGAACCTGTCCACGCCCACGCTGCTCGGCCTGATCGGGATTCGCGGGCAAATGGAGGGCCAGAACAAGGGCTGGACCCGGCTCACGGCCGCGCGCGGCATGCTGGAAACCAAGACCGAGGTGCTCGACCTCACCGAAAGCATCCTCGTCGAGACCGATCTCGGCGACCGGGCAACGCTCACGCAGGCGCGCGTCGCCTTCAGCGCCGGGGAAATTCAGTCCGACGCCCCGGTTGAAATCTCGACCTCGAAGATGAACCTGAAGGCCCAGCGCATGCACGTCACCGAAAGCGGCGACAGCATCACCTTCGAAGGCGGCGTCGTCATGGTGCTGTCCACTGAGCCCGATCCGGCTCCGGAAACCCCGCAATGAACGCCCGCCTCCTCTTCGCCGCTTTGCTTTGCCTCGCCGGCAGCCCGGCTCTGGCCCAGCAAGCGGTCACGTCCGCCTTTTCCGGCTTCTCGGGAAGCTCGGGCGAGCCGGTGCAGATCGAGGCCGACCGGCTCGACGTGCGCGAGAAGGACCAGGCCGCCATCTTCTCCGGCAATGTCTTCGTCAAACAAGGCGCGTCGAGCCTGCGCACCCGCCAGCTCACGATCCTCTACGACAACCAGAACGGAGGGGCCCCCGCCGCGCCCGTAGCCGCATCGCCCGGCGCGAACGTTTCGCCGATGGGCCGCAACATCCGCCGGCTCGAAGCGAAGGGCAGCGTCGAGGTCATGTCCGGAGACCAGAAGGCCGTCGGCGATCAGGGCGAATTCGACATGCCTAGCAACAAGGCCATCCTGAGGGGCAATGTCGTCGTTACCCAGGGCACGAACGTGCTGAAGGGCGAGCGCCTCTTTGTCGATCTCACCACCCAGCAATCCCGGCTGGAGGCGGCCAATACCGGCCGTGTCCAGGGCGTGTTCACGCCCGGCCAGGGCCGGCCGGGCCCCTGATCTCATGGCCCTGTTCGGACGCCGCACCCAACCGAAAGCCGCGCCGGCCGATGTGATGGCGCCGGAGGATGACGGCTGGCTCGAAGCCTGCGGTCTGGAGAAAAGCTATCGCGGCCGCCAGGTGGTGCACGGCGTCAGCCTGGCGGTGGCGCGCGGCGAGGCGGTCGGCGTCCTCGGTCCCAACGGCGCCGGCAAGACCACCGTCTTCTACATGATCTCCGGCCTCGTCCCCGCCGATCGCGGCCGAATCCAGCTCAACGGCGCCGACGTCACCGCGCTGCCGATGTACCGCCGCGCCCGTCTCGGCATCGGCTATCTGCCGCAGGAAGCCTCGATCTTCCGGGGCCTCAACGTCGAGGACAACATCCGCGCCATCCTCGAAGTGGTGGAGCCGGACCGCAAGAAGCGCGCCGAGAGCCTGGAAAATCTTCTCGACGAGTTCCGCATCACCCGGCTGCGCAAATCGCCGGCCATTGCGCTGTCGGGCGGCGAGCGGCGGCGGCTCGAGATCGCCCGCGCGCTCGCCAGCAATCCGGATTTCATGCTGCTCGACGAACCGTTCGCCGGCGTCGATCCGATCGCGGTCGCTGACATCCGCCTCCTGGTGCGGCATCTCACCGCACGCGGCATCGGCGTGCTCATCACCGACCACAATGTGCGCGAAACCCTGGGCCTCATAGATCGCGCCTACATCATCCATTCCGGGCAGGTGCTGATGCATGGCACCCCGGAGGAAATCGTGGAAAATCCCGATGTCAGGCGGCTTTACCTCGGCGAGGAATTCCGGCTTTAAATAGCCGAACGGATCGCCATGCAAGAAACGTCCCACTTGCAGGGCTGACAGCCTGGAAGCCGATGTCGCTTTCTCCGAAACTGATGCTGCGGCAGACGCAGTCGCTGATCATGACGCCGCAATTGATGCAGGCGATCAAGCTGCTGCAATTGTCCAGCCTCGACCTCGAAAACTACGTCGCCCAGGAGATCGAAAGCAATCCGCTGCTGGAGCGCGTCGAGGAGCGACCGGAGCCCGACGGCGGCGACGAAGGCGGCAATTCCCGGGACGTTCCGGCGGAGGACGGCGGCTGGCTCGACACAAGCCTGCCGGAAAGCCGCGCCGCCATCGAGGAGCGGCTCGACGCTGATCTCGGCAACGTCTTCCCGGACGAGGCGCCCATGGCGGCCGGCGGCGGCGAGAGCTATGTGGCCTCGTCCTGGTCGGGCCTCACGGGTGGCGGCGGCGGAGACGGCGACCTCGATTTCGAAACCTCGCTCAGCGCGCCCGCCAGCCTTGCCGACCATCTCGAACGCCAGTTCGCCCTGATCTGCGACGATCCTCGCCTGCGCCTCGTCGGGCGCGCCATCATCGACAGCCTCGACGAGTGCGGCTATTTCCGCGAACCGGTCGAGGATTTTGCGCAGCGGCTCGGCGTCTCGGCCGGCACGGTCGAGACAGCGCTGGGCTTCGTCCAGAGCGTGGAGCCGGCCGGCATCGCCGCCCGCTCGCTGGCCGAATGCCTCGCTTTGCAATTGCGCGACCGCAACCGCTACGACCCCGCCATGGAAAAGCTCCTGGCCAATCTCGATCTGGTGGCACGGCGTGATTTCACCGCGCTGCGCCGGCTCTGCGGCGTCGATGCCGAGGATCTGGCCGAGATGGTGGCGGAACTGCGCCACCTCACGCCCAAGCCCGGCCTGTCATTCTCCTCCTTCGCGGTGCAGACCATCGTGCCGGACGTGCTGGTGCGCGCAGCGCCGGACGGCACCTGGCTGGTGGAGCTGAATTCCGAGGCCCTGCCGCGCGTCCTCGTCAACCAGGCCTATCACGCCCGCGTGTCGCGCACGGCAAAGCGGCCGGACGAGAAGGCCTTCCTCACCGAATGCCTGCAGAACGCCAATTGGCTCACCCGCAGCCTGGAACAGCGCGCCCGCACCATCCTCAAGGTGGCGTCGGAGATCGTGCGCCAGCAGAACGGCTTCCTGATGCACGGCGTGGATCACCTGCGCCCGATGAATCTGCGCGCCGTGGCGGACGTCATCGGCATGCACGAATCCACGGTGTCGCGCGTCACGTCGAACAAATACATCGCCACGCCGCGCGGGCAGTTCGAGCTGAAATATTTCTTCACCGCCGCCATTTCGGCCACCGGCCATTCGGAAGCTCATTCGGCGGAGGCCGTGCGCCACCGCATCCGCCAGATGATCGACCGGGAGCCGCCATCGGAGGTTCTGTCGGACGATGCCATCGTGCAGCATCTGCGCGGGCGCGGCGTGGATATCGCCCGGCGCACGGTCGCCAAATACCGCGAATCCATGGGAATTCCGTCCTCGGTCCAGCGCCGGCGCGAGAAGGTCGCCGCCTCGTGAAGGTGGCTTTCCCCGGCTTCCCCGGCAGGCAACGTTGACTTCCTGAGCCCTCCTCCGTACGTCTTTGCCATGCGGCGGCCAACAAAGCGCCGGAATGGATGCGAACGCCGTGGTCCATTTTGCGTTTGTCAGGTGTAACCCGCGAGCGGGACAGCGATGAGTTTTCTCTCATGTTGAGCGATCTTCTGGCCCCCGGCGCGGTTCTTCCCTCCCTCAAGGTCACCAGCAAGAAGCAGGCGATCCAGGAGCTCTCCGAACGTGCGGCCGCACTTATCGGCCTGCCCGAGCGCGAGATCTACGAGACGCTGCTGCAGCGTGAGAGGCTTGGCTCGACCGGCGTCGGCAATGGCGTCGCCATTCCGCACGGCAAGCTGGCCAAGATCGACAAATTGTTCGGCCTATTCGCCCGCCTCGAAAAGCCGATCGATTTCGACGCGCTGGACAGCGAGCCGGTGGACCTCATCTTCCTGCTTCTGGCGCCCGAAGGCTCCGGCGCCGATCATCTGAAGGCGCTGGCCCGCGTCGCCCGCGTGCTGCGCGATGCGCCCACCACGCAGAAGCTGCGTGCCACGCGCGATGCGGCCGCTCTCCACGCTGTGCTGACGCAATCCTCCGGCTCGACGACGAACGCCGCCTAACCTTGCCGGAACATGGAATCCAATTCCTGTAAGGAAGTGGAAACCATGACCTCAGCGACATTTCCTAAAAATTGATCTTTTGGGAACAAGCTCTCGTTTTCATGGTTGCATTCACAACCTGTTGAAACGAAGCCGCAAGGCTTGGAAGTTCGGAGGGCTGTATGCAGTCCGTTCTTGTCGTCGAAGATGAAGCCATCATCGCCATGGATCTCGCTTTCTCGCTGGAGGCCATGGGCTATCGCGTCATCGGCCCCGCCGCCACCTGCGAGGAAGCCTGCCGGCTGGCCCGGGAGGACCGCCCCGACCTGCTGTTGATGGACGTCAGCATCCAGGGCGGCACCGACGGGATCGACACCGCACGCTTCATCACCGACGAGATGAAGGCCGCCGTGGTGTTCCTCACCGCCGAGGCCGACGCCCTTACCCGCTCCCGCGCCGCGGCCCTCCAGCCGAAGGCGTTCCTCAGCAAGCCATGCTCCACGCGCCAGATGCAGAGCGTGCTGGAAAGCGCGCTCGCCTGATCCCGCCTATTCCGCGTTAAGCGCCGCCACCGGGTCGAGCCGGGCGGCCTTCAGCGCCGGCGCGAAGCCGAACACGATCCCCGTCAGAACCGCGCAGCCGAACGCCATCAATGCGGGCGCCAGCGTGAACTGAAGCGGCAGGCCGGCATATTGGATGGCGAAGCCGGCCGCGAAGCCGAGCAGCATCCCGAACGTCCCGCCGAACGCCGCCACCACCACCGCCTCTGTCAGGAATTGCTGCAGGATGTTGCGCGTGGCCGCGCCGGTTGCCATGCGGATGCCGATCTCGCGCGTGCGCTCCGTCACGCTCATCAGCATGATGTTCATGATGCCGATGCCGCCCACCAGCAGCGAGATCGAGGCGATCGAGGCCAGGAGGATCGACAGGGTGTTCTGCGTCGCGGTCACCGCTTCCACGATCGAGGCCATGTTGCGGATCTGGAAATCCTCCTGGCCCGAATGGCGCTCCGTCAGGAAGGCCCGCACCGCGTTCTCGGTCTCGCCGATGCGGGACACGTCGGCCGCCGCCACCGTGATCATCCGCACATGGCGCTCGCCGAATAGCCGCAGGCCGCCGGACGTGATGGGCACCACGATCGTGTCGTCCTGATCGCCCATATGGTTCGCGCCCTTCGCCGACATCACGCCCACCACCTGGAACGGCACGTTATTGACGAGGATGAAGCTGCCGAGCGGATCGGAATCGCCGTAGAGGTTGCGCACCACCGTCTTGCCGAGCAGCGCCACGGTGGCCTGCCCGTCCTGGTCGGCGCGGGTGAAGAAGGCGCCGCCTTCCACCGTCCAGTTGCGCACCGAGGGCAGGTCGACCGAGGTCGCGGTCGCGGTGGTCTGGTAATCGCGGTTGCCGAGCCGCAGCGTCACCGATCCGGAGCGCTCGGGCAGTGCCGCGACCACGTTCGGCACGCCCTCGGCAATGGCATCGGCGTCCTCCGGCATCAGCGTCGCCACGCTCCCGCCCTCGCCCACGCGCTGGTTGGGCGCGCCCGGCCGCACCACGAGCAGGTTCGAACCCATCGAGCCGATCCGCTCCGCCACATCCCGCTTGGCCCCCTCGCCCACCGCGAGCATGGCTACCACTGAGGCGACGCCGATCATGATGCCGAGCAGCGTCAGGATGGTGCG
This sequence comes from Terrihabitans aquatilis, assembly GCF_052542005.1. Taxonomy (NCBI): domain Bacteria; kingdom Pseudomonadati; phylum Pseudomonadota; class Alphaproteobacteria; order Hyphomicrobiales; genus Terrihabitans; species Terrihabitans aquatilis. The sequence continues at coordinate 35,094 of NZ_JBOCUO010000003.1, read as the reverse complement.
GAAGACGTTGGCGCCCAGCGCGCGCATCGCCATCTTGGCGGCTTCCATCGTCTCGTCGGCCATGGAGGGCGCGCGCTCCGCCGGCGGCGCGGGCAGCGTCACCGAATCCGCCACGGCCGGCTCGTATCCGGTATCCGACACCACCTCGCCGTCGCGGATCTCGACCTGACGGCGGGCATGCTGCGCCACCTCCTTGTCGTGCGTGATGAGGATGATCGTATGGCCCCGCGCGGCGAGGTCCTTCAGCAGCGCCATCACGTCGGCGCCGCTTCGGGTGTCGAGCGCGCCGGTCGGCTCGTCGGCCAGGATGATGCGGCCGCCGTTCATCAGCGCGCGGGCGATGGAGACGCGCTGCTGCTGGCCGCCTGAGAGCTGGTTTGGCCGATGGCCCAGCCGTTCGCCAAGGCCGAGAGCCGCCAGGAGACGTTCGGCGCGCGGCCGCCGCTCGTCCGACGGCATGCCGGAATAGATCGCCGGCACCTCCACATTCTCGACCGCCGTCGCCGCCGCGATCAGATTGTAGCTCTGGAACACGAACCCGAATTCGTCGCGCCGCAGCCGGGCCAGCTCATCGCGGTCGAAGTCCGAGACGTCGCGGCCGGCGAAGCGATAGCGCCCCATGCTGGGCCGGTCGAGGCAGCCCAGAATGTTCATCAGGGTGGACTTGCCGGATCCCGAGGCGCCCATGATGGCCACGAACTCGCCGGGATAGATCTTCAGCGACACGCCGCGCAGCACGGTCACGGGCACCGCGCCGCCATAGGTCTTGCCGACGCCGTCAAGCTCGATCAGCGGCTCGGCGGTCTTCGCCGCGTGGACGCGGAAGCTCTCGTCGTTCATCAGAGCCGCATGCCCATGCGGCGCGGCCCGCGCTCACGTCCGCCGCCTCCGGCAGGTGCACCGGCACCGAGAACGATCCGGTCGCCTTCCTCCAGGCCGGAGCGAATCTCCGCGCTCACGCGGTTCTTCACACCCACCTCGACCGGGCGCGTCTCGGTCGCACCCGCGCCCGTCACCACTTCCGCGGTGTAACGCCCGCTGCCGGGCCGCCCCTCCTCGCGCAACGCGGTCAGCGGCACGGTCAGCACGTTCTCGGCCTCCGCCACCACGAAGAACACCTGCGCGGTCATCTCCGTCATCAATTCGCGGTTCGGATTCTCCACGTCGAACAGCGCGGTGTAGAGCACCACATTGTTCGTCACCTCGGGCGTGGGCAGCACCTGCCGCAGCGTGCCGGTCCAGCTCCTCTGGCCCGAGCCGAGCGTGGTGAATCGCGCCAGCATACCGAGCTTCAGGCGGGAGATGTCGGCCTCCGAGACCTGCGTCCGCACCGTCATGGTCGAGAGGTCGGCCACGCGCATCACGATGGGCGTCTGCTGGGTGGCATTGAGGGTTTGGCCGACACGCGCGTCCACCGACACGACCGTGCCGTCCATCGGCGCCACGATCTTGGTGTAGCCAAGCGTCGCCTCGTCGCCATGCACGTTCGCTTCGGTCTGGTCGATCTGCGCTTTCAGCATGTCGACCTGCGCCTGCGCCGAACGTGCACCTGCCTCGGCGGATTCGAACGCGGATTCCGCCACCGCCCGCGTAGTCAGCAGGCGCTTCTGACGCTCCAGGCTCTGATTGGCGAGGTCGCGCTGCGCCTCCTTGTCCACCAGTTGCGCCCTCAGCGCGGCGAGCGAGGCCCGGCCCGCCAGCACCTTTGTGTTCAGCACGACGGGGTCGATCTCGGTCAGAAGGTCACCGGCCTTCACCTCGTCGCCCACTTCGACCGGGATCTGCTTCACCTGGCCCGACACCTGCGCGCCGAGGTCGACATATTCCACGGGTTGCAGCTTGCCGAGCGCCGACACCGTGTCGCTCACCGAACCGCGCGTCACCGTCGCCGTGGCGGGAGCGGCCGTCGGCGCGGCGCTGCCGTTTCGATAATAGAGCCCGCCCGCCGCCAAAAGCCCCAGCACCAGAAACGCCGCGATCAGGCGGCCGCGCCGCCGCCTCGGGCGCACGGGCGCCGCCTTGGCAAGGTCCAGGTCGAATGCCGCCTTCGTCTCATCTTCGGTACGGCGTGTGGATTGATCGAGCATCGTCATGTCCGGCAAGGCGGTCGGGAGAAACCGTGTCCTGCATATACGCACGGACGCGCCTGTCCCTGCGCCCGCATGGCACCTCACACGCCGCTTTTACTGCGATCCCGTGGCGCCCGGCATGCTTTGCCGCGTCATCAGCGCGGCGATGACGATCCCGCCCAGAATGAGCGCCATGCCGATGGCGTGGTAGGCGAGGAACGGCTCCCCCAGAAGCAACGTCGCCAGCACCGCGCCGAACAGCGGCATCAGGCTGATGGCCTGGCCCGCGCGCCCCGCGCCGATGTCCGCCACCGCTTGGTTGAACAGGAAATAGGACACGACCGACGGCAGCACCGCGACGTAAAGGAACGCCCCCGCCACCTGCGGCCGCCAGTCGATCGCCAGCGCCTGGTCGAGCTCCAGCGCGGCAAACGGCAGCATGCTCATGGCGGCGATCACGAACGTGGCGGCCAGAAACGTCAGCGCATGGATTTTCGGCCGCTTGCGCAGCAGGCTGGTGTAGAGCGCCCAGCCCAGCACCCCGCACATGATCAGCACGTCGCCATAGCCGAAACGCAGCGCCAGGACCGCTGACACGTCGGCCTGGAAGATGATCGTCAGCACGCCGAGCACCGACAGCATCACCCCGAACAATTGCCAGCCCTGCGGCCGCACGCCGAACAGCGCGAAATCGAAGGCCAGCACCAGCGGCGGAATGGCCGCCTGCAGCAGCAGGCCGTTGCTCGCATTGGTGTAATGCAGGCCGAGGTAGAGAAACCCGTTGAACGCGGCCACGCCGGACAGCCCCAGCAGCAGCACGATGGGCCAATGCCGCACCAGCTGCTCCCAGTCCTCGCGCAAATGGCGGGCGGCGAAGGGCAGCAGCACGATCAGCGCGCCCGTCCACCGCACGAAAGCCAGGGTGAAGGGCGGAATGTCGTCGCGCACCGCCCGCCCGATGATGGAATTTCCGGCCCACAACAGCATGACCAGTGCGAGCATTCCGTAGGCTCGCAAGAGGGTGCGGGAATCGTTCATGCTGGGGTTGTAGCGGCAAGTTCCCCTCGAAGGCGAGCCCCGGCGCGTGGACCGGCCGGGGCTGCGCGCCTACCTTCGGCAAAGCGGCGCTTCCTCGGCTCCGCCGCAGCCGAAAAGGCGGTCTAGCTCGGACAGGGCGCGAGGCTGCTGACCAGGCCGAACACCGCACCTTGCGGATCCTGCGCCAGCAGAACGCGGGCGCCTCCCGGCACCTCGTCCGGCCCGTGCAGCACGCGCCCGCCACCGGCTTCCACAGCGTCCCTGGCGGCATCCACATCCGCTGCGTGGAAGTAGAAATTCCAGCGGCCCGGCTGGCCCGGTGCGGGCTGGGTCATCATGGCGCCGAGCGGTATCTCGCCATGGTGAAGGAAGGTGTAATCGCCAAGCGGGCCCATCGGCATGGCGCCGGCCTTGGTCCAGCCGAACAGCGAATTGTAGAATTCCAGCCCCGCCTCCTGATCGGTGGTCACGAGCTCGTTCCAGGCGCAATGGCCGGGGCTGGCCGGCTTGAAGGAGCGGCTCTGCTGGGCACTCGTGCCGTGCATCAGGTAGAAGGGCACGCCCTGAGGGTCGGTGACGAAGGCGAACCGCCCCACCTCCGGAATGTCCATGGGTTCCATCCGCACCGCGCCGCCGAGCGCCGTCACCTTCTCGCTCATGGCATCGACATCGGAGACCGCGACGTAGAATTGCCAGGACGGCGGCATGCCCACGCCATCCGGCGTGCGCATCAGCCCCGCGACGCCGCTGTCGGCCGCGGAAAGGATGCGATAATCGAACCCTGCGGCATTCGGCGCGTCGCCCGCCGACCAGCCAAGGACCCCACTGTAGAAGCGCTCCGCGGCGGCGGGATCGTCGGTGACCAGTTCGTACCAGATCGGCATGCCCTGCTGGTCAACCATGTCCGGCTCCATTGCTGGCGTCCAGTATCGGCGCAAAGCCGCCCCAGATCATGCGCTTGCCGTCGAATGGCATGTCACCGATTTCCTTCATCCGCTCGTCGTCCTGCATCTTCCGGCTGGCCTCGTCGCAGGTCGCCCGGTCTGGCCATTCGATCCAGGAGAACACCACGACCTCGCCCTCCCTGGCGTCGACCGCCCGGCGGAAATCGGTCTGTTTGCCGTCGGGAACATTGTCGCCCCAGGCTTCCATCAATCGAAGCGCGCCATATCCCTCGAACAGAGGCCACGCCTTGGCCGCCATCTCGCGATAGGCCTCCTTGTTGTCGGCCGGAACCGGCACCACGAATCCCTGGACGTATGCCATCCTTGTCCTCCCCATTCCGGCAGCCTTGAAACGGTTGCACGCGGTGAATAAATAAGTTGATATCAACGTATACGGACCATGTCAAAAGGCCCCGCCGCTTCCTCCGTTCCTTTCGAGACGACACTTCTCGTTCGCGATACCTGCCTGTGCCTTCACGCCCAGCGCGCCGCCCGCGCGCTCGCCCGGCGGTTCGACGATGAATTGCGGCCCGCCGGCATTACCAGCGGGCAGTTCTCGCTGCTGATGTCGCTCAACCGGCCGGAGCCGCCCACGCTCGGCTCGGTCGCCGAATTGCTGGCCATGGACCGCACCACGCTGACGGCCAATCTTAAGCCGCTGGAGCGGCGGGGACTTCTGACGGTCGCGGTCGACCCATCCGACCGCCGCGCCCGCCGTCTGGCGCTGACGGACGCCGGACGCCTCGTGCTGGCGCAGGCCACGCCCATCTGGACGCGCGTGCACGGCGAAATCGAGGCCGGCCTGCCCGACGCGGAAGCCCTGCGAGCCGGCCTTCTCGCGTTGTCCTGAATTCGCGCCGGCAAGGTCCTCACCGGCGCGTTGCCGTCACTTGAAGGATACGGTCTCGTTCTCGCCGCCCTTGGGCGGCTTGCCGGTCGCCGCGGCTTTCACATAACCATAGAGATATAGAACCGTGCTCGACGGCGAATCCCAATATTCCGCGACATCGACCGACACCTGGATCAGGCCGAGGTTCGGATCGTCCTTGCCTTCGGGAAACCAGGTGCGCGCGGGCTCGAACCAGTGCTTCTCGATCAAGGCGCGGTCCCGCACGATCCGGCCCTTGCCGGAGATCGACACGTAATTCTGCTTGCTCGTATCGGCATAAGTCAGAAGCACTTCGGGATCGGCCTCGATCTCGGCCACCTTTTCCGACGACAGCGCGGTCAGAAACCAGAGATCACCGTCGAATTCGGCGTGGTTCACGCCCATCGGCCGCGCATGCAGCACGCCGTTTTCGCCGCGCGTCGCAAGCATGGTGATGTGGGTGTCCTTGAGAATCTCGAGAACCTTGTCCTTGGCGGCCTGGTCGGTGCGATCGGTCATGAATTGCTCCTTGTGTCGTGCGTTGAAAACCGATGCGGGGCCGAGCCCGTTCCGAGGAAAAATACTATATTTTATAGTGAAAATATATTTTTAGCTTTTACGTACGGTTGAATATTTACATCACCCGCGGGACGTGCATTTTGAGCCTCCAACCCGGAGGAACCTCGTCCATGCGCCGTTTCGTTGCCGCAGCTGTCGCCAGCGCGCTGCTCTTCGCCGTCCCCGCCCGTGCGCAGGACGCCAATTCCCTGCTCAACGTCTCTTATGATATCGCCCGCGAGCTCTATGCCGCCGTCAATGTCGAGTTTGCCAAGGAGTGGAAGGAAAAGAACGGCAAGGACGTCAAGATCAACGACAGCTTCGCCGGCTCCTCGAAGCAGGCGCGGTCGATCCTCGAAGGCCTGGAAGCGGACGTCGTCACCTTCAACCAGGTCACCGACGTTCAGATCCTGGCCGACAAGGGCGGCCTTGTCGCCGCCGATTGGCAGAAGAAATTCCCCAACAACGCCTCGCCCTATTATTCGCTGCCGGCGTTCGTGGTCCGCACCGGCAATCCGAAGAACATCAAGAACTGGGACGATCTCGTCCGCGACGACGTCAAGCTCGTCTTCCCGAACCCGAAAACCTCGGGCAATGCGCGCTACACCTATCTCGCGGCCTATGCCTTCGCGCTGGAGCAGAACGGCGGCGATGAGGCGAAGGCCGACGCCTTCGTGAAAAAGCTCCTGTCCAACGTCGCGGTGTTCGACACCGGTGGGCGTGGCGCCACCACCACCTTCGTCGAGCGCCAGACGGGCGACGTGCTCATCACCTTCGAGGCCGAGACGGCGGCCATCGTCAAACAATACGGCTCGGCCAAGTTCGAGACCGTGGTACCGCCGGCCAGCCTGCTGGCCGAATTTCCGGTCGCCGTGGTCGACAAATATGCCGAGAAGCACGGCACGTCCGACCTCGCAAAGGCCTATCTCGATTTCCTCTATTCGCCCAAGGGCCAGGAAATCATCGCCGGCTTCAACAACCGCGTGCACGATGCGGGTGTCGCCGCCGCCAACAAGGACAAGTTCCCCGATGTGAAGCTCTACACGGTCGAGGACGTGTTCGGCGGCTGGGCCAAGGCCAGCGAGGTACATTTCGCCTCGGGCGGCAAGCTCGACCAGGTGTTCGTGGCGCGCTAATCGCAATCATCCATCGTCCAGACGGATACCGGGCGCCCACCGCGCCCGGTATTGTCGTATCAGCATCGACGCCCGACCATGCCGGCCACGCGGAACCCATGACCCTGCCCATCCGGCGCCGCCGACGCGTCCTTCCCGGCTTCCCGCTCGCGCTGGGGCTCACGCTCGGCTATCTGGGCTTTATCGTGCTGCTGCCTCTGGCCGCGCTGCTCCTGCAATCCATGGGCATCGGCTGGGAGCGTTTCCTCGCCATCCTCGGCTCGCCGCGCGCCCTGGCTGCCTTCCGCGTCACCTTCCTCGCCGCGCTCGGCGCCACCTTGTTCAACGCGGTCTACGGCCTCGCTTTGGCCTGGGTGCTCGCGCGCTATGACTTTCCCGGCAAGCGCGTGCTCGATGCCCTCGTCGACGTGCCGTTCGCGCTGCCTACCGCCGTCGCCGGCCTCGCCCTCGCCACCCTGTTCGCCCAGAACGGATGGTTCGGGGCGCCGCTCGCAGCCCTCGGCATCAAGGTCGTCTTCACGCCGCTCGGCATCGCGCTCGCCATGGCCTTCACCTCGCTGCCCTTCGTGGTGCGGCAGGTCCAGCCCGTGCTGGAGGACATCAGCGCCGATGTCGAGGAGGCGGCGCTCACGCTCGGCGCCTCCGATTGGCGGATCTTCCGCTCCATCATCTTCCCGGCCATCTTCCCGGCGTTCCTGGCCGGCTGCGCGCTGGCCTTCTCGCGTGCCATCGGCGAGTTTGGGGCCATCATCTTCATCGCCGGCAACCAGCCGAATTATTCCGAGATCGTCGCCCTCCTCGCCTTCATCCGGCTTGAGGAATTCGACTACCCCGCCGCCGCCGTCATCGCGACGGCGCTTCTCATCTGCGCGTTCGTGCTGCTCACGGTCACGAATCTCCTGCAATCCTGGCACCTGCGCTACATCGGACGCGAGGATTGATGCTGTTCGGCCGTCCCACTCCCTACCGCACCCACGCCACCCACCGCGTCGGCGATGCACCGTTCACACGCCGCCTCGTCATCGGCCTCGTTCTGGCGATGACGCTGTTCGTGCTGGTCGCGCCGCTCGTCATCATCTTCGCGCAGGCCTTCTCACTTGGCCTCGACGTCTATCTCGCCAACCTCGCCGACCCGGACACGCTGAGCGCCATCGGCCTCACCGTGCTCACGGCCATCGTCGTCGTGCCGGTCAACATCGCCTTCGGCATCGCCGCCGCCTGGGCCGTCACGAAATTCCGCTTCCCCGGCCGCAACCTGCTCATCACGCTTATCGAGATCCCGTTCTCGGTGTCGCCCATCATCGCCGGCGTGTCCTATCTGTTCGTTTACGGCGCGCAGGGGCTGTTCGGCCCCTTCCTTGCCGATCACGGCATCAAGATCATGTTCGCGGTGCCGGGCATCTTCCTCGTCAGCATGTTCGTCACCGCGCCGTTCGTGGCGCGCGAGCTCATTCCGCTGATGCAGGTGCAGGGTTCCGACGACGAGGAGGCCGCGCTCAGCCTCGGCGCATCGGGCCCGCGCATGTTCCTCAGCATCACGTTGCCGAACGTAAGGTGGGCGCTGCTCTACGGCGCCATCCTGTGCAATGCCCGCGTGGTAGGCGAGTTCGGCGCCGTGTCGGTGGTCTCCGGCAGCATTCGCGGCGTCACCAACACGCTGCCGCTGCAGATCGAGCTGCTCTACCACGATTACAACACGGCCGGCGCCTTCGCCGCCGCCACGGTGCTGGCGGGCCTTGCCGTCCTCACCCTTGTCGCGCGCGTGGTCGTCGAGCGTTATGACGATGCCCGGCAGGAAACGAAAATCCGCCAGCGCGCCGCCCATTGACGGCGCTGTGATCGATCCGAAACGGGTTTTCGCGCATTATGGCGGTATGCGCCGCCTGTTGCCCGCCCTCTGCCTCGCGCTCGCTCTCTCCGCGCCCGCGCAAGCCGATCCCGCCGCCTTGTCGCGCGAGGATCTGCGCGCCATCGTCCGCACCGAGGCCGCACGCACGGGAATGCCGCCGGAGCTGGCCGACGCGGTGGCAACGGTCGAGAGCAATTACGACATCCGCGCCATCGGCGGCGTGGGCGAGATCGGGCTGATGCAGATCCTGCCATCGACCGCCCGGATGCTCGGCTTCTACGGCAGCAATGCCGAACTGGCCGACCCGGCCACCAACGCCCGCTACGGCGTGAATTATCTCAGCAGCGCGTGGCGGCAGGCGAAGGGCGATATCTGCACCACGGTCATGAAATACCGCGCCGGCCACGGCGAGAGCCGCTTCTCCCACAAATCGGTGGCCTATTGCGTGCGCGTACGCCAGATCCTGGCGGCGCAGGGCCATGAGGTCACGGGCACGGTTCCGGTCGCCACTTTCGGCGATCCGTCGGGCCGGATCACCGCGGCGGGCCTGCGCGCTGGGGGAGGAAAAGCCGGAAGAAAACGCAGCCGCGTGGATTGGGCCGCTTACGACAAGCGTGTCAAAGCCATCGAATCCCGCATGGGCTCGGGCGGCATCATGCGCTGATGCGGTCGGCGTCCTTGCCAGGCAGAGCCGGTGCAGCGGGCTGCTCGCCCGCCATGAGCTGAGACAGCGGGACCACCTCCCAGCCCTCGTCCTCGACCGCACGACGCACCGCCCGCGCCACCACCATCGCGGTGGGCTCGTCGCCGTGCACACACAGGGAATCGAACGACACGTTCAACCGCGCGCCCGACATGGAGCGCACTTCGCCGTCCTGAAGCATGCGCTTCACGCGCTCGGTCACCAATTCGGGATCGGACAGCACCGAGCCCGGAACGGTGCGCGGCAGGAGACGGCCCTGGTCGTCGTAATGGCGGTCGGCGAAGGCTTCATGCGCAAAGGCAAGGCCGAGACGCCCGGCGGCATTCGCCATGCACGAGCCGGCCAGGCCGAGATAGATCAGGCCCGGATCGACCGCCTTGATGGCGCGGCCGACCGTCAGCGCGTGCGCCTCGTCTTCGGCGGCGGTGTTGTAGAGCGCGCCATGCACCTTCACATGCGACAGGCGATTGCCGGAATCCGCGGCGGCCTCGGCCATCATGCCGATCTGATAGGCCACAAGGGATTCCAGCTCCCATGCGCTCATGCGGATGAAATTCCGTCCGAAACCGGGCAAATCGTCGAAACTGGGATGCGCGCCGATGCCGACGCCCTGCTCTCCGGCCACGCGCGACACGAGCCGCATGGTCTCCAGATCGCCGGCATGGAAACCGCACGCAATGTTGGCGCTCGATACCAGGCCGAGCAGCGCCTCGTCGGCGGAGAACCCCTCTCCAAGGTCTGCGTTAATGTCGATCCTGAACGCCACTCTCCCGTCCTCCGCAGGCCAGCAGCAATGCTTTAGTATTAGTATATAGTGATCCTATGACCAGACCATAGCGTGAACCCTCTCCTTGGAAATAAATCTTATCGAACGCCTCCGGCCACTGGGCGATGGCGCCCTGACCTGCGAGTTCAGGCCCGGCGAAGACCGCCTCACCAGCCGCCTTGTCCATGCCGCGGCGCGGATGCTCGGAGAGGCGGCGCTTCCGGGCGTGCACGACATCGTGCCGGCGTTCCGCTCTTTAACCGTGCATTTCGATCCGGACCTGATCGACCACGGGGTTCTGGCGCAGCACATCCGGGCGCTCCAGCTTTCCGATGACGTCGAAACCGCGAGCGGGCGGACATGGCGCGTGCCGGTGCTCTATGGCGGCGAGGGTGGCCCGGATCTGGCGGAAACCGCCCATCGTGCCGGCCTCGCCGAGGCGGAGATCATCCGCCTCCATGCGTCCATTCCCTACCATGTCTACATGCTGGGCTTCCTGCCCGGTTTCGCCTATCTCGGCGATCTCCCCGAACAGCTCCGCCTGCCGCGCCTCGCCGATCCCCGCACACGGGTGCCGGCCGGCTCGGTTGCCATCGCGGAGAGCATGACCGCGATCTATCCCAGCGCCTCGCCGGGCGGCTGGCGACTGATCGGCCGCAGTCCGTTTCCCCTGTTCGATGCGGCGCGCAATCCACCCTGTCCTCTGGCGGCGGGAGACAGGGTCGTCTTCCACCCGGTGACATCCGCCGAGTTCGACGATCTCGCCCGCGCCTCGGCCGCCGGCTTTTGGCCGGAGCCGGAACCATGAGCGGCCTCGACATCCTCGAAGGCGGTTTGCAGACCCTGGTGCAGGATCTCGGCCGGCCCGGCTTCCTGTCGCTCGGCGTCAGCAAAGGCGGCGCGCTCGACAGCTTCTCCTTTCGCCTCGGCAATCTGCTCGTCGGAAACGACGAGGGCGCGGCGGCTCTGGAAGTGCGCTCCCCCGGGCCCGTGTTCAGGGTCACGGCTCCCCGGCTTCGGCTGGCGCTGGCGGGCTCCTCCGCCGGCCTCATCGTCGAACGCGAGGGTGAGATTGCGCATTGGGTGTCCTGGCGCGCTGTGGACGTGCACGAGGGAGACATCATTCGCGTGCCGCCCTTTGCCGACAGCGCGATCGCCTCTCTGCACGTCGCGGGCGGCATCGCGGTGCCACGGGTTCTGGGCTCGCGGGCAACGTCGCTGCGCGGCAGCTTCGGCGGCCTCGATGGGCGCGCTTTGCGCACGGGCGATCATGTGCCGTGCGGAGCCGGCGATTTCGACAAGCCATTGCTGACGCTCATCATGCCGCCGGTGTTCCCAGCCTTGCCCCGACTGCGCATCATCCCCGGCCCGCAGGACGATCATTTCACGCCGGCGGCCATGAGGATTCTGGTGGAGACGGAGTTCACGGTGAGCCGCGAGTTCGACCGCATCGGCCTGCGGCTGGACGGCCCGAAGCTCGCTCATGCCAGGGAGGCGGGCATTCCGTCCGACGGCACCGCTGCGGGCGCGATCCAGGTGCCAGTTTCGGGCCAGCCCATCGTGCTCCTGGCCGACTGCCAGAGCACCGGGGGCTACCCCAAGATCGCAACCATCATAACGGCCGATCTCGATCTGGCCGGCCGCCTCAATGCGGGCATGAAAGTTCGCTTCGACACCGTCGATCAGGACGGCGCGGCGGAGGCCCGCCGCATGGCACGTCATCTGTTCGAATATTTCGCCGCACGCCTCGCCCCGGTGCGCGAGCCCGCAAGGCTCTGACGGCGATCAGAGGCGCGAGAAAACCGTTTCGACCTCGGTCAGTCCGAACGGCTTGCGCAGGAAGGCCTGCGCCCCCGCCTCTTCGGCGCGGAGATAGGTTCCTCCGTCCCGATGCCCGGTGATGACGATGGCCCGCGCGCCATAGGATTCCTGGCCGGCGCGAGCCACTTTCAATCCGTCGCCGCCGCCTGCGAGGTGGATATCGGTGACGATCAGATCGGGCCGTTCGCTCGCCACGAGGTGCAGGGCTTCCGCCTCGTCGGCCACCACGCCGACCACTTCATGGCCGAGGCGTTCGAGAATGCTCTCGAGATGAAGGCCGACGATGAATTCGTCCTCCACGATGAGGACGCGCCATCTCGGCTTGTCCATCCCGTCAACGTTGATCGCGGCCATTTCCACACCTCGCACCTGCGTAAACTGCAACGGCGAGTTTCGGCTTTGGTTCCATCGGGCCTTGGCCGAAATCGCCAGGAGCCGCTATGTGGGAATCATGAAACCTCTTCGCCATCCGGCCTCATCCGCGTCCCGGCCATGACCGCAATCCATCCACCCGTTCTCGGCGCATTGCTAGCCGGCGGTCTCGGCCGGCGCATGGGAGAGGGCGACAAGCCGCTTCGAACCGTCGCGGGCCTGACTTTGCTGGAACGCGCGATCGCCGCCCTTCGCCCGCAATGCGCGGCGCTCATCCTCAACGCCAATGGCGATCCGGCCCGCTTCGCCGCAACCGAACTGCCCATCGTGCCGGACTCGATCCCCGATCATGCCGGGCCGATGGCCGGCGTGCTGGCCGCGCTGGATTGGTGCGCGGCCCATCGCCCCGATATCGACTGGGTGGTCACGGCCGCCGCCGACCAGCCTTTCCTGCCCGCAGATCTCGTCGCCCGCCTCCATATGGCCCGGGCGGAACGCAAACGCCCGCTTGCCGTGGCGGAAAGCGGCGGCCGCATGCATCCGGTCAACGCCTTGTGGCCCGTCTCGCTGCGCGAGGATCTGCGATCGGCACTCATCGGCACGGATCAGCGCAGGATCGGCGCATTCATCGGCACATATGATCCGGCCCGCGCGGACTGGCCATCGGAGCCTCGCGACCCCTTCTTCAACGCCAACACGCCGGACGATCTGGCCGAGGCGGAACGCCTCGCTCAGAACATTTCCGAATAAGAGCGGTAGCCCACCACATCGCCGGCCCGCACCTCGGTCATATCCTCCGCAAGCTCCACCATCCCGCTGGTTTCGGTGAGGGAGGTCAGCGCGCCGGAACCTTCGCGCGGATGCTTCTCCACCCGTGCGACCCCATCCGCGCCGCGCCGCAGGATCACCCGGACGAATTCCCGGCGGCCCGCTTTCTTCCGGTAAGCGAAGGCTGCGCGAACAGGCATCAGGGGCGCGGGCGCCCAGTCCTCTCCCCCCAGCCGCGCGATCAAGGCACGCACAATGTTGGTGAAGGTCACGAACACCGCGACCGGGTTGCCGGGCAGTCCCACGAAAGGCGTTCCCTCCACCACCGCCATCGTCACGGGGCGGCCGGGCTTGATGGCGAGCCGCCATTGCACCAGCGTGCCGATCCTCTCCACCACCCGCCTCGTATGGTCCTCCTCCCCGATGGAAACACCGCCCGAAGAGAGGATGAGGTCATGGCTCGATGCCGCGTCCCGGATCGCGTCCGCCAGCGCGCCCGGCTCGTCACGGAAGATGCCGAGGTCCGAGACCTCGCAGCCCGCGCGGCGCAGCAAGGCCGCCATCATGGCGCGATTGCTCTCGTAGAGGCCGCCCGCCGCCAGCGGCCGACCGGGAAGCGTCAGCTCGTCCCCAGTCGCCAGAAGCGCCACGCGAAGGCGCCGCCGCACGGGCAATTCCTGAAAACCCAGCGCCGAGGCGAGGGCCACATGCTGGGGCGCCAACCGCAGCCCAGCCGGCAGCACGGCGCTTCCACGCGCCACGTCCTCGCCCGTAACACGCCGGTTCGCCCCCATCGAAAGGCCGGGAGGCAGCACGACGCGCCCTTCCTCCTCGCGTACATCCTCCTGCATGAACACCGTGTCCGCGCCTTCCGGCATCCTCGCCCCGGTAAAGATGCGCGCGCCTTCACCCTCTCCGACGCGATGGGACGCACCGTCACCGGCCGCGATACGCGCCGCGACGGACAGGATTGTCTCCCCATCCGACCGAAGATCCGAATGACGCACCGCCCACCCGTCGACGGCGGAATTGTCGAAGCCTGGGATATCGACGGGAGCGATGACATCGCCCGCCAGCACGCGATGATCGGCATCCGCCAGCACAACCGCCTCGACATCCGCTACGGGAACGATGCTGCGGCCGATGAGAGCGATACCCTCCTCGATCGACAGCGATTGGCCACCATAGGCGAAGCATTCACCCGACAATTGCGCCATGGTCAGTTCCCCGGGCTTTTCTCGAAAGGCCGCGCCTCGGCAATAATCAGGTCCGCAATCGCGGAGATATCTTCGAGATCGAAAACAGGCAAAGGCGCGTTGGGCACGGCCTCGTCGGCGGCGATTGCCCGAATTGTCGGATCCTCGGGATGCAGGAACAGCTTTCCATTGGCAGCGCGCCACACCTCGATCTTGGGATACGGTTCGCGCTTGAAGCCTTCGATCAGCACGAAATCGACGGGCGACAACCGATCCAGAAGCTCGGGAAGGCTGGGCTCCCGGGCGTCGCGCACTTCATGGATCAGTGCGAAACGGCTTTCGGACGCGACCAGAACTTCCGCGGCACCGGCCTGTCGATGCAGCCAGCTGTCCTTGCCCGGTTTGTCGATGTCGAAATCATGATGGGCGTGCTTCACCGTCGACACCGAATGCCCCCGGCTGATCAGCGCGGGAATAAGCTTGCGCAGCAGCGTGGTCTTGCCCGCCCCGCTCCAGCCCGCCACTCCCATCAGACGCATCATACCCTCCCGACGGCCTTTGTCGGCCTTGCCGCGAATGTAGGGGCAATGACGACGCGCCGCATCCTCGGAACAGACTTGCGGCAGGCACGGTCCCGTGACATCGAGCAGCATGACGACCGAGCTTGACCTTCGCGGGCTGAAATGTCCCCTCCCTGTCCTGCGCACCCGCAAGGCCTTGCGGGCAATGATTTCGGGCGAGCGGCTTTTTGTGTCGGCAACCGATCCCATGGCGCAGATCGACATCCCAAATCTTATCCGCGAAACAGGTGACCGACTGGAGCGCCAGACCAGGGACGGCGACATCCTCGGATTTTATATCGTCAAATTATAATACCTATTATTTTTGTTGATTACACAACAATCCAATTCAGTTATGTGTCGCTTCCGTACGCAGACCCAGGAACGCGTCTATCCTGATGACCGATCGCCCCATTCCCAGCACTGCACCCTTCAGTGAAGAAGACATCTCTCTTCTCAATCGGGTGATCGCCCCGTCCTCGCCGGTGCAGCGGGCCTGGCTTGCCGGGTTCCTCGCAGGGTTGGATGCCGGCGCAGGTGGTGCGCAGCAGCCTGCGCCGGCGCGCTCCTCCAAGCCTGCCGAGCCACTCACGATTGTCTTCGCCACCGAGTCCGGCAATTGCGAAAAGCTTGCCGCAGATACCGCGAAGGCCGCCCGCAAGAGCGGGTTCAAGCCCACCATCATCGACATGGCGGATTTGACGCCGGAGGATTTGACCAAGGCAAAGAAGCTCCTCGTCATCGCCGCGACCTGGGGCGAGGGCGACCCGCCGGCGCGGGCCGTGCATGCCTATGAAATGCTGATGAGCGATGCCGCACCGCGCATCGAGGGCACGCAATTCGGCGTTCTCGCGCTCGGTGACACGGCCTATGTCGATTTCTGCGCCATCGGGCGTAATCTCGATGAACGCCTGGAAGCTCTCGGCGGCACGCGGATTGCCGATCGCGTGGATTGCGACCTCGATTTCGCCGGCCCGGCCGCCGGCTGGATCGAAGCCAGTCTGGAGAAGATCGCGCCTGCCGGCGCGGCGGACGCCGGCCATGTCATCGAGGTGGATTTCGGCGCGCGACAAGCCGTCGCCTCAGAAGCGCCGATATCCGCCGAGGTCGTGGAGCATATCAACCTCAATTCGTCGCGCTCCGACAAGGAGACGTTTCACGTCGCGTTCGGCTTCGAGGAGCCCCTTCCCTACGAGCCCGGCGACGCGCTCGATATCTATCCCGTGAATGACCCGGCACTGGCCGACGAAATCCTTGCCGCCACCGGCCATGCCGGCAATGGCGTCCTGCGTGACGAACTGATCCGCGATCGGGACATCACCACTTTGTCGCTCAAGACATTGGAGAAGTTCGTCGCCGCAACCGGCGATGCGGACATCAAGGCGTTGATCGACGGCAACCATGCGCGCAACTGGATCGCGGGCCGCCAGCTGGTCGATCTCGTCACCGCCCATCCAGTGCCGCTGTCCGTCGAGCAGGTCTATGACATCACGCGGCCGTTGGCCCCACGGGCTTATTCCATCGCCTCGTCCCGCAAGGAGTTCGAGGACGAGGTGCACGTGCTCGTGGCCGCGGTCCGCTACGAGGCGCATGGCCGTGCGAGGGCGGGCGTCGCCTCCTCCTATATCGCCGACCGCCTGAAACGCGGCAGCGAGGTCCGCGTCAAGTTGAAGCCCAACAAGCATTTCCGCCTGCCGGAACCGGACCGCGACATCATCATGGTCGGTCCCGGCACGGGCGTGGCACCTTTCCGGGCCTTTGCGCAGGAACGCCGAGCAATTGCCGCACAGGGCCGCAATTGGCTGTTCTTCGGCGACCGCCGCTACACCCACGATTTTCTGTACCAGCTGGACTGGCAGGACCTCGCCAATGACGGCTATCTGCATCGGATCGACGTGGCCTTCTCACGCGATCAGCCCCACAAGGTCTATGTTCAGGATCGGCTATGGGCACGCCGCCACGATCTCGTCGACTGGCTCGACGGCGGCGCCAAATTCTACGTCTGCGGCGATGCCAAGAACATGGCCAAGGACGTGCGAGCGACCCTCGTCAAGGCCTTCGCCGACGTGAAGGCGCTCACGCCCGACGCGGCCGAAGCTTCCGTCCGCGCGCTCGAAACCGAGAAGCGCTACCTCTCCGACGTGTACTGAGCGCCATGACCGACAAACCTCTGGCCCGCAATGAAGGCCTCAAGACCGAATCCCATTATCTCCGCGGCACTCTCGCGGAGGGGCTGGACCGCGAGATCACGGGCCAGATCACCGAGGACGACCAGCAGCTCGTCAAATTCCACGGAATGTACCTCCAGGACGAGCGCGACCTGCGTCACGAGCGCGCCCGCAAGAAAATGGAGCATGCCTTCTCCTTCATGATCCGGGTGCGCATTCCCGGTGGCGTGACGACACCGGCGCAATGGCTGGCGATGGACAAGATCGCGCGCGAATACGGCAACGGCACCATGCGCCTGACCACGCGCGAGACGTTTCAGCTCCACGGGGTCATCAAGTTCAATGCCCGCGCCGCGATCAAGGCGCTGGATGAGGTTTTGCTCGACACCATCGCCGCCTGCGGCGACGTCAACCGCAACGTGATGTCGGCTTCGAACCCGCACCAATCGGGCGCTCATCAGGCCGCCTACCAACTTGGCAAGGCCATCTCGGACCATCTTCTGCCGCGCACTGGCGCTTATCGCGAGATCTGGCTCGACGGCAAGAAGGTTTTGGGCGGCGAGGCCGAGGAGCACGAGCCGCTGTACGGGCAGACCTATCTGCCGCGCAAATTCAAGACGGTGATCGCCGTCCCTCCGCAGAATGACGTCGACATCTTCGCCCACGATCTCGGCTTCATCGCCATCCTCGACAAGAAGGGAAAGCTGCAGGGCTGGAACGTCACGGTCGGCGGCGGCATGGGCATGACCCATGGCAACACGGCCACGTATCCGCGCACGGCCGACGTTCTGGGCTTCGTGAAGCCGCAACACGCGCTGAAGGCGGCCGAAGCGGTGATGACCACACAGCGCGATTGGGGCGACCGCACCAACCGTGCCCATGCCCGCGTCAAATACACTGTAGAAGATCGCGGGCTTGATGCCTGGCGCGAAGAGGTCGGCCGCCGCATCGGCGTGCCGCTAGAGGCGCCGAGGCCTTTCCAGTTCACCGGCACGGGCGACAAATACGGCTGGGGCACAAGCGATAACGGCCGCTTTCACCTCACCTTGTTCATCGAGAACGGCCGCATCAAGGATTGGCCCGGCGGCCCCAGTCTGATGACGGGCCTGCGCCGTATCGCCGAGATCCATGACGGCGAATTCCGCATGACGTCGAACCAGAACGTCATCATCGCCAACGTTTCTCAGGAAAAACGCGCGGAGATCGAGGCGCTGGTGGCCGAACATGGCCTGACCGACACGGCGTCAGCTGTCCGCCGCAACGCCATGGCCTGCGTAGCTCTGCCTACCTGCGGCCTCGCGCTTGCGGAAAGCGAACGCTACCTGCCCAGCCTCATCACCCATTTCGAGGGGCGGCTTGCCGCACTCGGCCTGGAAAACGAGGAAATCGTAGTGCGCATGACGGGCTGCCCGAATGGCTGCGCCCGGCCCTATCTTGCCGAGATCGGCTTCGTCGGCACTGGCCCCGGCCGCTACAATCTCTATCTCGGGGCGGCCTTCAATGGGGAGCGTCTTTCGAAGCTCTACCAGAAGGACGTCAACGAGGATGAGGCCCTCGCAGCCCTCCAGCCCTTGTTCGAGGATTTTGCGGCAAACCGTGAGCCGGGTGAGCATTTCTCGCATTTCGTCATTAGGCAGGGCTACGTGGCGGCGACTACGAACGGCGCTGATTTCCATCAGAACACAGGTCCGCAGCGTCCGGCCGCGTAAGCACTCCGACCGTATGCGCGCATTGGGGAAAAACGGGCCTGCGACATTCTGTCCACTCGCGGCGCAGGACGCGCGTCCTCACTCTTTCGATGTCGTTAACAATCGAAAGGAGGTGATCCAGTGTCTCATTGTCTTTCCCCGCGTGCGCTGGTCATCGCGGCCTGGACTGCCTCTCTGGACGTCTCTGCCGCCTGAGCTGCGTGATTGCGGTTGATCCGCAGCGCGGTATGACAATGGAAGGGCTGCCCGCGAGGGTGGCCCTTCTCATTTTCAGGAGAACCGATGTCCGGCCCCATAATCATCTTCATCGATGCCGATGCCTGCCCCGTGAAGGACGAGGTTTATCGGGTTGCCGGGCGTTATGGTCTCAAGGTCTTCGTGGTCGCAAACGCCTTCATCAACGTGCCGCGCGATCCCCTGATCGAACGCGTCACCGTGCCTGCTGGCCCTGACATTGCCGACGACTGGATTGCCGAACGTGCCGCGCCCGGCGCAATCGTCGTCACACAGGATGTGCCGCTCGCCGCGCGATGCTTGAAATCCGGCGCTGAGGTGGTCGGCAACAATGGCCGCCTCCACACCACCGCGTCGATCGGCATGGCGCTCGCCACCCGCAATCTGATGGAGGATCTACGCTCGGCCGGCGAGCAGACGCGGGGCCCTCGCCCCTTCGCGCCGAAAGATCGCTCCGCCTTCCTCCAGGCACTCGACAGCGCCGTCGTGCGCCTCAAACGGGCCGGTTTTGCCTGAACGTGCAAATCGGCATTAATAATTTTTAATAAAAAATAGGCCGTTTTGAGAACAGAAGGCCGTGATTGGGGTGCGCTGCATCGTCTTCGTCTCTAAGACACGGACGTCATGGACTTCCCGACGCTCTATATCGTCATCTTCCTCAACGCGCTGGCGCTCTGCGGAATCTGGGGGGCGATCGCGTTCACCTACCGCGACCTGACCGCCGCGCGTTATTGGCTTGCGTCTTCCGCGCTCGCTGTCGGGAGCGGAACCGTTCTGTCCCTCGATGGCGGCAGCGGCTCCTTCCTGCCCACAATTCTGGCCAATGCCCTCGCTCTGCTCGGTCTGTTCAGCGTCTGGATGGGCGCACGCGTCTTTCATCGCAAGCCGCCTGGGTGGCGGACAGCTTTGATCATTATCGCCCTCTGCGTGGCGGCCATGGCCCTGACGTTCCATACCTGGTGGGGTCGCAACCCATTCTTCACGGGCTCGCAGGCGCTGCCCATGGCAATGACGGCGGTCCTTCTCCTCAGAAAGCGCCCATTCTCCCTCGGTGCCACGATGAGCGCTGTCGCGCTGCTGATCGGAGCTGCGGCGAACGGGGCTGTCGCCGGGGCAAATGCCAGTCTCCTGACGGACTGGCCGCTGAATCAGAACACCGTGGCGCATCTCGCCAGCCTGAACCTTGCCTTGCTGATCTTCTCAATGGTGGTGTCGAATTTCGGCCTCGTCGTGATGACGGTCGATCGGCTGCGAGGGGAACTCACCGAGCTTGCGGCGCAGGACCCGCTGACGGGGCTGCGTAACCGCCGCTTTCTCATGGAGCACCTTCACACCGCCCTGAGGCATGCCCGGCAAACCGGCACACCGCTAGGACTGATGATCCTCGACCTCGACCGCTTCAAGCCTATCAATGACGGTTTCGGCCATGCTGCGGGCGATGCCTGCCTCGTCCATGTGGCAAACGTGATCAAGCAGCGCTTGCGGCCGGGAGACGTGTTTGCCCGGTTTGGCGGCGACGAGTTCTGCATACTCCTGCCGGAATGTTCTGCAGAAGACGCCACGCTCCTGGCCTCCGACATTGTAAGGGCCGTTCCCGCCGCCCGCTTCACCTGGCGAGACCGGCACTTCACGCTCGGCCTCAGCATCGGCATCGCGATCACGGAGCCTAATTCGGACCGGATCGTTGAAAGCCTGTTCGAGGATGCCGATGCGGCGCTTTACGATGCCAAGATGCGCGGCCGCGGCCGAATTTCACTTTATAGCCCCGATATCGCTCTGAAGTCCGCTTAAGACTGAGTGCTTACAATCCCTTCAGACGATCCGGCAGCTCGCGGATCAAGGCGTTGCGCGTCCGCACGCCTGCTGTCGTTTTCTCTTTCCGCTCGTCTTGCGTCAGACGCACGAACACAATCGTTCGGCTCTTCTTCTTCGCCCAACCGACGAACCAGCCATAACTTCGGGAGAAATCCGCCTTACCATCAGCACCGATGGGCGCTCCAGACCCTGTTTTGCCGTACAATGCCCAGTCGCCGGCTAACATGGACTGGGCGATCAGGCGCTCCGTCATGTCTCGCGCTTGACGGGTGATCGGCAGATCGCCGCGCACGAGGCGGGCGAGAAAGCTCGCCTGTTCCAACGGCGAGATCCTGAGAGACGAACTGATCCAGGCCCGCGTCAGCCCGTTGCGCTTTCCGGGATCACCAGAGACATCCGCATTGCCGTAACGAAACGACTTTACGTAATTCCCGAAGCGCTCCTCACCCAGCGCGCGCGTCAGTTGCTGAGAGTACCAGACGACCGAATTGGCCATCCAGGCACTGGGATCGGTGGTCGTTCGCCAAGACTGCATCCAGTCCGGATATCCCTCTTTGAAAGGCCATGCGGGATCATGCAGGTCTTTCAGCAAGCCGGCGTCGAAGCCCATCGCGCTCAAAGCGATCTTGAAGGTCGAAGCGGCGGTCACCCGCTCGTCGCAGGCGGAGCCTTCCCGAGTGAGCACCTTGCCGGTGTCCGCATCGACAAAAACCGTGCAAAGCGTGGCGGCAGAAGCCGGTGCGAGATTTGCCGATAGTCCTAGACACGCAAAGAAACAGGCCGAGGCAATCAGGCGTGTTGCTTTTGCCATCAGCCGAACGCGCCTACTTCGTGGGTGATGGCCGCGCCGATTTCCCGCACCATGGCAAAGCTCCGGCCGATCGGTTCGAAGATCGCCTGATGCTCCTTGGCGTAGGATGCGGCCGCGCGCGGGCCGTGCGGCTCTCCGAAATCACGCCCGGCGGTCGGATCGGCCTGGTTGGGGAAGATTTCTGAGAGGGCTGTAAGAGCGGGCGGCACTTCGAGCTGCAACAACCGCAATTGCAGCGCGTCCCGCGTGAGGCCGTGACGCGGCGAAAAATCCGGAATTGCGGTTGCCGTCAGCCATATCCGCTGGATCAAGGCAATGCGCAGCGCATGCAGCAGCATTTCGCGATCTTTCATGCGCGGCGCATCGGGCCAAACCGCGCGCAGCTGCACGAAATCCGTCTGGATCCGGCGGAACATGGCCTGGACACGAGCCGAAACATCCAGGCGGTCAAGCGCGCGGGCGACACTCACGAGATCCTTGGCGTCACCCGGGTCGTGCAGATGGGCGGCACGATCAAGCCAGGGACCGGGATCGAGCAACGCGATCGTCGCGCGCAACACGTCGAGATCGGAATGAAGGAGCGCGTGCCGGACGAAATCGAGCGAGCGGCGAAAACGCGGGCTGCGCGTACTGAGTTCGAGAAACAGCTCCGGCTGCCGGGCCGCAGCCGCCCCCACCCCCTGAAGCGTATTGGCGCACCAGCCGAGCTGCTGCAGGATCGCGTTGTTGAGGATCGCCCGGAGCTCTCGCGGATGCTTGATCACGGTCGGGCCGGTCAGCCCATCATTCTGCCGCACGGCAGGGCGTGATCCCGTTGGGTCGAGCAGAGCGGGGCCAAACGCTCCGAGCAGCGCTGCATAGCCTGGGTCCTCGACGAGTTCGTGCATAGCCGCGCCGATAGTGGCGAAGAAATCGGCCGCGAAATCGGCTTCCTGATAGATGGGATCGTCCCCGGTCGGCAGGACGTCGAAGGCATGTTCCGCGATACGGGCGATGGAAGCCATCGCCAGCTCCGGCGTTCCGAACAAAAGATAGCCGTCGCCGCCCTGAAACGAGCTCTCGTTGCGCTGGAAGATGCCCGTGCGCGCGAAGGTAGCGCGGCTGGCCGAGGGCGACAGGTATT
The DNA here is from genome assembly GCF_052542005.1 of Terrihabitans aquatilis. Classification (NCBI taxonomy): domain Bacteria; kingdom Pseudomonadati; phylum Pseudomonadota; class Alphaproteobacteria; order Hyphomicrobiales; genus Terrihabitans; species Terrihabitans aquatilis. Next base: position 12,586 of record NZ_JBOCUO010000003.1, on the reverse strand, counting down.
TCAGCCGGTCGGCCAGCGAGCCGGGATGCGAACCGCGGCCGATACTGTCGCCATGAGTGTCGAACAGGATCAATTCGACGTCCGGCAGGTCGTATTTCGTCAGCAGCTCGGCAAGCTTCAACCGCAGTCGCTCGATGAGAAACGTCGCGGCAAGCTGGCCGATATACCGGCCTGAATCGGAATAGCCGAACTGGATCGACAGCTTCTTCGTCTCGCGCAGATAGGCGCGGTAATGCGGGCTGCGCAACGCCTCCTCGATAGCGCGCGATCCTTGCTCCAGGGCCTCCGCAGTCTCGAACAGCGGGCTGATCTCGATATGCTTCTCGACGCCGAACAGCTTGGCCAGCCACAGGGCCGACAGCAGCGTGTAGCCGCTTTCCGTTTCCGCGATGAGGAAACGGATCGGCGCTTCACCGTCGATATGCTTGGCGATCTGAGCGACCGTCATCATCAGCTTCGTGGCTGAAGCCTGTTCGGCGAGAATCGCACCGAAATCGACTGGAACCGGGCGAACGCGATCCAAAGCACTGTTCACGGCCGCCAGCAGGACACGGCGGCGGAACGGGTCGGCCGGCGGATCTTCCAACCCGAGCCTCAGACGCGCGGCATTGTGGATCTGTGCCGCGTTAAGGCGCACATGGGTGTTGGCCAGAGACATCCCGTGCGATGCCAGGCCCGCGCGCGCCACCGAAAGGCCGAGCTGGTCGTCCGGATCGGCCTCGGCAATTGCCTGCTCGAAGAGATCCATCAGGGGTTCCGTGCCGACGAGCGCCTCGTCACGGCCGTCGATCAGCTCGGCCGCAAAATCGGCCACCACGTCGGGGTCGGCACGATCGGGCGCTGCATCGATCTGGCTCTCGACCCGGCGCAGCGCCAGCTCCAGCCGTTCGACCAGCTTCCCCGCCGTCGGGAAAGCCCTGAGCGTATTTTCCAGCCGCGTCAGTTGCAGATGCTTCATGCGCAACCGCAGGCGCAGCGTGTCCCACCAATTGATGTCGACGCGGCCATCGGTATCGTAGCCGACCCAGCTGGCGAGAATGACCGCTCGCGGCACGATCGACGTCCATTCCTCCGGCCAGATACGACGTGCGGCCGCGAGAAGCGCCAGATTCAGCTGATCGATGGCATCGCGACCATTGGTAATGGCCGTGATCGCCTGGTTGAACTCGTCCTCCAGCGTGGGCACCTGGGGGCGGTGTGATGCGAAATGGGACACGTCCTCGTGCCCACAGGCCTGCTCTGCCAAAGCCTTCAGCACCGGCGCAGGCGCCGAGAACGTCGGATGCGCGGTGAAGACAGCGGCAAACCGGGTCCGCTCGAACTGGGCCCGGTTGCGGGTAAGGCCGCCGGGCTTGGCATCCTTACCCGTCAGCCGGCCCGCCAGCTTTTCATAGGATTGCCGCGACGCGTCGGCATTCGTCCCGCCGACATAATGCGCCAGCCTCTGTGCCCGGTCCCGGAACGCTTCGTCACGCAGGACGCCGATCACACGCCCAATCTCATCCTCGCTGAGCTTGCCGTCTTCGATCCTGCGGGAAATGGCCAGGGCGATGGCGAGCACGGGATTCCCAAAGGGATCTAAGTCCGCACGCTCGCGCAGATTTTCCGTGAGTGTCAGCAGATCGGACACGGAAGACCGGGTCGTCTCGGCGTGGTCGGCGTGGTCCAACATCTTTTGCTCCACCAGGAAGGAGGCCCCACCGCTGGTGCGGCCGGCAATGATCCGCGACACCCGGCGCGTACTACAGACCCAGCATCGGCGCCAGACCAAAGATGGGACAGGCAAGCATCGGGCCGCATTCCCCACAAGGCACGGCCGCAACAGCCGGAATCGCTTGCATGCCCTGACCGCTTCGATATTCCTTGCACCGTGATCGTCCTCTCCTGCCCCTCAACCGACTGCTGCCCGCGGGCCTGCCATTCCGAGGGCGCGTTTTGAGGCGTCAGCTTTCGCTTTTTGCGCTCGCTCTGCTTGTGCCGATGCTTGCCTTCAGCGGCTTCATCCTGGCCCAATTTGCGACGAACGCACGCGAACACCTGGAGGATGAAGCGTTGGCCGGCGCGCGCCGCGTCTCGGTTTCAATCGACAGAGAGGTTGCAAATCTCATTGCGGCCCTCGATGTGCTGGCGCTTTCCCCTTTGCTCACGACAGGAGACTGGGCCGCCTTCCAGGCTCAAACCCAGCCCTTGGGGCGCTCGCAAGGTCTCGCGGTGATCCTGCGGGATCTTTCCGGACAGCAGATCGTCAATGGCCGCGTTCCATATGGCCAGCCTTTGCCAAGCTTCCATATTGCCGGGGAGGAGGCCGCATGGAGTTCGGGTGCGCGCTTCTACGTTTCCAACGTTTACCGCGGCCCCCTTTCCGGGAAACACCTGTTCTCCGTCACCGTGCCCATCCTGGTGGAAGGTCGGCCCAAATATTATCTCACTCTGAGCCTGCCGGTAGATCGTATCCACGAAATCGTCCTGAAGGAGCAACCCTCCGCAGCCTGGACGGTGACCATCATCGATCGCGAGGGCGCTATCCTTGTGCGCAATCAGGAGCACGAGACCCATGTGGAGCAGCGTGCGGCCGATGATCTGCTGAATGCAACCTATGCCCGAGAGGGGACATGGCGGGGCGACGCGCCGAATGGCCAGCCCATCTTCGGCGCCTATGCACGCAGCGCCTTTGCGAACTGGCGCGTGGCAGTGACGATCCCGGAGGGAGTGCTTGATGCGCCCTTGCGCCAGTCTCTGCTGCTGTTCGCGGTCGTCGGCAGCGTGCTCGTCATTCTGTCCTTCCTCGTCTCCTCATTCTATGCGCGGCGCATCGTGCGGCCGATGAAACAGCTCGCTCGCAACGCGGGCGCTCTGGGACGGGGCGATCCTGTAACCCACGTCGAGTCGATCATTCCGGAAGTTCGCCAGATCGGCGATGCCCTTGTGGAAGCGCACAGTTCGCTGCACGAGCGCGAAAGACTGCTCCGGAATTTCAACACCACCCTCGAACAGGAAGTCAGCGCCCGAACGGCTGAGCTCGTGCAGGCAAACGAGAAGCTGATCGCAGAAGCAGAGCAACGCGAACGCGTCGAGCAGCAATTGCGTCAGGCCCAGAAGATGGAGGCAGTCGGCCAGCTGACCGGAGGCATCGCCCACGATTTCAACAACCTCCTCGCCGTGATCACCGGTAACCTCGATCTGATGACACGGCGTCTCAAAATGGGACGGTTGAATGTGGAGCGGTTTGCAAGCAGCGCTCTTGACGCGGCGAACCGGGCGGCGACCCTCACCCATCGCCTGCTAGCATTTTCACGCCAGCAGCCTCTGAATCCCGAACCGATCGATGCCAATCGCCTTGTGGCAGGTATGTCGGAACTTCTTTCGCGCGCATTGGGCGAGGAGATCGAGGTCGAGACGGTGTTGGCGGGTGGCTTGTGGCGCTCTCACGCTGATCCAAATCAGCTTGAAAGTGCGCTGCTCAACCTCGCGGTCAACGCGCGAGATGCCATGGGCGGACGTGGTCGCCTGACGGTTGAAACCTGCAACGCCCACATCGATGACCTATACGCCACAGAACACGGAATTCCGGCGGGCCAGTATATCCTGCTGGCCGTGACGGATACTGGCGAAGGCATGACGCCCGGCGTCATGGCGCGGGCCTTCGAACCCTTCTTCACGACCAAGGGCCCCAGCCAGGGCACCGGGCTTGGGTTAAGCCAGGTCTATGGCTTCGTCCGGCAATCGGGGGGCCATGTGAAAATCTACAGCGAGCCCGGCGAGGGCACGACGGTGAAGATCTACCTGCCCCGTTTCTACGGTTCGGCCGGCAATCTGGACGTTGCCGAAGCGGCGAACGAACTTGCCACCGGCAATGAGACGATCCTGCTTGTCGAGGACGAAGACAACGTCCGCCGCATCAATGTCGAGACTCTTCGGGAACTGGGTTATCATGTGTTCGAAGCCGAGAACGCGAAAAGCGCTCTGGCGATCCTTCAGGCCGAACCCGGGGTAACGCTTCTTTTCACCGACATTATGCTCCCTGAAACCAATGGCCGGAAACTGGCCGATCAGGCGCTGACGTTGCGTCCCGATCTCAAGGTGCTGTTCACCACCGGCTACACTCGAAATGCCATCGTCCATAACGGCGTCCTCGACCCGGGCGTCCATTTGATACCGAAGCCCTTCACGATCCACCAATTGGCGGCGAAAGTGCGTGAGGTCCTGACAGAAGCATCTCCAACAGAGCGGCCGGAAGGAGATTGATCGATGGGTTTGCTGCGTGTGTTGCTGAGCGCGATCCTGTCCGTGTGGGCAATCCCATCCTTGGCTGCCTCACCCACCCCCGCTGTCAATGCCTCCGAACTCTCGCTTTTCTGGGGCGTGCCGTTTGTCGGCGTCCTGCTGTCGATCGCCCTTTTTCCGCTGCTGGCCAGCCAGTTCTGGCATCATCATTACGGCAAGGTTGCTCTGTTCTGGGCTCTGGCGTTCCTGGTGCCTTATTCAGCCGTCTTTGGCCCATCGACCGCCCTTGCCGATCTGTCGCATGCGGCGCTGCTGGAATATCTGCCCTTCATCATTCTGCTGTTCGCTCTTTTCACCATTTCAGGTGGGCTGCTGGTCGTTGGAAACCTCCACGGCAGCCCGGGAGTGAACACGGGTTTGCTCGCGACAGGCACGATCCTGGCCAGCTTCATCGGGACGACGGGCGCATCCATGGTGCTCATCCGCCCGCTGCTGCGGGCAAACGACAATCGCCGCCACAGCGTGCACGTCGTCATCTTCTTCATTTTCCTGGTTTCGAACATCGGCGGCTCGTTGACCCCTCTTGGCGATCCGCCCCTGTTCCTCGGTTTTCTTCAGGGCGTCCATTTCCTGTGGCCCGCGCAGCATCTGGCACCCGAAACCTTGTTTCTCGTCATGAGCCTGCTCGGTCTCTTCTACCTGATGGACCGCTACTTCTTCGCCAAGGAGGGGGCTCCCCAGCGATCCGACCCAACCCCGGACACGCCGCGCATCGCTGTGATCGGCCTCGTCAACCTGCCTCTTCTCGCAGGCGTCGTCGGCGCGATCCTGATGAGCGGATTGTGGAAGCCCGGCGTCAGCTTCAATGTATTTGGAACCCCCGTCGAGTTGCAGAACCTCGCGCGGGACATGATCATCATCGCGCTCGCTTTGGTGTCGCTCTGGATCACGCCGGCCGACGTTCGTCGGGGAAACGATTTTGACTGGGAGCCGATCAAGGAAGTCGCTAAATTGTTTGCTGGCATCTTCTCGACGATCATTCCCGTCATAGCGATCCTGCGGGCCGGATCGAGCGGCGCCGCCGCGCCCCTTGTGGCGCTTGTCACGGCCCCCTCGGGCCAGCCGATCGACGGCATGTACTTCTGGATGACCGGCCTGCTGTCCGGCGTACTCGACAACGCGCCGACCTATCTCGTCTTCTTCAACCTCGCAGGCGGCAATGCCGGCCACCTGATGACTGAGGCGGCCACGACGCTGGCCGCGATTTCCGGTGGCGCCGTCTTCATGGGAGCGCTGACCTATGTGGGCAACGCTCCTAACTTCATGGTGCTCGCCATCGCCCGAAGCCGAGGCGTGCCGATGCCGTCCTTCTTCGGCTACATGGCGTGGTCGGTCGGCATCCTTATCCCGTTGTTCGTGTTGCTTACGCTGATCTTCTTTCGTCTATGATTGCGCGCGCCTTCCGAGCAAGTTCCGCCAGCGTCTTTCGGAGATCGCTCGAATTCGTGATCCGCTGGGGAAAGCAAAGATAACGGACATCGCTTCCCGACGAGAGCTCGCAGCCTTCCGGGTCGAGGCCATCGATCTGCCAGGACGATCCCTGCGGCGCTCCGAGCAAGGTTTCGGCATACAAGGCGATCGCGTCGGAATGGTCGGCGTTCATATGCTCGACGGCCCCCTCCTCGGCCTCGAGAAGCGTCGCGGCATCGTCTATTGGCCCAATCACGGCCTCACGTGGCAAGGTTTCGATACGACCGAATCCCGCGACCAGATGGGCGCTTTCTGGCTCCAGGCGGAATATCCGAAAGTCGGGAAAACCCGCGTATGAGCGAGCCGAGGGCTGCCGGGCGAGAAAACGACGGCGATTTTCGGTGTCAGGATCCGGAGCGATGGTCCCGATCAGTGTGACCCTTGGAGCAGCGAGCGGATCTCCCTCTCCCAGTCGCTCCACCAGAAGCGACACCTTATTGTCGGCCTCGATGTTCTGGGTATGGCGGGCGAGGTTGGAGAGCAGCAACAGGGGTGCGCCGGAAGCCGATGTCGCAAGAGACACAAGGGATGCGTATGGAAAACCCGACGCACGATCGCGCGTGGCTAGAGCCGCCCTGCGACCGCACCGGACCACCTCGCGTGCTACCTTCGCGGCATCCCAGTTCGACTGATCCGTTGCGCTTGTAGACATCGCCATGAGACCTTTCATCAGCAAAAGTTGATTTTTGAGGGGAAACAGCTAGTTTTACCGGTCAATTCGCAGCCGTTGCTCCTCCATCCTGCTCTTGACGAGCCCCGGCCTTATTTCGGCCATGCGTGCCGCGTTCAAGGCCTCTTTCTATAGGGTGAGGCAACAAGAGGCTTACATGCCAACCATCGCTCTGGTCGACGACGACCGCAACATCCTGACGTCGGTTTCGATCGCTCTCGAGACCGAGGGCTATCGCATCTCAACCTATACCGACGGTGCCTCAGCCCTCGAAGGCCTGAAGGCCAACCCGCCCGACCTCGCGATCTTCGACATCAAGATGCCGCGCATGGATGGAATGGAGCTCTTGCGCCGCCTGCGGCAGAAGTCCGAACTTCCCGTCATCTTCCTGACGTCCAAGGACGAAGAGATCGATGAGTTGTTCGGGCTTAAGATGGGCGCCGACGATTTCATCAAGAAGCCCTTTTCCCAGCGCCTGCTGGTCGAAAGGGTCAAGGCGGTGTTGCGCCGTGCCGCGGCGCGCGATGGCAACGCCCCGATGAAGACCGGCGAGAGCAGCGGCAAGGCGCTCGAGCGCGGTAATCTCATGATGGATCCGGAGCGTCACACCTGCACCTGGAATGGCGAACCGGTCACACTGACGGTTACCGAGTTCCTGATCCTTCAGGCTCTGGCCACACGCCCTGGCGTGGTGAAGAGCCGCAATGCCCTGATGGACGCGGCCTACGACGACCAGGTCTATGTCGATGATCGCACCATCGACAGCCACATCAAGCGGCTGCGGAAGAAGTTCAAGGCGGCCGACGACGATTTCGACATGATCGAAACCCTTTACGGCGTCGGGTATCGCTTCAAGGAAACCTGACACCGCGCGAAACGCCCGCATGACGGTCGAAACCACTGGAAGCACGGGTCTGGCATCGGAAACCGCGCAAACCGTTCGCCGTCGCCGCAGGCGGCAAGGCCGGCTCATGCGTGTGCTGGATCGGTACGGCTTTTCCAGCCTGACGCGCCGTATCGTCGTGCTGAACCTGGCGGGCCTCGTCGCGCTTCTGTCGGGGATTCTTTATCTCAATCAGTTTCGTGCGGGCCTGATCGACGCGCGCGTGCAAAGTTTGCTGACGCAAGGCGAGATCATCGCCGGCGCGATCGCGGCGTCGGCAACGGTCGACACGAACTCGGTATGGGTAGACCCCGACAAGCTGATGAACATCTCTCCCGGAGAGATGAGCCTGTCACGCAACGACACCATCGAAAACCTCGATTTCCCGATCAATCCGGAGCGCGTGGCGCCCATCCTTAGGCGGCTCGTAACCCCGACCCGGACGCGCGCCCGAATTTATGATGGTGACGGACAGCTCCTGCTCGATTCCCAGAGCCTGTACAGCCGGGGCGATGTCCTGCGCTTCGATCTGCCGTCCCCACAGACGACGGCGGCGAAGCCCTTCATTCATCGCATGATCGAAGACATCAAGGAGCGGTTCTTCCACGACGACATGCCGGCCTATGAGGACATCGTCGGGGGCAAGGGTTATTCCGAGGTGGTGCGCGCCTTGCAAGGTTCGCTGGCGACGGAAACCCGCTTCAACCGCAAGGGCGAGATGGTCGTGTCAGTGGCGGTTCCCATCCAGCGCTTCCGCTCGATTGCGGGCGTGCTGCTGCTGTCTACCCAGGGCGGCGACATTGACAAGATCGTACAGGCTGAACGCGCCGGTATCGTTCGTGTCTTCCTGGTTGCCGCGCTGGTCATGATCGTGCTCTCGGTCCTGCTGGCAAGCACGATCGCGGGGCCTATGCGGCGGCTGGCCAATGCCGCCGAACGTGTCCGCCGCCGGGTGGACCGCCGTGCGGACCTGCCGAATTTTTCGGACCGCACCGATGAGATCGGCCATTTGTCGGCCGCCTTTCGCGACATGACCGACGCGCTCTACACCCGGATGGAAGCTATTGAAGGCTTTGCCGCAGACGTCGCGCACGAGCTAAAAAACCCGCTGACGTCCCTTCGCTCCGCCGTGGAGACATTGCCGCTCGCGAAAAACGAGCAATCGCGCAATCGCCTTCTTGAGGTGATCCAGCACGATGTGCGGCGGCTGGACCGGCTCATCTCCGATATCTCCGACGCCTCAAGGCTCGACGCAGAATTGCAGCGGCATGACCTCGGGCTTGTGAATGTGGGGCAACTTCTCGAGGCGGTAGTGACGCTTCAGAATGATGTGCAACGGAATGATGATGTCCGCATCAAGCTCGCCATCAAGGGAGATGCGAAGGCGACGGAGCCTCTGGTCGTCCAAGGGAGAGATACCCGCCTCAGCCAGGTGATCACCAACCTCATCGACAATGCGCGCTCTTTTTCGCCCAGGGGCGGGGAAGTGCGTGTGTTCTGCACCAAGCTGAAAAACGATGTGGAGATCGTGGTTGAGGACGACGGACCTGGTATTCGCCCGGATGCGCTCGACCGCATCTTCGAGCGGTTTTACACGGATCGCCCGGATCAGGGATTCGGTCAGAATTCAGGGCTTGGCTTGTCGATATCGAAGCAGATTGTCGACGCACATCGCGGAAAGCTCTGGGCCGCAAACCGACTTTCCGCCTCTGAAAAAGACGAAGACGGCGAGCCAAAGATTCTTGGAGCGCGTTTTACGGTCCAGCTTCCGAGCCCCGGAAAGTGACCCAGCCGAGCATCCACGCCACCTGCGTTGCGCTGGACGGCAAAGGCATCCTGATCACGGGACCTTCGGGCATGGGCAAATCCCGCTTTGCTCACATCCTGCTGCTTCGGGCCCGCCTTTATGGATACAAGGCTGAACTAATTTCGGACGACCGAGTTATGCTTCAAAAGCATGGCCGCCATCTATTTGCGTCGGCTCCGAGTGCGATCGCAGGCCGCATGGAAATACGCGGGCTTGGGATCGCATATGTCGAACATCGGGCGTCTGCCCCTCTGGAATTCGTTGTTCAGCTTTGTTCTGCCAAAGAATTCTCCCGCCTTCCCGACGAGAGCAGCGATTGGATTGCGCTGGACGGCGTTCGCATTCGGCGGGTTCAGGCGACATCGCCGGAACTTGCGTTCGATTTGATTATAACGCTTTTAGAACACCACCAATTCAAGTTCGATGGTCACGAATCCCTTGCGCGGGGGCCTCAAGATGGAAACACTGATCTCTCTTGAAGCCGGAACGAGCGTACCGACATACAGGGCACGCTCTGAGGAATGTATGATCGGCATTGTCCTTGTGACTCACGGCCGTCTCGCGTGCGAGTTTCGCTCCGCGCTGGAACATGTCGTGGGCCCTCAACGTCAAATCGAAGCCATCATGATTGGTCCGGAAGACGATATGGAAAATCGTCGTCAAGACATCATGGACGCCTGCGCCCGCGTCGAATCAGGCGGTGGCGTGGTCGTATGCACGGACATGTTCGGGGGCACGCCCTCCAATCTCGCCATCTCCTGCATGAATGGGCGCAAGATCGAAGTCGTCGCCGGAATAAATCTTCCGATGCTCATCAAGCTGGTTTCGGTGCGTGACGAACTGCCTTTGCCCGAAGCCGTGGCACAGGCTCAGGAAGCGGGACGGAAATACATTTCCGTCGCCAGCCGGGTTCTGGCCGGCAAGTAAAAGTGCCTCCGTTCAATCCCTCCGGACGCACGTCCTCCGCGCCTCCTCCTACCACGGGCGCCCTCACTCGTGATCTGCCGATCGTGAACAAGCGCGGCCTTCATGCTCGCGCCTCGGCCAAATTTGTTCAGTGCGCGGAGCTTTATGAGGCGAAGGTCACCGTCACCCGCAATGGCGAAACGGTTGGCGGCACGTCGATCATGGGCCTGATGATGCTGGCAGCCGGCATAGGGAGCACGATTACCGTGACCGCCGAGGGCCTAGAGGCTAGGGAATGCCTAAACGCACTAACTGCGCTGATCGGCGATAAATTCGGCGAAGAGGAATAATTGACGACTATTCCGGGCTATTCAGTGCGTCTAGGAACAGAGCCGTACGGCGCCAAAGCGTTATTCGCACGGCGCCGTACCAGGAATTCAGCCCGCGACGGCGGTTGCCCGGGCAAGAACCGTTTCGGGAACCTCGAAATCGATCTCGATGATCGAAACCGAATCTTCTCGCTTCATATTGACGTTCATACGCGTCTGATCGATGGCCACGTGCTTGGCAATTGCAGCCATGATCTCTTCACGCAGCGTCGCCACGAGTTCCGAAGCGCGACCACCGTTGCGCTCGTGCGCCAGCAAAATCTGCAGTCGATCCCGGGCGGCGGTAGCTGACGTGCGGCGGGCGAAGAAACTGCGGATGTTCATGCCGCCCTCCGTCCGAAGAGCTTGCCGAAGAGGCTCTGCTTTTCCACTGGAACAGTGACGTCTCCGATCATTTCTCCACGCAGGCGACGGGCTGCTTCCGCATAAGCTACAGCCGGCTTGCTCGTGGGGCTGCTCAAGGTGACCGGTGCGCCGACATTCGAGGCCCGCAACACTTCTTCACTCTCCGGAATGATGCCTAGAAGCGGAATCGAGAGGATTTCCAGCACGTCGTCGACGGCCATCATGTCACCACGGCTGGCGCGCGCCGGATTATAGCGTGTCAGCAGGAGGTATTTCGGGATGGTCTCGCCCCGCTCGGCGCGCTCTGTCTTCGCATCCAGCAGTCCGATGATCCTGTCCGAATCACGGACCGACGAAACTTCCGGATTGCTGACCACAACCGCGAGATCCGCATGACGCATGGCGAGCGCGGCGCCGCGTTCAATGCCGGCCGGACTGTCACAAATCACCCAATCAAATCGCTCGCGCAATTCGTTGATGACCTTCTCGACCCCCTCCTCCGTAAGCGCGTCCTTATCGCGCGTCTGGGAGGCCGGCAGCAGATACAGCGTCTCAATCCGCTTATCGCGGATCAGCGCTTGGGACAGATTCGCATGCCCCTGAATGACGTTGATGAAATCGTAGACCACGCGGCGCTCGGCACCGAGAATGAGGTCCAGATTGCGCAAACCGACGTCGAAGTCGATCACGACGACCGTCTCACCCGAAGCCGCCAATGCCGCTCCCAAGGCGGCGGTCGTCGTCGTCTTTCCGACTCCGCCTTTACCCGACGTGACCACGACTACTTCGCCCATGGCGTACTTCCCCCAAAAAATTCAGCGCAGGATCGCAAGCTTGATCGCTTCGTGCTCCGACCAAGCCTGGACGGGCTGGCCTGCAAGAGATGTGTCTATGGCTTCGGCAGTCAGATAGACCGCGTCGATCGCCAAAAATTCCGCCTGGAGCTTCCGGCAGAAAATGCGGGCATGGGCGTTCCCATAAGCACCGGCAATGATACGCCCCCGAAGCGTCCCGTAAACGTGAACCGAGCCGCCCGCGATAACCTCGGCTCCAGACGCCACTGACCCAATGATCGTCACATCCCCATCAGGAAAAATAACGCTCTGACCCGAGCGGACGGCATCGACCGTCAAGGATGCTGGAGCCGGCGCTGCACGCTTTTTCGACTTGGGCATCTCGATATCGGCCGTCGTCCGGCCCCCAGCAAGAAACGGCGGCATGCCCGGCAAACTGGCCACATCTTGCGCCCCCTCAATCCCCATCGGCCGAATGCCGTGTTCGGAGAGCCGGGACAGAAGAGATGCGAGTTCCGCCGCCGACAAAGGCAGGCCCGTCACGTCGAGAACCACGGAGCGGGAAGAAAAGAAGCCCGGCGATCGCGTCCCCAGCTCCACCAGCTCCTTTAACCAGTCTTCCAAGGGAAGGGTCGGAGCCAGCACCAGCGCCAGGTATGATTTCCCACGAAATCGCAGACCCGGATGAATGGAAGCGGCAGCCAAATCAGATGTCCTTAATGATCCGTTAGTGATTAAGAATGTGCATGGTTAACGACACGTTAACATCGATACAGCTCGGGATTAATTCGAGAGCGCTGACGGGTCATTGTGGATAATTGTCAGTTCCGCCCGCATTAGATGACGCCACTCCCAGCGGTTTTGACGTTTTTGCAAAAGCGCGCTTGACAGTCTCGGACCCATTCCTTAGATAGCCACTCATCGACGCCGGCACTGACTTTCGCTGGCCGAAACCTTCTGAAAACGGTGAGCAACACCAACCGCGCAAGCGGTGAAATTGCTTCTGCCATTTTATGGAAGACGATGTTCACTGAACAT